>NZ_JBLFEP010000020.1:0-1823 GCF_047345415.1 Maribacter corallii
TCCCGACCCGGAGCTCACTACAAGTGATGATTATGTAGGGCCCGTAACGAAAGAGGAGAAGCTGCTTTGCGTTATATGGTCTGAAGTCCTTGGGATCGATAAAGTGGGTGTCACCGATGATTTTTATTCTATCGGGGGAGACTCCATAAGGTCGATACAGATCTGTTCTCTTATTAAAAAAGAAGGATATAAACTGACAGTAAAAGATATTCTTACTTACAAGAATATTGAAAGTATAGCAAAGTATTTATCTAATGAAAATTCTGAGAATAAATACCTTTCCTTGGCAAAGAATATAGAAAAACAATTTGAAAACCTAAAAAATAAATTTTACTTAGATAATGTCATTTATACAGAGGAAACTATCGTAGATGTATTTCCAATGAGTGATATTCAACAAGGTATGTTTTTTCATTATTCAAAAGAACATAATATTTATCATGATCAGATGTTGGATTTTGTTGTGCTAAAACTATTTGATGTTGAACTTTTTAAAAAATCATTAACGTTAATGGTGGAAAAGCATGAGATATTAAGGACAAGTTTTGAACTTAGTCAAAATAAAAATGTACCCCTACAAATTGTCCATAAGAACGTTGCCATAGATTTCACATATCAGGATCTTTCTGGTTTAAGTAATGATGAACTTAAAATTACCATTAAGAGTGATCTTGAAGCTGATTTTCAAAAAGCTTTTGATATAGAAATACCTGGATTATGGAGATACAAGGTATATGCTTTGGGGAATGATTTATATGCCATGTGCTTTATATTCCACCACGCAATTATTGATGGATGGAGTCGAGCTTCCTTGAATACGGAGTTGAAAAATATTTATTTGAAACTACAGACAGATGTCAATTTCGTTCCTAAATCGTTAAAAAGTAGTTATAAGGATTATATCATTGAACAGAAAATACAAAGTCAAAACGAAAGCGTTAAAAAGTTTTGGAAAAACGAACTTTTAGATTACTCTAGATATTCATTTACTAATAAGTCTGATGAGGAAAAGTTTAATTCTCAAGGTGAAATAATTTCTAATGAACTATATGAACTCATCAAATCATATGCTAAGCAACAAAAAATCAGTATTCGAGCCTTATGTTATTCAGCTTTTCTGTATTGTTTGAATTTATTTTCTTATCAAAATGATTTAACAACAGGATTAGTAACAAGCAAGAGGCCTGAGAAAGAGGATGGAGATAAAATATTGGGTTGTTTTTTGAATACCATACCATTTAGGTTTTTAGTATTAGAAAATATTACATGGAATGAATTTACCCATAGTGTACAAAAAAAGCTTGATGGCTTAAATAATTATAGTCATTTTTCGCTAATCCAGATTATGCAAGCGATTGGGGAGCCAACTTCTTCAAAGAATCCTATTTTTGATATTGTTTTTAGCTATGTTAATTTTCATGTATATGATAATCTCGATGGAGAGCAAACTAGTTTGAATCAAGGAAAAATTAAAAGAATTGAAAAAATTAATGATTTTACATTTGAGCGTAGTAATGCTAATTTTGAAATATCCGTCAATTCAACAGGAGATATTTTATCATATAATATAAATTACCTAACCTCATTTATTGAGGACGAGTCTGTCATTGAATTTAGATATTGTTTTGAAGAAATATTAAAAACAATAATTCATAATGCAACAAATAAAATTGATAGGAATTATTTTTTAGAGAAAAAACAGCTTTTGCACGCTTACAATGATACGGCGGTGGCCTATCCTTTGGACAGGACGGTCATCGACCTTTTCGAGGACCAGGTCGAGAAGGCTCCTGATAATGTAGCTGTGAGTTACCTTTCCTCTG
>NZ_JBLFEP010000021.1:0-1748 GCF_047345415.1 Maribacter corallii
GAGTCCAACGATGGGATTTACCTTAATTTCGAGTATTCCACGGATCTATTTAAGGCAAGTACCATAAATAGATTTATCCTGTATTTCAAGGAAATAGTGTTTGCGGTTATTTCAAACCCCAGCATAAAGTTATCCCAGATCGATATTCTATCTATAGAGGAGCGCGATACCCTATTGAAGGGATTCAACAAGTCTGGGGCTGATTATTCAATCGATTATTCGATAGTCGAGATGTTCGAAGAGCAGGTATTGGAAAATCCTGACCGGGTTGCTGTTGTCATTCAGGGGGAGCGGCATACTTATAAGGAGCTCAATGAAAGGTCGAATCAATTGGCAAATTACCTTGTATCTTTTGGAATCGTTCCTGGAAGTGTGGTGGGCCTGTTATTGGATCGCTCTGTCGAGATGATAATAGGTATTCTTGGAGTACTGAAGTCAGGTGCGGGATACCTGCCGATTGATACTAACCTTCCTGCTCAGCGTGTGGAGTACATGCTGGATCAAAGTCGGTCGACCCTTTTGCTTACAGAAGGTACCTATCTGGAGCAGTATTCTGCATATCTACCGGTAAGAAATATTCATTCGGAAGATCTTTATATGGATAGCTCCCAGAATATCGGGATGCCTATTGAACCAAATGATTTGGCTTATTGCATATTCACCTCCGGTTCGACTGGCCTGCCCAAAGGTGTTATGATGGGGCATAAAAGTGTTATAAATTTGGTACAAGGCCTTAGGGAAAGGGTATATAGTAGTGATCATGGTTCAAAATCTTTACGAGTGGCACTACTTGCCTCTTACTCCTTCGATGCATCCGTCCAACAGATATTCGGAGCTTTACTACTAGGACATAGTCTTTATATATGTGATGACCTTGATCGTAAAGATGGCGATCGGTTGATTGATTTTTATAATAGGAATGGCATTGAGGTATCCGATGGTACGCCTACGCATCTCCGGATTTTGATGAGCTCATTGGATGAAGATTTTAGATTAACGAGTTTACGTATATGGATGTTAGCGGGAGAAGTGTTGTCAAAAGAACTTGTAAAGGAGTTTTATAAGTATCATGAATATGATCGAGTAAAGTTATTTAACATCTACGGACCTACAGAGACATGTGTCGATTCCACGAGTTTTGAGATAGAACTGGCTAAGCTGGACGATTATTCAACCATTCCAATAGGCAAACCCCTACCCAATGAGCGAATCTATATCACCGACAAGTATGGGAACCTTGTTCCCATTGGTGTAACAGGAGAACTGTGCATTGCCGGAGACGGACTAGCCCAACGTTATATAGGGGATATGACCTTGACCTCGGAGAAATTTATTGACCATTGGATCCCCAATGAGAAGAAGGTATATAGAACAGGGGATCTTGCCTGTTGGTTGTCCGACGGCAATATCGAATACCAAGGTCGCAGGGATAATCAGGTAAAGATCCGCGGTTATAGAATCGAGTTAGGGGAGATCGAGAACCAATTATTGGCCTATGAAGAAGTGAGGGATATTGTAGTAGTAGCGAAAGAAAGAGGAGGGAGTATGGACCTTATAGCCTATATCGTATCCGACAATGAAATCAAACCAGGAGAGCTACGGTCCTATTTGGCACTGACCTTACCTGATTATATGCTTCCCGTTCACTATGTGCAGATGGATTCATTTCCGTTGACCCCTAACGGCAAGGTCGACCGCAGGGCCCTTCCCGACCCGGAGCTCACTACAAGTGATGATTATGTAGGGCC
>NZ_JBLFEP010000022.1:0-1732 GCF_047345415.1 Maribacter corallii
ACGGATATGACTGATTCTCAAAAGCAGATAAGGTTTTTGTCCTTACCGTTGTTAAAAACTCCTTGAAACTATAGCTTCCCTTTGGATGATTACGAAGCGCTATGACATTGACAAACATGCCAATTATTGAATCTAATCCAACATGATTTCTATTTGCTATACCAGTACCGACTGTAACATCATCCTGATTGCTCAACTTGCTTAATAGTATTATTAAAATTGAAAATAAAACCATGAACATTGTCGCTTCCTCTTCTTCTTCAATTAGCCTTAAACATTTTGTTTTTTCAATATCAATAACAAAAGATTTCAAACCAGTTGAGTAATTCCTTACCGACGGTCTACTAAAATCAACAGGTAGGTCAATTATAGACATATTGTCTACAAATTCGCGTAACCAAAAATCACGCTGTTTTTGAAACTGTTTTTGTTCCTTAAGAGTCTCTTGCCACTCTGCATAATCTTTATAATGTAATTTTACCTGCGGTAGTTTTTTATGGTTATAAATATCCATAAAATGCTTTATTAGAATACTCATGGAAATCCCATCAGCAATGATATGGTGCACATCCACCAGCAATAAGTGGGACTTGTTTTTTAACTTTACCAAACCTACCCTAAGTAAAGGTGCCTCGCCAAGATCAAATGGTCTTATAAACTTTGTAATTACGGATTCAGAATTTGCTTCCGTAGATTCAGAATATTCAATGGAAAATTCCACATTATCTGATATTTTCTGAAAAGCTTCGCCATTTATAATTTGAATTGAGGTGCGCAAGCTTTCATGTCTATCGATAAGTTTTTTGAAGGTATTTTCGACTTTTACCTTATCTATATCTCCTTCTATTTCGACTATTTGAGACAAATTAAAGACCAATGAAGATGGGTTAAGCTGACAAAGAAAGTAAAGTCTTTTCTGAACAGAAGAAAGCCTATAGTACTCCTTTTCTAATGCCTTATTTATAAGTAAGTTGCTATCAGATATCTCCTGTCTTTTATTTATAAATTCTATTAACTCTTTCTTATTATATTTTATCTCATCTATTATACTGCTGTTATAGTTGTTTTTAGGAAATTTTAATTTAAGATCTCCATTCTCAACCCTTATTGTAGCATTAATATCTTTAAGTTGCTTTAGTAATTTTTCCATAATATTTTTAGATGGTAAATTCAATTGCTAAATTTTCACTTAATTAGGTTTTTTAATCAACTATTTGATTCTATAAATTCTTTCTAAACTTGTCTCTCTTTGTGTTCTTTTTTACCCATATATAATTTTAGGTATCAAGACCAAAAAACTGTTCTTCTCTCCAATGATATTTATGATTTTTTAGGAATATCCGACTAGGGTTTAGTCGACTTTCTATATCATTTAACTGTGCTATATATCTTTCTGGGTTTATCTATACAGTGTAAATGATCTTTGGTATTTGTTTAGATTGTAATCTCGGTTGCCTCATTTTCGTTTGTTTTTGTATTTAGCAACCAGTTATTTAGTTGTATAAAGTCTCCCTGAGCAATTATACTTTTTTTTATGAAGATTTCTTTAAGTTCAAATTTCACTTTAAACTTTTCTGATATTCGATTTGCAAGTAATGACGCCAACAAGGAATGTCCTCCGAGTTCAAAGAAACTTGTATTCGCTCCGATGACATTTGTAGGAAGTTTTAGAACCTCCGACCAGATTTCAACCAACTCCTTCTCTATATCATTTGATGGTGGTATAAAATTG
>NZ_JBLFEP010000023.1:0-1490 GCF_047345415.1 Maribacter corallii
GTGTCCCTGGCCAACTATGGGGTACCGGTGGATTTCGTGACCCGTCTGCCCGATAACGATATCGGCGCATGTGCCCTGATGGAAATGCGCAAGCGCGGCGTGGGCGTGGACAAGATCGTCCATGGCGGCGACCGCCTGGGCATCTATTTCCTGGAGACCGGTGCGGTGAGCAGGGGCTCGAAAGTGGTCTACGACAGGGCCCATTCCGCAATGGCCGAGATCGGTCCGGGAATGATCGATTGGCGGACCGTCCTCGAGGACGTGGAATGGTTCCACTGGACCGGTATCACCCCCGCTATCTCACAGGGGGCGGCCGATGTATGCCTGGAGGCGGTAAAGGTCGCCAGTGAGAAGGGGATCACCATCTCCACCGACCTGAACTATCGGGCCAAGCTCTGGAGGTACGGCGGGGACCGCGAGGCCATCATGACCGAACTGACCTCCTATTGCGATATCATCTTGGGCAACGAGGAGGACGCCGAGAAGCACTTCGGTATCCATCCCGAGGGACTCGACGTACACAAGGACGGCCATGGGGTGAAGGCGGAGGCCTTCCTATCGGTCTGTAAACAGATGATGAAAAAGTTCCCCAAGGCGAAAAAGGTGATCACCACCCTGCGCGGTTCCATCTCCGCCTCCCACAATACATGGGCCGGCGTGCTCTACGACGGGGAGCGGATGTACCAGACCCGGCAATACCAGATCACCGATATCGTGGACCGTGTCGGCGGGGGGGACTCCTTCATGGGCGGACTGATCTACGGATTGCTCAAGTATCCCGAGGACGACCAGAACGCCCTGGACTTCGCCGTGGCCGCCTCCTGTCTGAAGCATACCATCAAGGGGGACGCGAACCTGGTCACCGTGGCCGAAGTGGAAAAGCTCATGGGGGGCGACGCCTCCGGTCGGGTGGCCCGTTGACCGTTCGGTCCCATGAAGACCCCGGCCCCGGAACATTAGAAACCTTAAACCCATACCAATGGCACAATATTCAAGACTACAAGTGGCGACCGTGATGAGGGAAACGGGCATGGTGCCCCTTTTCTTCCATTCCGATGTGGCACTGGGCAAGAAAGTGCTCAAGGCCTGTTACGACGGCGGGGCACGCCTGCTGGAGTTCACCTCGCGGGGCGACTATGCCCATGAGATATTCGGGGAACTGAACAAATACGCGATCTCGGAGCTCCCGGGAATGATCATGGGGGTCGGCTCCATTACCGATGCCGGGGCCGCCTCGACCTATATGCTGTCGGGGGCCAACTTCATCGTTACCCCCGTACTGAGGGAGGACATCGCCCTGGCCTGCAACCGAAGGAAGGTGCTATGGTCGCCCGGCTGTGGCTCGTTGACCGAGATAGCCAGGGCCGAGGAGCTCGGCTGCGAAGTGGTCAAGCTCTTTCCCGGCGATGTATACGGGCCCAAGTTCGTCAAGGGCGTCAGGGGCCCGCAGCCCTGGACCAGTATCATGCCCACCGGAGGGGTGTCCCCGA
>NZ_JBLFEP010000024.1:0-1489 GCF_047345415.1 Maribacter corallii
TTACAATGATACGGCGGTGGCCTATCCTTTGGACAGGACGGTCATCGACCTTTTCGAGGACCAGGTCGAGAAGGCTCCTGATAATGTAGCTGTGAGTTACCTTTCCTCTGAGCTGAGTTATATTTCTTTGGATTCGAGGTCTTCTCATTTGGCATTTCGGTTGTTTTCTTTGGGACTTGCTAAGGGCGATAGGGTAGGTATATTGATGGAGCCCTCGGATGATTTGCTGGTGGCTGTTTTGGGGGTTTTGAAGTCAGGTTGTGCCTTTGTTCCCATCGATACTGTCTACCCATCGGCTCGAAAGGGCCATATGATATCTGACAGTGGGATGAAGGCGCTTATATCGACGGTCGATTTGATTGCGGATAACGAAGTTATTTTGGAAGGGATTGCGGTCGATAACCGTTTAGATATGGGGTCTTTGGATTTTGAGGGCGATGTTGTTAAAAGTCGTCTTCCTGTAGTTTCTTCGGAAGACCTTGCCTATGTTCTTTATACATCGGGATCCACGGGTCTCCCCAAGGGGGTCATGATTAGTCATGGTGCGCTTTTCAATTATATGAGCTGGGCGGGTCCCTGTTATATGAAGGAGGAGCAATGTCCAATGGCACTGTTCAGTTCGATATCCTTCGATTTGACCATTACCTCAATGTTCCTTCCCCTGTTGAGCGGGAACGAGTTACGTGTGTACAATGGTTCGCAGGATGGGCAAGCGATGTTATTGGAACAGGTAATCTTGGATGGCCATGCTAAAGTACTGAAGCTTACCCCTTCACATTTGAGGGTTTTGAAGGAGAGCGATTTGAGCCTCAAGGGTATCCGGCGTTTTATAGTGGGGGGGGAGCAACTCACTTGTGACCTTGCCTCTGCAATCAATTCAAAAGGATCTACTGACCTTGAGATTTATAACGAGTACGGACCTACAGAGGCTACGATAGGCTGTGTTGTCCACCGATATCGTCACGAGGATTCTGTATCTGGTAAGAACGTTCCGATAGGTCGTCCTACGCCTAACAGTACGATTTATATCCTTGACAGTAATCATCAGTTGCTTCCTGAAGGAGTGGCGGGGGAACTTCATATAGGAGGAGCACAGTTGTTCAAGGGCTATATCGGTTCTCCTTCCGTGACTGATCTGCGTAGGATGGAGAATCCTTATAAGGAGGGTGAATTTATATATCGAACCGGCGACCTAGTAAAGTGGCTTCCTGAAGGTGTTCTTGAATTCATCGGCAGGGTGGACGACCAGGTAAAGGTCCGCGGGCATCGTATCGAGCTTGGGGAGATTGAGAGCCAATTGTTGGGCCATGAAATGGTGAAAGAAGGGTTGGTATTGTTCAAGGGGGAATTCGATAGCGGTTATTTGGTAGGATATTATGTGTCTGAGCAAGAGCTGTTCCCGTCCGATTTGGAAGAACATCTATCGCTTTATCTCCCGGAATATATGCTTCCCAAATACTATGTGCAGATGGATTCATTTCCGTTGACC
>NZ_JBLFEP010000025.1:0-1473 GCF_047345415.1 Maribacter corallii
CCAATGCCGCTGGTGGCGGTGCTATTGTGATTGTGGTGGTATCGGTACAGTTGGTTGTATCGTCGGTTACGGTTACGGTGTAGGTGTCGGCGGGCAGGGTCGCCACGACCACGGGTGTAACGGTGTTTATGTTGTTCTGCGACTGTACGGTAGCAGCGGCCGTATTGGTCACGGTGTAGCTGTATGTTGTGATGAAGTCGCTCACGGTGAAGGTGAATGCCCCGTCGGCCGTGCCCAGGCAGCTGACGTTGTTGGTCAACTGTGAGATGACCGCTACGCGGTCCACGTCTGTGACGGTATAGTCCCTTTGTAGGGTACATCCCTTATCGTCCGTGACGAGGAAGGTGTATGTTCCCGGTGGTAGGGCCGAGAACACGTTGTTGTTGCCGTTGTCGGTCGCGTCGGCCAGAGGGGCGATGATCTCATAGTTGAATGGCGCGGTACCGTCTGTGACGTTAAGTGTGACGTCGGCGGTCACGGCCGGGCATGTGGGCGATGTCTGTGCGAAGGCGATGTCCGTGGGCGGGTCGAGCGCATCGATGACGATGGGCGGTGTCTGTTCGCTACATCCGTTGGCGTCCCTTACGGTGATGGTATAGGTACCTTCGGTTATTCCGGTATTGAAGGTATCGGAAGGCTGGAAGTTCACTCCGTCGATACTGAAGGTATACCCGGGGGTCCCCCCTGAGTAGTTAATGGCCTGAATGGTGGCCGATGCGTTATCGCAACGGTAGCCCGTGACCAGGTCTATGGTACCGGGAAGTACGGGCGATGGTGCGGTCAGGGTGACGCTGTCGCTGAGTACGCATCCCTTGGCATCGGTCACGGTATAGTCGTATGCCGTTCCGGCGGTCAGTCCTGCATATGTTGTCTGTGGCGATGGCGCACTTCCGTCGAATACGATCTGGTATGGTGCCAGTCCCCCCGTGATCTGCAGTTCCACTGCCCCGTCGGCGCTTGTGGCACATAGGGGTGCGGTGAGCACCTCCACTGCGGTCGGTGGGGTATCCGGGCTGACGGTCACCTGGTTGGTGGTCACGGTACAGCTCTCTGTATCGGTGATGACGAATTCGTAGATGCCCGCTGTGGTGGTGAAGAACGAGAACGGGATACCGGGCACGGCCGTACTGGCCTGTACGGATACGGTGTTCCTGAACACCTCATAGGTGAAGTTCGGGTTGCCCCCTGCGATGTTTATACTGATTTCGGCATCGGGCGTTGCGCTACAGTCCAGGTCCTTGACCAGGCTTGCGGTAGCGGTCAATGTCGGGAAGACGTCGATGCTCGCCGTTGCGGTACAGTTCCTGTTGTCGATGACCTCTACGGTATGGCTTCCCGGTACGAGTCCGGTGAAATCGGCACTGGACTGGTATGCCCCGCCGTTGAGCCTGTATTGGAATGGCGCTTCGCCCCCCGAGGTTACGCTGGCGGTCAGGGTGAGTCCCGTAGCGCTGTCGTAGCAAAGGCTGTTGG
>NZ_JBLFEP010000026.1:0-1370 GCF_047345415.1 Maribacter corallii
GGATAATCGACCGCCGTGTCGTTGAACCCGTACAAAAGCTCATCGCGCTCCTCGGGGGTGATCATGGCTATGTCCGACAACCGTACCGCAGGGTCCTCTATGACACGACCTACTATATTCTCGAAATACGTGACGAAACGCCCTATCGTGCCCTCATCGAATAGTTCCGTCGAATATTCTATGCTCAATTTCAACCTATCGGGGAATTCGATGACATTTAGAAGAAGGTCGAACTTGGATATACGATGGTCGAAATCATACGGACTGAGCTTCAGCCCCGGAAGGTCCAACTCCTCATGTTCGAAGTTCTGGTACGAGAACATCACATCGAACAACGGGTTGCGCCCCGTGTCCCTTACGATATTAAGCTCGTCTATCAGTTCCTCGTATTGGTACTCCTGGTTTGAAAAATGGGACAAGGACCTTTCCTTCACCTCCATTAGAAACTCCTTGAAGGCCATACTGCCCTTTGGGTAGTTGCGAAGGGCAAGCGTGTTCACGAACATACCTACCATGCCTTCCAGGTCTGCATGGGAACGGCCCGCGACCGGGGTACCCACCGTTATATCCTCTTGATTGCCAAGCTTGCCCAATAGCACATTGAACAACGCCAGAACGGTCATGAACATCGTAGATCCGGAATCCTTGGAAATAGACTTCAAGGCAGAGGTCTCTTCGGTACCCAATGAAAAGAACACACTATCGCCACTATGCCCCTTGACCAAGGGACGGGGATGGTCCGTAGGGAGCTCCAATACAGTAATATCATCCGAGAACTCCTCCAACCAAAACCCGCGCTGCGCCTTCAACCTTTCCTGCTGCTCCGCTCCCTGTTGCCACTCGGAATAGTCCTTATAGGTCAATCTCAGGTCAGGAAGCGGCTCATCGTTATAAAAGGCCATGAAGTCTTTTATCAGGACCCCTTGCGACACACCGTCAGTAACGATATGGTGCAGGTCTATCACCAAAATATGGCTCTCCGGGGATTCCTCCACCAGTCCCGCACGCAACAACGGACCTTGGCCAAGGTCGAAGGGACGGACGAAGCTGGTCAGTATATCACCCAACCCGGATCCGGAAGGCCCGTACAGCTCGAGCTCAAAATCAACATCCGAGAAAACCTCCTGATAGGCATGGCCGGAGACTTCCAAAAAAGAGGTGCGAAGGCTCTCGTGGCGACCTATAAGGCTCTTGAAACAGCCCGTCAGTCGATCTCGGTCAAGTACCCCCTCCAAACGGAAGGCCTGGGGCATATTGTACGAGAGCGACGAACTGTCGAAACGATAGAGGAAGTACATACGCCTCTGGGCTGGGGAAAGCGCGTAATGACCCTTCTCAGGTGCCACGGGTATAGACCGATAAAGAGATCT
>NZ_JBLFEP010000027.1:0-1297 GCF_047345415.1 Maribacter corallii
GGGGTGATCATGGCTATGTCCGATAACCGTACCGTTGGATCTTCTATGACACTACCTACTATATTTTTGAAATACGTGACAAAACGCTCCATCGTTTCCCTCTTGAACAGATCCGTGGAGTATTCGAAGTCAAAGTGAAGTACATCCTTCGATTCCATTACGGTCAAAGTTTGGTCGAACTTGGATATATCGTGGGCGAGATCATATGGCCTGAGCGTCAGCCCCGGGATACCCAGCTCTTCTCTGGTAAAGTTCTGAAAAACGAACATCACATCGAACAACGGATTACGCCCCGTGTCCCTTGGCACCTGTAGCTCATCTATGAGTTCCTCGTAAGGGTAGTCCTGGTTGTCAAGGCAGCAAAGGGTCCTTCCCTTGACCTGTGTCAAAAACTCCTTGAAGCCCATATCGCCCTGCGGGGAGTTGCGAAGGGCAAGCGTGTTCACGAACATGCCCATGATCCCCTCAAGGTCCGGATGGTGGCGGCCCGCAACACCTGTCCCGATGGTAACGTCCTCCCGGTTGCCAAGCTTCCCCAAAAGCACATTGAACAACGCCAGAACGGTCATGAACATCGTAGCGCCAACTTCCTCGCCAAGTGCCTTGAGCCTACCGGTCGTTTCCACGCCCAGAGAAAAAGATATATTGCTACCCTTGTAACTCTTGAACCGTGGACGGGGATAATCGGTGGGAAGCTCCAATACCGAGGCCTCTTCCGAGAACTCACCGAGCCAGAACCCGCGTTGCGAGTTCAACCTTGCTTGCTGCTCCGGCCCCTGTTGCCACTCGGAATAATCCTTGTACTGCAATGGCAGTGCTTCTGGTTCCTCATTATTGTAGAACCGCATGAAGTCCCTGATCAAGATCCCCTGGGAGACACCATCGGTAACGATATGGTGCATATCCACCATAAGGAAGTGCTCCATATCGGAGACCTCTATAAGGCCCGCGCGCAACAACGGCGCATCACCAAGGTCGAAGGGACGGACAAATTCCTTGGCCAGACCATCCACACCCGGCCCTTTCGACCTATGGAACTCCAATTTAAAATCCACATCCGCAATTATCCTCTGGTAGACCTTGTCCCCTACAACCTCGAAACGGGTCCGCAAGATCTCATGGCGGGAGATAAGCTTCTCGAAGGCAACCTCCAAACGGACAAGGTCCAGTGCTCCCTTCAATTCGATAAGTCGGGGCAGGTTGTACGCCAACGAGGACCTGTCCATCTCATAGAGAAAGTACAATCGCCTTTGGGCGGCCGATAGATCGTAATAATCTCTTGAAGGGGCCTTTTGAA
>NZ_JBLFEP010000028.1:0-1286 GCF_047345415.1 Maribacter corallii
ACATCCGCTCACCAGGTATAAAAGGATTCTCAACGAACTTCTCATTAGTCAGCTCTTCATTGTTCATGTAGCCCCTGGCAAGTCCTGCCCCACCGATATATAACTCTCCAATAACACCAATTGGAAGAATTTGATTAAACCTGTCAATCACATAAAACTTCGTATTATCGATAGGTCTACCTATAGGTACATATTTTGGTTCTTTCTTAAAATCAAATATATAATAGGATACATCAACAGTAGCTTCTGTAGGGCCATAAAGATTAATCAGTTGAGTTCTATTCCGGTTATGTAATATGTTCCTAAAATTAAGTGTTTGGTCTAAACTTAAAGCTTCACCGCTTGAGAACACTTGTCGCAAAGTTTTCAAACGATTACCATCAACTCCAACTGCTTCCGACAGAAATGCATTCAACATTGCAGGAACAAAATGTATGGTGGTCACATCATTATCTTCAACTGCTTTAATCACTTCACTAGGATATTTTTCATGTCCTACAGGCAACAAACATAGACTCGCACCACTAATACTCCACCAGAACAACTCCCAAATCGAAACATCAAAGACCAAGGGTGTCTTTTGAAGCAACACATCTTTCTCCGTCAAAGTAAATTTTTTCTGCATCCACAAAAGTCGATTCACAATAGAGTGATGTTCTATCATTACTCCCTTTGGTTTGCCTGTGGATCCTGAAGTGTATATGACATATGCTAAGCTTGAACCTCGTATTATATTTGAAGACTGAACATAGGATTGTTTATAAATTTCATTTTCCAATTTATCTAAATCCAATAATTCTGATTCCACCATGATATCTAAAGTATCCATATGTACTCCACGGGTTATCAAAGCCCTCAAACCTGCATTAGATATAATTGAATTAATTCGAGCAGAAGGTTGATAAACAGAAAGCGGAACATAAACTGCTCCCGATTTCATTATACCAAATATTGTCGGTATCAATTCCTCTTCCCGTTCTAGAAGTAACCCCACAAGATCACCCTGTTTTATCTGCACTACATTTTCTAAATAAGCACTTATCTTATCTGACCTATCTTTTAATTCTTTGTAGGAAATTGTGCTATTACCATATTTTACCGCCACATTATTAGGAGATTTTAGAGTTTGCTCTTCAAACAGATTAATTATTGTGCTATCCAACGGATAATCGACCGCCGTGTCGTTGAACCCGTACAAAAGCTCATCGCGCTCCTCGGGGGTGATCATGGCTATGTCCGACAACCGTACCGCAGGGTCCTCTATGACACGACCTACTATATTCTCG
>NZ_JBLFEP010000029.1:0-1225 GCF_047345415.1 Maribacter corallii
ATACTCCACGGATCTGTTCAAGAGGGAAACGATGGAGCGTTTTGTCACGTATTTCAAAAATATAGTAGGTAGTGTCATAGAAGATCCAACGGTACGGTTATCGGACATAGCCATGATCACCCCCGATGAGCGCGATGAGCTTTTGCACGCTTACAATGATACGGCGGTGGCCTATCCCTTGGACAGGACGGTCATCGACCTTTTCGAGGACCAGGTCGAGAAGGCTCCTGATAGTGTAGCTGTTTTTAATGGTGGTGAAAGTGTTACCTATAGTGAACTTTTCGAAAGTGCTTTAGGAGTGGCCGATTTTTTAAGCTCCCGTTCATCCCGTGGGGACGTTATAGGTGTTTTCGGGGATAGATCGATTGATACGATAGTTGCAATAGTGGGGATCTTGATGAACGGTTCGGCCTATTTTCCTATAGACATGGATGCCCCTTCGGAACGTATAAGGTATATGTTGGACGACGCTAAAGTAAATGTGATCTTGACCGACAGTCTTTTACCTGAGGATATCAGCGACACCTATTCGGTATTCGATATATCTTCCATTGAGATTCAACAGGCCCATGAAGAAACCCTGTCCAATGGTCTCTTAAGTGATCTGGCTTATGTGATTTATACTTCGGGCACAAGCGGCAGGCCAAAAGGAGTTATGATTAGTCACCGGAACATAGTAAGCCTTGTGGTCAATGCGGATTATGTCGAACTTGATGAATCGACAAGGATTTTACTGACAGGTGCATTTTCCTTTGATGCGACTACATTTGAAATATGGGGCAGCCTATTAAATGGAGGGTCACTTTATTTACCACCTCAGGCTACACTTTTAGATTCTAATTTATTAGGTGCTGCGATTAAGAAGTATGATATAAATACGATGTGGTTAACTTCATCATTGTATAATTTCCATGTTGACGAAAAAGCTGAAATATTTAAAGGTTTAAAATATCTTTTAATTGGAGGGGAGGCACTTAGTCCCTATCATGTGAACAAGATAATGGAAATGTACCCAGCAATCCAAATGATTAATGGTTATGGTCCTACAGAGAACACTACTTTTTCGATTTGTTATAGAATAGGAAAAGATTGTCGGGATCGTATTCCAATCGGTAGGCCCATAGGAAATACAAAGGCATATATTCTTGGTGTCAACAATCAGCTATTGCCCAAAGGAACAACGGGAGAACTTTGCATAGGCGGAGCTGGGCTTGCCAGGGGCTAT
>NZ_JBLFEP010000003.1:0-809515 GCF_047345415.1 Maribacter corallii
AGGAGCTCGGCTGCGAAGTGGTCAAGCTCTTTCCCGGCGATGTATACGGGCCCAAGTTCGTCAAGGGCGTCAGGGGCCCGCAGCCCTGGACCAGTATCATGCCCACCGGAGGGGTGTCCCCGACAGAGGAAAATCTCAGGGAATGGTTCGACGCTGGGGTCACCTGTGTCGGCATGGGCTCAAAACTGATCAGTAAAACCATCCTGGAAAACCGGGATTTCCAAGGGTTGGAAAGAAAGGTGAGAGCGGCCTTGGCCCTAATTCAAAAAGTTAGAAAATAAGTATATGAAGAAGTCTTTTCTACAACTTCACCCCGATGATACGATTCTTGCTGCACTTCATGACATAAATTGTGGTGAGGCGATCGATTTCAATGGGGATTCCTTTCAGGTTGTCGAGGATATTCCGGCCAAACACAAGTTCGCTTTGAAGAATTTCGATTTGGGAGACGAGGTTATCATGTATGGTGCTTTGGTCGGGGAAGCTATAAAACCAATCCCAAAAGGAGCTCGTATCTCTATTGAAAACTGCGTACACGCCTCTTCAGAATACGGGGTGAATACCAAAAAGTACTCGTGGCAAGCACCTGATGTATCAAAATGGACTTCACGGACATTTAACGGGTACCATCGTAAAAATGGAAGTGTGGGTACAGCAAATCATTGGTTGGTCATCCCCATGGTGTTTTGTGAAAATCGCAATGTCGAGGTAATGAAATCGGCTTTGCAAGAGTCATTGGGCTACCTCACGACCACTGACTTTGTCGTAGATACTAAAACACTGGTCGGTCACTATGAAAATGGAGCCTCCAATGAGGAGATTCTTGGTGCGCAGATCATTAAGACTCCGGAAGAAATCAAACAAAACCGTACATTTTCCAATGTAGACGGAATAAAGTTCTTGACCCATGAAGGTGGGTGCGGTGGTTTTCGGTTAGATTCCGATACCCTGTGTAATTTGCTCGCAGGTTATATTACGAATCCCAATGTAGCCGGAGCTACTGTGCTGAGTCTAGGTTGTCAAAATGCCGAGACCAAAACCTTGCAAGCGGCGATTTTGGAAAGAGACCCTGATTTCGCGAAACCCCTGTATATTCTGGAACAGCAAAAAAGTAAAAGCGAACGCCATTTTATAGAAGAAGCCGTTAAAAAGACGTTTCTTGGTTTGATAGAAGCGAACAAAATTGAGCGAAAACCAGCAGCGCTGCACCACTTGACCTTAGGTTTGGAATGTGGCGGTTCAGATGGGTTTTCAGGTATATCGGCAAATCCTACATTAGGTTATGTATCCGATCTTTTAGTAGCTTTGGGAGGCACCACGGTATTATCGGAGTTCCCCGAGTTGAATGGAGTAGAGCAAGAATTGATCAATCGTTGCGAGACCAGTGAGAACAAGGAAAAGTTCGCGCGTTTGATGGATACGTATGCTGCACGGGCCATTGCCTTGGGATCAGCATTTAAGAACAATCCTTCTCCAGGAAATATCAAGGATGGATTGATTACCGACGCAATGAAATCGGCAGGCGCGGCAAAAAAAGGCGGTACTTCATTGGTGACCGATGTTTTGGATTACACCGAAAAAGTGACCAAAAAAGGGCTTAACCTGCTCTGTACACCGGGCAATGACGTGGAAAGTACGACGGGCTTGGCCGGTTCGGGCTGTACCCTAATTTGTTTTACCACCGGATTGGGCACGCCAACAGGAAATCCCGTGGCCCCAGTAATCAAAATGTCAAGTAATACAACGCTTAGTGAACGTATGAAAGATATCATAGATTTTGATACAGGTACGATTATAACGGGTGAAGATACCATCGAATCGAAGGGGGAAGAACTCCTGGAATATCTCATTAAAGTAGCCAGTGGTGAAGAAACTCCGGCGGCGGTACGTTTAGGGCAAGAAGATTTTATTCCTTGGAAAAGAGGGATGTCACTTTGATTTGTTAGGAGCAAGGAGGAGTGGAAATAAGTAATAAATTTAAAAATTGGTGTTTGTAGGTGTTAGTGAAAAACGACTAGCAATAAGCCAACAGCCAACAGCCAACAGCCAAGCTGTCTTAGAAAGAAAGAAGATGCAGAAATTAAATCGAGAAGTAGTAGACAAGCCAAAGAAATGGCCCATCAAGGTAATGCAATTTGGTGGCGGCAATTTTCTTCGTGCCTTCGTTGATTGGATGATCCATGTTTTAAACCATGAAACCGATTTTAATGGAGGAGTGGTTGTGGTTAAGCCTACCGAAAGAGGGAATTATGATGACCTTAAAGCACAAGAGGGTCTATTTACCGTCATCTTGGACGGAATTAAAAACGGCACTTTGATCGCGGAGCAAACGTTGGTAGATTGTGTACAACAAATCGTGAACCCGTATCATGAGTGGGATGCCTACCTCGATTTGGCCAAAAACCCTGACTTGCGGATTATCGTTTCCAATACGACAGAAGCCGGAATCAAGTTTAATGCCGAAGATGCTTTTGGCGATCATCCCCCAAAAGAGTTTCCGGCGAAACTGACCCTTTGGCTCTACAAACGCTTTCAGCATTTTGATTATGATCGCACAAAGGGTTGCATCCTGTTACCTTGTGAGTTGATAGAGGACAATGGAGCAGCTTTAAAAAAGGCCGTACTGCAATATGCCGAACATTGGCGCTTGGGTGATGACTTCATGAACTGGATTTATTCTTCGAACCAATTTTGTAGCACCTTAGTAGATCGTATTGTTTCCGGTTACCCAGCTGACCGAGCTGCGGAAATCGAATCGCAATTGGGATATGAAGATCAACTGCTTGTCGCTGGTGAATATTATCACAGTTGGGTGATCGAGAGAATTGAGGCCGTGCAAAAAGCGTTGCCCTTCTCGAAAACCGATTTGAATGTTGAATTTGTGGACGATTTGGCGGCCTACAGGGAAATGAAGGTCCGGATTCTCAATGGTGCCCATACGGCAATGGTTCCTGTTGCTTATTTGGCGGGAATTCGATTGGTAAAAGAGGCGATGGACA
This sequence comes from Maribacter corallii, assembly GCF_047345415.1. Taxonomy (NCBI): domain Bacteria; kingdom Pseudomonadati; phylum Bacteroidota; class Flavobacteriia; order Flavobacteriales; family Flavobacteriaceae; genus Maribacter; species Maribacter corallii. Next base: position 3,000 of record NZ_JBLFEP010000003.1, read on the forward strand.
ACGAGGGCGTCAGTGATTTCGTGGAATCCTTGCTATTAAAAGAAACGGTGACCACTTTAGATTTTCCAGAACAGGTGACCTACAACTACGTGCAAGATGTTTTGGATAGATTCAGAAACCCCTTGTTAGAGCACCAATTGATTAGTATCTCTTTGAATAGTACTTCAAAGTTCGTTGCGCGATTACTTCCCACGTTTAAAGACTATTTTAGGGCCCGAACAAGGTTTCCGCAACGGATTGTTTTCGGGCTTTCCGCCCTGATCTTGATGTATAGGGGAGAATTTGAAAACGAGAAAATCGAACTTAAGGATGATCCCAAAGTCTTGAATTTTTTTAGATTGAATTGGGCAAAGTATACCGACAATGAAATTAGCATAAAGGTCTTAGTCGGCGTTATCTTGAGTAATGGTATAATATGGGGTGAGGATCTTACCCGATTCGAAGGCCTCGTAGAATGCGTTTCGGAACATATCCTATCAATTGAAAACATTGGTATAGTAGCAACATTAAAAAAAAATAGCTGATGACTATTGATGCACACCAACATTTCTGGCACTATGAACCTGTGAAACATTCATGGATCAATGATGACATGGCGGTTATACGAAGGGATTTCTTACCTACTGACTTAAAAAAGGTATATGAAACACACGGGATTGATGGTTGTGTCGCCGTACAAGCGGATCAAACCCTTGATGAGACCGATTTTTTGGTAGGTCTGTCACGAGAGAACGACTTTATCAAGGGAGTAGTTGGTTGGGCAGATTTAAGAGATGAGCATATTGATGAGTTTCTAGAGCGGTATGCCTCGCATAAGAAATTAAAGGGCTGGCGACATGTGGTACAGGGTGAACCGGACCATAATTTTTTGATTCGACCGGAGTTTTTAAGGGGCATATCCTATTTGGAAAAATATGGCTACACCTATGATATTTTGGTCTTTCCGCATCAATTGGGTGCCACATTGGAGTTTGTGAAGAATTTTCCCCATCAAAAATTTGTTATCGACCATATAGCAAAACCCTATATTAGAGATGGGTTTTATGAAGGATGGGCGGTCTTAATGGCCGAAATTGCAAAGATGGAAAACGTTTCTTGCAAAGTTTCTGGGATGATCACCGAAGCGGATTATGCAACTTGGAAACCACATCAGATTACGCCCTATATGGATTTGGTGCTTAATAGTTTCGGCCCAGAACGAATACTATATGGGTCTGATTGGCCTGTATGTTTAGTTGCCGGAAACTACGGACAGGTAAAGGATCTAGTGGTAGATTTCATCGACACTCTTAGTCCTACTGAAAAGGCAGCTATTATGGGCGATAATGCCATAACCTTTTATAATTTATAGAAATGGATTTAGGTTTAAAAGATAAAATTGTCGTGGTTACCGGTGCTGCAGGAGTCAAGGGCAGCATTGGTGAAACTATCGTACAAGCTTTGGCACATGAAGGAGCTATTCCCGTGATAGTGGATAGAAATGACCGCGGCCATGGGTATGCTGAAGCACTGCAGCAAAGAGGTATCGACTCTATATTTGTGCAGACCGATTTGTCAAAGCCCTCCCAGATAGAGGCTGCGGCCAAGACCATTGGGGAGAAATACGGAAGGATCGATGCATTGATAAATAATGTTGGAGTGAACGACGGTGCCGGCCTCGACGGTTCTATGGAAGACTTCATGTATTCTTTGAAACTCAATTTGGTCAGCTTTTTTGCCATGACTAAATACTGTCTTCCCTATATTAAAAAAGCGCAAGGGAATATTTTGAACATTGGCTCCAAAGTAGGCTTAACAGGTCAAGGTGCTACCTCGGGCTATGCAGCTTCAAAAGGTGGAGTACTCGGTTTGACCAGAGAATGGGCAGTTGACCTTATCAAAGATGGAATTCGATCGAATGCCATTATTATTGCCGAAAGTTGGACACCTTCTTACGACACTTGGATCAAGACCTTGGAAAATGGCGAAGAGAAATTGCAGGCGATAACAAAGAAAATACCTTTGGGTAACCGAATGACAACCCCTCAAGAGATTGCCGATACTTGCCTGTTCACAATTTCGGGCAGATCATCGCACACCACAGGGCAATTCATCACCGTTGACGGAGGCTACGTGCACCTGGATCGCTCATTGCTTACGGAATAATCATATGTTTTGCTTTTGTAGCCATACGATGGTCAAAAAAGAGGACGAATTTCATATTTTGTTCATTATAAAATAACCAACCAATACCCTATATGAATACTTCTGAAAGAACACCTGTAGTTTCAAGATCGGTCATCGTGCCCTTCATACTTATTACCTCCCTATTTGCTTTATGGGGCTTGGCTAATGATATGACCAACCCCATGGTACGTGGGTTTCAGAAAGTTCTTGAACTGACCAATACACAGGCCTCGTTGGTGCAATTGGCCTTCTATGGAGGTTATTTTACTATGGCCATTCCCGCCGCGCTCTTTGTAAACAAGTTCTCCTATAAGAAAGGGGTGCTCCTAGGGCTGGCCCTCTATGCTACGGGAGCCTTGCTATTTTGGCCGGCAGCGTCCAATGAGAGCTACGGGTTTTTTCTGGCAGCACTCTATATTTTGACGTTCGGACTTGCCTTTTTGGAGACGACCTCCAACCCTTACATTTTATCTATGGGGGCGGAAGAAACAGCAACGCAACGCTTGAATTTCGCTCAAATGTTCAATCCTATGGGCTCAATTTTAGGACTGCTCATTGCGCAGAATTTTGTTTTGGGGGCTTTGCAGTCCGATGATACCACGGCCGATGGTACTCCTATTTACGATACCCTTTCGGAAAGTGCAAAATCGGTAATACGCACCTCTGATTTGGAGATTATTAGAAACCCCTATGTTATCCTAGGCCTAGTAGTGCTCTTGTTTTTTGTACTCATCGCCCTCATGAAAATGCCGGAGAACAAGCAACAAGAAGCTACCGTGAATTTTTCGGAGTCGGTAAAACGTCTTTGGAAACAACCCAAGTTTTCATTTGGTGTCATTGCCCAAGCCTTTTACGTAGGGGCACAAATCATGTGTTGGACCTATGTATACCAGTATGCGGAAACTCTTGGTATTGATGCGAAATCCGCAGTGTGGTATGGTTTAGCCGGCTACGTGATTTTCTTGATTGGTCGTACTATAGGAACAGCCTTGATGACTAAAATCGACTCGGGAAAGTTATTGATGCTTTTTGGTTTTGGTGGAATGCTTACCTTAATCGGAGCTATTTTTCTACCGGGAATGTTAGGCATCTACGCCTTGATCGGCACGTCGTTGTTTATGTCCATCATGTTTCCCACGATATACGGAATCGCTTTGGAAGGGCAAGGAGAAGACGCAAAATTCGGGGCAGCCTTTTTGGTAATGGCCATTGTTGGCGGGGCCCTGCTTCCTTACCTACAGGGGTATATGCTCGATTTTGGGGGAGTGGGTTATGAGGACATTACTTTCTTAGGGGTCAGTGAGATGCGCTTCTCGTTCGTACTTTCGTTGCTATGCCTCTTGGTGGTGGCGCTCTATGGAAGAAAAGTTTATAAGAGTTATCATTCTAAATAGTTGACTATGAGTACATCTAGAAGATTTTGTTTTTCTTGCGACCTTAAAGACGATTCGCAGTTAATGACAGAATATAAGGCGTATCACGCCCAAGGAAAAGTGTGGCCAGAAATTACCCAGAGTATAAAAGACGCAGGGGTCGTAGATCTGCAAATTTACCTTACCGGTAATCGCATGTTTATGATTATGGAAGTCGACGAGACCTTTGACCCTTCCAAAAAAGCCGAAATGGATGCGAATAACCCCAAAGTCCAGGAATGGGAAGAGCTCATGTGGAAGTATCAACAGGCACTACCATGGGCAAAAGAAGGTGAGAAGTGGGTACCTATGGAAAAAGTGTACAAATTAGATTGGTAGTTCGTTTCAGTTGGGGTCGATAAGCACGCCGCGTTCCGCTTCGCTGTTGGTAGCATAACGTCATACTTCCACAACTCTAATCATCCGTAAATATGTAAATAAAATTAGGACGATCTTGGGCGATAAGATAACCCGGCGTCAAAAGGAAAAATAATACCCTAAACCAAAACGAACGTGGTCTTGATTTGAAGCGTATCATACCCGTTGGAGCTTCACCGGAGGGGTGTGGTGTGCATTCCACTGACAAACATATACATTCTTGTCTTCATCAACGCAGACATCGTGCCCGTGGTTAAAGACAGCCTTTTCTGACTGTAGCATCGGTTGTAATTCCCCATTAGTATATAGGGGTGCTTCTCCACCGGGATTGGAGACGACCTTGTTGTAACCATCTAAAATGGTGATGAAACCTGTATCCCTGACATAGTCTTTACCTTCTCTGGTACGTGACCAGCAAACCCCTGAATACATATTCGTATCATCCAGAACGGGTCGGCAGACAAAAGCGCCAGGAAGGGTTATGGTCTTTAGATACGTACCGTTCAATGTGAAAAACTTAAAACTATTAGTGGCTCGCGACGTAATGATCAATACCGGATTCTTTGGGTCTCGGTAGTCCACTGCCACTCCATGTGCATTGCGGATGTTCAAATTTTCATCCGTATTGTTATGACCTCCCCATTTTCTTATGAATTCCCCTTTTGGGCTGAATTGCAAGATATAATCGGAACCGTATCCATCAGCCACATAGATATCCCCATTGGGTCCGACCGCGGTTTCAGTGGGCAGATAATCTTCCTCAGGAGTGTAAACGCCAATGGTATGCGGGTCGGGCAACATAAACAATAATCGGCCATCGATCGTAGTCTTACTGACCGTACCTGCTTGTTTGGTCCATTTTCCATTTCTGTCCTGAAACCAACCACAGTCGACAATATAGAGCATATCCTCACCACCTTCGTCGTGTAAAGTAAGTCCGTGACCACCCGGATATCGCGTACCCCAATAATCCAGAAGTTTTCCTGATTTGTCAAAAACCAAGATGTTGTTGTCCGTATGGTCCCCGAGCATGATCAAACGGCCTTTGCTGTCCATTTGCATTTCATGGCAATTCAAAATGGGATTATGACCTACCGTCATTTTTGCCCAATCTTTGTGTACTTTGTATTTGAAGTCCCCATGACCAATGATCTCCTCTTCTGGCATTGGTTTCTTCAAGATGTTGAATCCGAAGGATGGGGTAGCGGTCAATGCCGCTCCTGCCATGGCGGTCTTTTTAAGAAAATCTCTTCTGTTCTTCATTTTGTTGAATTTACCCTGTTGCTGTAAAGGGGCTTAGGTCAATAGATCTTTGACCACGTGACCGTGCACATCGGTCAAGCGATAGCGACGGCCTTGGTGTTTGAATGTTAGGCGTTCGTGATCAATACCAAATAGATGCATCAGTGTAGCATGAAAGTCGTGTACGTGTACGGGGTCTTTGATGACATTATAACTGAAATCATCCGTTTCACCATGAGTGTAGCCTTGCTTCACACCAGCTCCGGCCATCCACATGGTAAATGCCTTGGGATGATGGTCGCGGCCATAGTTTTCGGGTGTCAGTTGGCCCTGCGAATATACGGTACGACCAAATTCACCGCCCCAAACTACTAAGGTGTCTTCAAGCATACCCCGCTGTTTGAGATCTTTGATCAGTGCGGCATTGGCCTGGTCCGTCCGCTTGCATTGCGCTTTGACACCGCCGGGACAATAACTGTGTTGGTCCCATCCTTGATGGTACAATTGAACGAACTTCACATCTTTCTCCAACAGTTTTCGTGCCATCAAACAGTTTGCAGCATAAGTGCCGGGATCTCGGCTATCTTCCCCATACATGTCAAAAATATAATCGGGTTCATCTGACATATCGGTTACTTCCGGAACTGACGTCTGCATGCGGAATGCCATTTCATATTGTGCCATTCTGGCCTGGATTTCGGGGTCCCCATAAGCATCATGTTGTACTTCGTTCAGTTTTCCGAGGTAATTCAACATTTGCCTTCTGTCATTGCCATCGTAATTTTCGGGATCGCTCAAATACAATACCGGATCTTTTCCAGATCGAAATTGTACCCCTTGATGTTCGGTTGGAAGGAAACCGTTGCCCCATAAACGGGAATATAAGGGCTGCCCGCCCATATTTTTGGTAATCAGTGTGATAAAGGTCGGCAGATTCTCATTATCGGAACCGAGGCCGTAGCTCAACCAAGATCCGATCGATGGTCTACCGGGTAATTGGTTTCCGGTCTGCATAAAGGTTATGGCCGGATCGTGATTGATTTGATCGGTTTGCATCGATTTGACAAAGCAAAGTTCATCCACTACTTCGGCGGTGTAAGGAAGTAGTTCACTGACCCATGTTCCGGTCTCCCCATATTGCTTGAAATCAAAAATCGATGGGGCCATCGGAAAACTGGTCTGCTCAGCGCTCATAGCGGTCAAACGCTGCCCCTGACGAACCGAATCGGGTAAGTCTTGCCCAAACATATTCTTTAGTTTTGGCTTGTAGTCCCACATCTCTAATTGAGAAGGGCCTCCACTTTGAAAAAGATACACAATGCGCTTGGCCTTGGGTAAATGATGGGGGAGACCCAATCGGTTTTTGTTATAGGACTTCAATAGCGCGTCAGGACTAGAGGTATCTAGAGCACCATTCTTAACCTTTGCAAAGGCCTCATCCGCATTGAGCAAAGATCCCAAAGCGATCGCACCTAGGCCCATCGAGGTTTTCGTTAGGAAATTGCGGCGATCCATTAGACGCTCAATCTGTTGTAAATCTTTATTGTTCGACCTTAAGTCGTCGTGATTATGACACATATTCGTTGTGTTTGTTCCTTACTTATCTTTTTGTTATCGCAGCATCCGAGTTGATAATCGTACTGGCCACTACTGCATTGGCAGCCACTGAGGCTTCATCATTGACATCCTTGGTCCGAAACGCACCAGTATTCAGCCAACCTTCCGATTTCTGACTATTCGCTTTAAACTTGTCATATTCTCCCGATCTGAGGTCTGCCAATAACCGGAGTTCTTTTTCGTCAATAGTTCTTCCCGTCAGTTTTTTGAAGGTGTCGGCGATACCTGTTTTAGGGTCGGAATAGTGTAGCATTTGATATCCCAATACACGCGAAGCCTCAATATAGGTCGGGTCGTTCATCAAGACCAAGGCCTGCAGCGGAGTATTGGTTTCTTGCCTTCGCACTGCACAAAATGATCGTTCGGGCGCATCGAAAGTAGCAATAGTCGGATGTGGAACCGATCGTTTCCAAATGGTATACATGCTCTTGCGATACAATTTCTCTCCTTTATCCTCTTCGTACGCCGCTCCATTGATTTTCCATAGGCCTGCCGGTTGGTAGGGCTTTACACTTTTACCACCGATTTTTCGATTGAGCAGTCCCGAGGCAAGTAGCGCATTATTTCGTAGCATTTCGCCTGTCAGTCTTCGCGAAGGTCCTCGGGCCAAGAGTCTATTCGCCTTATCCTTGGCCATTAATTCTTCACTGGCCAATGAAGATTGTCGATAGGTATTTGACATGACCATAAGTTTATGGAGTTGCTTTACGTTCCATCCTGAATCCATAAACTCAAGAGCTAACCAATCAAGCAGGGCCGGGTGGCTTGGGAGTTCACCTTGGTTTCCAAAATCCTCAACCGTTCGGACAATTCCGGTTCCAAAGATATTTTTCCAGTAGCGATTCACGGTAACTCGGGCAAATAGCGGATTGTCTTTGCTAGTCACCCACTTGGCCAGTCCCAATCTATTTTTTTTCAGGCTATCGGGAAAAGCGAATATTTTTTCCGGTGTATTTGGATACACTTGTTCGCCGTATTGGTCGTAGAGTCCTCGTTCAAGAACAAACGACTCCCTAGGTCGATCCATTTCCTTCATCACCATGATCTCTTGAACACGTTCCGCACTGTCCGCCTGTATTTCGCGCACTTTTTCGAGTTCGTTCAAAGCGGTTTTAACTGGTTTCGATTTGCTGGATAGAAAATATTTTTTCAGCTGCTCTTTTTCTGTAGGACTCAGTTGGGTCGAACTTTTGGCCAAAAGTGATTTGACGTGTTCCGGATTGCTTATCTGTTGAACTTCCAAGGGGCTCAATTCTTTGTCGAAGACCAATATGTCGTCGACAATCGCACCGCCAATACCTTTGCCGCGCCATCGGGCTCCAATCTGAAGCCCCGGTTCAATGGGGTGTTTATAGATAAAATCCTCGTAGGCGTTAAAAATAATATCCTTGTACAGATTGTCCACTTCCGTTTCGGTCTCCAGCTTTTCGCTGTCCATGTATATATTCAATCCGTCCGCTTTGCTCGAACCATCATAGGTGAGGGTCAATTGTACCCAACGATTCTTTGGAACTTCTTTAGTGCTTAGTTTCACGATTGCATTGTCAGGCCAAACATGAGCCATGATCAACTCTAACTTATTCTCTTTCAATGAAACTTGATACCCGCGATAACTATGGAGACGGGTTCCGAAATTCTTGTGAAAAATGACCCCGTTTTCCAAATCCTCTGGTAATTTGACCTGAATCCCTATACTAAAGGGTTCATTGCGGCGAAAGATTCCTATGGGGTTTAAGTCCAACCAGGCATCACCATCCATCTCCAATCCTTTACCGGAATGCCCGGCTACGATTTTAGCGATTTGTTTGGGCGCGAACTGCCGATCCATTTTTCCCTTTTGCGAAGGATTGAGTGCATTGTTCAAACTACCGTTCTTAAAGTCGATTTTGGCGACTAAATTACCGGGTGTAGCATTCGGATTGATTGTTTTATACCCTTCGGAGGCAATCCATTGCGTTGATCGACTTTCTTCTGTACTTAAGGTCTCGGCTAGACCGTCTTTTTTTTCGGCTACCAACTTATCGATATAGGTCAAGAATTTCTCTTGCTCATCGGTGGGTAATTGCATATTGGGTACGGGCATGGACCAATCCCAAGGAATCTGACCTGATTCGTTAACGTTATTGAAAAAACTATACATTTCATAATAGTTTTTCTGCGAGATGGGGTCGTATTTGTGGTCATGGCATTTTGCGCAGGCCATGGTCAGGCCTAAAAAGGCTTCGCCTACTACGTTGGTGCGATCGGCAACATATTCTGAACGGAATTCCTCGTCTACGATACCTCCCTCAAGGTTTTGCGGATGTAAGCGCCCGAAGGTCGTTGCCAATAGTTGCTCTTTAGTGGCATCTGGCATCATATCGCCGGCAATTTGCCATCGCACGAACTCATCGTAGGGCTTATTTTCATCAAAGGACTTGATGACCCAATCGCGCCACGGTGAAACATCTCGATAGCGGTCAACGGTATAGCCATGTGTATCGGCATACCTCGATAGGTCCATCCAATCCAAGGTCATTTGTTCCGCATAATGGGGTGATGCCAATAGACGATCGACCTGTTTTTCATAGGCATCGGGCGAGATATCTTTTGTAAAGGCCTCAATTTCTTCGAGGGTGGGGGGCAGGCCTGTCAAATCGAATGAGAGTCTTCTCAAAATAGTTTCTTTGTCCGCAGGCTCATTGGGTGCTAGTCGCTCGATCTCCAACTTCGCCAAAACAAAATTATCGATGGCATTGCCCACTTCATCAATGTGTGCTACTGTTGGCGGCTCTTGTTTTTCAGGAGGTATAAAAGCCCAGTGATCTTTGTATTCCGCGCCTTCTTCAATCCATCGGATCAACATGGCCTTCTCATAATCTGTTAAGAACAAATGCGTCTCGGGCTCGGGCATGACCAATTCGGGGTCATCTGTGAGTATGCGGTCTACTAGAAGACTTTTTCCAGCATTACCGGGTACAATGGCATAAGTACCGGGATTATTTTCCGATTCCTTATAGGCCAAATCAGCTAGATGTAGCTGTAGACCTGCTGATATTTTGTTTTCATCCGGCCCATGACAGAGATAGCATTTATCGGAAAGAATGGGCTTCACGTGTTGATTGAAATCGATTTCCTCGGGAAGCTTTTCGTATGCAATTTCTACTTCTTCGGGCATATCAGGACCACAGGAGGTCAATGTGAGGAAAATGAGAAATAGGGGGTAACTTATTTTTTTTAACATAAAACTATAGCTTAATACGCTCTGTTTTTTCTGGTACGAAGTGCATTTGCCTCCGCGTCTCCTTTAAAATGTTGCTCTTCGGCATCCCAATTCAAGGGTCTTCCGAGTTGATAGGCAATATTCGCAATATTGCAGATAGACGAGGAACGATGACCTGTTTCGACATCACATAAGGGTTGGGTCTTGGTTCGTATGGCATCTAACCAATCTTGATAGTGATTGCCACTGGAGTTATACAATCTTACATCGGAATCCTTTAATTCAGCGGAAAGCAGGTTCTCGGGGTTTGTATCCAAATAACTTCTACTGACATCAAGGGTACCTTCACTTCCGATAAAGCGAACTCCCCAACCACGGTCGAAATCTTCGTGCACCATTTCAATTCCATTAGCGTAAAACATACGCAATCCGCGCACGGCCTTGGCATCAGTTGGCGGAATATAGCGTATGGGCCCAGAATCATCCATTCCGATTCCCCATTGTGCAATATCGAACATGTGCGCTCCCCAATCACATAGAATACCACCACCTGTTTCTTTGAACTTTCTCCAATCGGGCCAGAAATCAATAGTGTTGCTTGAGGGAGCCAGCCTGTGATTATGGGCTAGGAGAGGTGCCGGCCCGCACCATTTGTTCCAATCGACTTCTTTCGGTAACGTTTCCTCCGGCATATTGTACTCAATAGCAGGGTCTCCTACATTGACCAATATTTTGGATAGTTCACCGAGATATCCGTTCCGCACCAATTCGCAAGCTCTCCTAAAGTTTTCGGAAGATCGTTGCATGCTGCCCGTTTGAAGCACTTTGCCCGTTTTTTTTACGGTTTCTACCAATTCTATGCCTTCCGATATCCGATGTGTAAGCGGTTTTTCACAGTAAACATCCTTGTTGGCCTTTAGGGCATCAATAGCTTGAACGGCATGCCAATGATCAGGTGTTGCGATGACAACCGCATCAATGTCGGTACGTGCCAATAGCTCGGTATACTCATCGTACATGTTCACGCCCTCATACTTTCCTATGTTTCGGTGTTCGGCATATTGGCTTTCGACAAGACTCTTAAAAGCGGCATTTTTAGTGGTCCACACATCACAACCAGCTATGATCTGGGCCGAGGTTGCGGTAATAAATCGTTTGGCCAACCCGGTATTTTGCCTTCCCAGTCCTATAAAACCTAGGTTGATTTTATCGTTGGGAGCTACGTAACCTCTACCTAATACGTGCCTCGGCAGTATTGTGATTGCTCCGATAGCAAGCCCTGATCGTTTTAGAAATGCTCTTCTACCTTTGGTTGTGCGATTGTCGTTTTTTGATTTTTTCATTGGCCTGTTTGACATTTATACCCTTAAAGATACAGATTTAAAAAAGTAGAATCAATGGCTATTACTAGACAAGATATGGACATTGGTGCGAAGAGATCGCAACGGATGTTTTATTCTGGAATACAAATGTTCTATGTGGAAAAATTAACCTAAATTCTTTCAATTGACCGCAATTTTTTGGTACAGTTCAGTCAAATCGAGTGGGTCGTTCAGTTCTTTCTGTAGTTGGAGAAGTTCTTGAAAGAGGGTTTGAACCTTTTCTTTATACGTACTATTGTTTGCCAGATCATTCATTTCTTCTGGATCGTTTTCCATATCGAACAACAATACTTTATCTAGTTTGGGATACACGATGAGTTTAAATCCATCTTTTCGGATCATGCGTTGAAACTTGATATAGCCGTTGTAGATCCCATCGTAATGACTATTGGTTCGGCTTCCGTCGACCAAATCCATAACACTATGAAAGAAAACGTATTCGGGTTTTTGAATTTCCGCCAGTTCCAAGCTGGTGGCCATGGCATCTTGTAGATAAATATCAGCAGCTATCTTTTTGCCGGCCGGAACATCCGGACCGACTATCATAAAAGGAGGCCGTATGCTGTGATCGAACTGGGTTTGCTTGCCCAAAAGGCCATGACGCCCCATTGCCAAACCGTGGTCTGAGGTAAAAATGATATAGGTATTGTCCATTTTCCCTGTGGATTCAAGTCCATCCAGAATGGCTCCGATTTGATCATCTAAATGGGTGATCAGGGCATAATATTCCTTAATATGGGTTTTTATGGCATATTCGGTTCTGGGAAAGGGAGCCAAGGCCTCATCCCTTAAATCCTGACCATTTCCGATACTGTCCTTAAAGGGATACATGGGGATAAAACTCTTAGGAACGCTGATATTTTCCAGAGGGTACATATCAAGATATTTCTGAGGGGCCTGACGTGGATCGTGTGGTGCGTTAAACGCCAGATACATGAAAAAAGGTTTTTCGCTTTGTTCGGTTTGAGCGATAAACCCAAGAGCATCTTCCTTAAGGACCTCACTCCAATGTTTACCACCTTGCCAAAACCCACCAAAGTCTTTATTCGTTGGGGTCCAAAGGGTATCGTTCTCATGTAAAGGTCTGTTGTAGCCGATGGCCCTAATGGCTTCGTCGGGTGCCTCTTCCGCTATCATTTTGTTGATATACGGAATCGTACCTTGATGGCTCCAAGCGTCCCTGGGCATTCCAGGTCGTACATGCACCACGTTTTGAAAAACGGAATCGGCCGGTGCATCCACGTGCCACTTGCCGGTCATGTAGGTATCGTATCCGGCTCCCTCCATCAGTTTGCCCCATGTTTGATCAAAATTCGTATTCGTTTTCCAACCCTGGCGAAAATTATCAACATCCCAGACACTTCGCCCTGAAATAATCATGGCCCTTGAGGCGGCACAGACAGCACCGTTCCATGCGCCCATATTATAGGTATGTGTGAAAGTGGTGCCCTGATTTACTAAACGGTTGAGGTTCGGGGTTCTTACCTCCTCATTTCCTAAGGCTTGTATGGCGGTATAGGTTAGGTCGTCCGCGAAAACGAAAACAATGTTCGGTTTTTTTACGACTTCCTTTTGTTCAGCCTGACAACCCAGTATAAAAAGGGTCAGTAGAAGATAGCTCAGTTTTTTCATTGATCTATAGCTTTTTGATTTCGATGTAATACGGTGACAAGTCGTCACCTTTTGAGGTTAAAAACGAACTTCTTAGTTCATGACTGCCAGGAGATAGGTTCGCCGAAACGGTAATATACTGATTCGACTCTCCGACATTGGAGGTAAATTTGGTGTCATCAATAGTTATTAGTCCCCCGTCAATTTTCAAGGCTTTTCCTTCGGGCAGGGCATCCTTGAATGAAGTGCCGGTGATTTCTTCAGTTGTGGCATTTATGGCCAATTTCGATTCGGGCGCATATCGGTAGAGCTTAAATTGATATTCCCCGGCTTCGGCCACGTGAATGCTGTAAAAGCCTGAAGGGTGTGCTTCGCCCTTTCTAATTTGCACTTGGTTCCAAGGTAGATTGTCGGGGGTGTGCATATCGTGGATGGTCAATAGCACCGGGTTTGCCTCGGTACGCCCCACTGGAATCTCTGCATACCGAATATCGGACTGAATATCGGCCCACCATTGGTCATAATGGGCGTTCAATTGCTTCACGCGTTCCGGATGGTCTTTGGCGATATCGTTTTGTTGTCCGGGATCTTCCTCGGTATTGTAGAGTTCAGTGCCGTTGACCAAACGCCAAGGCCCTTGCATTACGCAAGGATTTCGACCTTTCTCAGGAAGTTGATTGCGTTGGGTGTCTACCACCAACATACGATCCCCATTGATTTTTTCTCCTTTAAGAGTAGCGACCATGTTTTGCCCGTCCAAGGTTTTTTTGGGTATAAAGTCAATATCGACCAAGGCCGTCAAGGTCGGAAGCAGATCGACATGGGCTACTAAATCGTCAGTTTTTGTTTGTCGCTGAATAGCCCCGTCTGGCCAACTGATAAAGAAGGGAACTTTGTGTCCACCGTCATAATGACTGCCTTTGGTGCCTCTTAAACCTGCGTTGTATCCCAGGGCTTTTTGTCCATTTTGAGGTCTGGAAATACCTGCTGCCGTACCATTATCGGTTGTGAAAACAATAATCGTATTATCAAACTGATCGGTGTCTTTCAAATGAGCGATCAACCTTCCGAAGTTATCGTCGATATTAGAGATCATTCCATAGAACCGTTTCTGCGTCTCATTTAAGGGGGCAGATGCGTACTTATCCGCGTAGGACTTAGGTACATTGAACGGGCCATGTGCGGCATTCAAGGCCAAATAGAGGAAAAATGGTTCTTTCTGGGATGATTTGGTATAGCTGATTGCCTCATTGAACCAAACATCGGTACAATATCCCGAGGTTTTTTCAGGTGTCCCATTTCGAAAATAGGTGTCGTCAAAGTAGTCATTGTTCCAATAGTCAGGGGTTTGCTGAACTCCACCACCGCCGTGATAAAAAGCCTCTTGAAAACCCCTATCGTGTGGCCTGAATGGATAGTTATCCCCTAAATGCCATTTGCCCAACATAGTTGTTTTATAGCCATTGCGCTGAAAGACCTCGGGCATTGTCTCTTCGTCTTCCAACAATATGGAACAGCCAGCAATGGTATGCCAGGCATTGTTTCTGTTCGCATTTCTGCCGGTCATCAATCCCGCGCGGGTCGGGGCGCAAGTGGTACCGACGTGAAAATTGGTCAGCTCTAGGGCGCTCTTGGCAAAAGCATCGAGATGCGGGGTTTTCACAATAGGGTTTCCATGGTAGGAAAGGTCCCCGTAGCCTTGATCGTCAGTGACGATGACAATGACATTCGGTCTTTTTGGATTAGCTTCCGTCTCGACATCGGCTTTTGACTTTTTCTCGGCACAAGCGCAAAAGAGCAGGAGCAGGGCTATGGTTGTTTTCTTTAGGTATTGGTTTTCGATCATTGGTTTCTACTATAGTTTTATTGACTTTCGCGTTGCCTTTCGTTTGGCGACATATTCACTGGGAATGACCCCGAATTGTTTTTTAAAGCATTTAGAAAAATAGGAAGCAGTATTGAAGCCGGTCATGTACATAATTTCCTTTACGGAAAAGTCGCTCTGATCGAAAAGTTGTACCGCACGTTTCAGACGGATATTCCGAATGAATTCACTCGATGATAATCCGGTGATTTCTTTGAACTTAAGATAGAGGTTACTACGACTGTGTCCCATTTCCTTGACCATCATCTCTACATTGAAATCGGTGTTGGTCATATGTTTTTCAACAACTTCTATGGCCTGCTGCAAAAATAGTTCATCGGTCGAGGTCACCGTAACTTCTTTCGGTTGTAAGGTAATCTCACGATTGAAACGTCGGCGAAGGTACTCGCGTTGTTTGACAATATTGTTCAGTTTCAATTGGAGGAGATCGATATCGAAAGGTTTTCTGATGTAGTCGTCTGCTCCGTTTTGGAGTCCTTCCAGTTCACTTTCTTGCGATGATTTGGCGGTAATCATCAATACGGGAATGTGGCTTGTGGCCGTTTTGGTTTTCACTTTTTCACATAGTTCGAGTCCGTCCATAACCGGCATGACCACATCGGTCAATATGATATTCGGAATGATGGACGCCGCCATTTCAAAACCTTCCTTTCCATTTTGCGCCTCATACACGGTGTATTCATCTTCCAGCATACTGCGTATAAAGGAACGGATGTCGGCATTATCATCAACCACTAAAAGTACGGGTGATTTGGATCGTTTGTTGGAGAGTTCGGTATCCAATATCTCATCGTTAAGGCTGACGGCAAACGACTCTGCTTCTGAGGAACGTATTTTAAAATCACTTTCCGATTCTTCCTTGATCGTGATTTCTTCAACATTTCTATAGGCCTCTTGAAACATAGGCAGGGCCACCATAAAATTCGTTTCGACATTGGGTTCACTGACTACAGCGATTTTACCCCTATGGAGTTCGACGAGGTTTTTTACAAAGGATAAGCCTATTCCGGCTCCATTGAGATTTTTCTTTCCTTTATCTTGCTCAACGAAGAACCGTTCGAAAATATGCGATAAGTTCTCCTTGGGAATGCCCGAACCTGAATCCTTTACTTGAATGACCACATAGTGCGATGGGTCATGGTCAAGTTGTAGGCGGGTTTGTGCGTGCTCATTGGCTCCTTCGGTAATATCGACCGTAATATGGCCGTATTCCGGAGTGAATTTGAAGGCATTGGACAAGAGGTTGTTAATGATTTTTTCAATGGCTTCATGATCAAACCAGGTAATGAGATTATTTTTGGCGGCGGTTACTTTAAAGTCGATGTTTTGTTTGTGTGCGGTAAATTGAAAAGGTTCTCCGATTTCATTTATAAAGGCAACAATGTTGGTATGGCGCACAACGAGACGAAGTTTTCCTTGCCCCATTTTTCTAAAATCCAAAAGTTGGTTGACCAAGCGCATCAGATAGTCGGTATTCTTTTGCATTAAACTATATTGTTCGTCGGCCTTTTCGGGTGTGACGCGTGCACCATTCTTTTTAAGGTATTCCAGAGGTCCTTTGATTAAGGTTAGCGGCGTTCTGAATTCATGTGAGATATTGGTGAAAAACTCCAATTTCATTTGTTGCATGTCCTCATATTTCTCTTTTTCGAGATGTTCAAGTTCAAGGCTATGTTTTTTCGTGGTCCTTATAATAGTGAATTTTCTATAGGCAAAGAGTGCGAGTATGCCTGCCGCAGCATAAAGTAGATATGCCCAGATCGTCTGCCAAAATGGGGGAACGATATGTATTTTGATTGAAGAAGGAGTGTCATCCCAAAGATGGTCATTGTTCGAGGCCTTTACTTTTAAGACATATTCTCCCGGTTCGAGATTCGTATAGGTCGCAAAACGCTTACTGTAATCGGTATAGATCCAGTCCTTGTCGAATCCTTCCAACATATAGGCGAATTGGTTCTTTTCGGGTGCGGCATAGTGCAGGGAGGAAAATTGGAATGAGAAGCTATTTTCCCAATGCTTTAGTCGAATCGATTCGGTTTCGTAAAGTGGTTGTTTTAGGATGACCCTATTATTGAATTCTTCGTCTACTTTGACCGATGTGTTGAATATGGAAAAGTCAGTCAATACCGTTTCGGCCTTGAAGGTGTTTTCATTGATATCCTCAGGATAGAAGGCGTTAAAACCGTTTACTCCTCCGAATAGCATTTCACCGTTATTTCTTTTCAAAGCGGCCAGCTCTTGAAACTCATTACTCTGAAGGCCATCATTGGCATCATAGTTTTTGAACTCCTCTTTTTCTGGGTCGAAACGCGATAATCCTTGATTGGTCGATAGCCATAGGTTTTGGTTTTCATCTTCCAGTATTCCTTTGATAACGTTATTCGAAAGTCCTCCAGATTCTGTGTAGGAGACGAAACCCGATCTATCGGTATTAGGAGCGGAAATGAATTTATTGAGTCCTCCACCGAAGGTGCCCACCCAAAGGTCGCCGACGGTACTTTCGTATAGGGCCAAGATGTAATTATGGCTGAGGGATTGTTTTTTTTCGGGGTCGTTTTTAAACACTTCGAATTTCGGATCTTTACTATTGCGCTCTTTGAAAGCCAGTCTTGCCAGTCCATCGGCCGTACCGATCCAGATATCCCCTTTACGATCTTCGTAAATATTACGAATGATATCGCTCGGTAGTCCGTTACTTGCCGAAGTCCGCTCCCTGAAATTGGTTTTTTGATACCCCATACCAGCTGCATTGGGTGTCCAACGACTCAGTCCGCCACCGTATGTGCCGACCCAAATATTCTCTTGACTATCGGTAAGCAGTGCAAAAACGCTGTAAATATTTCCTGGAACTGGTTTGATATCATTTTCTTGAATGGTATTGAGGTCGGTAATATCAACTTCGAACAATGATGGCGAACCCTCGGCTCCAATCAGTAATTTCTTCTTTCCGTTTTGATTGGTTTCCGTCAACGCAAACGTCTTGGGCACAGCTTCGAAAGTTTGAAAATTATCATACTTTCCGGAATGCCCTGGCGTGCGATGCATATTCAAGCCTCCTCCTTCGGTTCCTACCCATAACGTTCCGTTACTGTCTTCATAAAAAGATCTGATTTTATCATAGCTCAAGCTATTCTTACTTAGGGTTTTACGAATGTGGTCAAAGCGCTTACGTTCAGGATCAAATTTATTCACACCACCACCATTTGTACCTATCCAAATAATTCCTGTCTTATCGACGGCAAGCGATTTGATGATGTTCTTGCTGATACTGTTGTTATCTAGTGGGTTGTACGTAAAGGTGCTGGAATATGTGGGCAGTTCGGTATTCACTGAATTCTGGAAGAGCAGGAGACCCGAATTGGTCCCACACCATATGTTTTGATTTTTGTCGATGATAATGTCATTGAAAGAGCCTTCGTGTATTCTGGTCAGGGCTTCGTTTTTGTCATTTCGCTTTTGGGCATAAAGTCCGTCCGTAGTTCCAATAATCAAATGGCCTTCATTATCTTCGGCTATGCTCGTTACGATAGTTCCGGATAGGCCGAGATGCCGGTTGATTCCCTTGAAATAAATATCTCCGTTTTGATCTCGTGATAGTTTGAACAGGCCACCGACACCTCCTACGAGGAGCTGGTTTTTGCTGCTTTCAAAAAAAGCGTAGATGCGACGCCCGTCCCAGTTGGGTAGTAATGCATCAGGTTCAAAATCAAAGGAATGAAATACGGCACTGTCAAGGGGCTTCTCTAAATCTAGCATATTAATGCCTTTATTGGTGCCAATCCATAAGCGGTTGTTATGGTCTTTGAAAACAGTGGATATATGATCGTCGAGCAGACTTGAACTATTCTCATTCTCGTGTCTGAAGCCTCTGAATTTTTCTGTGGCACGATCAAAGTAATTCAGTCCTCTACCCGTAGTCGCAATCCATAGATTCCCCTTTTTATCACCAGCGATATCGAATACCAAATTACTACTGATCGATTCGGGTTTGTTCGGGTCAGGGTTGTACACGATAAATTCATAACCATCGTATTTGTTCAATCCGTCATGCGTGGCAAACCACATAAAGCCTTGATGGTCTTGATATATCGCATTGATGTCACTCTGTGAAAGTCCCTGCTCAGTGGTCAGGTGGTCAAAAAAGATATTGTCTTGTGCCCACAACATGCTGGGTATCAGGC
Organism: Maribacter corallii; assembly: GCF_047345415.1. Lineage (NCBI taxonomy): Bacteria > Pseudomonadati > Bacteroidota > Flavobacteriia > Flavobacteriales > Flavobacteriaceae > Maribacter > Maribacter corallii. The sequence goes on from NZ_JBLFEP010000003.1 coordinate 22,076, forward strand.
AGACGGAAACTATCGCGATAAATGATTTGATCAACGGTTTCGTCGGAAATCCTGATTTTTCCCTGATTTTCCCCATAACAACTAAATATACCAAATTATACGTACCATTTTTTGCTTATTACTTTGATACCTCTTTTTTGATTTCCGTAATTTTCAATCCGTTAAGAAGTACGGGGATAGCATCAACGTTCACAGACAGTCGTATCGTTATCGGTGTATTGTTCTTTACTTCGATTTCAATACTTTTTGATTTAGGTTCTGCGTTCCCCAAGCGATTACCCATCGAAGGTCGAATTGTATATTTCGATGTTCCGGAAGCGTCATCGACCTGAAAGGTATAGGTCGGTGACTTTTGATATTCTTCCATACTGTGGTGATATGTTGTTAGGGTGTATGCACCTTCGGGAAGACCATTGCAAACCAAGGTCATATTTTTTTCGGCCGAAACCGCGTCTGCTCCAACATAGGCTAGGTTAGCCGATAGGCCCCAACCGTTTTGCCATTCTAATTCCGTGTCCGTTGTAATGGCCAGGTTCAATTCTGGAAAGGCGCTTGGGGCCGACTTAAACGTCGGATTCCATTCGTTCCACCCGAACTGTACCAGACGCTCCTCATTTCCGCCAAAATCGATTTTGGCCTGTTTCAATTCATAGTACATTGGTTTTTCCGATTTCTTATGTTCTACGGTATTGATGGCAGCTTTTGCAGCGAGGAGCCCATCAGCCGAGGCTGCCACTGTAATCTTTCCTGGTTCGGATTTCGATCGGATAAGGGCCGTGGCCACACCATAATAGGCTTTAAACGGATTGGCCCCAATAGTAGCGTCACCTATCAAATCTCCCTTTCCCCGTATCGAAAAAGAGACGGCAGTGGTATCCGTAGTGATATGATTCCCTTTTTTGTCCAAGATATAGGCTTTGACTACTTTCATATCGGAACCGTTCGCATAAAACGGACGATTGTCCTCCTCGATTACAACTTTCAAACGATAGGGCGCGGTAGGCTTTTCTAGCGAATGACTGGCCACGATTCGACCGTTTGAAATGCCTTTTGCCACTAAAGTCCCCTCGATCCATGGGTAATCGAATGTAAAAGAGGGATGGTCAATATACATCCGGTCATCGTTTCGATCGGGAAACTGCCTGCCAACGACCTGACCGTTCAAACTAAGCTCGACTTCTTCCGCATTACTGAAGACCAGTATTTTTTCGTCTTCAGTGGCCCTTTTATCAGCAATATGGATCATGGGTTCATTTCGGAGTTCAGATTGATACCAATAATAAACGGGATTCGGTTCGCGGTACATCGAAAAGATACGTCTGGGATGTAGACCCCTATTCGGTTTGAAGGCTTGATAATCATGGGCGGTCCAAACGGCTACACCTATATGATTTGCAGAGGCCTTCGCCTTTGAAACTTCAAACTGATTTCTGCTGGCATCCGCAGCGCTACCATGCTCGCAGAGGAAAACGAATTCTTCAGGGTTCAATTCCATATTCTGATAATCCATTGGCGTATAGATATCGGTGACTCCAGAGTTTCTAGGGCCACTCCAGGGACTGCCATTGGAAGCTGTCAGCCTGGTCGGGTCTTCTTGTTTACAGGCATAATGTAGTTGGGGTACAGGTCCCCGATGGTTTAAAGAACCGCCCCAAAGTAGTATCGAAGGATGGTTTCTATGGTTTCGTATCATTCTTCTGGTCGCCTCCTCGAGGTTTTCAAACCAAGCTTCATCGCCTATACCGATCCAACTTGGAGGCTCTTCGTACACTAAGATTCCCAATTCGTCACAGGCTTCGATAAAAGAATTATCATGAGGATAATGGGCGAGGCGAACCACATTGAATCCCGCTTGTTTGAATTGCCAGGCATCTTTCCAATGTAGGGAATTCGGTACGGCATCGCCGATAAATGGATAGGCTTGATGGCGATTTGCGCCGATAAGTTCAACAGGTTTGCCGTTCAACAAAAAACCTTGATCTCTAATAAATTCGAACTTTCGAACCCCGAATTTGTTTTCAACTTCGTCAACAGCAGCCCCGTCGATATAAAGTGTGGTAAGCGCCCGATATAGATAGGGGGTTTCAATAGACCAAAGCCGCAAGTTTTCTGAAATGCCATCAATCTGAGAAAAGGTATGATCCGATTTTGGAGCGATGGTTTTAATGGTTTGCATTTTGCTGACTACTAAGCCCTTATCATCAACTATCCGCGTAACTAGTTTACACTCCCTACTTTCGGATGCCTCATTACGAACCGTGGTTTTGATGTCGATCGTAGCATCTCTTTTGGTTACGGTAGGGGTGGTGATGGTGATTCCCGCGTTGCGAGCTTCCCAAGGAAAAGTGACATATAAATCACTCGTGGTGACCAAGTAAACATCGCGATAAAGTCCACCGAACTTGATATAGTCATATTGATTGCCATCCGGAGGAACGGCAGGGTCTAGCCTGTTGTCAGCACTCAATAAAATTTCATTGGGGCGACCATCCGTATGAATCACATTGGTGATATCGAAATGGAAAGGGGTATATCCTCCAATGGAATGTGTTCCTACACGTGAGCCGTTCACCCAGAGATTTGTAACTTGATGTACTCCTTCAAATTCAAGAAACACCCTTTGATGCGATTCGATTGGAATTTGGATTTTTTTTCGATACCATCCCACATTGCGATGAAATTTGGGCTGATGTGTCGTATCAAGCCCCGAAACGTCAGAAGGCACCAATTCAAGGGTATGCGGAATCGAAACCGATTGCCATTTCGCTTTAGCGGTATGCAACTCCAATTGAGCACCTTGATTTTTTTCAAGGTAGAATTCCCAGTCTTGATTCAATTCCTGTTTGATTCTTGAATGGCCATTAGAACGTTGAGCAGCTAAAAAAAGGGTAGAGGTGGCAAAAAAAACTAAGATGAAAAAGTTGGTTCGGGCGGCTGTTTTCAATTTCTGATATACTATTGGTTATTTAATAAATTAAACATAGGCTATCTTGTGATTCTTCTTATTTAGATATGGTTTTGTAAGTGCAACAAATGGTTCATCATTTTAGACTATAGTCTAGTTCGTGCTATTTTGCTGTATACTAGGGGAAAAGAATGGAAAATTCAAAATAGCAATACCCAAGAAATGGTTTTTTCTTTTTACCTTAGAAACCACTTCAGAACCAATTTCATTAAAAAAGATACAACGATACAATCATGGAGAATAAGAACGCTAGAGAAGAATCACTGAAATCAAGAAGGGACTTTGTAAAGAAATCAGCCCTATTTACAGGAGGTGCTATGTTGCTGCCGAATATGCAGATGAACGGAATGGTCAATGTGTTTAATGACAAGAAATTAAAAATCGCCCTTGTCGGTTGCGGTGGTCGTGGAACCGGAGCAGCCGTTCAGGCCTTAAATGCAGATGAAAACGTCGAACTTGTGGCCATGGCGGATGCATTTGAAGATCGTTTGAAAGGTAGTTTGATGAACATTTCCAAGGCTATGGGCGAAACGAAGAAGGTCAATGTGGCGGAAAAAAACCAGTTCGTCGGCTTTGATGCGGCCACGAAGGCCATGGACCTCGCCGATGTGGTGATATTGGCAACCCCTCCAGGTTTTAGACCCCAACACTTTGAGTACGCTATCGCAAATGGAAAACATGTTTTTATGGAAAAACCGGTCGCTACGGACGTACCTGGGGTACGAAAGGTATTAGCGTCGGCCAAAATAGCAAAAGAAAAGAAATTGAACGTTGTGGTGGGACTTCAGCGCCACTATCAGGATAGTTATCTGGCGGCCATTGATCATGTGAAAAAAGACAGTATCGGTAAAATAGTATCCGGCCAAGTATATTGGAATAGTGCCGGGGTCTGGGTTCGTGAACGCCAACCGGGCCAAACGGAGCTGGAGTATCAAATGCGCAACTGGTACTATTTCAATTGGCTTTGTGGAGATCATATATTGGAACAACATATTCACAATATCGATGTAGCGAATTGGTTTATTGGTGAGTACCCTATTTCCGCTCAAGGCATGGGAGGTCGTCAGGTTCGCAATGGTAAAGACCATGGCGAGATATTCGATCATCATTTTGTGGAATTCACGTATCCCAGCGGCGCCGTCATTGCCAGCCAATGTCGTCATCAACCTGACACGATGCGGAGGGTCTCCGAGTTCTTCCAAGGAACTAAGGGTACGGTTTCAACTGCTGGTGACAATGTGGACATAAAAGGTTGGAACGGAGATACGATTTTTGAACACCGAGGAAAGGAAGATCCCAATCCTTATGAGGTAGAACATGTCAAATTGTTTGAGTCCATTCGAAACGGTGATGTCATCGCGAATGGCGAAAATGGGGCAAAAAGTACGATGTCCGCAATTTTAGGTCGAATGGCGACCTATTCTGGAAAAGTGGTGAAATGGGACGAAGCTATGGCATCCAATTTAGCCTTGGTTCCCGACCAACTCTCCTGGGATTCCCCGGCACCGGTTCAACCCAATGCAGATGGAATGTACGCGATTCCCACACCAGGTAAAACCACCGTATTATAATTCATGGAAATAACAACGAAACAGATTGTGTTCCTGCTAATGGCAGGAACGCTTTTTTTAGCATGTAAAGACGAAGCTCCAAAGGAAGGGATTTCCGAAAACAGAAAACCCAATATTATCTATATTTTGGCCGACGATCTGGGCTATGCCGAAGTAGGGGCATACGGGCAAAAAATCATAGAGACCCCAAATATCGATGCGCTTTCCCGATCAGGTATGTTGTTCACCCAACATTACACCAGTGCTCCGGTCTGTGCGCCGGCACGGCATATGTTGCTGACCGGTAAACATGCGGGCCATGCGTATATACGGAGTAATAGTGAATGGGGCGAACGGGGTGACGTATGGAACTATCGCGCAATGGCCAAAGATTCCACCTTGGAAGGTCAAGGTGCGATGCCGGACGCTACCGTTACCATGGCCGATCACTTGAAAGAAGTAGGCTATACCACGGGTATCGTCGGTAAATGGGGATTAGGTGCCCCACATACGAAGTCCGTTCCCAATGACATGGGTTTCGATTTTTTCTATGGATATAACTGTCAACGTCAGGCACATACCTATTACCCTTTACATCTTTACAAGAATAGAAATCGCGTTCATCTACAGAATGACACCATCGCACCGAACACGCCCCTCGACGAAGGTCTAGACCCGAATGATGACGCTAGTTATGCCGATTTCAATTTAAATGAGTACAGTCCGGATCTGATGTTCAAGGAAATCACGGATTTTGTGGATTCGAATATGGAACGTCCCTTCTTTTTGTACTGGGCAACACCAATACCACATGTGGCCTTGCAAGCACCAAAGCGGTGGGTAGATCACTACCGCAAAAAATTAGGGCCTGAAGAACCCTATTTGGCTGGGAAGAAAGCAGGCTCAGGTTATTTTCCACATAAGACCCCCCACGCAGCCTACGCGGCGATGGTTTCTTATTTAGATGAGAATATCGGTAAGTTGGTACAGCAATTGAAAGATGCGGGAATATATGAGAATACATTAATCGTTTTTACTTCCGATAACGGCCCTAGCTATGCTGGTGGAGCTGATCCGGAATATTTTGAAAGTGCGAAGCCTTTCCGAGGGGAATATGGTCGAGGCAAGGGCTTTTTGTATGAGGGGGGTATCAGAGTGCCCATGATCGCCTCTTGGCCCGACAAGATAAAGGCTGGAACTAGAAGCGATCATATTTCAGCGCATTATGATATGTTGGCCACCTTCGCCGAGGTAGCAGGGTATACGGTCCCTGAACATACGGATGGAATCAGTTTGTTGCCCACACTTTTATCAACGGAATCTCAAGAGGTACACGACTTTCTGTATTGGGAGTTTCCTAGTTATGGGGGTCAAGTAGCCTTGCGGATGGGGGATTGGAAACTTGTACGCCAAAATCTGAAAAACGAAGAAGAACCAACGTTGGAGCTCTACAACCTTAAGGATGACCCTACGGAAAAAACAAATGTCGCGGAGGCGCACCCTGAAATTATTGATAAGGCTTCAAAAATATTCCGTCAAGAAAGGGAGTCACCTGTATTGGAGAACTTTAAGATCCCCTTGTTGGAGACCGGCAATTTAACCGAAAAATAAGCTAACTTTACGCGCTCCATTTAGGAATCGTTTCATGAAGATTATACGAAGATCTACACATTTTCTTTTCGCACTATCGTTGATTTTTGCCTGTAAGAACACGCAAAAAGACCAAACTCCGAATTCTGGTTCCGAGGTTAAGGCGGTATCGACCGAGAGAACACCTACAGCTCCTATTCTTGTTGATCCCCCTCAAGATATCAAAGCTCCCGAAGGAATGGTTTGGATTCCTGGTGGGACTTTTGAGCAAGGAGCCGTTTCCCATGATGAGATGGCGATGGGGCACGAAAATCCCGCCATTCCTGTAACCGTAAACGGTTTTTTTATGGATGTCCACGAGGTGACCAATGCCGATTTCAAAAAATTCATTGACGAAACGGGGTATGTAACCGTCGCCGAACGGGAAATCGATTGGGAGGAAATGAAGAAACAACTTCCCGCAGGTACGGCGAAACCCCATGATAGCATCATGCAACCGGGTTCATTGGTTTTTAAAAAGACCAAGAACCCCGTGCCCAATCTTTATGATTTTTCACAATGGTGGGAATGGAAGATTGGAGCCAATTGGAAACAACCCCATGGACCAGGGAGTGATCTTTCGGGAAAAGAGAATAATCCCGTAGTGCACATTTCTTATGATGATGCCATGGCGTATTGCCAATGGGCCGGAAGGCGTTTGCCCACTGAAGCGGAGTGGGAGCGGGCAGCCCGTGGAAATCAGAGGAACAAAACCTTTTCTTGGGGCGATGATCATAGTACCCTAGCCAAAATGGCAAATACTTGGAATGGTAATTTTCCTGTGAACAATACAAAAGCGGACGGCTTTGAGTTAAGAGCCGATGTCGGATCTTATCCACCAAATGATTACGGACTCTATGATATGGCTGGTAATGTTTGGGAGTGGACCAATGATTGGTACAATACCGATTATTACAAACAAACGAAGCAAGGCGGAAACGTTTTGATCAACCCTACCGGAGCGGAGGTGCCTTATAATGAACGAGATCCATATGCCCGTGAAAGGGTAATCAAAGGTGGTTCTTTTTTGTGTAGCGCATCGTATTGTGCAAGCTATCGAATATCTGCCCGAATGGCTACTAGTCTTGATTCTGCGCAAGAGCACTTAGGGTTTAGAACCGTTGTCACTCCTGAAATGTTTGGGAATACAAGAGAATAATATGCAGTTTTTAGAAAATTTCACCCCTGAACTTACAATAGCCTCCCCCGGTCGAATCAATTTCATCGGAGAGCATACGGACTATAACTTGGGATATGTATTGCCCACTGCCATAGGGAATAAGATTACCTTTAAATTGGCCAAGAACGGTAGCCCTAGCCGGTGTAATGTTTATTCTTTAGGTTATGAGGGCTTTTCGTTCGATTTAGACCAACTTAAAATCAGTGAAACCGAATGGCACAATTATGTGCTAGGGGTTTTATATGAGATTGCAATGCTAACGGATAAGGTAAAGGGATTCGATTGTACGATCGAAAGCGACTTGCCTTTGGGTTCCGGATTGAGTTCTTCGGCTGCGATGGAATGTGGTCTAGCCTTCGGCTTAAATGAACTATTCGATTTACAGTTATCCAAAATAACCCTTGTAGAGCTATCGCAACGAGCCGAGCATAATTATGTGGGAACCCAATGTGGTATCATGGATCAGTTCGCTTCAGTGATGAGTAAGAAAGGTACTGTTATACTTCTAGATTGCCGATCCTTGGACTACCAACACATTCCGATTCATATAGCTCCTTACAGGATTATTATGTTGAACACCAAGGTGTCACATAATCTTGCCTCTAGTGAATATAACACTCGAAGACAAGAATGTGAGGAAGGAGTGTCCCTTATCAAAGAAAGCCACCCACAAGTCAATTCCTTACGCGATGTGACCCGTACGATGCTAGAAGCCCACCGCGATAAGATGCGGCAGAAGGTGTACAATCGTTGCTCTTTCATTATCGATGAAAATAAAAGGGTGCTTGATATGGTCGAAGCCTTTAAGGCGAACGATCTAAAGGCTGTAGGTGAAATTTTATACAAGGCACATGATGGTATTAGTGCACTTTATGAAGTAAGCTGCCCAGAATCCGATTTTTTGGTAGCGCATACGAAAGACAACCCTGGCGTTTTAGGCGCGCGTCAGACCGGTGGAGGTTTCGGCGGTTGCACTTTGAATTTGGTTCACGAGGCTGTTGTAGATGAATTCGTGGAACATGCTTCAAAAGCGTATCTCGAAAAATTCAATATACACTTGGAAGCCTTCGAAGTAGCCCCTAGTGGTGGAACGACTTGTCTGTAAAGATATCCTTTAGTCCGAGTTGGTCAATGCCTCTTCCAGCTCTTCCTTTTTGTGTCTACTGAGAGGAATTTGTTGTCCTCCCACTTCTACAAGGGCGCTGCTGAATTGCTGCACCTTGTTCAAGTTCACGATATACGATTTATGAATACGTAAGAACTGGTTTTCGGGTAACTTTTTTATGAAGGCTTTCATAGTGGAAAGCACGAGAATGTTCGCATCTTCGGTAACTACTTTGATATAATCGCCAAGTCCTTCGATCCACTTGATTTCGCTAATGACCACCTTGACTTTCTTCAGGCTACTGTTCACGAAAATATGTTCTTCCTCCTGTTTGGACCTCGATTTTTCACCCGCACGGACCAACGCCTTTTTAATGGCATCATCAAAACGGTCTTTCGTAATGGGTTTAAGAAGATAATCGGTTACGTTGTAATCAAATGCTTTGAGCGCATATCCGGGCTTACCGGTTATCAAAATCACCTGAGGCGGGTGCTCCATTGATTCTATGAATTCAAAACCATCTAGGATAGGCATTTCCACGTCAAGGAAAACCAAGTCGATCTCCTTTGAATTTACCTTTTTTTGGGCTTCGAAACCATCTTTGTACTGAACGATAAGTTCTAGATCTGGATGGTTGGCAATGAGTGTGCTCACAGCCAATCGTTGAACCGCAGAGTCATCTACTACGATACTTCTTAGTTTCTTTGCTTGCATGTTAATAATGTGTTTCTTATCAATTTTTGAACTTGACAAAACTTCCTTATCTCCTGTCTACAATTAGCTACTCCGTTCCATATCGGGAGGTAAAAGTAAGATATCCTTCACTAAAATGTGTTAAAACCTATCAACAGCATTTTTTTTTAACATTGATCCACCTTCCAACTTGGTACTACAAGACCCTAATGGAAAGCACTCAATTTTTAGCAATAATCAGGCCAAGGTCATTTATCAATATCGTTCAAGAACAATCTCAATCCTTGAGATACTGTTGATAACTTAGCTGTAAGGTTTTTGTTAAAACATCTACTTTTGTAAGGTTAGAAGCGTAACACTTACTTAATAGAGGCTAAGTATTGCTTAGCATAAAACTGAGATTATGTCCGGAAGTATTGAAAGAGTAAAAACACTGATTATAGGCTCTGGCCCTGCGGGCTATACCGCAGCCATATATGCGGCAAGAGCCGATTTGAAACCTTTGGTGTATACAGGTATGGAACCAGGAGGTCAATTGACCACGACCACGGAGGTCGATAATTTTCCTGGATATCCAGAAGGAATAGATGGTCCCACCATGATGGTACAATTGCAGCAACAAGCGGAACGTTTTGGAACCGAGGTTCGTATTGGAATGGTTACCGCAGTTGAGTTGAGTGACGAGGTAGGGGGAATTCACAAGGCCACGGTGGATGGATCCAAGCAAATAGAGGCCGAAACCATTATTATTTCGACAGGAGCAACGGCGAAATACTTGGGAATCCCAAGCGAGCAGCGTTTGCGAGGTGGCGGCGTATCGGCATGTGCCGTTTGTGATGGCTTTTTCTACAAGGGCCAAGATGTGGCTATTGTCGGTGCGGGAGATACGGCGGCAGAAGAGGCGTCATACTTAGCGAATATCTGCAACAAAGTAACAATGCTGGTCCGTAAGGATCATATGAGGGCTTCCAAGGCCATGCAACACCGTGTGAACAGCCTAAAGAATATTGAGGTTCGGTACAATACCGAAGTCGATGAGGTTCTAGGCGATCAGGTTGTTGAAGGGCTACGAATGGTCAATAACCAAACTGGTGAGAAAGAGGATATCGCCATAACAGGATTATTTATTGCCATTGGCCATAAACCGAATACCGATATTTTTAAAGGTCAACTCGATATGGATGAGACGGGGTATTTGATTACGGAAGGCAAGTCGACCAAAACCAATAAGCCAGGAGTTTTCGCAAGTGGTGATGCCCAGGACAAAGAATACCGACAAGCCGTTACGGCTGCAGGTACCGGTTGTATGGCGGCATTGGATGCCGAACGTTACTTGGCTACTGTTGAAACCGCGGAAAAGGTTTCCTAAGAAGTGTAATATTGAAAAAAACTCCGCTAGGGTACCCTAGCGGGTTTTTTTGTAATCGATTGTATCAACTAATCGATCCTTGAATAGTTCTCGGAAAAGGTTCTATTACCTTCTTCATCATGACTTATTTGGCTGTAGGTATCATCATCAAGTTTTAGTTCAAAGGTGAAAACCCGCATGGTATCAAGTGCACTCATCATTTCATTATCGCCGAATTCAATGGTTTCTATCAATTGATCGTTGGTGATTTTGTAAGATCCGTAACCGAATCGGGCTACTTTGTCCTTTGGTACATAACGAGACCACATAATTTTACCGTTGTAGTACATTTTCACCTGTTTATAACCGTCAGAGGCCATGACGGTATCCGTGACATTTTCCCCATCATAGTTGTAAAAGCTTTTTAATTCCCATGTTCCCTCAATAGAATGAAAGGCGTCAGGCTGATTTGATTTAAAATCGGTGGCCGATACCAGAATCAGTGTCAGCACCAGCAGTGATAGTATTTTTTTCATGGTCATAGTATTTTAGCGTTATCAATTGAATACTAAAAAGTTACAAAAATTTTAACAGATTAGCAATAAACAACACCTTAAGTTAATGATATGAAAAAATAAAAAGTATTATGTTTTGAAATTCAAATTATTTGTAGGAATTCACCAAATCAGATAGGAATAAGATGTCTTTTTGGGTATGAACCGCAGAAATGACAATTCGACTCATGAGCACACCTTGCTCGTTTGGGTACTTGAAGTTGGTGACGAGCACTCCATTCTCCTCTAAAAATTCAACGAATTCAATATCTTCAAATGAAAAGACGGGATGTTCTTCAAGAAACTGAAATCGATGAAGTTTGTCCCCTATCCGTGATTGGAACAAACGAAGGTTTGCCTTTAGTTTCTTTAGTTTTGTCTTGAAAAGAGGTCGAGCCGCTATCAATGTAGCAAGTGCCGCTGGCGCTGCTGGACTAGCACCACCATATACATCGGTACTTTTCAATTGGTCTATGCGTGTTTGGGTTCCGAAGATAGCTCCGGCTTGTATTCCGAACCCTTTTCCCAAAGAGCAACAGACGATTATTTCTTTAGGATTCATTTTTTTTAAGATTTGATAGGCTCCTCCACCTTGTTGACCCATAATGCCGATACCATGTGAATCGTCGACTACTAGAATTACGTGATTTAAATTAAAGTCTCGTAAACCACTAAAGTTTGGGTAGCAGGCTTCCGTAGTATCTACGGCATCTAAAAACAGCACTGGCGTTTTGTTCGCTAGGGTTTGCTCCATTTGCTCGAACAAATCATGAAGGTTTTTAAAAGGTACGGATTCCTTTTGTAGTAGAGCGGAATGTGTGTTGGGGGCATACCAACAACTATAATAGTCAGTATTGAAGTGTTGGGCAACCAATTGTCCTGATAAGAATCCTGATGATAGGGTAGTGCAGGCTTCGCTGCTCGATAGGGTTGTCAAGACTTTTTCGGCCTGATCAAAGATGGGGATCTTAATATTCGCCTTCCTTGAAGCCCCGTAGTTTGTGCCATAGCGCTTGACATTCTCAATAAACATGTTCTGAAAGTTCGGGTCGGTCTGTAATCCTAGATAGGATGTTCCTCCAAAATAGAGAAAGCGCTTTCCCGAAATATGCAGTTCCCTCCCAGGAAAAGAATCTATGGAATAATTCATTTTGTAAGCGTTATACCACTACCGCCGAGTTCGGGAAAAATGACTTTTCCTTGCGCAGTGATTCGAACACCTTCGGCAATATCTTCTGAAAGCAATAGCGCCCCATCCATATCCACATAGTCCAATTGCGGTAATAATTGTGCGATGGCCGAAATACCGACGGTAGATTCCGTCATACAGCCCACCATAATCTTAAGTCCGAGCTCTTTTCCTTTTGCGATCATGCGAAGAGCAGGAGTGAGGCCTCCGCATTTTGTTAGCTTGATATTAATGCCGTTAAAATGGAGGGCGCATTTGTCCACATCTTCTTCTGTAATGCAACTTTCGTCAGCGATAACGGGCAATACACTATGATGCATGACCTGCTCCATGCCCTGCCAGTCATCCGCTTTCAAGGGTTGCTCCAAAAATTCTACGCCAAGTTCTTTTAAAAGGGGAGCATTGAAAATCGTCTCTTTTGCGCTCCAGGCACAATTCGCATCAATTCTGAAAACAGCGTTTGTAATCGCTCTGAGCTCTTTAATAATGGCGACATCATTTTCGGTGCCTAATTTTATTTTATAGATGGGCCAAGGTTTCTCCAATATTTTGGCTTTCATTTTTTCCACGGTATCCAATCCAATGGTATAATTGGTCGTAGGGTACTTTGAAATGGACGTATTCCAGATTTGGTATAGGGGTTTGCCCCTAAGTTTTCCATACAGATCATGTGCCGCTAGGTCTAAGGCACAAATCGCAAAATTCGACAATCCCATTTTGGTAATAAAGGAGTGAAATTGCAACGGATCGGTAAACGCATAGTTGTTTAGCTCTTTTTCTATACTTCTTATTTCCGCTATCATTTGCTCGGCGGTCGCACCGTAATACGGGTTCGAAGTAGCTTCGCCATAGCCAGTTTGGCCATTCTCGGAGAGGGAAACGATGAGGGTATCTTGAAAATCATGCGATTCTCTCGAAATGCTAAAGGTGTGTTTTAGTTTTAGCGTGAATTTTTTTAGGACAAGTTGCATGCGAATAATTGTTTCGACTAAGATATGTAAAGGGAAAATAAAAAAAGAACGCCCGTCGAGAATTCAACGGGCGTTCTTGTGTTGGGTGGTTTTTTGATTTAATATTTATGTACGCTACCTGAGACACTTTTCTTTTTCTCCACATCGGGGTCACCTGAATACGAAATATTGCCGCCACTACTGGCATCGGCCATCAAGGATTCGGAAACTTGAATCTTTACATTTCCTCCACTACTGGCATCAGCTGTGCAGATTCTGGTCTCAAGATCCTTGGCGTTGATGTTACCTCCGCTACTTACGTCTACATCTGCCGTATCGGCACGGCCATCAACATCTACATTGGCCCCGCTACTTGCATCGAGTTCAAGCTCTTGTGCGACGAGGTCAACGTCCAAAATTGCGCCACTACTTCCATCAACGACAAGTTCGTTGGCGTTCACGGTATTCTTGGTTTCTAAATGCGAACCACTAGACGCTCTAAGTTCTGTGATTTTTGGTAAGGATACATAAATATTCTTTGTTGCAGAACCGATATTTTCCTCTGCATGAATACGTAGTTTTCCATTTTTAATATCCGTTCGGATCAAATCGATGATGTTTTCATCGGCTTCGACTTCTATGGCGAACTCATCGGCTTGTGTTACATAGACCATTAGGCCTTCGGAAGCCGAAACCCTGGTGAACCCTTCTGAAGTAGATCTAGTGTCCGTTACTACATTTCCGTTGCCTCTTTTTCCGGTTCCGAAATCCCCAATTTGGATATCAAACCCACAGGATGATAAAAAAATGGATACTACTACGGCGATTGCTATTCTTGCTAGTGTTGTCATGATGATTGTTTTTAGATTGTTTCTTAATTGATGGTAAAGGTGCTGTTTATTGTTGTTTGAATTAAAAACTTTGAGCTGAACTGTTGCTTATATCTACTGAATTGTCGTCGTCTAATTTTTGCTGATTGTCTTCCTCATGGTCGTATCGCCGTCTTGAGCCTCGATTTTTATAACATTCTCTTGACTGTCGATATTAATATCCACTTTTTCGTCGTCATTGTCCTTTGCTTTGATACGGACTCCATCTTCGTTAATCTTCATTTTAAAGGATTCGCCGTCTTCATCGTTGATATTGATATCGATACCCTCTCCGTTGATCCGAATGCGATTATCCCCATCTTCGGCATCCTCCTCGAATTCATCGGGACAATTCTGGCATTCCAGAACTCCATCATTCCGCATTTTCCACAAATAGTCCTCCAAGCTTGAAATGGCCTTGTCGGTCTGCGCTCGAATGGTCCAATTTCTTCTGTTCGAAGGATTATATGCGATATGCTGCCCCTCAGGAAGATATAGATTGACCCGAACTTCTTGATCGTTGAACTTGCTTTGGTCTTGTGTCGTCAGGTAGTTATCAAAATATACGGTGTTTCCGCGTTGGGTATATCCATAGTTTATGCGCTCTGCCGTTTGTCGGGCCTCTTGAAAAGAAGGTCCATTGGCCTCTTTGCGAACGGATATCAGCACCACAGTATCATTTGTTTTCTTTATATTGAACCGTACATCTTCAGATTGCAGGGTGGGTTTACCCTCATCATCATAGATCAAGATCATGTCGTTCATACGAATATGCTCTTCACTGTCATAGAATTCGGAGGAAGCCAATTCGAAATTCAAGGTATCCGATTCATTTTCAAGGTATAGAGGAGTTTCACTACTTACGCTACCGGTGAAAGCGTGGGAGGCCGCCTCACGAACACCAAGAACGATCAAGGTTATTATTGAGATCAACCATAGGCCAAGAAGCGAAAACTTTGCAATGTTGCCGATTGACTTTAGGTTGGAAACCAAAATCTTCAACCCTAAGTAGAGTAGAAAGAAGAAGGGAATACCCACGGCAAAGAACACCAAGAGTGATATCAACCATATCGGGGCTCCTGTTATGCTATTGATAGCGCCGTCTAAGCCAGGTAGATGAAACCAATCCAAAGTACCTACGGTCAATAGACCTACGAACATCCCTATGATAGTTGCCGCCCCTATAATAATCAATAGGATACCGATAAATTTTCCGAACACCTTGAAAAAGAACATGATGATATCGCCTATAGTATCAAAGAACGACTTACCCGTGCTCTTTACTTTACTATAGTCGGCGTTTTTTACTTTGTCTGCAACATCATCAAAGCCTTCCTTTACTTTTCGCTGTATATTGTCAATGTTAACGGCTTCACCTTTCATATCCAATTTTTGCGATGTGGTAGCCGCTTCAGGAACCAGAATCCAAAGAAGAATGTAGGCGATGAAACCAAAGCCGGTAAATACGCCAAGTAAGATAAAGATAATGCGTATCCAAAGTGCATCGAAGCCTAGATAGTGCTCCAATCCGGAACATACACCACCGATATACTTGGTTTCTATATCGCGATAGAGCTTTTTGGATTTTCTTGGCTCGGTTCTAGGTCGAGGCTCGTCTTCAAAGATATCCTCATCGACCATATAGTCTTCAGGTTGCCCCATAATCGAGATAACTTCGTCCACTTCTTTTTGCGTGATTACCTGTCTCTCGTCAGCTAGTTTCTCATGAAAGAGTTCCGCGATCCTTGCTTCGATATCTGCTAGGATTTCATCACTGCCCGGGGTATTTGCGAATGATCGTTTTACCGATTCTAGGTAACGTCGCATTTTTGTATACGCATCCTCATCGATGTGGAAGAGTACGTTTGCTAGATTTATATTGACTGTCTTGTTCATTTTTTGCTGTTTTTTTACTCAAGTACGCTTGCTTGAGTCTATTTTTTGTTGGTTACTAGATTTGTTGCACTTCGTAGTTCATCCCAGGTGGTATCCAATTCCTTCAGAAACAATTTACCGGTTTCCGTTAAGGTGTAATACTTTCTTGGGGGACCAGAGGTCGATTCTTCCCAACGATAGTTGAGCAATCCCGCATTTTTTAGTCTTGTCAATAGGGGGTATATCGTACCTTCTACAACAAGCATCCTCGCATCTTTTAGGGTGGATAAGATCTCGGAAGCGTATTTGTCATGTCCATTTAAAATGGAAAGGATGCAATACTCGAGTACCCCCTTGCGCATTTGTGCTTTTGTGTTTTCTACGTTCATAATTTCTTTTTTCTTTTTGGGTCCTACCTGCCTACTGGTGGTTTGGCTTCCTTCTGTTTTGATTTTGGAAATGGTGGTCCGCATAGATTAACTGTTCGTTTTTTGAATGATGAATAAACATTCCGATTGAACTGCCTATAGACAGGTTTTGATTGATTGATGTTACTTTTTTGGCGGTTGGCACAAATTTTAGTTTAGTGATTAATGAATAAACTTCAGATCAAGGTGTGATGAATACCTTTGGTTATTTAATGAATTTTATGGTTAATGGATACTCAAAAAGTTGTCCTTCATTGGTTCTAATGGTTGCTAAAATGGTATATACTAAATTCACGATAAACAATACCCCTTGGCCCAATCCTGCGATTCCGATAGGAAACCACCACCAGCCGAAACGAAAGTCATCAGAGTCGATACTGATGTTGAGATTGTTAAAGGTGTTGAGGCTGTCAAACCCAAAATCGAAAATATTAGGTAAGAAACCCACAAAGAACGGAATGCTGATGATACCCAATAAAATAGAGTAGAGGAGCAGACTGATTTGAAAGTTCAAGGCTTGCTTCCCATTATAATCCACAAATTCATATTGTTTTTTATTTGCTGTCCATAAGACCAATGGAATGATAAAATTTCCAAAAGGAATAAAGAACTTTGAGAAGGTCGATGCGTGTATGGCAGCTGCTAAATTCCGTTCATGTTTTGATAAAGTATCTGTCATGGCTTAGTAATTTCTTATGCAAATATATATTTAAAAGATGGTACTATGCAACACATAGTACTTAAATTTAACATTTAATTAACAATTAAAAATTGGATTATTTTAGATACTTTTAGTGAAAATATAGAGCGAAATGGCAGTAACAGCGGGCAAATTGAATACTTTCTCCTTTTTTAAATTACCATCGGCTTGGTGGTGCGGGGTACGACTAAAATATATCGATAAAGAGCGGGCAGTAGTGACAGTTCGGCATAAATGGTTCAATCAAAACCCGTTTAAATCGATGTTTTGGGCGGTGCAGGGCATGGCTGCGGAGCTGACAACTGGGGCTATGATGATCGATCAGATAGAAGATAGTGGGCATAAAATATCGATGTTGGTCGCGAACAATACGGCCAATTTCTCCAAAAAGGCCACTGGCAAGATAACCTTTACCTGTGAAGACGGTAACCTGATCAAAGATGCTTTAGACAAGACCATCGCCACAGGGGAGGGGCAGACCATTTGGATGAAGTCCGTTGGGGTTAATGAAGAAGGCATCATAGTATCGACATTTAATTTTGAGTGGACGGTCAGATTGAAGCTATGATTCCATATTTTTTCATAAAACCTGTAACAAAACTAGGGTACCCATCAACTAACTAGCGTCAACAAAAAAATTAAATACATGAACGCACATGAAATAGACTACGACATTTATGGCGAAGAAATGCAATATGTCGAAATAGAACTGGACCCTCAAGAAGCTGTGGTTGCTGAGGCCGGTAGCTTTATGATGATGGACACGGATATTAAAATGGATACCATTTTTGGCGATGGTTCCAATCAAGACAAAGGGGTCTTAGGCAAAATATTTTCAGCCGGGAAACGAATGCTTACAGGTGAAAGTCTTTTTATGACCGCTTTCTTGAACATCGGTCGTGACAAACGAAAAGTCAGTTTTGCTTCTCCCTATCCCGGAAAGATCGTGCCCATTGACTTAGCGACCATGCGGGGCAAGTTTATTTGCCAAAAAGATGCCTTTTTATGTGCTGCAAAAGGCGTATCCGTAGGAATTGAATTCTCCAAGAAGCTAGGCCGTGGCCTTTTTGGTGGCGAAGGTTTTATTATGCAAAAGTTAGAAGGTGACGGTATGGCCTTCGTGCATGCCGGTGGTACACTGGCAAAAAAAGAACTTGCGCCGGGCGAAGTTCTAAAGGTCGACACCGGTTGTATCGTTGGGTTCGATCAGAGTGTGGATTATGATATTGAATTCATTGGAGGTATTAAAAACACGGTATTTGGTGGTGAAGGACTTTTTTTTGCAACCCTTCGCGGGCCGGGTACGGTCTATATTCAATCCTTGCCTTTTAGTCGATTGGCAGGTCGGGTACTTGCCGCCCTGCCTAGAGGTGGTAAGGATAAAGGAGAAGGTAGTATACTCGGAACCCTCGGCGATATTGTCGGAGGGGATCAAGGATTTTAAGAGGAATACTTAGGTTCGATCGGGGTCGTAGGCAACCGCTTGGTTTGCACAGCGACTCCGCTCGATTTTTCAGGTATTTTATTGAGTATCTTTGGTGTTTAGATTACACCAAATGAATTTTCAGAACCAAATCACTTTCCTTAAGGAGCTTCAACAGAACAATACTAAAGAATGGATGGATGCCCATCGCAAATGGTATAAAGAAGTTCGTGATGATTTTATCGGATGGCTGGATGAAATGAATGCGGAATTGGCCGCTATTGACGATGACTATTATGATACTCCGGGCCGTAAGGGCATTAATCGTATCAATAACAACCTCATGTTCCATCCAAATAAACCTATTTATAAAGATCATTTTGGCGCAGGTCTTGACAAGCGTCCCAATACAGGTGACTTCTATGTGGAAATCGGTATTGAACGCTCGATGTTCGCGGGTGGATTATGGCGACCTGATTCCAAACGACTACGGAGCATTCGCGATGCTATCGATTATGATGGGGAGGAATTTCAGAAAATCTTAAACAAAAAATCGTTCAAGACACTCTTTGGTGACTTATATGAAGATGTCAAACTGACCAATGCTCCCAAAGGTTTTTCAAATGACCACCCGCATATTGATTTGCTGCGCCACAAAACCTTTGCCGTAGCCACTGAATTCTCAACAAAGGAAGTCCTAGGACATGATTTTGAAAAGAAGGTGATTAAGGCCTACAAAGAAATGCTACCTTTCAGAAGGTATCTGAATCAAGCGATTACAGTTTGATATTGGTTAGTCAACAGCATCGGAAGCCCTCAATAAGCGCGCGCTTAAATCGGGGTCTTCCATAGCTATATCTAAAGGAAACATGGGACGTTTGATGTTCTTATAGCCCAGACGTTCGAGATCTTGATCTACTCCTCCTGGTGTTAGTGCCATAATCCAACCCTTACGCATATCATAGAGTTCGGGTACCAGATACCCGATTTTAACGACGACGATATCCGTTTCCCTTGGTTTCAGATTCAAATCCGTAAAATCACTTTCTTGGTGGTAGGGCTTTCTTTTTTTGGTGACGATGACATGGATGCTCCCTACTTGAACCACCACTTCAACTTCCGCATCACGATCACCTTCTTTGATAGCGGTAATGGTACCTTCAAGCGCTATGGGAGGTGCAAATCGGTTATCGACCTGTGCCCCTACCATACCCTTTACTTTTTTTCCAATGCCCGACTTTAGGGCTTCTTCAATCAACTCCGGACCGGGAATGGAAGCATAAATCAATGAGGGG
Organism: Maribacter corallii; assembly: GCF_047345415.1. NCBI lineage: Bacteria > Pseudomonadati > Bacteroidota > Flavobacteriia > Flavobacteriales > Flavobacteriaceae > Maribacter > Maribacter corallii. Next base: position 41,829 of record NZ_JBLFEP010000003.1, read on the forward strand.
CTATTTTCCGATTTAAACTCGGGTCGGGCCAACAGTTGTTGTAGCGTCCAACTGACATCGCCAGCCCCACCCGCTGTTGGGTTATCGCCCATATCGCTGATGATAAAAGGAGATTCCTTATGGGCTAAGGCCATTTGTAGGCTTTCTTCCAAAGTGGCCACCGGCGCTACGAATTCAAAATCATGCCGCACTTTCCAAAAGGCGTTGGCCAATTTTTCGGCCCCAGCAATGACCTGTTCTTTGTCGTCTCCGGTTACCATGACCACGGCATGATTGCGAGGCTCATCGGCCCAGGCGTATCCTATCCAGATGGCAGCATCGATAACTCCTTCTTGGTTTTCTACAGATGGAATCTGCGCATATAGGCCCTTACCAGGCGCTATACGTGTACTTGTTTTTTCCCCAGGTAACAGAATCGGTACGGGTACCCATGCTTTGAAATTTGGTTTTCCTTTTCCATTCTCCAAACGGTCAAGCATATTTGTGATGGCCCGTGCCTTTGATTCAAGGGCATCTTCATGGGGCGCCATCCGATAGCAGGTAATCAGATCGGAATGTTCGGCCAACCTTTTGGAAACGTTTCCATGTAAATCCATAGATGTGGAAATCAAGGCATCGGTACCGATTACGTCGCGAATCCGTTGAATAAGATCGCCCTCTGCATCTTCCAATCCTACGACGCTCATCGCTCCATGAATATCAAAGAACAACCCGTCATAAGGTCCGTTTTCCTTCAACATTTTCAGGGTCTTTGCGACCATTGATTCATAGGCTTCACGAGTAACGATTCCTCCAGGGAGGGATTTACCAAGAAGGGTAGGTACCCAATCGGCACGATTACGAATAGCGGTCCCTTCCTCAAAAAAGGGGTATCTGCCGAAAATGGAATCCCCGATTCGTGCATGAAAAGCTTCTTCATGGGTTTGGGCCGGGGAGAAGGTGCTTGACTCGATACCGATACCGGCAATCGCAATGCGCGGTAACTTCTTTTCCGTGGCCTCGCCTTCATTTTTCGATTTACAATTGATGACCAGGCAGAGTAGGAGTATTAGGAACATTGGTTTTTTCATAGAATGGGATTTTACCAATTAAAGGATATTCGAAAGTGATTTTTTGACCATGGCATACGTTTTTTCATAACTGTGTTTTAGTAAGGTCTCGGCGTCCATAGTATCCCAATACCCTTTATTGAAAAGTTCTACGGATAGTCCACCGCGAAACCCGGCGTGATAGAGCTTCGGTATGACGGTATCAAAGGGGCAGACACCTTCACCAGGTAATACCCGATCGGAATCTTTCAGTTGGTCATAGGCCGGACTTGCTGGATAATCGTTCATGTGAATGACGGGCAATCTTTTGCCGTTTAGTATATCGATAGTGTCCCAGTCGTTACCTCCACGGTAAATATGATAGAAATCTAGAAGCATGGTGGCTTTCGGATGGCCCGTCGCGATAACGATATGCGCACAGTCCGCTACCTTATGTAAGGCACCCATTCCCCATAATTCGATTAAGGGCGTCACTCCGGTTTCATCCCCTAGCGCTAGAATGGTATTGTAGCGAGCGGTATATACATCGTACTTGTTTGGATCCAGGGCAGTGATACCTTGCACGGGAGTTGCTATGTATTGACCGCCCAATGAGGCAGTTATGTTCATTTCTTCACGAAGTTGTTCAAGTGCTATTTTACGCTCATCAGCGTCATCACTGCACCATTTGGAAAACCCGATGATGTTTTCAAGTGTAAGTTGATAGCTTTCCAATTTTTGCTTAAGTGCTTCGGCCGTCCCGCCATTTTTCAAATAGGCCTTGATATCGCGCATCCATAATTCGATACCGTTAAACCCTGCTTGCCCTACCATATCGATTTGAACATCCGCGGCGAGTTTATAATGCATCAGGGTAGAGGTATTCAAACTGACCCTCATGGGCAATTTATCCCTGTTTTCGTCATTTGTGGTCTTTGGCCTTTGTGCCTGGGCTGTGAAAGCATACCCACCAAGGGCAAGCATCGAAGCCTTGACACTTGTAGAAATGGCTTTTCTCCTTGTAATTTTATTTTTCATGTTCGTGTTGGTTGCGCAAAGATTAAAGATAACGCCAAAAATCCATTAATAAAAAAGGGGCATTGCGCTCCAGACTTTTAATGCCTATCTTGAGAACTCCTAATGATATCATATGGCCAATTACAATATCGACGCTAAAAAGGAAATGACATATGACGCCATCGTCATCGGTTCCGGAATCAGTGGGGGTTGGGCGGCGAAAGAACTTTGCGAGAAAGGGCTTAAAACCCTAGTTCTCGAACGTGGACCAATAGTAGAACATGTAGTCGATTATCCCACCATGAACCTAGATCCATGGGATATGGAGTTACGGGGAGGACTCACTCCGGAACAAAAAAAGAAACATTATAAAAATATTCGCTCAGGTTGGGTCGGCACGGAAACAGAACATTTTTGGGCCGATGACGAGGCGAATCCATATACCGAAGTGAAGCCCTTTTTATGGTTGCGTGGACATCAAATGGGCGGGCGTTCTTTGCTATGGGGAAAGCAAACCTACCGCTGGTCCGACCTTGATTTCGAAGCCAATGCCAAAGATGGTCATGGGGTCGATTGGCCCATTCGCTATAACGACATCGAACCGTGGTACACTTATGTGGAAAAGTTCGCGGGTATAAGTGGTGCACCACTAGGATTGCCCCAATTACCGGACAGTCATTTTCTTCCTCCTATGGAAATGAATTGTGTGGAGAAACATGTAAAAAGCCGAATAGAGAAAGATTTTAAGGGCCGAAATATGATTATCGGTCGTTGCGCACATTTGACCGTACCTCATAACGGTCGTGGACAGTGCCAAAACCGGAATCGCTGTAGTCGTGGTTGTCCGTTTGGGGCGTATTTCAGCAGCAACGCAGTGACCCTACCTGCCGCAAATGCTACAGGAAATTTGACCATTCGACCCTATTCCATAGTACAGTCCGTCATATATGATGATGCTAAAGGAAAGGCGACCGGCGTGCGGATTATCGATGCTGAATCAAATGAGGATATTGTGTATTCGGCAAAGGTTATTTTTTGTAATGCCTCGACCTTGAGTACTACACAGATTCTTTTGAATTCGAAATCAAAACGATTTGAAAACGGTTTGGGTAATGATAGTGGCGAGTTGGGCCATAATCTAATGGATCATACTTACCGCGTTGGCGCTATGGGCAAAGTTGAGGGGTTTGACGATACCTATTATAAAGGAAGAAGACCCAACGGGATTTATATTCCGCGGTACTGGAACATCAATGAAGAAACCAAGAACGATAAGTTTTTAAGAGGATTCGGCTATCAGGGTGGTGGATATCGCGGTGGAAATGCGGCGAATATCGAAGATTTCGGAGCAGATTTCAAGGACACCATTTTAAAACCCGGACCGTGGGAATTCTTTATCACTGGATTTGCAGAATGCCTACCATATCACGAGAACCAAGTAGGCCTCAATGATCAGGTTTTAGACAAATGGGGGCAGCCGACATTGTCAATAGATGCAGAGTTCAAAGGAAACGAAAAAGCAGCGAACAAACAGATACAGGAAGATGCGGTGGAGATGCTTGAAAAAGCAGGACTCAAGGATGTTTTGGGTTTTGATAATGAACATCCGCCGGGCTTTGGGGTGCATGAAATGGGGACCGCACGCATGGGCCGAGACCCAAAAACTTCGGTGTTGAATGGTTTTAACCAAGTACATGCGGCCAAAAATGTTTTTGTAACCGACGGTGCTTGTATGACGTCATCGTCATGCGTAAATCCGTCATTGACCTATATGGCCATTACCGCAAGGGCTGCCAATCATGCGGTATCCGAATTAAAAAAATTAAACCTGTAGCTAATGGATAGAAGAAGTGCTTTAAGAAGAACGGGAGTATTGGCGGGGGCTGCAATGGCCATGCCCTCTTTATTTTCACTGTTGCAGGCCTGTAAACAAGAACCTAGGTTGACGTGGCAACCCGAATTTTTTTCGGAATCGGAAGCGAAGACCGTGAGCACAATAGTCGATATGATCTTACCGCGGACGGATACACCGGGCGCGCTGGATGTTAAAGTCGATATGTTCATCGATAAGGTCATTGCCCAAACGTATGGGAAAGACGGGCAAGCGCATATGCGAGCTGAATTAGCGGCTTTCAATACAACCTGTGAAGCTGATTTCGGAGCGGTTTTCATCCATTTGGATGCTACCAAGAAAAGGGAGGTGCTCAGCGCAGCGGAAAAAACCTCAGGAAAATTAAGTCGCGGAGTATGGGGGCAAGCTGTGGGGCGACAAGAAACTATAGGATTCTATCGCTCTCTGAAATCCATGGCAATTTGGGCCTACTTCACTTCAGAGGAAATCGGGGAAAATGTCTTGAACTATGACCCCGTACCGGGCGTTTACGAGGGGTGTAAACCACTTTCGGAAGTCGGCAATCGTTGGAGTTTGTAAAGTATCTCGACATTCTATTTTTCGCTTCCGTCCCATTTCACGGGACTCACGTCGTCATGATCTAAAACACGTAAGCCACCGCGGTCAATTCGCATAACCAATTTACATTCCGGGTCGGGGCAGACGACTCGTGCATCGGTTTCCATCCAGTCAGCGGGATGGTTTTTACGCTGTTTGGTGGGTAACAAGGGAATGGTGGACTGTAAGGCGTATAGACAAAAATCGATGTTATTGGCCATCGATAGTTTTCCTCCTTTCAAATGGAAGGCATCACCTACCTTCATAACACAGGTACAATTGCCATCTATCTTTTCGACCACCACGGTCAAGTCATACAGCTCAAATTGATCGTCGCGGAGTTCCTTTTTCTTTTCCATTTTCTTTAGTTATCATTTTGGTTTTTCCTAGGCTGAATACAAGCGTACCTAGTGCTACGAGCAACAGACCCCAAGACATAAAGTTATACAGGCCGACTTCAAGTGGGCTGACTTGCGCAATACCGTATTCCTGACCTGTCATGGTCATGTTTGCCATCAAGATGACGGGAATGAAATAGGGCAACACAAAAGGGAAGATACAGGCAATCAAGCTGAGCAGGTTGGCCCTCCTTACTTTTGAGACGCCTAAACGTTCCCCTGTTTTTTTTGTAAAATCGGTGACCATTAATATCGCTACAATACTATGGGTCGTCAATAGAACGGCAATACTCATCACCCCAGCTATCCATCCTTCGGCATGTTTTTCGGTCTGCGTGCGGGTCGCCGCAAAATCCACTACTAGTTTCATCAGTCCACTAGCTTTTAGGGTGGCGACCAGGCCCATCAGCAAAATAGTGAAGATACTCAGGCCTATGGCGCGATTGATTCCGTCGATAATAAAGCTTCTGGCGGTAAAGTTTTCCAAATCCAAGGAAATGATTTCCGATACCGGAAGCAATCCGGTAACAAGGCCTAATAACGTACCGAACAGTAACCCGAATAGTAGTCCGTGCAGCAGATGTTTCCCCCTTAGAAATAGATAGATAATATAAGCGGGAATCAAAAGCATGGGCAGCCCTTTGGGGTCACCAAGAACAGCCGTTGTACTGACGGGTTCCGCAGAACCCTTTGCAAAGGAAACAGCCAGATAACCAATGATGGCCAGAAGAGCGGCGGGAAGGAGGTATTTCAACCTGCTTTTAATAACCGTACCGATTTGCGCATCTTGACTCAGAGCACTGGCAATGGTGGTATCGGATATGGGGGCAATGAAATCACCAAAGGTCGCCCCCCCGATAATGGCACCGGCCAACACCGGCAAGGGAGCCCCAAGAACTCCGCCGGTTGGGTAGAGCAACGGGCTGCATATCAAGATAGTCGCAAAACTAGAACCAGTTGATAATGATACAATGCAACAAATCAGAAAGGTCGCTATAACAAACCCAGGGCCACTGAGATGAAGTTGATCGGAGAGCCAAATCAATGCCTCTACAAACCCCGTTAGCGTCATCAGAATTCCGATGATGGAGGCCAAAATCCAGGCCGTAATCATGATCATTACGATTTTCTGTGACATTCCCGATATGACTACTTCGGAAAAGGCTGCGCGATTTTTGCATAAAACCAAACCAAGGGCCAACGCCAAAATCAATACGGGCCAAAAGCCCTTTTCATCAGGAGCCCCCGAAAGTGCAATGATGATAACTCCGGTGACAAAAATGAAAAATGGAAGCAAGGCGCCAAATGCGCCGCCATAAAACTTGATTTCCGGAAGTTTTTCCTGTTGTTGCTCTAGTTTCAAACTTAATCTTCGTTGAGATTGTATTTCATAATGGCGCCGTGCTTACCGGTTTTATCACGCTCAAGCTCGTAAAAAGGACCGTTTGGCCCCTGACTTTGGGCAACGATTTCAGCGATTTGCCCGAGGTCGTCCGCGTCTAAGGTAAAGGTATCCAGCCGTTGTAAACTTTCCAGATGCCTACGATTTCGAGCTCCAACGATGACTCCGGCGACCATCGGTTTTTGTAAAACATAGTGACACGCCACTTCCGCAATGGCCACCTCATATTTATCCGCTATTTTCCGCAGTACATGCAACAATTGTTGAAATAACTCATAACTACCGAATTCTTCGATTATCAAGCGGTACTTGGTCAATGATCGATTTTCAAATGGTGGTTTAGGATCCGGAACATTCAGATAACGGTCACTGAGAAACCCTCCAGCTACGGTGCCATAACAGAGATATGGAATGGAATGTTCTTGGGCCAGGTCGGTCATCTGCCTTTCCACACGCTGGTCCAATACGGAATACTGCACCTGATTCGAGGCGATTTGCACACCGGCATCGAGCATTTCCTTGATACGTGTTGTATCAAAATTGGTGATCCCCAGAAACCTGATTTTTCCTGCTTTGCGCAATTCGGTCAAATGAACGGCGGTTTCGAGATATCTGGGAAATTGGTAGTCCCACCAAGCGAATTGAACCAAGTCAAGACGTTCGACACCAAGTCGCCTTAGGGAACGGTCGATGATTCGTGTGGTTTCTTCCTTGCTCAACGTTGCTAAGGCGTTATAATCGGGTACGTACTTGGTATGCACCTGTATCGGGGGCAAATCTCCGGCTCGAAAGGCATCGGCATGGGTTTTCCTGAACTTTCCGATAAGTTCTTCCACTCCGGTATAAATGTCCGCACAGTCAAAAGTAGTAATACCGGCCTTTACAAAATGGTACATATCATCCAATGCCTGTTCTTCTGAGATGTTTCCATGTCCGCCTGCCAAATGCCAACCTCCTTTGACCACCCTTGAAATGGAGTATTCTGGTTGTAGTGCTATTCGTTCCATAAATTAATTCGGTATGCTTTCTTCAAAGATGGGGTAGAACTCCTCAATAGGAATAGGCCCCGCCTTCATAATGGTATCCATAAAAAGTTTCAAATTGAAGCGATCCCCTAAGCGTTGCTCTTCCGATTTTAAAAGTTCAGTGAACTGAGCTCCTCCAAGATAGTAGGAAGTTAGTTGCAACGGGGAGTTCATAATTCGCCCCCAAAGACTCTTCGCAAATTGAGGAGCGACCAAAGCGGTCTTGGTCGAGAAGCTCATCACTTGTTCTTTGTTCCATCCATTGCAATGTACCTGTACCGAAGTATAAGATCGATTCGCATTTTCCAATCGTTTCCGGAGATGCGCTAGGAGCGTCAAATGCTGTCCTTCTTCCCAACCAGCATCAAGAAGCACTTTTTCTGTAAACGTGGCCCATCCCTCGATATAAATCCCGTAGGGAAATAGCATTCTCAGGGGATGAGGGGTTTCCCGGCTGATTTTTAACTGCATATAATGCCCCGGAAAAAGCTCGTGAATGACGATCATGCGATTGAAGGGTTTATTGAAAGAGGCCCAAAAATCGATTTGTTCCTGTTGTGGAAGCGTAGTGGGAATGGAAGGCAGGTTTAAGGTGGTCATAGGATTGGGATCGAAGGGCGGGGCACTGGCCACCCAACCGATACGTGCTGCAGCACCTGCACTTTCAGGTGCGGTCTGAATTCGTAAAGTCTGATTTTTTGGTAAGGTGGCGATATCCTTTTCTTTGATAAAGGCGATTGCGGCATCGGCTAATTCTTGCCAGAACTGAAGATAGTCCGTGCTGTTTTTTGGAGCATCCTTTTCCATATCCGCCAAAGCTTTTTTGATGATTTCCAAAGCCTCCGATGGAAGTGCCTCGTCTGGATAGGTTGCCTTTAGATAGTTCTTTGAAACCCCGACCATAATGTCCTTTACGGTTTCGATTTCCGATAGGGCCATCTCGGCCAGCTTTTTAGCCGTTAGGTTACTGTCGGTATATAATTGCAACTGTCGATTGTATTCTTGCAGGCCCAAAACGGCTTCGATGTCTTTTGCTTCCGGCGCCAGAGTCGTACGTACAAAATGTTGAAGTGATGCAATACTTATGAGGGCCTGGTCGTAGTTCGTATCGAAATTGGAACATGTTCTCGAAACCCCGTTTGACTTGAGGTCGTCGGAAAGCCTTGTTTGTATGTATTCCACGGCTTCGGATAATTCGCGCATACCGTTTTCCATTTCCTTTTTTGAAACCGCTTTCAGATTCGATTGTGCGGAATGACATAATTCCTTAATCTTATCTAAGCGTTGACACAATATATCGGATTGCTCCGGTGCCAATAGAAAATCGGACTTGAATACCGAAGGCAATGCATTTGAAATCAAACGGGAGTAGTGGCGTAGTGAATTTTCGTGCCTCGACAGGGATTTCCAGATATCCAATTCCGATTGGGCCTGAACCCGCAATAACCGTGCATCGATGGCATCTATGGGAATCGCATCGTTCAAGAGTGTATGTAGGGTATTTTCATTGAATGCTATCCATTGAAGGACGGTTGCTTTCGAGCGGTTTTCATACTGGAATACCGCTTCGCGTATCCCTGATTTTAGAGCCTTGGAGGGGTAGAATTTTTTCCATTCCTCGACGTAGGTTTCGCTGAGTTCTTGCGCGGAAAGCGTAGCACTCATCAGAAGGATGAGGTACCAAAACCTATTTCGAATTCCCATGTCGTACCTATTTTTATCTTAGGCGAGAAAGATACTGATTAATGTGGAAATTGTACCTTGAAGATCTTAATTACAATACCTAATATTGAAGTATGAATAGTGCTCACGCAAAATCACTTTATGAGGATTCCCTTATTTTTTCAAACATCCAAAAGTATATTGTCTTAACGTGTGAGGAGAAAGAATTTTTAAAATCCGTTCTTTATGAAATCGAGGTTCCGCCAAAGCATATGCTACTCAGGCAGGGCCAAATCTGCAGGCAGCTGTACTTTGTTTCGGAAGGGAGCATCAGGGCTTATAATCTGGATACCGATGGCAAGGAATCGACTATTATGTTCGGTATCGAAGATTGGTGGATTACGGATATGTACGCCTTTACCCAACAAAAATCAGCTTTGCTATCCCTAGAAACCCTTGAGGATACGCGAGTGGTGGTCCTCGAATTCGAGGTGTTCGATAAAGCCTTGAAACACATACCGAAATTGGAACGTTTTTTTAGAATATTGTTTCAAAATGCCTATGTTCGCGAGCAACTTCGGGCGTTGGATTCCATTTCGCTGACTACAGAAGAACGATACCGCAAGTTTTTGGACAAATACCCTCAAATTGTGGAAAAGGTGACACAAAAACAGATCGCATCGTATTTAGGAGTCACTCCCGAGTTTTTGAGTTCGGTGAAAAAGAAATGAAAGGTCTTAAACTATCTTAATTTTTTGGTAGGGGTAGTTTACGATCTTTACAAAAAAAAGACATATGATGATGATCTTAATTGCAGGTCCGTATAGAAGTGGTACGGGTAACGATCCGATTTTGATTCAGCAGAACATGGATCGACTTGAGGCCCCTGCCCTCCCTATTTTTAGAAAGGGGCATATACCCATGATAGGGGAATGGGTGGCCAACCCATTGATGAAAATGGCAGGTTCGAAAGAAGTGGGCGATGCGATCTTCACGGAGATACAATATCCGGCATCGCATCGCGTACTTGCAAAATGCGATGCCATATTGCGAATTGAAGGGGTTTCAAATGGAGCGGATCAAGATGTAAAACTGGCCAAAAAACTCGGATTAAAAGTGTATTATGATATAAATGATATTCCCGATGCTGAATGAGCGTGTACGACATATAAAAAAAGAGCTTCTTTCCGATAATTGGTATACATTGAACAAGTTCAGTTTTGAGTACCAAAAAGATGATGGTAGTTGGGAACAGCAATATAGAGAGGCGTATGATCGAGGAAATGGAGCGGCTATTCTACTCTGCAACCAAGAAAAAGGAACGGTGATCCTCACACGTCAATTTCGTATGCCGACCTATGTGAATGGCAATGAAGATGGAATGATGGTCGAGGTCTGTGCCGGTTTATTGGATGGCGACCACCCTGAAGATTGTATCAAAAAAGAGGTAGAAGAGGAGACCGGATATCACATCAACGAGGTCACCAAAGTATTTGAAAGCTATATGTCACCGGGTTCGGTGACCGAGATTCTGTATTTCTTTCTTGGTTTTTACGAAGACCGAATGAAGGTAAGTACCGGTGGTGGCGCGGAACATGAAACCGAAAATATCGAGGTATTGGAATACCCTTTTGAAGAGACCTTGACGATGATTACGGATGGGCGGATAAAGGATGCTAAGACCATCATGCTATTGCAATACGCTGCCCTTACCGGAATTTTCAATGCTTAGGTTCCCGGTTGTTATGTTATCTTTTCTTTTTCGACGTATTTCCTATGCCAACAGTACATAAAATAGGTCTTGGAGGAGGATGCCACTGGTGTACGGAAGCCGTGTATCAATCCCTCAAAGGGGTGATCAAGGTAGAACAAGGTTTTATTGCTTCATCAGGTTCTAACGCATCGTACTCAGAAGCTGTTATTGTACATTACGATGCCGGTGCGGTTTCCTTTAAAGATTTGATCGCCATTCACTTGCATACGCACAAAAGTAGTGTTGCGCATAGCATGCGATCAAAATATCGCTCGGCTATCTATACCTTCAATGGGAAGGATGCTGATTTCGCGCGTATGCTCATTAGTGAATTACAGACCGATTTCAACGAAGAATTAATTACGCTGGTACTTCCTTTTAAAATGTTCAAACCCTCCGATACTCGGTTTCACGACTATTATTTTTCGGATCAGGAAAGGCCTTTTTGCCAAACCTATATCGAACCTAAGCTGAAGCTCTTAGCAACCAAGTTTTCGAACAAGGTAAAGGACGGGCTTGCGTCTTAGTACGAGTCTCGAATCTCCTCGAAGATTTGTTGCATCCTTTTTTTCACTTCAGCGGTAGGTTGTCGAAAATGATTGTTCATAAAACTGAAAATCAAGGTTTTACCTGACTTGGTCAGTAGATAACCGCTAAGACAATAGACATTGCCCAGACTGCCCGATTTGGCGTAGATATAGGGCTCCGCATCTCCGGCATACCAATCTTCCAACGTACCGTTGATTCCTCCGGCAGGGAAAAAATCAAACAGGCGCTCATGGGGTAGCTGATCATATAGCTTGTCTAGAACGGTCACCATTGAGCCGGGAGTGAATAAATTGTACCTTGAGAGACCAGATCCGTCCACCCATCTTGGCGGATGTGTTACATTGCTCAATTGCTGTTCCAAGATGTGATCGCGCACCTTGGTGCTGCTAAGTGTATCCGAGAGGGTGGAAGAACTCAAGAGAAGAAGTTGCTCTGCCAAAAAATTGTCACTTACCTGCATCATGCGTTTTAATACAGTATCCGTGGCGACGCTGTAAAACACCTTTTTATCACCCTGAGGTAGCTGCTGTACCAAGGAAATCTCCTTTTTAAGGGCCTTTTGCAATAGCGTTTGGGTTAATAGGGCACTAGTTCTAAACGGGATTTCCACAGTATCTTTTCGGCGCGAGGAGAAATAAAATCGATTTTGTTCCAAATCCCGATTCTTATGATAACGGATGGTGATGACCGAATCCTTAAAATAAGAGGGGGTCACCTGCATCGGACTGGAATTGTTGACGGTGGTTACATTACCGTACATCGGTAAAGCACCTATTTCTGGTTGGTAGTAATAGTGGTAATCGTCCCAAGCCCAACCCGAACCAAGTTTTTCTTCCTTATAGTTATCGAGATGTAGTGCAATATGATCGTATTGATTTAAGAAGTCGATGGTACTGTTTTGCTCAAAGTAGGAGTGGAGAAACGTGGGGTCTCCGGTTCCTTCCACAAATAGTGTATCCCCTTGCTCGATATACTTTAAAGCGGGAATATGATCAGGTAATAGCTGTAGGGCAGTGAACAATGTGAATATCTTTGTATTGCTGGCGGGAGTAAAGTATTTGCTACTGTTAAAATCTAACAAGGTATCCTTGTTTTGTGAATTTATCAGAAGAAAGCCCGTGAACTGCTCGTCGTAAAATGCAGATTGAAGGAATGTTTCGGTATTCTTTAGCAGACTGCGTTTTGCACTTGAACAACCGATAATTAGTGCAGGGAGCAATATGAAGAGGGTTGTTTTTTTCATAAGCTTAAGGTAGGTTAATCCTGTGGGAAAGATACTGAATTGCCTTAACATGAATTTATTTAATTTTTAACAAATAAGGGGCAATATCATATATACTTTTCTGTTTAACTTTATAAGGCGAAAACGTCCTACTGACAACTAATTAATTAAACATTTTGAAATATGGCTAGAGCAATGCTTGAGTACACGAAGACCGTACTCAAAAAAGTAAGCTTCGATACGAAGCTGTTTTGCAAAGAACTAAAAAAAGCGATTTCAAATTTACTCCCCCATGAAATTGAAGAATTAAAACTCTGGTTACGACAATTTATTACCGACAAACCAGAACTACAAGAAAGCCTTCTTTACTTAAAGGCATAATAGGAGCCCCGCTTTTCAAGTGGGGCTTTTATTTTTGATTGATGGGGCTGATAATCTGCACGTCTTGAAATGCGATTGCCCCGCGAACGATTCCCGAAATGACATCACGTAGTGCATCGGTAATCTGAATTTTCAGTTCACTTTTATGATAGATCAAACTTACCTCACGAGCCGGTGAGGGGTTATTAAAATATTTTAGGTTTTTTTGCTTGGCTTCATCCAACTCTAACGTATTTAAATAGGGTAGCAGTGTCATTCCCATATCTTCATCGGCCAAATTGACCAGGGTTTCAAAACTTCCACTTTCCAATTGAAAGTGATCGTCCTCCATTTTCTTGGGGGCCTTGCACAGGTTGATGACCCCGTCTCGAAAACAATGGCCATCCTGCAAGAGCAATACATCACTTACATCCAAATCTTCTGGGGCCAATGTCTTGGCGTTGCCCAAGCGATGATTTTTAGGAACGTACCCAACAAAAGGTTCATAGTATAACGGACGTTCTTTGATAAACTCAATTTCCAGTGGAGTAGCCGCAATGGCAGCATCAATATGGCCATCTTGAATATTGCGTATCAGACTTTCCGTCGATTGTTCCTTAATAATCAAATTCACCCGAGGATACTTATTGATAAACGCCTTTAGGAACATCGGTAAGAGGGTGGGCATAATGGTCGGAATGATGCCCAATATAAAATCACCGCCGATAAAACCTTTGTCTTGATCGACGATATCTTTGATCCGGTTGGCCTCATTAACGATGTTTTTGGCCTGTGCAACAATTTTTTTACCCACTTCGGTAACGGCGATCGGCTTTTTACCGCGATCGAAAATGAGCACGTCCAACTCATCTTCAAGCTTTTGTACTTGCATACTCAAGGTGGGTTGGGTCACATAACTTTTCTGCGCTGCTAGCGTAAAATTTCGATATTCCGCAACGGCAAGAACGTATTGTAATTGGGTAATGGTCATACGATGGATTAAGGTTTTAAAAATATAAAAAAACCATCAACAAAACCTATTGAAATCATTTTTTTTATTCTGTAAACTTATAATAGACTTCCCGACTTAGAGAAGGAACAACACCTTAAATAAAACAAGATGGAAAGAAATAGTATCGGTTTAAGCATCGAAAAATCAAAAGAATTGCGAGGCGATTTAAACATATTGCTCGCTAATTTTCAAACCTATTATCAAAACTTAAGAGGAATACATTGGAATATCAAGGGCAAACGCTTTTTCGATTTGCATCTCAAATTCGAGGAGTTGTATACCGACGCGAATACGAAGGTCGATATGATTGCCGAACGCGTGCTTACTTTGGGTGGAGTACCAGAGCATACCTTTAAGGAGTACATCGATCACTCAAATGTGCCGGTAGGCAAAAATATTAGCCGTGATGAAGATGCTATTCGGTTGATCGTTGATTCCTTGACGGAACTGTTACTCATCGAAAGGCGGATTCTTGAGGCTTCCGACACGGCGAATGACGAAGGTACCAATAGCATGATGAGCGATTTCATTAGCGAACAGGAAAAAACGGTCTGGATGATGAAGGCCTGGTTGGTAGAAGAGATATAAGCTATATACACCCCATTGGAAATGCGGTGAGCTAGTTGAACGCTTTCCGGAATTCCAATGGGGTCATCTGGGTTTTGGTTTTGAACAATTTCGTGAATGAAGTATGACGTTCAAAGCCAAGTTTATAAGCTATCTCACTTACCGAAAGGGTAGTGGTAGACAGGTGCTCCTTGGCCTTGGTAATCAGTTTGTCATGAATGTGTTGTTGGGTGCTTTGTCCTGTTTCCGATTTGAGCAAACTACTCAAGTAATTCGGAGAGCGATGTAACTCGGCCGCAACCCACTGCACGGAGGGTAATCCTTTTTCGATAAGGGTGTCATCTTTAAAGTAGTCGTTCAAAAGCGATTCTAATTGGCCGACGATTTCGTGGTTTGAAATAGTACGTGTAATAAATTGTCGTTCGTAAAAACGTTCGGCATAATTTAAGAGCAACTCCAGTTGAGCGACGATGATCTTCTGACTGAATTTATCGATGTTGTAACGGTATTCGTTCCGTATATTTTTAAGAATGGATTCCATCTGTTCTTCTTCCTTTTGTGAAAGGAAGAGTGATTCGCGGACCCCATATCCGAAGAAATCATAGTTCTGAATCTGACGGGCCAAAGAACTGCTCCATAGAAAATCAGGATGAACCAATAATAAATACCCCGAAGGTTTTCTGGTTCTGATATTCGGATTATCTCCCAAGCTCATGACCTGTTTTGGAGCCACGAAAGTCATCAACCCTTCATCAAAATCATATTCTTGTTGCCCGTAAAAAAACTTATGGGGCACATTGCGCTTTAATCCAATGGTGTAATAATCTTGTTGCCAACGAAGTTTTAGTACATCATCAGGATATTTTACCTCCTTGTAGTCCACCAAGCTGATAAGCGGATGTTCCGGCGCCGGTAAGTTGGCCAATTTATGGTAGTCCCCCACTTTTTTAAAATGCTGTAGCTCATTCATCGTTTTAAATTTAATGAAAAGAAGAAGACCACTAAGGGTCTTCTTCCTCTTTCATGTCATACCAACATTCCCCCGGAAACTTCAATGCGTTGTCCATTGACCCATCCTGCCTTATCGGAACATAAAAAGGCGACGACTCCGCCGATGTCATCTGCTTCCCCGACGCGTCCCAATGCTGTGATGCTAGAGATCAAGACTTGCTTATCCTCCTGTCGATTGCTGCCTCCGGAAAAGTCCGTTGCAATGGCTCCGGGCGCGACCACATTTGCAGTTATCTTGCGTCCGCCTAGTTCTTTGGCCAAATAGCGTGTAAAGACTTCGACACCCCCTTTCATCATGGCATAAGCTGACATTCCGGGTAGACTAAAGCGGGCCAATCCACTTGATATGTTGATGATTCTACCCGATTCCTTTAAATGGGGTAGGGCTGCTTGCGTTAAGAAGTAGACACTTTTCAAGTGTATGTTCATCATTTCATCGAATTGCACTTCGGTGGTATCCGCTACTAAATTGTACGCTCCGGTACCGGCATTGTTGATTAAAAAATCAAAACCCGAGCTTCCATTTTCTCTTTTTAAATAATCGATGGCTTGATTCATAAACGCTTTTCCACTTTCTGGGGAGTTCGCATCGAATTGAAAAGCAACTGCTTTTTGCCCAATGGCTTCAATTTCCGAAATGAGTTCTTTTGCTTTCGTTTCATTGCTATGGTACGAGAAGATAATATCCACCGCATCTTTAGCTAGCTCAAGGGCCATGTCTTTACCCAAGCCCCGACTTGCACCTGTAATAATTGCTTTTTTTTGTCGCATCTTTTTCTTGTTTTAATACTAGGGTACAAAGTTCCGTCATACGTATAGTTTATTCTTTTCCAAAACCACGATTCTCTTGTCCAAATCTCCTACAAAACAAACAGGACAAAGCAACAAGGGTGGTATTTTCATTTTTAGTTGCTGGTCACGCTTAATAAAACCGGTATTTGGAAACCGGTTTCGATCATTTAAAATTACTAAACATGATTCTTGCGAGTAAGAATTGATGAGCAGACGACCAATGCTTATCTTGTTGTCTTTATGGAGTAATACCTAGAAGTCAAAATAAAACAATGCGAAGACTTAATCTAAAAAAAGGAGAGATTATCCAGCGTCCTGGGGATTTGAATTCAAAAGTGTATCACGTGGTAAGGGGACTTTTAAGAAGCTATACTATTGATGCGAAAGGAAAGGAGCATATTTTTATGTTTGGTCCTGAAGGCTGGGTGGTGGCCGATAATAGCCCTGTCGAAGTGCCTGTTGATTTGTTTATCGATGCTCTAGAGGATACCATTGTACATGTGGTCGAGAAAGACCTAGCTAAAGAAACCCCTAACGTAGCCCCTTTGATGCGACGCATAAGCGTATTACAAAAAAGAGTGATTTTGTTGATGAGCGCCTCTGCTATTGAACGCTATGAACACTTTGAGCAGACCTATCCCGATATTCTGCAACGTGTTCCCCAGAAAATGATCGCCTCGTATTTGGGTATGACCCCAGAGGCCTTAAGTAAGGTGAAAAGAAATCGACTGCGAAAGAAGTAAGACTTGCTACATTTCTTAATCTAGGTTAATGTATAGTGGTATGAACAATGGCAACTTTGTAGTAACAATGTAAATACAAATTGTCATGAAGAAAGTCCTAGCTTTTGGGGCGAGCAATAGTTCAACCTCTATCAACGCACTTTTTGCTACTTATGTGGCCTCACAAATTGAAGATAGCACTCTAGTCAGTATAGATTGGAACGACTTGGTGCTACCGCTTTATAGCCCAGATCTAGAAGCATCCATGGGCATACCCGAAAATGTACAACACTTTTATAACACCGTTCAATCGGTTGATGCCATTGTATTATCATTGGCGGAATACAACGGAATGCCCACGGCCGCTTTCAAAAATCTATGGGATTGGGCCTCCAGAATCGATATGAAGTTCTGGGCGAATAAACCGCTATTACTTATGGCTGTCTCTCCAGGAGGTCGGGGAGGGACAAGTGTTTTGGAAATTATTGGTAAGCTAATGCCCCACTTGGGTGGTAATGTCATTGCGCAGTTTTCATTGCCGTCATTTCACACCAATTTTCAGGATGGACAGTTGGTCAATACGCAGCTAAAAAGGGAACTGGTAGACAAAATCGAACGATTTCAGCGATCTATAGAAATTCAATACTAAAGTAAATAGTTATGAAACAGGTAAAACTACTCTTTAATATATCAGGGCTGCTTTGGATCGTTTGGGGCCTTGTCCACATTCTGGCCGGGTTAATGACCATGAAATTCATAGGGTCAGATGATATTTCGGCTTCCATTGCGGGAATAGCCGATTCGGTAGACCCAACCCTAATACAAATGGATTATCCCGCCGCGGCTGGTGCAATAATTGGCCAGCACGGTTTCAACTTGTTTTGGATCGGTATAGTGACCCTAATTGCAGGATTCTATATTTTGAAAGGAAACAAAAATGCGATTTTTCTAGCTGCCCTCACTGGCGGTTTAGCTGATTTGGGATACTTTCTTTTTATGGATTTAGGAGGCTATGTAAATTTTGTTCCCGGTACTGTCATGACATTGGTCTCTGGATCGGCGATATTGATCAGTCTCTACGCACATTTTAGGAATAAGGACAACGAAAAACCTTAATATAGGTATGGAAATAGGTATAGATAGTTTCGCTGCTGCCCCAGATTCGGGCCTAAGCGAATCACAAGCATTGAATGAGCTGTTAGATCGCATCGTCATAGCCGATAAAGTAGGTCTGGATTCCTTTGGTATTGGTGAGCATCACCGCGAGGATTTTTTGGATTCGGCACCTACGATGATTTTGGCCGCAGCTGCCGCAAGAACGAAAAATATTAGACTAACCAGTGCCGTCACCGTGCTTAGTGCGGCGGACCCGGTTCGTGTATTTCAAAACTTCGCCACCTTGGATTTGATATCAAAGGGCCGAGCGGAAATAGTCGCCGGCCGTGGTTCATTTACCGATGCTTTTCCTTTATTCGGATATCAGCTTTCGGATTACGATGCTCTTTTTAAGGAAAAACTGGATTTACTATTACGACTACGCCAACAGGAGCGTGTTACTTGGTCCGGAAGGTTTCGTCCATCCTTGTATGATCAGCCAGTTTACCCAAGGCCTCTTCAGCAAAAGCTTCCGATATGGTTAGGAGTTGGTGGCACCCCTGCTTCGTTTGTGCGCGCCGGAGAATTGGGGTTACCTTTAATGGTGGCTGTAATTGGTGGGCAAACACACCGTTTCGCACCCTTGGTGCAAAGTTACCGGCAAGCAGGTGAGAAAGCTGGTTTTGCGCCGGAAGAATTGAAAGTAGGACTACACTCTTTGGGGTATGTTGCCGAGAGTACCGAAAATGCCATTGCGGACTATTATCCGGGGTACAGAAAAGTCTTTAACAAAATTGGTCGTGAACGCGGGTTTGCACCCGTGACACGAGAAGGATTCGATGCGCAAAATGCCAGGCCTCAGGGAGCACTTTTGGTAGGTGAACCCGTAGAAGTAGCCGAAAAAATCATGCACCACAGTGAGGCCTTGGGCGGTATTTCAAGAGTAACTTTTCAAATGGATGTGGGTATTGCACATGATAAATTGATGAAATCGATAGCACTGATCGGGGATACCTTAAAGCCCCTTTTAAGTAGTTGAATAGTTGTTAGGCCCAAACGTTACTACTTTTCTCAACCATTTAAAACTTCTAAAACGCGCTCCGGGGTGAAAGGCAGGTGGCGTAATTTTTTACCGGTCAATTTCAAAAAGGCGTTGGCAATCGCACCGGCTACCATGGGCGTTGCGGTTTCACCGACACCCTCAGGAATTTCGCTTGAAGTTATAAGCGCAGTTTCAATACTGTCCGGAACATCCTCCATGCGCAACAAAGGATAGTTATGGAAATTCGACTGCTGAACTTCCCCATTTTTAATAGTAATTCTTTCGTTGAGCACACTGCTCATGCCCATAATGATGCCACCCTCCATTTGGGCCTTCACGTTATCGGGTTGCACGATGACACCGGCATCCAAGGCAATCCAAAAATGATGGACCTTGATTTTCCCTGTAGCTGTGTCCACGGATATTTCACATACTCCAGTGCCTAAAGAGCCGTGTTCTACGAAAGCCATTCCCTTGGCGCGATCTTGGGCTATGGAACCGTTCCAATCGGATAGTTCAACTACTTTTTCCAGGGTAGCCAATGCCCTTGGGGAGTTCGCCATTAAAGTTCTTCGTAGGGCAACAGGATCCATGCCCTGATCCATGGCGACCTCGTCGAGCATGCATTCGATAGCGAATTTATTTGGACCATGACCTACGGAACGCCAATGTTTCAGTCGAACACCATGAGAGGTTTCGCGCCATTCGGCGAATTGATTGGGAATCGCATAATAGTCATTGTGCACGCCGCTGGCTACCAAATTCCCGCCATCACCGACCACCATATGAGAGAATCCATCAAGCTGTCCTTTGGCATCTAGGTATACGTTTAACCGCTGTAGCGAAATGGGCCGAAACGCGCCATGGGTAACATCGTCTTCCCGCGTCCAGATCAGTTTTACAGGTCGTGGTGCCATTTCCTTGGCCAGCACGGCACACTCTTCCACAAAATCGTTCATGCTTCTTCTTCCAAAGCCACCCCCAAGATAGTGTAGATGGACCGTTACTTTTTCAGGGGAAATCCCTAAGATATCCGGGACACCTAGTTTGGTATCAAACCCTTGTTGGCTTCCTACCCAAACAGCTGCACTTTCCAAATCTTCCGCGACTTGAATAACAGCATTCAGGGGTTCCAATTGGGCGTGGTATATATAATCATTTTTAAAGTCGGAAGTAAAGGTTTTTGATGCCTTTCGCATCGCATTACCAATGTCACCTTTTTCGACAACCACTTTACCCGTTTCCTGTTGGGCAGCGATTTTATCGTAGGCCTCATATACCTCCTGTGAATTGAATCCGGAAGCATCTGACGCGCTCCAGTCTATTTTTAAAAGACTTTTCGCTGCTAATGCATGTTCCAAGGTATTGGCGACAATGCCTATGGCGTACGCATAGGGAATCGTTTTTAGTACTCCGTCTTGGGCCAAAATTTCCGCCTCGTTCAATAGGGTGGGCTTGGCTCCATGCCGTTTTCCTCTTTCTAGTACCCCATACACCATATCCGGCAAACGGATATCTATGGCAAATTGCGCCTTGCCATTTACTTTGGAAGGGATTTCAGTTCTTTGGATATCAGTACCTACAAGACGAAAGTCTTTAGGGTGTTTGAGTTGCTCAAAGGTGAAATCCGGAAGCTCTTCCGTTAGAACTAAAAAAGGAACGAGCGCTCCATAACGGATTTCTTTTTTTATTTTTTTATGAAAGACGGTGCTCGCCTTTGTGGTCAGTTCGGAAATAGGAACTCCCCAATGTTTCGCAGCGGAATTCAACATGACATAACGCGCCTGTGCACCGGCTTTTCTCATGGTATGGTAGTAGCTGTTCGTGGTCCTACTTCCCACGGTGAACATGAGTTTACTGTCCGGAGCCCAACCTTTACCACCGTATATTTCGGCTACCTGTGGTGAAAATTCGACCTTGACTTTTGACCAATCCGCATCCATTTCCTCCGCAAAAAGTAGAGGTAACGAAGTCATGGAACCCTGGCCCATTTCCGCTGCCGGATTGTAAATGGTAATCTCGCCATCTTCGTTCAAGTGTACCCAAGCGGTAAGCTGATGCTGTTTCAATTGGTTGCGCATAGCCTTGACGTCTTTGCAAGAAATCAATTGCGGTAAAATTCCGGATACTCCTATGAAAAGGGCCACTCCGCTAGATGATTTCAAAAACTCGCGACGGTTGACAACTTTGGCTGTTTTAGGCATGATAGTTTCGTTTTAAGATCTAGGTTAGCGGCTTTTTCGAGGAAGCTAATTCGATGGCATCGATAATTCGCAAATAGGTACCGCAACGGCAGAGTACCCCGTTCATATAACTCTTTATTTTTTCCCTTGAAGGTTGCGAGTCTCCGTTCAGAAGCGCCGCGGCCTGCATGATTTGCCCTGATTGGCAATACCCGCATTGGGGTGCTTGGACCTCGATCCATGCTTTTTGAACCGGATGATCTGCATTTTCGGACAACCCTTCTATAGTCGTGATCTTTTGTCCATTCCCAAAGTTTTGAACTTGTAGCATGCATGCCTTCACAGGTGTACCGTCTACATGTATGGTACAGGCGCCGCACTGCGCTATACCACAACCATATTTGGTGCCGGTAAGTCCAAGATGTTCGCGCAGTATCCAAAGCAGGGAAGTGCCTTCGGAAGCTTCAAACGTATGCTGTTCATTGTTGATGTTGAGTGAAT
Source organism: Maribacter corallii (assembly GCF_047345415.1). Lineage (NCBI taxonomy): Bacteria > Pseudomonadati > Bacteroidota > Flavobacteriia > Flavobacteriales > Flavobacteriaceae > Maribacter > Maribacter corallii. The sequence goes on from NZ_JBLFEP010000003.1 coordinate 63,619, forward strand.
AGGTTGCCATGTCAAAAAGCTATTTCTCCCTAAGATACTCAAAACCAGAGAAAGTAGTATAGTCAAATCCATTCAGCTTGGTGCAGATTACCACTTAAAAGGGATATCTAATTGAATCACGACTTGATCGGCGTGCAAATCTCAATAAGCAAACCGTTATTATCGCGCAAATAACCGACTTTTTGCCCCCAAGGTTTTTCGACTAAAGGTTCATATATGGTCGCTCCGGCATTGATCGCCTTTTCAAAATCCGCCTCGATATTTTCCGTGGTAAAGGCCAATTCTATTCCAAAGGGCTTCTTGGTCCGTGAGGTTTGCTCGAAGCCTTGCTTAAAATTGGAGTTCCCCAAGGCAAAAGTTGCAAAAGCTATGGTCGTTTCTCCAGAAAGCAACTCGCCATAGTCTTTTTCGGGGGTAACAAATTTTTGGCTGAAACCAAAAGCGCTTTCGTAAAAGGTTATGGTATCAACTACATTTTCCACATAAATAATAGTGTACGCGTATGTCATTCGAATTAATTTTGAATCCTTAGGTTCCAGCTAAGTTAGGTCAATAAAACGTTGAAAAGTGACAAGAGTGATTTCAAAATACCAGCGGTCCTTGGGTTGCTGTCATTTTTAACTCAATTCAGAACGGGGCCACTTTCCCCAAGGGTACTATGTTTTGAGAACAATAGCGGTTGAACCATCTTTTACAATGATTTCAGTGGGAGGCACATACGCCTACGATCAATTAATTCCTTGTTTTTCCCAGGTCGAAGAAACGAAGTATGATTGCTAAACCAATAATCAGAAGGTAGCGTGTTTTTCTCGAAAGCCGATTATCTCGGAAACAATACGACGCAATTTTGAAGTGATAAAAACAAATAAAATTCTGTTAATCAATGGTGTATGTGAGCAATTTTGTTTTTGGGATGGTATCTGAAATCTCAAACTGCATCGTTTCCTGATTCAAATGGCCCAAATTGGAATTTCCGATGACAATGGCTTCGTTTCCTGCTACAGCAAAGGTGAGTGGTACATATAAATCCGGATTACCGCTATCGATAATCTCCATGTCAATAATCCCGTCTTGGGTGCTGTTCAATACCAGCTTTCGAAAATTAAAGCCGTTGGCGCGACTACCGTTTTGAATGGCATACAGATGGCCCTTGTAAAACTCTAGTCCATCAATACCTTGTGAGATTCCCAGGCTATCCGCTTCGTTAACAAGACGGCGGGTCGAAATATCCAAGATGCGCACTCCTTTTTCAAAAGAGGCAATATAAAGCTTGGTTTGATCATCGGATATCGCAATACCATTCGGGAATTGAATTTCTGGAGACTCGTAGAATAGTTCCAACGAATCAGTTCCCGGTTTCAAAATGAATACGGACGCACCTTCGGAATTGGTCACGTACAAATTTCCATCGGAGTCTTGGATAAGATCATTTAGGAAATCACCGGGTGCAGCGTTGTAGCGTTTGAGTAGTTTTTGGGTACTGCTATCAAAGGTGTACAATGCGGATAGGGAATCTGGCATTCGCGCATAGCCACCAATGGCGTGAACAAGGTTTCTTTGATCGTCGACTAAAATACCGACCCCAGGTTGGTAGCCAAACTCGTTGGCTGATATGAAATCGGTCTGTTTGCCCGAGTTTTTATCCACGGCTATGATTTTCGATTTAGCGACACTAGTTAGGTAAAAAGCGTTGTTCTTTTTGGAGTAGGCAATGCCCTCAGGGACCAGGTCCTTTTCATCCAGCACATAACTACTTGGTATTTTTGAGGCACATGCGACGAGCAATAATAGCAATGGAACCGTTTTTAGGTATGTCATTTTTCGAATTTCATTAAATCGATCCGTTCAATACTTTTTTTCGCTGGGTATGGGCATACTGATTATTTTTTTCGAAAGCGCCCAAATATGCGCCATCGTCATCAAAGTCGATGATCGTTCCGTTTTTCACAATAATACTGATGAGGTTATCCGTAGCGGATTCAACTTTTAGTTCGGCATATCTTGCATCAAGCACATCACTTTCATATTGAATCTGAACCGCTTTTATATAACTTTTTTCAAAGGTATCTTGCTTAGTATGCAAACCAAACTCCCGGAAATGCGCATTTTTTACCGTTTCACCCTCTTGGGGGATACAGCCATAATCCGCAACGGTAAAAGAGAATTGCGCTTCTTCCCAAAGGAGGTCCTTTATTTTTTCAAGGGCGCCATCGGGCAAATTCAGAACATCTTCGACGGTTGCGAACATCTTAGTTGAGATGTCCGGTTTTTTCGCATGATCGGAAAACAATTCAAACTCCAGTTCTTTTTCAAAAATGGGAACGTGGGCTTTAACATGGCCGATGCCGTATTCGTCCCAATTGATCTTAGCTGAAAATTCTTGTTTGTTCATCTGGTCGAATAGCTATGGGATTGGAGCAATGGTAAAGACATTCAGTGCTTTCTTTTTTCCTTTTAAAAGCAAGTTCCCAATAGACGCTGTGGTATAATTCGAGTCTATTTGCAAATCCTCTTTTAATTCTTCGGAGATTAACACAGGCACATTATGTTTGTTACATTCGGCCTGTATCCGTGCCGACGTATTGATGACATCCCCATGAAAGGCCAGTTCTTTTTTTACGACACCAACTTCCGCCACCATTAATCTTCCGCCATGTAGTCCTGCCTTAAATTCAGGAACTGTGCCATATTTTTCCGTATAATATGAATTTCTTGACTTCAATAGCGCTTGAAAGGCAAAGAAAAGCGCGACACAATTATTGTGGGCCAATCCTTTTTGATAGGGCCAACTGAGCACCGCTTCATCACCGACATATTGATAAATCTCGGCAGCGTACTTCGGAACTATGGCATTCAGATCATAAAAGCAATCTTGGATTAGTTGACTGTATCTGAAATGCCCTAGGGCCTCCGCAATGGTCGTCGACGATTTTAAGTCAAGAAACATAAAAATCCGTTTTTCTTCTTTCGGATTTTTATACGTACCCAGTAGCATTTTTAAAAACACTCCCTGTCCGAATTTTTCGTTGGCGATTTTGATGAAGGAAAAAATCAGGGAGGTAAGCAAGAAGTACAATACGGTAATCCAAAAACTTTTATCCTGACGCCACCAACCCAAATCGTTGTTTTTCTCGATACCGAATAATTGTGAGCCCAATTCGATCATCGAAGTCGATAGAATGACGATCAAGACAAGGTAAATCAGGGTTTTGACCAGTATATTGAGTCCTATAGAAAGCCTTTTGGATTTGTATTTCTCAAAAGAGAACTCCACCACGGCGTATAAAATTCCCATGATAAAGCCCGCCAAGGTAAAAAGGGGCAGTATTCCTGTCATGTGAAGATCGTTCTGAAAATCATCACTTATCGTAACGCCCGGTTCATCTTCAATACCAAAATAGCGAAACATCCCCCAGAGTACCATGGCAAACGTCCAGAACACAATGGATTTCCACAACTGGTTCAAAAATGTTTGAAGGGTTTTATTCATTGCTTCTACCTAAGAAGTATCAAGATACCTCATTTGGACTTAATAATGATATTCAAATCTATTTCTGACCATGCTTTTGATTACGTAGTTGGTGACTATAGTGAACCAAAGACTTTTTTCCTCAAAATTTTAGAATAAAAAAAGCCCGCCTTAGGCGAGCTTTTTTGTTTTTGATCGATGATTTTGTTTTTAGAACCGAATGGTGAATTCTTGATTTTCCCCGGTGAATTCAAATTTTGAGCTGTCGAAGCTTGGTGGACCGTACATGTTCATTTCTCCGGTAGTACCATAGCTCTCTAAGGGCATACCACTGGCATCCATATCCATTTGCTTGTTATCGTTCTTGTCGTGCATCACCATAATAGCATAGGTTCCGGGGGTAACGTTTTCAAAGGTCAAAATTACTTTGCCCTCGGCGGCCGGTGCTGCCGTATTAGCGACTCCCATTCCTTTCATAAAGGTATCTGCGGTATGAAGCCCCGCAAGTATCGTACCTCCGTCAGAAAGCACATTTTCAATGGTTACGGTAACGGTTGCTCCTGAAGTTTCTTGTGCGTTCATGGTCAATGTGATGAATGCGAATCCTAATAATAATGCTACTTTTTTCATGATGTTTTTGTTTTAGTGATTAATTATGACCCAAAGATGCGGTGGTATGTCTGCCTTTTGAAATGCATCTAACCGAATTGTTGATTTTTGCTACTGAATTGTGTCTTCATTTTTTTCCTTCAATTCACCCCCTAAAATTTACAGTTCGGTCAAACGGTTTTCCCTACGGTCTTCTCTGTTCGCATTTTTGCTTCATCAAACAAAAAGAACATCAGAAACGAACAATCATGAAAAATCAAATTCTACTTATTACCTGTCTTTTTTACACCTTGATCAGCCTTTCGCAAACGACCATATCTGGTCTAGTGACGGATGTAAAAGGAAATCCGATCGAAGGGGCTAATATTTATTTGGACGGTACCTACGATGGGGCCTCCTCAGACGCAAAGGGAGGATTCACTTTTGAAACCACAGAAACCGGAACCCAAAATTTAATCGTCTCGATGGTCGGATTCGATACCTATATGCAAGCAGGTGACATTTCGTATCTCAAAGATTTGAAAATCGAACTTGCGGAAGCGATCAATCAATTGACGGGAGTCACTTTAACGGCCGGGAGCTTTCAAGCTGGAGACAATTCAAAAGTATCGGTCTTAAAACCCTTGGATATCGTTACAACGGCAGGGGCGGCAGGTGATTTCGTCGGCGCTTTACAAACCCTACCCGGCACGTCAACGGTTAGTGAAGATGGGCGTTTGTTCGTTCGAGGGGGACAAGCAGGGGAAACGCAGGTCTTTATTGATGGTCTTCGTGTCTTTCAACCTTTTAACGCTACAGCGAATAATATTCCCACCCGAGGTCGCTTTTCTCCATTTTTATTCAAGGGAATCACCTTTAGTACGGGAGGCTATTCCGCTGAATATGGGCAAGCACTTTCCAGTGTATTGCTATTGAACACCACAGACGAACCGGATCAAGAGAAAACCGATATCTCCGTACTTTCGGTAGGAGCAGGGCTGGGGAAGACCGAAATTTGGGGTGATAAATCACTGAGTGTCAATGCCCAATACATCAACTTAGCGCCCTATCAATGGATTATACCCAATGAACAGGGTGCCCGTTGGAATAAACCCTACGAGTCTATTTCAGGAGAGGCCGTGTTTCGAAGTAAGACCGATAAAGGAATGTTCAAATTCTACACAGGCTTCAATCAGGCGAACCTGAATCTTGACCAAGAGGATATCAATTTTGACGAGTTTGTCAACTTTGGCCTAAAAAACAGTAATCTCTATGCAAATACTTCCTACAAGCACTTTTTTGATAAGGAATGGACGATGACGGCAGGGGTAAGTGTTTCTTCCGATCGGAATGACATCGCGTTTGACGTCAATGATATCGAAGCCAACGAAACAGCCGGACATTTAAAATTGAAATTAAAGAAGACGTTTAATAGTCGGTTTCAACTGAATTTCGGAGCGGAGCACTTTAGGACCAACTATGATAATATATTTACTGCACCCGATGGTTTTACATTTGAATCAGGCTTTAACGATAACCTCAGTGCAGGTTTTGCCGAGGCCGATATTTTCTTTAGTAACAAATTTGCCATGAAGCTTGGTGTACGGGGTGAATATTCAAGCTTTTTGGAAGATTCAAATATCGCACCGCGTCTTTCTCTTGCATACAAAAGCAGCGAAAAGGGACAGTTCTCTTTAGCGTATGGGGATTTCTACCAAAATCCTTTGGCGGAATCGTTACAGTTCGACCGTAGTTTGGATTTCGAGAAAACGTCGCATTACATTCTGAACTATCAGTATTTATCCGACGGCAAAACCTTTCGTGCCGAAGCCTACTACAAAGACTATGACGGACTCGTCAAATTCGATACCGAAATGCCTCAATTCGATTCGCAATTCAGTAATCTAGGTGGTGGTTATGCCACAGGTATCGATTTTTTCTGGCGTGATAATAAGAGTATCAAGAACTTGGATTATTGGGCGTCGTACTCCTATTTGAATACAGAGCGTGATTATCGAGACTTCTCCGAACGGGCCACTCCAAACTTTGCACCGACACACAGCCTTTCATTGGTGACGAAGTATTGGGTCGAAGATTGGCGTTCGCAGATCGGTGTATCCTATAACTACGGATCAGGTCGCCCCTATGACAATCCGAATACACCGGAATTTTTAGCGGAAAAGACCAGACCGTTCAACAGCCTGAACGTGAATTGGGCCTATTTGATTTCACAACAGAAAATACTGTTCTTCTCGGTAAGCAATATTACAGGATTTCAAAACGTAAATGGCTATCAATATGCCGATGCGCCTAATATGGATGGTATTTTCGATCGACGTGCGATACGACCCACTGCAGATGCCTTCTTTGTCGTCGGCTTCTTCTGGACCATCAGTGACGATAAGAGCAGCAATCAATTGGATAATTTATAGTTTATAGGAGTTAGGAGTTAGGAGTTAGGAGTTAGGAGTTAGGAGTTAGGAGTTAGGAGTTAGGAGTTAGGAGTTAGGAGTTAGGAATTAGGAGTTGGAGTTATGAGTTCAGAATTCAGAAGTATGTTGTCAGTAGCTTGAAGCACAAAGCTCGATGACGTGCGTAAAGCGTATAGCGTAAGGCGAATAGCGAAAAGCCAGCAACCAAGGGCCAAAAGCCAGCAGTTCGGAATTCAGAATCGAGTGTTCAGAAGTATGTTGTCAGTAGCTTGAAGCACAAAGCTCGATGACTTGTGTAAAGCGTATGGCGTAAAGCTTATAGCGAAAAGCCAGCAGTTAGGAATTCAGAATTGAGAATTCAGAAGTATGTTGTCAGTAGCATGAAGCGCGATGTCGTGCGTAAAGCGTAAAGCGTATGCCGTATGGCGTACGGCGTATCGCGAACAGCGCATAGCGAAAGCGCATAACGTTCAGGAATGCCCCCAGTTGTCTGGCTCGTCGTTTTGGTTGGGGGAGAGGCCTAGAATATCCCCCGCCGTGGTCGCACCCAAACCGATGACGCTTCGGTTGACATAATTGAAGTAGCTCACTACTTGATTGATTTCCAATACTTCACCCTCGGAGAATCCCACATCTTTGAGTGTTGTGAAATCCGATTTGACCACTTCTTGAACTCTTAAGGTCAATTTTTTGGCATAGCTAGCTCCAAGTGAAAGTTTCGCATCGAAGAACGTATCGAGCACATCATTTGTAACGGCATTTGCATAGCGCTTTGATTTCTCATCATCGTTCCATAACCGCTGGAGTCCTGCAAGATGATGGTCGAAACAATAATCACAGTGGTTCAGATGACTGACATAAACGCCTAAAGCTTCCAAGTACCATTTGGGCAATGAATTTCCGGAATGATGTAGCACAGCCTTATAGAGCGCCATATGTCCTTCCAGGGTATGCGGCCGTAGACTGTGTATTTTCAACACATTGTCCACATTGTTATTGGGGCCTTTGACTCTTTTGTAGAGGCGCTTTAATTTTCCTTGGGCCTTTTCGAAATCTATAGTTGTAATCCAGCTCATATCAAATTTTAAATAGTAGATTCCGGCTTGGAATATACTTAATATGATTTGGAAAGACTTATATTCATTGGAAAAAATCATTTCTTAATTGATGAGGTATGCCACTATTCGATGCTCATTTTCATATCATTGACCCGAAGTATCCTTTGTTTGAAAACAATGGGTATTTGCCTTCACATTTTACACTAGAAAATTATAGGGAAACGACTCAAAACTTGGATATTGTTGGAGGGGCGATCGTTTCCGGTTCCTTTCAGAAATTCGATCAAGAGTACTTAATCGATTCGTTACAGGAGCTGGGGCAAAATTATTTTGGAGTAGCCAATATTCCTGTTGAAATGACCAAAGAAGAACTCGATAACCTTAATAAATCCAATATCGTCGCCGTGCGATTCAATCTGAAACGGGGCGGCTCGGAGCGTATTGAGCATATGGTCAATCTCTCCAATCGATTGTACGAGGAATACAATTGGCATACGGAGTTGTATGTAGACAGTAAGGACTTACCCGAACTAGCTCCTGTACTCGGTCAAATCCCTAAGTTTTCCATTGACCACCTAGGCCTCTCAAAAAAGGGCATTCCTAGTTTGTATCACTGGGCGGAAAAGGGAGTGAAAATAAAAGTCACTGGTTTCGGAAGAATTGATTTTGACCCGATTCCCGTTATGCGGAAAATCCATAGCATCGACCCTACTGCCTTAATGTTCGGAACGGATTTACCATCTACCAGGGCGAAAATACCTTTTTCTGTAAGGGACATTCAACTGATCAAAGAAAACTTCACCGCGGCGGAACAAGAAAATATATTTTATAAAAATGCGATGGACTGGTATTTGAAATAGTACCGGTCTCCCATCCCTCCGCTAAAACGTAGTGTTCTGATTTTTTTGATCCGATCGTTCTGCTTCCTCATTTCGTAGGGCTATAGATGCCGCACCTTTTCATATTTGAACTTCAGTTTAGATTTGGTATCTTATTCTCAAAATCACCTATTGATGAATCCAACATCGCAAGAACTTCCCCAAATCAAGAAAATGCTCCACGAGCAAGGTTATATTGATGATGGCGCCATTGCCATGTCCGTCTTTTTGGCCATGAAACTTGAAAAACCATTATTGGTAGAAGGTCCTGCAGGGGTGGGCAAAACCGAGATCGCCAAGGTAATGGTACAAGCCATGGGAACAGAACTCATTCGGCTGCAATGCTATGAAGGTTTGGATAGCACGCATACGCTCTATGAGTGGAACTACCAATACCAGTTATTGTATTTGAAAATGCAAGAACACCAAGGCAAAGGGATTCAAGATCTGGAAGAGACCATTTTTTCGGATAAGTTCCTTTTAAAACGACCGGTGTTAAATGCGATTACACATAAAGAAAAGGCCGTTTTATTGATCGATGAGGTAGATCGTGCGGATGAGGAATTCGAAAGCTTTCTGTTGGAAGTACTTTCCGATTGGCAGGTGACCATTCCTGAGATAGGCACGATCAGAGCCACTCATAAACCCCAAATTATTTTAACGGGCAATCGTACTAGAGAGCTATCGGAAGCCTTGCGAAGAAGATGTTTATACCTCTGGATCGACTATCCGACCTTCGAAAAAGAACTGGCTATTGTGCAATCCAAAGTCCCGGAAATCGATCAACAACTCGGCATACAGATCTGTGCTTTTATGAAAGAATTGCGGGAGATGAAGCTCGAAAAGACCCCCGGGATCTCGGAAACTATCGATTGGGCCAAAGCATTGGCTAGTATGCATTTAACGCACCTAGATAAACAGATTGTTGAAGATACGCTTGGTGTGGTTCTTAAAGATTGGCAAGATATGCGCCATACCCGAGATTCCCTTTCGGAGCTCTTTGAAAGAACTGGGGTTAGCTCACGGTTGACGTAAACGCAAGGCGCGCGAAGAAGGCCCAAGGAAGGCTAGCGATTACTTCATCTATGTATGCTTCGTGACCTTTAGAAACCTTGGTGCTCCTAGCGATTAAACCCAGCATATGACTGAAAATGAAATTTCAAAGGTGATATTCGACTGTGCTCTGAAAGTACATAGAGCTTTGGGACCCCGACTTTTGGAAAGCGCCTATGAGGAATGTCTTTACTGCGAATTGAGGAAATCCGGGTTGGTCGTGATAAAACAAAAGTCTCTACCCTTAGTATATGAAGAGGTAAAATTAGAAGTCGGTTATCGGATAGACCTTATTTAGAAAATAAAGTTATCATTGCGGTAAAAGCAGTAGAGGCCTTAAACGATGTTCATCTAGTTCAGCTATTACCCTATTTAAAATTATCAAATTGTAAATTGGGCATGTTGATCAATTTCAATGTGACTTTAATTAAGAACGGAATTCGAAGAGTAGCCAATAATATGTAAGTAGACTCACTGTACAGTGAGTATCGCAGAGTTTAAAAGGATCAAATAGACATTAGAAACCGATACTTAGCGTTCGTTGCGTAAACTTTGCGTCCCTTGCGTTTAAGTCAAAGTAGTGATATGCAGTCAACCCCAACACACCAAACAGAACTTTCGGCCAATATTGTGCTGCTATGTCGTTTTCTGAGAAGAAAGGGATTTAACATCACTGCTACCGAGGAGGCCGATGCCCTTAGGTCGATTGCAGTGCTTCCCATACATTCTGAATACTACTTCCAAGAGGCATTGAAGGCTGTTCTTTCCAAGAGTGAATTCCAACGGTCGCATTTTGATGCCTACTATCTCGATTTTAAAAAACAGTTGGAGAACGCTTCCGATTCCAAGGTCAAAGAAGTCCCTGAAGAAAAGAGGCAGCCGGAAAAAAAGTCCAAAGCGGCCCAGTTTGAAGCCTTGAAGGACTGGTTGAACCTGAGTCCGTCGGAGGAGGAGAAGGAAATCGCCGCTTCTAGTCCGATAGACGTGCTGACCAAAAAGGATTTCCTCGATTTAAGCGAAGACGAGATGCGCTTGATGATGCGGGTACTGCAAAAGCTAGCGCGAAAAATGGCACATCAAAAAAGTCGTTTGCGGAAGAAGTCCAAACGACAGCAACATGTGGATCTCAAACGCACCATACGGACGAATATGCGCAAAGGAGGGGAAATACAACAACTGGTCTTTTCCGAAAAAAAGAACCGTAAACTAAAACTGGTACTGCTCTGCGATGTAAGCCGTTCGATGGATCTGTACAGTCGCTTTTTCATTCATCTGATGTATGCGTTTCAGAACGCCTATGATAAAATAGAGACCTTGGTATTCAGCACTGCCCTACATCGGGTAAGTACGCTATTGGACAACAACGAATTCGATACGGCCTTCCGCATGATTTCGGATCGCGTACCCCATTGGTCCGGAGGAACGACCATTGGTTCTTGTCTTCAGGATTTCACCCAAAACCATGGCCATGGCATGTTGGATAAGAAAACGGTTGTCTTGATTTTATCCGACGGATGGGATACGGGTGAACCTGAAATCATGAAAGACGCTATGAAAACCATTCACAAAAAATCGAAAAGGGTGATTTGGTTAAATCCGCTCGCGGGGAATCCTGAATTTGCTCCAGAGTCCATTGGGATGCAAACGGCGCTTCCATATATCGATATCTTGGCGTCCGCCCATAATATGGAAAGTCTAAAATCGGTTTTGCAGCAACTTCGCAGCAAACGTAAATTACCAAATCGCTAATTTTGTCGACCGTATTTTGATAGACTCTTGAACAGATGTGCTAATAAGTATGGAATACGTAAAATACTTCCCAAAATAGTTATGAAAAACCAACGCTTCTTTTTATCTTAATTGTCAAATTGGTGATTGTAAGAACACGGTCGGTTTGAGTGGAGTCGAAAACGATCACGAAGTCTCAGGGAAGCGATAGGGGAACACGACTGCCGAAGGAAGTCCGTCCGATGGGCTAGTGTTGCACAAGAAACAGATTCCTTTTTCCGAGATCAAATCCTGATAACACTTTAAAATCGTAAGATATATGCAAATTTCAATGACAATTAATGGGAAGACGTATTCCCATGATGTTGAGCCACGTATCAGCTTGGCCCAATATCTTCGAGAAACCTTGAACTTGACCGGCACGCATATTGGCTGTGATACCAGTGGCTGTGGATCCTGTACCGTTCACGTTGATGGTGCTGCGGCAAAGGCCTGCACCTTGTTGGCCGTGCAGGTCGATGGATCTGAGGTAACCACTATTGAGGGCATGGCCAATGGAAACGAAATGCACCCGATTCAAGCCGCATTTAAGGAAAACCACGGATTGCAATGCGGTTTCTGCACGCCCGGTATGGTCATGACGGCGGCCGACATCCTGAAGAATAATCCCAATGCCTCCGAAGAAGAGATTCGCCACGGACTTGAAGGCAACTTCTGCCGTTGTACCGGCTATCACAATATTGTCAAATCGATACAGCATGCTGCTGAAAAAATGAACGCATAACTATGGAAACATATATAGGACAATCCGTAAAAAGAAGAGAAGACGATCGGTTTTTGAAAGGAGCTGGAAAGTATACCGATGATATCAAACTACCGGGCATGACGCACTCTGCCTTTGTTCGTAGCCCATATGCCCATGCGAAGATTTTGAGTATTGATACGACACAGGCCAAGGCTGCCGAAGGGGTGGTCGCGATCTACACGGCCGAAGATGGCTGCGGCGCGTACGGGGTGCCCTGTGGATGGCAGGTGGATTTCAAAAACGGGGAGACCATGCGCGAACCCCAACACCCATTATTGGCCAAAGATAAAATCAAACATGTGGGTGAGGCGGTCGCCATTGTCATCGCCGAGACGCAAGAACTGGCGCGCGATGCTGCGGAATTGGTCGAAGTCAAATACGAAGGCTTGCCCGCGGTAACCTGCCCTAAAAAGGCTATGGAGCCTGGTGCGCCCAAAGTACATGACGATTGGGGAGACAACGCCTCTTTCGATTGGTGTATCGGAAACGATAGGGCGGAAGTGGAGGCCGCCCTGGAGCAGGCCCACCACGTCACCGAAATGACCTATAAGAACCATCGTGTGGCCCCGAATGCCATCGAACCACGAAGTTATATTGCGGACTATGATGTGAACGGGGATAAATGGACCCTCTATACCAGTACGCAGAACCCACATTTGATCCGCTTGTTACTATGCGCTTTTGCCCTCGGTATTCCCGAGCATAAAGTACGTGTAGTATCCTATGATGTAGGGGGCGGTTTTGGAAGTAAGATCTACCATTATACGGAAGAAGCCTTACTGACCTGGGTTTCGAAGGAAATTGGACGGCCTGTCAAATGGACCTCCGATAGAACAGAGGCCTTTTTGACCGATGCCCACGGACGTGATCATATCGTTCACTCCAAAATGGGCTTTGATCAAGATGGAAAAATCGTGGCGCATCTTACCGACGAGTACTGTGCGATGGGGGCTTACCTATCCACTTTCGCACCTGCCGTACCGACTTATTTGCATGGAACCCTATTTCAAGGGGTCTATACCACACCGCTGATTCATTTGAATGTGGTCGCGCCGTTTACCCATACGGTGGCAGTAGATGCCTACCGCGGGGCCGGAAGACCAGAAGCGACGTATCTCTTGGAGCGTATCATTTCAAAAGCGGCCAAGGAGATGGACATGGACCCGGCGGAACTCCGTTTCAAGAATTTCATTCCTCCTTTCGATGGGGTAAACGAACCGGGTTACCAAACGCAGGTCGCCCTTCAGTACGATAGCGGTAATTATGAAGCGGTACTGAAACGCGGACTAGAAATGTTGGGATATGAAGACTTTAGAAAAGAACAGGCCGAAGCCCGAAAGAATGGAAAGCTCTTGGGGGTAGGGATTTCTACCTATATCGAGGGCTGCGGTATCGCCCCTTCGGCGGTAGTTGGGGCTTTAGGAGCCCGAGCCGGACTCTATGAAGTAGGCCATGTGCGCGTACAGCCGACCGGAAAGGTTTCGGTATTTACCGGAGCACATTCCCACGGACAAGGACATGAGACCGTATTCGCCCAGTTTGTAGCCGATAAATTGGGCATTGCCATGGATGATGTGGACATCGTTCATGGAGATACCGACCAGGTCGCCTTTGGAATGGGTACCTATGGCTCACGAAGTCTTTCCGTTGGAGGAAGTGCGATCATCAAGAGTATCGATAAGATTTTGGAAAAAGGAGCGAAAATAGCAGCACATAAATTGGAAGCTGCCGAGGAAGATTTGGACTATGCCGAAGGCAAATGGACCGTAAAAGGAACCGATAAATCCATTTCGTTCGGGGATGTCTCCCTGACGGCTTATGTGCCACATGACTATCCGGAAGGACTGGAACCCGGACTTGATTTCTCCAGTTTTTATGACCCGACGAATTTCACCTATCCCTTTGGGGCGCATATTGCTGTAGTGGAGGTTGACTCGGATACGGGAAAAGTGAATTTGAAGCGTTTTGTGGCCTGTGATGATGTCGGCAACGTAATGAACCCGATGATCGTAGACGGACAGATCCATGGAGGGGTTGTACAAGGTGTCGGACAGGCATTGCTTGAGGAAGTGGTCTATGACGGCGAAGGTCAAATGACCACCGGTTCGTATATGGATTATGCGATGCCACGCGCTGATGACGTGCCGATGATCGAAACCGACCGCACGACTACCCCTTGTCCCCATAATCCCTTGGGTGTCAAAGGAGCAGGGGAGGCCGGCGCCATTGGTTCCACCCCAGCGGTCGTAAACGCTGTAGTCGATGCCCTATCGCATCTCGGTGTCACCGATATTCAAATGCCGGTCACCCCACAACGGGTTTGGAGGGCGATGCAAAACTGAGACGCGAAGCGTTATTCGCCATACGCCTTAAAAACGACGAAAAGCAATGGGCGAACAGCGAATAGCGTACCGTACCGTAAGTAACCTATTAAAACAACGATTCCTGCCTAAGCGGGAACCACAATAAAAAAATAGAACACAATGATACCAGCAAAATTTGATTATAAGAGAGCATCATCGGTAAGTGAGGCGATAAGCCTACTTGGCGAACATGGTTCGGAGGCGAAAGTGGTTTCTGGGGGACATAGTTTGGTGCCCGCTATGAAACTGCGGATGAGTCGCCCTGAGGTATTGATCGATATCAAACGCATTCCCGGTTTGGATACCATTACCGAAGAAGGCGATGAGATCGTTATCGGCGCCAATTGTACCCATAGCCAAGTGATGCGCTCCGAAGTCGTACAAAACCACCTGAATATCGTATACCAAGCGGTCAGTAAGATCGGGGATGTACAAATACGGAATCGGGGCACCATAGGCGGAAGTTTGGCTCATGCCGATCCCTCATCGGACTATCCGGCGGTCGTTTTGGCCTGCGATGCGACGATTGAGGTCGAAGGGAAAGAAGGGAAACGCAGTATTCCCGCAACAGAATTTTTCTTGGGACTCTTTTGGACGGCCTTGGCCGAAGAGGAGATCATTACGGCCATCCGCTTTCCGAAAGTGGCCAATGGCACGTACCAGAAGTTTTTTCAGTCCGCTTCCCGCTTTGCGGTGGTGGGCGTGGCTGCGGTACAGGACGGCGATGGTGTGAAAGTGGGTATTACAGGAGTAGCAGGCACTCCCTATCGCGCTACCGCAGTAGAGGATGCTTATTCTGGGAGCTCCGATGCCGCCGAGCATGCTGTGGATGGTATAGAAGATCTGATGAGCGACCATTTTGCTGATGAGGCCTACCGCGCCCATTTGGCAAAAGTGATGGTTAAAAAGGCCTTAGAGGCACTTTAAACCTCAATGTAATATAAGAAGTATATATTTTTATATCTTTAAGACTGATACACCCCGATGTCGACATCGGGGTGTTCTGTTTTTATGTCAAAGAACTGAACTATGATAAGAGAATTGGTAATAGCATTGGCCCTAACAGTGCTGGCATCGAAGGGAATTGCCCAGGAAACTTCCGTGGATACGGCCAAGCACGAGGGACTTCAACAACTGGAGTTCGAAAGTACCTTTAAGGTACTCCATAGTACCGGTGAAGCGGCCCATGCCCAAGAAGAGGCTGCATTGGTAAACGAGGCCTACCAGTTTCTGACTGCTATCATGGGAGAGAAGAGCGATTTTTGTCTCCTCGTGCTTTCCGAAAAAGATTGGGCTACCCACGCCTATTTGCCGGTTCCGGGCATGCCGGAATACTATAAAGGTAATCTGATTGTCGGGGCTGGGAAGAATAGTATGGCCGATGGTTATGAGCAGATGCTGGGCGGTTTTCCTCCGGAAATGACAACGGAACTCAAAGCCGTATATACCAACGCTGAAGGGGAGTTCGATATGCAGCTTTTTTTCGACAAGCTTTCGATTCACGAGCTGACCCATAGCTTTCAGGATCCCAACAATTCGGGAGGCTTTTCGATGAGTCGATGGTTAGAGGAAGTGCATGCCAATATGGGCCTCTATGCTTTTTATAAGTACCAAAGACCGAAAGAGTTGATATACATAACTAGCTTGGTCGACTTTAGTCTAAACAATCCTCCACCACAACAGCAGTATAACAGCCTGTCGGATTTCAATACACACTATTATGAACTATCTCCGGGAGACTATGGGTTCTATCAAATGAAATTTACGCGAGCGGCCCAACGGATTATAGATACTCTTGGGGTCGAGGTACTGAAACCGCTCAATGATTTTCTGATCAAATACGACGAGAGCTGGTCGGACCAATTGGATGAGGCTGCTTTTCAAAAGCGCTTGGCCACGGAAGTAGATCCCTTTATCATTGAGGCGATGGAGGCTTTCTAAGGTTTCGGACGACCTTATCTTCGGAGTTTTAACCCAAAAGCTGTTCGAATGTTTAGCATAGCGTACAAAATTCGTACAAAACCGTCATTTTTCTTGCCATTGGGTGGTTTAGTGCTGTATTTTACATCTATAAAAACAAGTTGGCTTCAATTTAAACAACAACACAAAGTAAACATATAAGTTTACTTTTTTATTTTTTTGTAAACATATATATTGACTTTTTAATATATTTGTAAATGAATACGTTTACATTGTTTTTATTTTGTAAACGTGAATATTTACAATGTATGAGAAATAAACGAAAACTTTTAATTGAGCAATTGGACCAAAAGTTACAGCCGTTCTATGAAAGTAGAAAAACCCTGGTTCCAGAACGTGGATGGACAAATACAATCCGGACTACACTCAATATGACAATGGCCCAACTTGGTACCAACCTAAATATAACAAGACAAGGTGTAAAAAGAATTGAGGAGAGTGAGGCTAATGGCTCGATAACGCTAAATTCCTTAAAGGATGTAGCCAAGGCAATGGATTTAAAATTGGTATATGCACTGGTCCCAAAAAATGGGACCATCAACGATTTAATACAACTAAAAGCAGAAAAGTTGGCCCAAAAAATAGTATTGCGGACCAATCAAAATATGAAATTAGAGAACCAAGGAATTGGGGATGAAAAGATAGCCATAACTATAAAGGAACTTGCTAATGAAATAAAACGAGAGATGAGGAAGTCATTATGGGATTAGAATTCGATTACAAAGATGGACAAACACCATTGGACGAAGATGAAAAGGAAGGTCTAAAAATAAAGTCAATTACCACTCAAGGAGAACTAGATGAATTTGAGCAACTGAACATTGAAAATGCGGTTGAATGGACTATTCACACAAATTTGAAGCCCGAAAAAGTACTTACCGAAAAATTTATCAAGGATTTGCATAAACGAATGTATGGAGATGTATGGAAATGGGCAGGTGAATTTAGAAGAACTGAAAAAAACATCGGTATTCCATGGGTCCAAATTGAAGTCGAGTTAAAGAATCTATTGGACGACACCAAATATTGGATTGAGAATAAAACGCATTCACCTGATGAAATTGCAATAAGATTCAAACATCGAATAGTTTCTATTCATTGTTTTCCAAATGGAAATGGAAGACATTCAAGAATAATGGCAGATATAATAATGGAATCAATATTTGAGAAAGAGGTTTTTAATTGGAACCAATCGAATATGGTCAGAGCTGATGAAATAAGGAAACAGTATATTGACGCATTAAAAAAGGCTGACAATGGGAACATTTCACCATTACTAAAATTTGCAAAAAACTAAAGCTAATAATGCAATGGCTATACGTAATTGCATGTTCTCGCCTACTTTGGAAATTCCGCAGCAATTTCCAACTTGGTGTGTACCTGCCTGCCTGGAGGCTTGCAAGGTTAAGTGCTAACCCACGCAACTACTCATAACCGATACCTTTGTAGCCAATTTGAGATGAGAATATGATAAACATTTTTAATCAAAAAAATAAATCTTCCGATGTCACAATACGAATCGATAATGACAAACTTTTTATCAACGAAAAAATCATTGAGTTACCCATAAGTAGCGATGGCTTAACAGAATGTTTTGGGAAACCATCTGAAACTACTGGAAATGAGATTTACTGGAAAGAGTTAGGTATAAGTACGAACCCACACGGGAATGGTCGAACAAATCATTTGACCTTACATACAGACTATAATCCTATGGAAGCTAAATCTAAAGCTGAACAAAAGCCGTACTTCAAAGGAAAAATAATTGTAGATGGTTCTGAAATCAATAAAAAACATTTCAACAATGTTACGATGCGAAAATATGAGATTAAGCACTTCACATATACTGGTAAAAAAAGCCCTTGCTTGATTAGTATTTCCTATAATATCATTTTTGATAAAGATTTTGTGAAGCCTAAACTGACAAAAGATAAGTATACCATCAAGAAATTAGACGAAGAGCAAATCGAGTTTAGAGATTTCGGTTTTAAGTTATCGGTTATTCAAGAGTTAATGTATATCAAAGAACTCTTGGCACCTAAGTTTGACTTAATTGAATTTGTAGAGTGGTATGACAAAAGGAAAATAGATATTGAAAAAGAAGGTTATGAGCCCATACCGGAAGTAACCCAATATTTTAAGGATTTACCGATTCCTAAGAAATATGCATCTGAAATCACTGAAATCTATCAAGATGGCGGAAATGACATTTATATGCAACTTTTAAGGTCTGGGGAAGGGTGGGAAAAGTATTGGGACATCGAGTCTATTGAAGATGTAAAACACTTTCCAAACTTAAAGAAAGCCATAGTATGCTATGCAAAAGATACTATAGTTGACGAAATGAATAGTATTGGAATTAAAGCCGAATGGATATAAAAATGAGCTACAATAATGACTTTTAGTCATTGCCTGCCTGTCGGCGGGCTTACAAAGTTAAGTGCTAAATCACACAACTGCTCAAAGACAAGACACTAGAGATAATGTTAAAAAAAATGAAGCAACCCCAAAGAATTCTATTGGCCTTATTCTTAACCATAATCAATCTCGCTTATGGACAAGAGGCTAATGAAAACTATCAGAATTATGGAAAGTATGGGGATATTTCCGACGGACTTCCTGAGAGGGACAGTTTAATAACTAAATGTAATGAAAATGATGTTGTAACAGGAATAGGAAAGATAGCAATGGACGGTAAGACACCGAGTAATATAAAGGTTGGGCATTGGAGAGAATATAATGCAAGCGGAATCCTTGTCAGTGAAGGAGATTACAAAATAGGGGAGTATGTCACCTGTTGTTATGTGGCATATTGCCTCAATTTTTATCACTACAGAAGTGGAATTTGGAAATACTATGATGATAAAGGGGCTCTGAGTTATGAACTGGAATTTGTACCTGCTAAAGTCCATATGTTTACTAACTGCTCAGGTGGTTATGATATATTGTTTGGATTGGTCGAGCGGATTCCAAGTGAATATGAGGATATCGTTACCCTTGACACAGTCTTCAAGCGCCAAAAAGTAGAGCAAGACCATCCAAGCGGGAGTATACTAATGGTACCATTAAATGGGGAGGTATTTTGGGAATAGAGGAGGATTGAAACAAAGTCCAATTATTCGTTACTTGCGGGTCTTACTGTATATCGTTGATCTTTTAAGAATGAATCCTAAACCTCCTTGCGGTTTAGGGTAGGCTGTTGTAAAATAATATATTAAGTCTTTGGAGAAACAAGAAAACAAAAAGGCAATACTCATTTTCCTATTTATATGTGCCCTAATTATCATGGGGTTATATAATTCACGGAAAGATGAAATTTCTTTGAATTCCAATCGCATCACTACTATTGGGAGGGTCACCAAAATAAAAAAGGATAGACATGCTGGTTCTATTCGGTTTGAGTTTTACGCCAATGGAAAACTTGTTCAAACAAAGAATCCAAACAAATCTGGATGGCCAAAATATGTTCGTGAGTCCAAGGCTCGAAGATTTGAGTTCTATCCCGTTGAATATGATTATACGAATCCTGAAAATTCCAAAATTTTAATAACTAGGAAACCGCTTGCAATTGACAAAATACTTAGAGAGGGAATCCGAATTAAGGGGGAGGTCGAAAATGCCTACGAAACATCCAATTCGTATGTGGATTTATACATCAAATACACCTATCTCAAAAACCAATTCCATTTTAGGACGAGGCAGCATAAAGACAGTCTACCGTGCAAAACAGTAGAAAAGTGTAAGAAATCCAAAATCGACTTGCTAATATCCAAAGACTTCCCAGACATAAATAATCTTTATTATTCCAGTTATGATAGAAAGGCAATGAAAAAATCAAAAAGATTACGATAATAATGACCAGCAGAAAAGAGCCTACTTCATCATTTATACTGAAATTAATTCAAGCTACTCTCACGTGTGAAGAGTACTTTAGAAATAAAATCACGAACCTAAGTATTTTAGCTCGACCGAAAACCCCATTAACAACTTCTGATTTGATACTTTTACCACTACAAGGCCCCTAAAGCGGAAGTTTTCTCCTAAGACTACGACGAAAAGGAAGTACACCCAAATAATTTCGATATGATTGCACACATTTTTCGAAGCCCAATGCTATTCAACCATCTAAGTACGTTCGCGCTGATACTTGTTACCGTGTTGACATGGAGTTGCAGTGCTGATGATGCCGATCCCCCAAAACCCCAAAGCAGTTCTATCAATACGATCATGCCTTTAGGGGCGTCACGGGTGGAGGGCAATCGCCCCGAATTTGAGAGTTTTCGATATGAATTATGGAAAAATCTGGTCGAAGGAGGATATACCTTTGATTTTATCGGTACCCAGACCGATGGTGCTTCTTATCTCGAGTTTGAAGGCAGAACCTTTGATACCGACCATGAAGGACGGGGCGGCTGGACCTCCTCACAAATTTTGGAAGGTATCGAAAGTTGGATCAACGCCGCCGGAGCGCCTGATATCGTATTGTTCAGTTCCCCCGGAGGAAATGATATCTTGAACGGTGCCTCGATAGAGGCAACCCTTGCGAATGTGAACGCAATCATCGATGTCATACAGGAGGCAAATCCGAATGTGACCATTCTCATTGAGCAACTGGCGCCGCTACGTTCCGATCTCACGACTACAGCTGAAACCATTGCCATTGCGCAGGCGCAACAGGTCATCGCTGCCATTGCTACGACACAGACTACGACCAGCTCCCAAGTCATTCCTGTAGATATGTTTACCGGGTTTACCGATGATTTCTTGGCCGATGAGGTCCATTACAATCAAGCTGGCGCCGAGTTTATCGCCAATCGCTACTTTACCGCGTTGGTAAGAGTACTGGATAACCCTTCCGAATAGGAGGGAGCAGGTCTCAACACCCTGACCACCCTCATCTGCAAAACACTTATCTTCTCCCATGTAAACAGCGTTGGTTTAAGATGTACCGATTTTGTAATGTTTTAGGGCGATAAAGCTGTATTTTACAGCAGAAAAACCAATTGTCAGCAGTGAATATGGAACAAGAAGCCTTTCAAAATTATCTAAATTCCTATTTGGAAATTTGTCCGGAACTTGAAAAAGAGGAACTCGAATACATCAGAAGAAATCTTACCCTGACCAGTTTAAGGAAAAAGGAATTCTACCTAAAAAGTGGGCAAATTCAAAATAACATGGGATTTGTTCATCAAGGATTATTGCGTAGTTATTATATTGATGAATCAGGCAAAAAGGTGACCATTTCCTTTATTCACGAAAATTCATATGCGGCTGACTACCCTTCATTTATTCAGCAGAAACCATCTAAGTACTATATTGAGGCAATTGAACCCACTACAATGGTGAATTTACCCTACGTTGCAATTCAAGGCGCCTATAGCGAATACAAGAATTTTGAAAAATACGGGCGATTGATTGCGGAACAGATCTTATTAAAAAAACAGGACCGTATAGAGAGCTTTTTATTCGAAAATGCCGAAAAACGATATACCGACTTTATCCAAAAAAATCAAAACATCATCACGCGTATTAGTATTTCAGACCTATCATCCTACCTTGGTATTGAGAGACAATCCTTGACAAGAATTCGAAAAAAAATGGTAGAAAATCATTTTTGACACAAATGTGTCAGGATAACTTTTGGTAAATGCGACATATTTACGATTGAATTTCAATCGAAGACAAATGTGTTATCGTACCTTTTTACATTTGGCCCTAGTGGTCGCCCTTACCGCTTCATGTGCCTTTAATAGCAGATTTCATTATCCAAGTAAAATCCCTGTTTCAATAGAATCACTAAAATCATTTGATTTTGGAAAGGACACTGTACTTTTCAATTTAAATCCCCAAGATAAGACCATACACTTCTCAAGAAAAGACGGTGAGCCCATCGATAAGGATTTTATGATACGAGTCGACACCATAAAAAGCAAAAGCGGAAACGTATTGAACGCTTGGTTAATGACGCCTACCACAATAAATCCAAAGGCTACGGTGGTTCATTTTCACGGATCTGCTGGTAACTTGTTTACCCAGTATAAAGCCATAAGTCCACTTCTTAACTATGGCTACAGGGTTCTGACCTTTGATTACAGTGGTTATGGTTTTTCGTCGGGAAAGGCTACTCGCAAGAATGCGCTAAAAGACGCATATTCTATTCTTGACTATGTCAAAGGGAAAGACGAGTTACGTCATGGAGAGATCATACTATATGGGCAGTCGTATGGGGGGTATTTGGCCTCGGTAATCGGCTCAAACCGCCAAAATGAAATAGACGCGATAGTGGTCGAAGGCGCTTTTGCAAGTCACAGGGACGAGGCGAGATACACAGTTCCTTTTTGGGGGAGTTTGGTTAAAAATGAAGAAAAAGCGGATGTCGAGATCAAGAAGAATTGGAAACCTGTTTTAGTGATCCATAGCAAGGAGGACAAAAAAGTACCTATAGAATTCGGGAAAATAATTTTTGAAAACGCCAATCATCCCAAGCAATTTTATGAAATAGACCAGTCGCATATTTTGGGGCTTCAATATTACGCCGAAGAAATTGCGGAAAAAATCCATCAACTCTTAAATTCAAAGTAACATGACCATAGCACAACTAGCAAAAATACTGATTCTTACGCATGCCGGATTTGGAGGGATCGCCTTGATATCCGGGGCCATCTCCCTATTGGCAAAAAAAGGAACGGTTCTACATAAAAAGTCAGGAAAACTGTTTTTCTATACGATGCTCACTTCCACCATATTATCCCTGGCCATTGCCAATATGCCAAATCACAAAAGTTCGTTTTTGTTCTGTATTGGAATATTCAGCAGTTATTTTATCATTGGTGGTTTTAGAAGTTTGAACTACCGAAAAAGAAATCATTCGGTTCGAGCGGATAAGTTTTTAGCCTATCTCATAATCGTTACCGGGGCGGCAATGATGATATATCCCGTGTTGCTTGATAAGAAGATAGACATTGTCTTGTTTGTTTTTGGACTAATTGCCTTGATTTTTGGAGCGATAGATTTAATTCTTTTAAAAAACCTTAAAAAGCTAAAGAAGAACTGGCTTAAGATACATTTATCAAAAATGATAAGTGGTTATGTAGCGGCCGTGACCGCTTTTGTTGTGGTCAATGAATGGATTCCTGGGGTTTGGGCGTGGTTTACCCCATCTATTTTTGGAAATGTCTATTTGGCCTATTGGTTCTTCAAATTGCAAAAGAAAGGTTCGGTGACCAAGCCAACATAAAAAAGCATAGTAACACTGAAAATAAAAAAATCGTTCTGCCCTTTTTTAAATATCAAGAGTACTAAGAGCGTGTACTCTATTCAAGAATTTAACCTAGGGAATAGGATTGACTATTCATCACCCACCATAGTGATCAAGGACTTAGCGGTATTTTACGATCCATATAAAGTAGTAACTTTAATGACAATTAGGGTTTTGAATCAGAAGAGGATTTTGATCTATTTAGGGTAGAAGTGCGACTTCGGATAATGAATCAATAAAAACAGTAAATGATGAATGCCAAGAACTACGTCAAAAAAGGCCAGGGAGCGAACTACGACTATGCGCAAGATCACTGCTTTGTAAAACTGTCCTCTAGAGATACTAACGGTGAATTATGCCTCATTGAAGATACCTTAAAACCCGGATTCCATTTAAAGCGCCATCATCATAAGATCATGACCGAGATTTTTTATATGTTGGAGGGAGAAATGGAACTCGTTTTTGATGAGGAGACTATCCTGCTCCAACCAGGGGATACGATTACGGTTCCGCCGAAGGTATGGCATGAGGCCAAATGTCAAGCGGGCGGAAAAATGTTGACTATTTTCAAGAAAGGACGCTTCGATATCTTTTTGGAAGAACTGTCGACCATGACAGAAACACAGTTTTCAAATGCAGAATTCATGACCTCCTTTTCGGCTAAATTTGACATCTACGAAGAAGAGAAGCCATAATGGGCTATTCAGTAAACTTAAATACAACAGATGAAAAAGAAATTTGCCTTGGCACTATGTCTAGTATGGTGCGTTGCAGCTTGTAAGGAACAAACTCCAGAAAAACAAGCGACAACGACTACCGAAACTCCAACCGTCGAACAGGAAAAAGCCGCAATTCTACATACCTTGAACAGCGAGACCGAAGCTGCCTTTAGCCGTGACTATGAAGCCTGGCAAGATAAATGGGTACATGACCCTACCATGACCAAGATCTATCTCAATTTTTCGGATAGTACCTTCTCGGAGTCCGTAGGTTGGGCCGAGGTCGACCAATTCGTCAAGGACTATTTTGTGGCCCATCCCGAACCCGAGCCGGTACCTGAATTGATCGATGATATCGATGTACGGCTCTATGGCACTGGGGCCTGGGTGGTGTATGAACAACAAGATTCCCTACGCGGTCTCAAACGTGAAACCCGGTTGATGGAAAAAGTGGAGGGCCAATGGAAAATCGCAGGTATGCAGACCACCATCTACGGTGCTAGTAAGGTGGAGTAAGGTCGACCGTTTGTAAATCATTTTGCAGGTGAGTGGTTCAAAAAAAGGGAAATAGGCACCCAATGTTAATTTCATACAATTTTGGGATACCTCACTGCCTTACTTTTGTCCTAAAATTCATCAATTATGTATAAACGTATTTCATTTGTAGTCCTCCCGTTCTTTTTAATCGTACTCAGCTGTACACCGCAACAGCAGCCGGTCGTTGATGGGGAGTGGATCGGTTTCCTGCCCAATAAAAAGAGTTTCAACTTTCAGGTCACCTTAGAACACCTAGATGGAGCCAAATACCAACTGACCCTTGTCAATGATACCAAACTCATCGATGAGACCTTTGAGTCGTCCAGTGCAGATCATATCCGATTCAATAAAGACGAACAATTGTTTTTCAATTTGGAAAAGAATTCGGAAGGGACAGCACTCAGTGGATTCATCAAGACCGGTAAGTTCTATTACCGCGTTCGCTTTCCCAAAATAGCGAAAAATACCTTTGGCGGTCCTTGGAATCCGTTCATGGTGGACAACGGCCTGCAATCGGACGACATCATGCTCTATGTGG
Source organism: Maribacter corallii (assembly GCF_047345415.1). Lineage (NCBI taxonomy): Bacteria > Pseudomonadati > Bacteroidota > Flavobacteriia > Flavobacteriales > Flavobacteriaceae > Maribacter > Maribacter corallii. Next base: position 89,025 of record NZ_JBLFEP010000003.1, read on the forward strand.
AACATATGGAGGATAGTACCCTTGCGGCCTATCCGTTTTGGGGAGACCAGCGTTTTCGAGGCATGTGGTCCGGCGATTTTGAAAAGAAAGGAGAAACCTTGTTTTTTCGTGACGGAATGACGGGATTAAATTTTCAGGCGCTGTTCTTGCCCGATACCATTGAACTAAAGGTATTATTGACCGATGTGTTGCTCGCCAAAACAAACCTCACCCATACCACTGAGGGCTGGGATTACAATAGGGATGCGGTAGATCAATCCCAAAACAACGCCACCCCTCCTCAAACGAACGATGGTTGGGCCACGGCCAATAGCGATGATTCCGGAATCGACACAAGTGAATTGGCCCGTTTAGTAACCGATATCCATGCCAATACCTTGGTCAATACCCATAGTGTCTTGATCGCCAAGGAAGGGAAATTGGTCTACGAAAATTATTTCGAAGGCTTTAATGCCCATATTCCACACGATTTGCGCTCTGCCTCTAAAAGTATCTCGTCGGCAATAATCGGTATTGCCATGGATGATGGAATTCTCGAAAGTGTGGACCAAAAACTCTATGATTTTTTGCCGGAAAGCTATCAAGCTACCAAAGACGAGTTAAAGTCCAAGATCCGTTTGAAGCACCTGTTGACCATGAGTTCTGGTCTTGAGGTGAATGGTAAAGCCTCGGAAGACAATTACCAAAGTACGACCACGACCCCTTGGTTACAAACGGTTTTAGAGGCACCCATGGTCAAAGAACCGGGTACGTATGCCGATTACGGTTCCGCCAATCCCTTTTTATTGGGGGTCTGCCTGAATGAGGTTTTAGATGTTCCATTGGAAGATTATATGAACGAAAAACTCTTCGCTCCCCTGGGCATCACGAATTACATCAATCAGACCGATGATACCTATGACATCCCTTATTTTGGGGGTGGCATGTTGCTCACCCCGCGTGATTTACTCAAATTCGGGCAATTGTATCTGAACAAGGGACAATGGCAGGGCAGGCAGGTCATTTCGGAACAATGGGTGGAGGCCTCGTTTCAAAAACATCTTCGCTTGCAAGATGTGCAGGATAAGAATGCCTATGGGTACTTATGGTGGCATGACACCTATGAGGTCAAAGGCAAGGAATTCCGTTCGATAGAAGCCAGAGGGGCCGGCGGGCAATTTATATTCATCCTCCCCGAATTGGAATCGGTTGTTGTCATTACCGCCGGTAATTTCAGGAATCGCAAGGGAAATCAATCCCGGGAGGTCTTACGCGATTACATTCTTCCTGCCTTGGTACCCTAAAACGATGATTTAATTGGTGTAGTAGGGAGGAAACTCCCATATTTGTAGTGACGAAACCTTGTCGGAAAACGGCAGCTCGAAACCGATATTAATTTTTGAGGGATGAAGACACCAACACTACACCGAGTACTTGTAGCACTGATCACTGTTTTGACGACCTTGTCGATGGGGGCACAGCGCCCCTTCCAAGAGGCATTCAAAAAAAACGTCCGCCCTGCTGTAGAACGACTGCGGTTGGAATTTGGTGACAATCAAGGCAATCGGAGCCACTTGCCCGTGGTCATCATTAAGGGCCTTAAAGAGGGGCCGGTATTTACCGTGGTAGCGGGTGTTCACGGATTTGAGTATCCCCCCATCGTAGCTACGCAGGCCTTGCTTCAGGAAATTGATCCCAATGCACTTACGGGCACCATAGTGGTGCTTCCCGTCGCGAGTACAAATTCCTTTTATACACGTACCCCCTTCAAGAATTCAAATGATGGTGTCAATTTGAACAATGCCTTTCCGGGCGACGCCAAAGGCTCGGTCACCCAAAAGATCGCGCATATGATACGAACGGAAATCATTCCGGTAAGTGATGTCTTTCTAGATATTCACGGGGGTGATGCCAATGAAGACCTCTTGCCCTTTATCTGTTACTACAATAATGAACAAAAACCGGAGCAGACCCAGTTGGCAAAGGAGCTTTCAGAGGTCAGTGGTTTCGAATACATCGTGTCCTACGCCTATACCCTTAAAGATAGCGATCCAGCAAAATACGTCTTTAAGCAGGCCACACAAGATGGTAAAACAGCGCTAAGCATTGAATCAGGTAAATTAGGCAATGTTCAGCAAGAAGCAGTTGACCTCGTTAAGAACGGAGTGTACAATATGTTGCACAAGATGGGCATGTACGCCAAGGCGACGGAGGCCAAAGACAATCCCGTACGACTGAACCGACAAACCTATATCAGTTCCTCTCACGAGGGCATTTTTTACAGTGATTACAAAGCGGGCGATACCGTACAAGAAGGTGCGGTTGTAGGTAAGGTGACCGATGAATTCGGCGCTGAACTTTCCGAAATCAAGGCACCGAAATCGGGTGTCATTTTATACAAGATCGGTACGCCTCCCGTGAGTGTAGACGATACCATTATGTGCATTAGCTATTACGAATAAGATTTGATCCGTTACCTTGGGTCTGAATGGGGCAAGACCTATGCAAAAAGAACTACCACAGATACCGTTTCAGTCAGGCAACTTTCAAGTAGAGGGTATTGAGATTATTACCTTACAGAGTTTGATGCAGCGACGTACCGACCTGGATCACTATCCAGAAAAGGCACATCAAATCGAATTTTATGCCCTTGTATTCTATACTAGTGGGGAAACCGAACATTTGGTGGATTTTGTTTGGCATGAGGTCTCGCCCCATACCCTTATTTACTTGACCAAAGGGCAGATCAACGCCTTTAGTTTCAAGGAAGGCGTATCGGGCTATCTGATTCTTTTCACGGAGGCTTATTTTAGACGGCAACTGAATAAAATGCCCGATACCGAAGTGTTACGGCTGTTTAATTCACATCTGTTCTCGCCCCGGTTGCAGATTCCTCAGAATTCAAATGTTCATCAGTATATCACCCTTTTGTTCGATGAGTTTTATGATGGGAAAGAGACCTTCAATAAGGCCAACACCATCAATGCACTGTTTACCGTACTTTTTTCAAAATTGGAACAACTCAAGAAGTTCCAGACGTTTCATATCAAGGAATCGGATAAACTACAGCGATTCTTACAGTTCAAGGCCCTCGTAGAAAAAGAGTATACCCATAGTAGGAATGCGGATTTCTACGCGGATAAACTACATATAAGCTACAAACATTTGAATAGTATCTGTAAAGCCATCATCGACCGTACGGCAAAGCAATTCATTGATGAGTTCGTGGTACTTGAGGCCAAAAGGCAACTGATTAATTCATCGATAAAGAGCACCGAATTGGCCTACGCCCTAGGTTTTGAGGAAGCCACCAACTTTGTCAAGTACTTTAAAAACAAGACAGGATTAACCCCAAATAAGTTTAAAAAGACATACACTTAGTTTTTTAGGTTCGATATTTACCATTTTTAAAATCACTTTCACCTTTCTTTCAGCGTATTCCTCCGGTACATTTGTCCCAACAAAACACCGGCATTATGAAATACACACTCGTAGCCATGACCCTAATCTTCATGGCATGTAAAACACAAAAGAAAGAAGAAAAGAATCTTGAACCTCAAAAAGAAGAACAAATGGAAGTATCGAATAAAGAAAAAGCAGTAGCGGTTTTAAGCAGCTTGGAAACCGGAGACCAAAGCGCCATAGGTTATATCAATCCGGAGAAGTACATACAGCATAATTTAGCGGTCGCCGACGGACTGGAAGGATTCGGTGCCGTTATGCAACATGCCCCTGAAGGCGGGTTTAAGGCCAATGTCGTACGTGCCTTTGAAGATGGTGATTATGTCTTTACCCATACCATTTATGACTTTTTTGGCCCTAAAATCGGTTTTGATGTCTTTCGATTCGAGGAGGGTAAAATCGTTGAGCACTGGGACAACCTGATTCCGGTAGCACCGGCCAATCCTAGTGGGAGAACCCAAACCGATGGAAGAACCGAGGCAACGGATTTGGATAAGACCGAGGCCAATAAACAGTTGGTAAGTGATTTTGTATCCACCATTCTAATGAAGGGTGAAATGGACAAGGTGGGAAATTTTATTGCTGGAGCGGATGAGGCCTATCTACAGCATAACCCAGCAGTAGCCGATGGTCTGTCAGGTCTAGGGAAAGCCTTGGAAGGGATGGCCAAGCAAGGTGTCACAATGGTCTATACGACGACCCATAAAGTATTGGGCGAAGGGGATTTTGTGCTGACGATCAGTGAGGGAACCCTTGGCGGAACGCCAACAGCGTACTATGACCTGTTTCGTGTGGCGGATGGAAAAATCGTGGAGCATTGGGATGTGATCGAAACCATTATGCCCGAAGCCGAATGGAAGAATAGCAATGGGAAATTCAATTTTTAGAAATCATGAAACTACTGATACCCCTTATACTCAGCACGCTCATTTTCACCGATCAAACAAAATCGGAAGATAGGGAGCCCTATGTACTTGAAGTGACGACGTTCAGCTACAAGGCGAAGGTCGATGCCGAACTATTTTGGTCGGAGGATGCCAAAGTTGAAGCCAACTATACAAGCAAACAACCCGGATTCATAAGTCGTGAAAGTGGTTATTCGAAAGAAACGAATGAAGTAGTGGTCGTAGTACGATGGAAAACGACCGAAGCTGCGGATGCCTCAATGCAAAAATTCATGGAAGACACCACGGTAAGCAACTATGTCATGATGATTGAAGGGAGTACGATGAAAATGAGTCGTTATGACGTTCGGTAGATAGGGTAAGGAGGTTACCACATATGCACCGATTTAAAAAGCGATTTGGAGTAACTGCCCAATCGCTTTTTTAATTTGCTGAAAAATCAAGACTGTATTGATGCTCCTTGGCGATGACGGTATCGCCCCATTCGGCAATTGCCTGCAACAGCGGTACTAAGGTTTTGCCCATTGCCGACAAGGAATACTCCACCCTTAAGGGAGGTTTGGAGGTATACACTTTTCTTTTGATTACCCCATCTTCCTCCAATTTCTTCAGTTGTAGACTCAGCGCACGTTCCGTAACGGATTTCATTTTCTTCCGTAATTCATTATAACGCAGCGGTCCTTCCATTAAATGGTATAAAATTACCGTTTTCCATTTGCCGCCTATGATACCCATGGTAACACTGGTGCAACAGGGATAGGTTTTTCCATTCACTACATGCATACCATCACTGATTTGGCCAAACTAAAGCAACTATACTTTTTGACCGTTATTGCAAAGATAAAATGCTATACTTAGTTTTGCAACTATAAAAATTATAGTATAAATGAAAATATGAGTTTTGTAAAAGCAATGCAGCAGCGTTATACCACCAAGAACTATGACGCCAGCAAAAAAATAACCCCCAAGAAAATAGAGGAATTGAAGGAGGTCGTACGTTTGAGCCCTTCCTCCATCAACAGTCAACCATGGCGATTCACCTTTGTTTCGGATAAGGAAACCAAAGAACGACTCTCTAAGGTCTCATGGCTGAACACCGATCGTATTCTGAACTGTGATACCGTAGTGGTCTTTAGCAGAATCGACAGTATATCTCGATTCGAAGAACAAATCGAACGGGAACTCCCCAAAGGTGCCGTTGGCTATTACAAGGAATTCATCAAACCCTGGCCGGAATCCCGAATCAAATCATGGTTTGATCGTCAGGTCTATTTATCTTTGGGCGTGCTGCTCAGTGCTTGTGCTAATATGGGTATTGACGCCACTCCGATGGAAGGGATAGAGCCGGAGAAGTACGATGAAATCCTAGATCATAACGATTATGCCGCTATTGTGGCCGTTGCTATTGGGCATCGCACTGAGGATGATTTTAACCAACCGCACCTAAAACCCAAATCAAGAATGGATTTGGACAGGATAGTAGAAACAATTTAAATGAAAATATGGCAGATCAAAAATTAACGATTGTAGCGAAGATTCTGGCCAAACCCGAAAAGCGGGAATTGGTAAAAAACGAATTGCTTAAAATAATAAAGACGACACGCGCCGAGAACGGATGTATCGATTATGACTTGCATCAGGACAACGACAATAGTAACCTGTTCCTGTTCTATGAAAATTGGGAAAGTAGGGAACTCTGGCAACAGCATATGAACGCTTCCCACCTCGCCGAATACAAAAAAGCGACAGAAGGTGCCGTAGAAGATTTTTCACTTTACGAAATGACCCAGATCGGGTAGTAAAAAGCTAAGTGTAGTACACGGGGAATCACAAAATTGACTTCAGTTCGGTTAGATCTCGTACCACCGCGGTCGGTTGAACTCCCCAAGGATCAAAAACGGCCTTTTCCGAACGTTTGACCCAAATGCCTTTCATGCCATAATTTAGTGCGCCGATGACATCAAAGGGGTTGCCTGAAATCAAAAAGGTATCCGCTGTTTTGGCTTGGGTGCTTTCGATGAAATGACGGTAAACAACCGGACTAGGTTTGAACATTTTGGTCCGTTCTACACTGACGATACCGTCGAACATCGTACGGATATCAGCGTTTTGTAGTAGTGTGGTCACCGCTTTTGCGCTCCCGTTAGAGAAGGCATATTTTCGGTATCCCGTCTCGGATAGGTCTGTTAAGGCGGTTGCTACATCGGCAAAGGCCGGAAGCACTTTGTAGGCGTCCATCAAGCGTTGAATTTCCGCAGTAGCCATGTTCTTGTTGAATAGCGAACAACAATAATCCAAGGCTTCCTGCGTGACCACCGAAAAGTCGACATAGGCGTTCATTAATCCCCGTCGAAACGAATATTCGAGTTGTGTAGTACGCCACTTTTCCATAAAGGCCGGAGCTTCATTCCCCATATATTCCTGTAGCGTTTCAAATACACCAGAGGTATCGATAAGCGTGCCGTAGACATCAAAGGCAAGGGTTGATTTCATCTTGTTTTAGTTATAGATCATGATGTTATCGATTTCCAAAGCAAAGGATTCTTCTTTCTTGTTCCCGATGAGAAAGGCGATTTCAGAGAGGGTCGATCCCGAATAGTTGGGTAACTCCAACAATCGTCCTCGGAAGGCCGGATACATATCCGAAAAATCGATGGTGACCGTTTGCCACTCTCCGGAGGTAGTGAAATTGGCAATATGCGAATACCGTTGTTCGGTCGTTGCCTTCACCCGAAATTGATAGGTGTTTCCATCACCTCTTAACCGGATGCTGACTTTAGAATAGGGGGTCGCATCAATAGTTTGAAAACGGTAACGGACTGATGCAAATCCGCCATTATTGGCAAGGGAAACGGTTCCTAGGAAGAATCCGTGCCCGGCTTCGTTGATTGAAAACTGACTTTGGGAGCGTCCCCCCATGACCCCGTCATTCACCACTCGCCAATCGTCAATAGCGGTGTCGGTATTGAAATCAAATATGATCATATTCATGACAAGAAAGATACCACTGATTTGGAGAATGAATTGCATTCTTGAGAAGATACAACAATTTCTTTTTTAGCGTGCTCTGGTACTGGCGGTATGAATTAGGGTAGGGGAATAGCGATGGTATTTCCGTTTAGAAACCGACCGTCATTTTGCGATTCTATTTCACATTTTACCTTTTCCGGGGAAGGGGTTTTTATGATTGTAATCACTTCTTCTTCTTCTTCTTGCTACTTTGTGCTATCGGATTGAATTCCAAGCAGCGCTCTATCCAATACGTTAGATCTTCGTCTAGATCGATCCCTTCTTCCGAGACAAATACATATCCCTTCATGGCCCGGCCCGTAAAATTCATTTCAGAACAGTGCTCCTTTTTTAAGGCCTCCTCATAATTGTCTTGACCGATGCGTGCCATCAATAGCGATGTGTTCGTGTTTTTATCGATGTGCATACCAAAACACATTTTATCATCGACCATAAAACAGAGTCCGCCCATCATCCTCTTTTCCGTGAAGGAAACCGATTTTTCAGTGAGCAGCTGCCGCGCCCTATCGGCCAAAAACTCATCATATGCCATAATTTCGTCTTAAGTGGAATATCAATTTAGTTCTTTTTAGTTGTTCGAGCCAGTTTATCCAGAATCCAGTTCCGTTCATTTTCCGTTTTTGCCAAGGCGGCCGCAATTTCCAAATGTTCTTGATATTTTGAAGAATCGTGGTCCTCATAGAGTTCCGCCAAGAGCAAATGGTACAGGTGGTTTTGTTTGAGGTCGATTTTTAGCGCTTCTTGAAGGGCTTCCTTTTTGCCGCGGGCCCTGGCGAGGGCATAGGTGCGATTCAAAGCCGCCATAGGGGAATATTCCAATTGTAGCAAACGGTTATACGATTGTAGGATATGTTCCCACTTCTGTAACGGTTCGAGCGCTGTTTGCGTATGCCAATAGGCAATGATGGCTTCGAGGTGATATTTTGAAATCTCATCTCCTTTCCCTGAACGATTTAAGAATACATTTCCCTTTTCAATAAGTTCAAGGTCCCAATCCGCCTCATTTTGTTGGTCATAAATGATTTGGCCTCCATCGGCGTCCGTACGCGCATCAAAACGAGAGGCGTGAAAGCAGAAAAGGGCCATCAGGGCGTTTACTTTAGGAAGGTTGGTCGACTCTGAATTCAACAACAGATATGTAAGCCGCATCGCTTCTATGCATAGGTCTTTGCGAATGTGCTTTTCTGAAATGGAGGAATAGTAGCCCTCGCTGAACAGTAAGTACAAGACCAGAAGTACGTTTTGCAAGCGCTGATCTAAGTCCTTGGCGCTGGGCATAGAGAGCTCTACCTGGTTCTTTCGTAGCTTTTCCTTGGCTCGATATAGCCTTTTGTTAATGGTCTGGTCAGTGCTTAAAAAAGCAGTGGCGATTTCGGGAATACTAAAACCACATAGAATGCGAAGTGCCAACGAAATTTGGGCTTCTGCCGAAACTAGGGGATTGCATACGGCGAAAAGCATCTGTAGTTGGCTGTCTTTAATATTGTGTTCCGAGAGGTCGATATCAACGGCTTCCGCGCTTGTGCCGGCATGCATTAATTCCGGTTGAATTTTTTCTTGAAATACTTTCTGCCTGCGAAAGGTATCCTTTGCCTTGTTTTTCGCGACGGTATAGAGCCATGCTTTCGGGTTGTCGGGCACCCCTTTGAGACCCCAAGTTTCGGCAGCTTTTAGAAACGTATCGCTCACCAAGTCTTCTGCCAGCTCTATATGCGAAAGCCCAAAGGTCTTACACAGAACAGCAACGATCTTGCTGAATTCCGTTCGGAACAATTCGGGAATCAAACCACGATCTTCCATACTAAAAAAGGTGGACCTGTACAGTCCACCTCTAGGTTTTTACATTTTTAACTATCAAAAACTTGAACACCCCTGACTTCTACCTTTCCGGTAGGGATAGCCAATATGGGGCATCCCTCAGAAAGGGTAACGGCATCGTCAAGGCTTTCTGCTTTGACGATGATATACCCACCTACTATTTCCTTTAGTTCGGCATAGGGTCCGTTCGTGACCACGCCTTCACTGGTTACGGTCTTGCCGTTAGAATTAAGGGCATTGGTACTAACAAACTTGCCTTGGGCGGCGATTCCACCGATCCAATCTTGCCATATCTGCATGATTGCTTGCATTTCCTCAGGAGTCTGTCCTGAATTGTCCATTTTTTCTGTTCTGAAAATCATCATGAATTCCGTCATAATTTTTAAATTTTAAGTTTATATGAATAGGACGAACAAGTTTTTTGAAATAGGACGGCCCTCCGACTTTTTTATTTTAAGTCTGCCCAAACCTTTTCAATGAGTTCTTTGGTCATGCGTATTCCTTCCGGCTCACTATTGGCTTCCCCTTCGAATTCAATTCCGATATGCCCATCAAAATCGGACTCCTTCACAAGTTGTAGCAACTTGGGGTAGTCAATGACCGTATCATAGCCTTCAGCATCGAATTCGTATGACTTTGCACTCACCCCTTTGGCAAAGGGCAGAAATTCTGCGATGCCTTCGGCAGGGTCATAGCTTTCTTCGCATTGTTGACTGGTTTTTGTGCCTCCCCATTCTGCGGTGGTACACCAATTTCCGAAATCGGGTAGGGTACCTAGAAATGGGTTGTCCACCGATTTGATAAGGTCAACGATATAGCGGGCATCTGAGGTGTGTAGCCCATGGTTTTCGATAATCACATGAATCTTTTCTTTGGCTGCATATTCGGTCAATCGACCGAGTCCGTCAGTCAAGGATGTTTTTAGTTCTTCTTTAGTACCTTCCCCGAACGCATTTACGCGAATGGAGTGACATCCTAATATTTTTGCAGCATTCACCCATTTGTAATGATCTTCAACGGCTTTTAGTCGCTGCGCATCACGGAGATCACCCAGTTTCTCCTCCTCATCGACCATCATAATCAAACTTTGCACACCGGCGTCGTCGGCCCTAGTGGCCATCTCTTTCCAGAAGGACTCATTAGCGGCATTGTCCGTATAGAATTGGTTCACGTACTCAATAGCCGAAATATCATACTCCTTAGCAATGTGCGCAAAGTCAATGGGGTCAAGGGTTTTGGCAAAAAAAGCGCGATTCAATGACCATTGGGCAAGTGATATTTTGGGCATGGTGTTTTTTGGTTTGGTGGAACAACGGTGTAACGGGGCTATGGAAATGGCCGTTGCGGCGAGGACCGATTTTTTAAGAAAGTCTCTTCTGTTCGACATGGGCGTTTCTGTGTTTGTTTTCTAATTTAGTCTTTTCGCATGCACTGTGCAATAGCTTTGCTTCCGGCACCATCCCTTTCTTCGAGTTCCGAAATGATTTTAGGGTGGTCGTGTTCTCTCCCTTGTGAAAGTTTGTACGTGGCCTGAATGTCCGTTACTTTAATTTGAAAACCAACAATGCCTTTGATTTGACGCATGGTTTTCGGTGATATGTCGTGCAATGAAATCGGGTTTTTCGAAGCTTTCTCATAGTTGTCCACCAGTTTATGAAGAGAGGCCAAAACAGCTTTTTCATCCAATAGGGTTAGGGTTCCGTAAACATGAACGGCAATGTAGTTCCAGGTAGGAACTTCTTCCGCTGCATACCATGAGGAAGAGATGTAACTGTGAGGTCCGTTGAAAATACAAAGTACCTGTTCATTTTCCTTAAAATGTTGCCATTGCGGATTCGCTTTGGCGATATGTCCTACAAGGATATCATGACCCTCGGTGTCGGTATCCAATTCCAAGGGAATATGGGTAGCCCACGGTTTTTTGTCCGCCGTAGTCACCAATATGCCGAAACTATGTTGTCTTAAGAATACCTTGATTTGGTCAATGTCTTCATTTTTATAGTGATCGGGAGTATACATGACTTAAGGTATTGCTATCGTTGCTAGAACCGGTAGATGATCGGAAACGTGCTTTCCGTTTTTCAGGCGTGCGTCAAGGTGTTCATATTGGCTGACCGTCCACCCCTGCAAAAAGATGTAATCGATACGTCGGTTGATGGGAGCATTGCGGTCGAACCCATTATACGTCCCTTTCGGACCTTGAACGGCATTTTTTGAAATGGCGTGTCCGTCTTCCATTCGTTTTTTGATGAAAAGAATGGGTTTTTCTGTCGGTCTTAAATTGAAATCCCCCATAAGAATAACCGGAAGTTTTTGCTTGTTGCGTTTTGCGATCTGCCTTAGGATCAATTTTGCAGCGTTTTTTCTGGCCTTGGTTCCGATATGGTCGAAATGGGTATTGAACACATACATTTTTTTGCCTGTGGACTTGTCTTCAAAGAGGCCGTAGGTGCAGATGCGTTCCATGGCGGCATCCCAACCTACCGATATGAGCGTGGGGGTCTTTGAGAGCCAAAAGGTATTCGACTCCAATAACTTAAATCTTTCGGTGTCGTAGAAGATGGGGGAGAACTCTCCTTTTTGCTTCCCATCATCCCTGCCGACCCCAATGTAATCATAATCTTCAAGCGCACTATTCAAATAGTCAAGTTGCCGGTACAATACTTCTTGCATCCCTATGAACTCTGGATGCCGTTTTTTTAACACCTCTACCATAGGCATCTTGCGGTCATTCCAATTGTTCACCGTGTCATTGACATTATCATATTTGATATTGTAACTCATTACTTTCAGGTCTTGTGTAAATCCAAGAACTGGTAGCAGAAAAAGTAAGATGGTGATACTATTTAATCGTTTCATTGTGAAGAAAGGCGTTAGTAATGTGAGAACAAGTTAATCAGAATACTTTAAATTTATGATATGACTACGAAAGGATATCTCCATCAAATTCATCCCGTCCTGCCCGTGTGGGATGTTGTAGCCGCATTGGATTTTTATGTCAATCGGTTGGGCTTTAGAATCGGTTTTGCCGATGACTCGAAGAATCCGACCTATGCGGGAATTCTGCGCGACGGCATTGAGATCCATTTGCAATGGCATGATGCCAAGGCTTGGGAAGGTAAATTAGATCGGCCGATGTTACGGATCGTGACGCAAAACATCAACGCTCTTTATGAGGAGTATGCCCAAAAAGATGTATTCCACCCGCATACACTATTAAGGGAAACTGCATGGGGCACCAAAGAATTTGCGTTCTATGATCCCTTCGGGAATGGACTCACCTTTTACAGGGATCTTACCTCGTAAATACCTCTTCATCACAAGGAAGTTTTGTTCCTTTTCCCAAAACATGACAGGGGTCATGTTTTTGAAAGTGGAGCTTGCTTAGATTTACAGCGTCAAATGAATTTAAGTCTATCGCACTATGAAAAAAATCAATACGATACTGGTACCTTATAATTTTACATCAATTTCAAAAAAAGCCCTGGACTATACCTTGGAGTTCGTTGGGCTCGACAAGGATAGCACTGTTCTTTTGGCCCATATCACTGATGAAGAGAATGTAACTACGATCGAAAAAGCTTTCACTGTCATTAAGAACGATGTTGAAAATACATTTCGCGGTACGATCAAATCAGTCATACGTAAAGGAAGCCTGACCGAAGCGCTCCTCGAAATACAAAAAGAAGAGCCTATTGATTTGGTGGTCATGGGAACATCAGGTGATGCTAGTTCTGATGTCAATAATACTGTCGATTTGGCTTTGGAAATTGATGATTGCCCCGTCATTGCTATTCCGGATACGGAAACTGAATTCGGTATAAAAAAGATTGCCCTCATTTTGGGGAAGGATAAAATTCAAGACCGAACCGTGCTGGAAACCCTATTGCGGATTACCCGTAGGTTCAATGCGAAGGTCGTCGTATTGACCATTCAAAACGAGGAAGGTATTTATGGGTACTCGGAAAACGATGAGAGTAATGAAAACTTATTGGAGTACTATTTGGAAGACTTTTATTCGCACCATTCCTTTATAGAGAATCCAGATATTGTAAAGGGCGTCATGGATTATGTAGAACAGCACACCATTGATATGATTGCCATACTACCGCGTAATCACGCGAAAGGCGCTGTGCGTTCGGAAGGATTGTTGACTAAAGAGCTTACCTTTGCCTCTAAAGTTCCCGTACTCACGATCGACTAACTTTTGTAAACCTATGGTTTCAGTTCTGGTAATTCTAGGAATTACTATTTTCTTTTTTATTTGGGGTAAGTTCCCACCTGATGTGGTGGCCTTATTGTCGATGATCGCGCTCTTCCTTTTTGGAATCCTTGATTTGCAGGAGACCTTGAGTGGTTTTAGTAATCCGACCGTAATTATGATTGCCGCCTTGTTCATCATTGGCGAAGGGCTTTCAAGAACCGGATGGACGGCCCTGGCCGGGCGTAAGTTTGTTTCATGGGCAAAAAACAGTACGTCAAGATTATTGGTTATCGTTACTTTGGGCTCTGGCCTTCTCTCGGGTTTTGTCAGTAATACCGGCACTGTAGCGGCATTACTTCCGGTAACGGTATCGGCCGCTTGGAATGCAGGCACCTTACCTTCAAAACTTTTGATGCCCATTGCCTTCGGCTCTAATACAGGTGGCCTATTGACCTTGACCGGTACACCCCCCAATATTATCGCGAGCAATGCGCTTTTGGAAGCTGGTCTAGAGGGATTCTCCTTCTTTGAATTCGCACTCATCGGAATGCCTTTATTGGTCATCACTTTGGGCTATTTTAAGTATTTGGGATTTCGACTGTTGCCCAGCAACGAGGGTTCGGATCGTCCCGTAAACTTGGATACGGAAGTACATCAATGGATAGAAAACTATAGTATTGGCGATAAGTTGTACCGGTTTCGAATTCGTTCAATGTCGCCCTTGATCAACTCTAAAATAGGGGATTGGGACTTTGAAAAAGAGCATAAGGTGAATATCATGCGCCTGCGCAGACGGTTTCCACGACCTTTAAAGGGCATTCCGCCCTTTGTGGAATTCCCAACACCGGATACAGAGATGCGTTACCATGATATTATCACGGTAAAAGGTGACTCCAAAGAGGTGGATGCTATGATGCTCAAATACAAACTGGGGGTCATTCCCTTTGAATATACCAGTGCCAATTTAAAAGAGGAGTTGATCAACCAAGAGGTGGGCCTTTCCCAAATGATCATCACACCGAATTCAGCCTTTGTCGGGAAGACCATCCCTTTGGGAATGTACCTAAAACAGGCAGGAATCCAGCTTGTTGGTGTTTCACGAAACAATACGCCTTTAAAAGACACCCATATTACGGTTCGGCCCGGGGATGCCTTTATCATCAGAGGGTCTTGGGAGGCGATTGAAAATCTTCAAAAAGCGTATGAGCATGTGGTTATTTCAGGAAGTCCCGAAGCCTTATCGAAAAATGTCGATGTGCTTACTCCCAAATCATTTATAGCGCTGGGTACGTTGCTCTTGATGGTCATTCTGCTAGTCTTTAAGGTGATACCAGGTGCAATGGCGGCCTTGATCTGTGCAGGAATATTGATGTTATCGGGCTGTGTACCCATCACTAAGGCCTATAAAGGAATCAGCTGGACCAGTGTGATTATGATCGCCGCAATGATTCCGATGGGTATTGCATTACAAAAGACCGGAATCGCCCAGTCGACCAGCAGTGCCTTAGTGGCGAGTTTGGGTGCCATTCACCCGGTGGCACTCTTGGCGGGGATATTTCTATTGACGGCTGCATTCAGCCAAACGATCAATAATTCCGCAACAGCTGTTTTGATGGCTCCTATAGCCCTGATGGCCGCCTCATCGTTAGGCGTTTCACCCAAACCATTTCTGATTGCAGTGGCGATAAGCGCGTCGACCGCTTTTTTAACTCCTGTCGGCACTACGACAAATGCCATGGTAATGGGGGCCGGTAGTTATCGGTTTATGGACTATGTCAGGGTAGGCGGTCCGTTGTTATTCTTGTTTTTCTTGTGTACTTTATTGGTTGTACCACTTATTTGGCCATTTTAGGCGCTTTCAAAAAACTAGTCGTTGTTGCCCTGATTACTTTGGTTGTTGTTTCGCCTTCGATTTCTATTGCGATTTCTGTTCCTATTTCGATTTCTATTTCGATTGCGATGATCGGAACTCGATGAGGGCTTATTTTCAGAAGGTCTTTGTTTTTGTTGAGGCTCTTCTTTCGTATCCTCTTCGTCTACAAACTGGTGTTCGGGCATCCGTGGCACCTCTTGTTTGATCAGCTTCTCGATATCCCTGAGGTAGGGTCGTTCTTCCTTATCGCAGAATGAAAGGGCAATTCCACTTGCGCTAGCGCGTCCGGTTCTCCCGATACGGTGCACATAGGTTTCGGATATATTCGGTAAGTCATAGTTAATGACGAGGGATAGCTCGTCCACATCGATTCCCCGAGCGGCGATATCGGTAGCCACCAGTACCTTTAGGGCACCTGCTTTAAAACTTCCTAGGGCCTTTTGGCGCGCGGCTTGACTCTTGTTGCCATGAATGGCGGCAGCTCGAATGTCCGCCTGTCCCAATTTCTTTACTATTTTATTGGCACCATGCTTGGTACGTGAAAATACCAAAACCGAATCCTTGGGTCGCTCGTTAATGAGGTGTGCCAATAGTTTAGGCTTATTTTTTTTACTGACGAAATAAACACCCTGTTCGACTCTTTCGGCGGTAGCCTGTTCAGGTTTGATGGTAATCCGTTCAAAATCGCCGAGCATTTTGCGGGAAAGTTCCACAATGGTTTTCGGCATAGTAGCCGAAAAGAATAACGATTGCCTTTTAGGAGGAAGCTTCGCGATGATTTTTTTGATGTCGTGTATGAATCCCATATCAAGCATCTGATCCGCCTCGTCAAGTACCACGAACTTCAAGTGATGAAAAGAGATGTAGCCTTGGTCCATAAGATCAAGTAGCCGACCTGGAGTGGCCACCAAGATATCGACACCTTTTTGAAGAGCCCTTACCTGCTGGGCCTGTTTCACACCTCCGAATATTACGGTATTTCGTAAACCGGTATGTCTGCCATAGGCCGTTAGGCTTTCTCCGATCTGTATGGCCAACTCACGTGTAGGAGTGACCACTAGCGCTTGTACTATGCGTTTGTTTTGACGAAGGCTAATACCTTCATAGAGATGATGTAGAATAGGAATACCGAAAGCGGCGGTTTTTCCCGTACCGGTTTGGGCGACCCCGAGAAGATCTTTGCCCCGGAGCAAGATGGGAATTGCTTGTTCTTGAATGGGCGTCGGAGATTTATAACCCTCGTTTTCGAGGGCCTTTAAAATGGGCTCGGCGAGCCCCAGTTCTTTAAAAGTCATAGTGTTTGGTTAGCCGCGAAGGTACGTTTAAACCATGGATAACAGTCCCGAAAAAGCATTCATTTACTTGAAAATCGCTTTTTTATGGAACCAATTACCACAGTATTTGGGGGTTTCGCCCCTGTTTGGCCCGTTTGTACAACATTAGTCTTGCGAAATCGGTTCCCTGATATAACTTTATATTCCCCCAATTAACCATTTTAGTCCCAAATCCTTATGAGGATTCTACAAACACTCATTTGCCTATGCGCTTTTTTAGGTTTTCACCTGATACAGGCGCAAGATACGTTTGCCGATAATTTTCAAAGTGTAAGCTATGCGAATAGTGATGGTTCGGAGTTGTTTTTAGGTAACTGGGTCGAGACTGGAGAGAGTACCAGCGCCAGTGGAGGTCGAATTCGGGTGACGAGCAACCAGCTTCGTTTTGTCAACATTGATTCACGCTATATTACAAGAAACCTAGATCTATCGGCATACACTGATGTGACCTTGACACTGGATTACAACAGAACGAATGGGGATGAAAATATTGACGTACAACTATTCAATGGTTCAAGTTACTCCAGTGTAGCGGTTTTGTCAGGTTCAGGTAGTCTGAGTTATGATTTGGACATCAGTGAAATAAGTGCTAATTCGGGAATACGATTTGCAACGGCAAGTGGAAATTGGGGTAATTCTGAAACCGTTTTTATCGATAATGTATTGTTTACCGCCCAGGTGCCGGACCAACCTCCGTTGGTCGTGGGCTCGGGGAATCAAATCTATTGCCCTGGTGGCTCGCTACCCGTAGCACAGAGTATTACGATTACTGACCCCGATGATACGACCACAACAGCGGTCTATATTCAAATATCCGGTGGCTATGTGAACGGGGAAGATCTGCTCACTTTGACAGGCAGTCACCCGAACATCACCTCTAGCTGGGATGTGGTTCAGGGCGAACTGACCCTTCAAGGCCCTGCGACCTATTCTGAATTCGAAGCTGCGGTTCTAGCTACTGAGTTTTCTTCAAGTTCACCTAACCCGAGCGGCAGTCGGCAGTTTTCCATTACGGTCGGGGAAGCCAACTTTTTACCCAATACGGGGCATTACTATGAATTTGTATCGGACCCCGGCATAAGTTGGACCGACGCGGAAATAGCGGCCAGTAACCGCACCTATTTCGGTTGGCAAGGGTATTTGGTGACCCTCACCTCGCAGGAAGAAGCTGATTTTTCAGGACAACAAGCGAGTGGATTCGGTTGGATCGGCGCTAATGATGTCGCTGTGGAAGGCGAATGGAGATGGGTTACGGGCCCTGAAGCGGGCACCCAATTTTGGAGCGGGAGTGTGGGAGGCACGGAATTGACCTATGCCAATTGGAATGGAGGAGAACCCAACAATTGCTGTGGTGGGGAAGATTATGCGCATATTGCTGACGCTTCTGTTATTAGAGGTGGTGCACCCGTCGGCGCTTGGAACGATTTGCCCAATGGAGGTGGAGGAGGAGCCTACGCTTCCCAAGGGTATGTGGTCGAGTATGGGGGCATGGTCGGTGACCCCCCCTTGAATATCACGGCAACTACAACGTTGAATATCAGCGACTGTCGGGTCATTACCAATAGGCGAATTACCTACAGGGTAAGCGGAAATTGAATAGAATACCTATAAGCCATTTACCGCAGCTTCGGCACAACGTTCTCCGTCCATGGCAGCCGACACGATTCCACCGGCGTAGCCGCCACCTTCACCACAGGGAAACAACCCCTTGATTTCTGGATGTTCCAACGTTTCACCCCGAGGAATGGTAACAGGTGATGAGGTGCGTGATTCCACACCAACGATATTGGCCTCTGCGGTATAATACCCTTTCATTTTCTTACCGAATTCCGAAAAACCTGCCCGCAACCGACTCCCGATGAGTTTGGGTAACAAAGAATGCAGGGGTGCGGATTTTAGCCCCGGTTGATAAGAGGTCGGATTCAAATCAGACGATAAAGTTCCTTCGACAAAATCGGTAAGACGTTGTGCAGGAGCAACTTGTGTGCGTCCACCTGAAGTAAACGCTAAATATTCCAAATGCTTCTGAAATTCAAGACCTTTCAAGTCTCCGAATTTTTCATAGTTGGGAATATCTTTAGAAACATCGATTTCCACGACGATTCCAGAATTAGCATAGTCATTGTTCCTTTTGGAAGGAGACATACCGTTGACCACCACTTCTTTCGGTCCTGTTGCGGCAGGTACGATGAATCCTCCCGGACACATGCAAAAAGAATATACGCCACGACCTTTCGATTGATGTACCAAACTATAGGCCGCCGCAGGAAGCAATTCATGACGTTCGCCACTGCAATGGTATTGAATCGAGTCGATGAGGTGTTGCGGATGCTCCACACGGACCCCCATGGCGAACGACTTTGCCTTCAGGGCGATTTCCTTTTTATGTAGTAAATAAAAGATATCACGGGCCGAATGTCCTGTGGCAAGAATAACACGTTGTGTAGTTATCTCCTCCAAATCATTTATGACTATGGATTTCAGTTCATTAGACGCAATAACAAAATCCGTTACTTTAGTATTGAAGTGCACCTCTCCACCACATTTGATAATCGTTTCACGGATGTTCTGTACGATTTTCGGCAACTTATTGGTGCCAATATGCGGATGGGCATCGACCAATATTCGTTCTGTAGCCCCGTGATATACCAAGCTCTCGAAAATACGCCGCACATCACCTCGTTTTAGACTTCGGGTGTACAGTTTTCCATCGGAATAGGTGCCCGCACCGCCTTCGCCAAAACAATAATTGGAGTCTTCGTTGACGATATGGTCTTGGTTAATGGCTTTCAGATCTCGCCTACGTTGCTGAACATCCTTACCGCGTTCCAAAACGATTGGTTTATAGCCAAGTTCCAAGCATCGTAGGGCTGCCCACATTCCTGCGGGCCCGAAGCCGATAATATGAACCGGTCTGGCCTTGGAGACATCCTTGTAGTCAAAAATATAGGCCTGGGTGGCAGGCATAGGTTCGTTGATATAGACTTCTAGTTTATAATTGAAGTAGATGCTAGGCTTACGGGCATCGATGGATTTACGAAGCACCTTAATTTCGATTTCCTTTTCTGAAACTCCTAGATAATTGGCCGTTTTGGCCTGTAATCCGATTTTATCTTCTTCCTTTAAGCTGACCCGTATTTGGATGTTTCTGACCATGTGGCAAAGCTAGCGCAAATTATAGAATGACCGCGGTGGATTTTTGTGGAACAAGGCGATGATGTGGCACGGCTACCAGGTTAGAAACAAAAAGACAGACATTCCCCCGTATTGGAAGATTCTTTTATGAAGTAAGCGGCTTTACGCGACGAGGTCTTAAGTCAATGGCAAGATGGCAAACCATTCGGCAAATGCCTGCCACGGCGGTATGCGAATCTGAAAAACCAATACGGAATGGACAAAAACATAGAGTGCCAGAGCCAGTGGAAAGACCCAGCGCCCTGTTTTTTGTTTGCGTTCTGCAATGATCAGTCCGATCAAGAGGAGGTAGACGAGACCTATGGTGATTAAATATCCCGCAGGGGCAAAACCCTCATCTGGGAAAAACGAAAATAGAATCAAGCGTACCAAGGCCGGTTCGATCAATACGATTCCGGCGACAATCATCCCTCTTGCATGAATGGCCATTTGACTCCGGTATTTGATGGCAATACCATAGCCTATCGCAAAAATTAAAAGATCTTTGGCCGGAATCCACAGCTCAAGCCCCAAATTTTCCTTTGGGCCTTTAAGCGTGCTATGTGCCAAGAGGATAATCGAGATGAATACAAATGGTACTAGAATATAGGAGAGCTTGCCTATTTTTTGATGCAGTGCAAACTTTTTCTTGCGGATTAAAATGGGTTGTACGATTAGCATAAAGATCCACAGTACCGCAAAAATGGCGTGAAAATGAAAATAGAAGCTAAAATCGCCCGTACTGTCAAAGAATTTCGAGAAATAAGATGGCCAAAAACCGATTAGGGCCAAGGCGAAAAGTACGATAAAGTAAAGACCCGAATTTTCAAAGGGCAATGCGCGTTTGGTCGGTTTCATAGGTTGGATGGTTTGTTTACGATGAATGTAATGAAATAAATCTCTTTTTGAATACGTTTTTTGTGTATTGTCCCTAAAGTAAAACTACGTTTTACAGTCCATCCCCTAAATTCTACAATTCAGTCTTTCTTTTTTCTTTTCAAGTCCCGATCTCTCCAGATTTGCACAGTAATCAAATAAAATACAATACCATGTATACCTTAACCCGTGTAATTATCTTTCTTTTATTCACCGTAGTTGTCAAAGCGCAAGAAGAGGGCACTACCATTGTCTTGGAAATAGAAAATATTTCTTCCGAGGAAGGACAGATGCTCATCGGATTATATGACAGTAGCGATAACTGGTTACAAAAACCAGTGAAAGGCATGGTCGGAAAAATCGAAAATGGGCAAAGTATTGTCAGGTTTCTCGATATTCCCAATGGAACCTATGCGATATCGGTCTTTCACGATGAGGACAACGACGGTAAACTAGATTCCTTTTTGGGCATACCTACAGAAGCCACCGGAAGTTCAAATGATGCACCCGCCAGGTTCGGTCCCCCGACTTGGAAGGATGCTAAATTTGAAGTATCAGGTGGCACCATCACCCAGATCATCAATTTGTAAACTCATTACTGTTCCCCTTTGGGAACCTCACTCATAACATCATAATTCGTATATCATGAAAAACACAATCGCAATCGCCTTATTTTTAGTTTCATCCATAGCATTCGCCCAAGGACCCTATGAAAAAGGAATGCAAAAGGCCCTTCAACTTTGGGGAGAAGGAAAGACAGCAGATGCTTCGAATATGTTTGAACGCATTGCAAATGCAGAGATGGATAATTGGTTGCCGTATTACTATGTAGCGCAGATCAATACAATCATCTCTTTTGGGGAAAAGGACAAAGAGAAATTGACACAGCAGCTCGAAAAAGCACAGGAATACATCGATTTGGCGAAAAATATTTCTCCTGATAATCCCGAGATTCTCGTGCAGCAGGCGATGACGCATACAGCCTGGATCGCCTTTGACGGGGCAACTTATGGAATGACACTTTCCGGTAAGGTGGCTGCACTCTACGCGAAGGCCTTGGAAATCGCACCTGAAAATCCGAGAGTCGTATTTTCTAAAGCCGAATGGGATATGGGCTCGGCCAGATATTTTGGGCAGGATACTACGCCATACTGTAAAGACGTATCGCGTTCCTTGGAACTTTTTGATACCTTTAAAGCCGAATCGGATTTTCATCCAAATTGGGGCAAGGATAGGGCTGCATCGGTTTTATCTACCTTGTGCGGTAAAGAATAGAATGAATGCAAAGATTTTTAAAACACATTGGCAATGCACTTTTAATTGGGATTCTTATCTCATTGATATTGCTTGCCATAGTTTATTTCAACGGCACTTATGAGGAAGGCCTTACAGCAAATGATGTTTGGAGGGAGGTTCGTAATAATATGCTCTTTTCGATTATCCTGTACGCCACAAACTCGGTTTGGTACGGCTATTATACCGAAAAGCACCGTCAGGGACTGTTTACTACAAACAAGATGGCAATTGCAGTGGCAGGGCATGCGCTTTTTACATTGATAGGTACGGCTATTTCCCGTATCATTTTGTTAGTTGGTATCTACAATTATACCTTGGACGAATTTTGGGAGAATGAAACCCTAATGGCGTATTGGCCTTCAATGCTTATTGGAGTAGTGGTCGCCTTGACCTTTTACATAGTTTCTTACTATCGGCATCGTCAGGAAATCAAAGTAAAGGAGCAAAAAATAATCGCAGGTACCGCTTCCGCCAAATTCGATGCCCTTAAAAATCAGCTTGACCCACATTTTCTATTCAATAGTTTGAACGTTTTGACCAGTTTGATCGAAGAGGATCCGTATCAGGCCCAAAAGTTCACCACATCACTTTCGAAAGTCTATCGCTACGTGCTTGAACAGAAAAATAAAGATCTGGTCACTGTTGATGAAGAGCTTCGGTTTGCCAAGACCTACGTACGTCTTTTGAAGATGCGTTTTGAAGATAGTATCGTTTTCGACATCCCGGAACGCAGTTTGGATCCGGACGCAAAAATAATTCCTTTATCGCTTCAGCTTCTGCTTGAAAACGCAGTAAAGCACAATGTGGTAACCGCTGAAAAACCGTTACATATCAAGGTGACCGAGAAAGATGGAATGCTTAAGGTCAGTAACAATCTTCAAGAGAAACAAGTGGTCAAAAAAAGTAGCGGCGTCGGTTTACAGAACATTCGACAACGGTATGGCATTCTAACGGACAAACAGGTGGAAATCGAAAAATCGGTTTCCGATTTTAGTGTAAAGTTACCCATGTTGACCAAACAGGTCTCGGTCATGGAGACCCAGAAAGAGTATATCGAAGATAAACTCTATGAGAAAGCGAAAGAACGTGTTGAAGCGATCAAAGGGTTCTATGGAAACCTTTTGGCGTATTTCATAGTCATCCCCTTTTTATGGATTCTGAATTACAATACGACTAGTTTTCCTTGGGCCATATTTCCGACCTTAGGCTGGGGCTTCGGAGTCGTTGCCCATGGAATGGAGGCCTATGGGTACAATCCGCTCTGGGGAAAGCGTTGGGAAGAAAAGAAGATGCGCGAGTTGATGGAAGATGAAGACTTTTGATTCGATACGCCATATGTAAACCTGACCGTCTTTGGGCAGCTAGATCCAATTTCCTTCATGCGTTTCCCTTCCGAAGCTTTGTGAGTGTGCTCCGAGCGCTCCGGGTAGCACCTTTTCTACAGAACAACTAGTGGTCCTTATAACGGAAAGGGACCGATTTCCCAATTCATCCCCAAAAAGCGACAACTCGGAAAGCAAGTTTTTCAAACCTTTTTGATTCCCACGATATTTGACTTGTAAATATTAATAGAACATACAAATAGAACTATCATGGAGAACTCATACGACTACAAATACGAAAAAGCGAAAGAACACATAGCGAAGGTTAAATCTTTTTATTCGAACCTTGGAGCTTATTTGATCATCATCCCGTTATTGGCTTGGCTCAATTATAATACGACCCATTTTCCCTGGGTGCTGTTTCCGGCCGTCGGTTGGGGCTTAGGTCTTTTCGGACACTGGGTCAGTGTTTTTGGGAGTGCCCTGATTTTTGGGAAGAACTGGGAAGAACGAAAGATAAGGGAATTTATGAACGATACTGAATTTTAGGTATTCCGTATCTTTAATACGCCAATAAAAAAATCTTGTAAAAATCATACATTATGTACAAAATAGAGGACGAGAAATATATTAGGGCAAAGAATAAAATTGCCTGCATGCGGAAGTTCTACTCAAGCCTGACAAAGTATTTGTTTGTAATCGCCCTGTTGGGAGGAATCAACTACTATCTGAACGAATGGAGCAATGCTTGGTTTTTATGGGCGGCTTTTGGCTGGGGTATAGGACTGGTCTTTCAGGCGATCAAGGCATTCGACCTCAATCCCTTTTTTGGAAAGGACTGGGAGAAACGAAAGATACAGGAGTTTATGCAGCAAGATGAGGGCAAGGAAAGGTGGAAGTGATCAACACCGTGCATTTGGGCCTCATTGAAGGTTCCCGTATCGAATAAAATAACAATTCATGTGAAACGATCCTTATAAACCTGTGATTTGACAGGAGAAGGAACAAAAAAATAAGACCAATGGAAACAAATCGAAGAGAGAAGAAAAAAAGGGCTCGAGAACGGGTCGAAGAACTGAAAGGGTTTTACATACACCTCATGGTATACGTGCTGGTAAACCTTTTCATTATGGGGGTTTCAATTTACGCCCGAATGAATGAAGGTGACAGTTTTGTAAGCGCATTTTTCAGTTTTGGCACTTTTGCGACGCCGTTTTTTTGGGGAATAGGACTTGCGGGGCACGCTTCCAAAGTATTGGGCTTTAACTTCATTTTCGGTAAGAATTGGGAGGAGCGGCAGATTCAAAAGTATATGGATGCGGACCGCAAAGAAGTGGAGAAGTACAAGCAACTAGGCGATGGGTATGGAAACCGATAGGGAAGACAAGAAAGCGAGGGCAAAAAAGCGAGTAGAGGAGCTGAAGGGTTTTTTCACACACCTGATGGTATTTGTTTTTATCAATACCATGCTTATTGTGGTTAAAATTGTGGGCACGATGTATAATGGAGAGTCCTTTATGGGGCCAATATGGCACTTTAGCACATTTGCTACTCCATTATTTTGGGGAATAGGCCTTGCCTTTCATGGGCTTAAAGTCTTTGGATTAAATCCGTTTTTAGGTAAACAATGGGAAGAGCGCCAAATGCAAAAGTTCTTAGAGGAAGACCGAAAGGAAGTTGAAAAATACAAATCGATAGACAATGAAAAGCAATAGGTTCGATAAATTCGAAAGAGCTCGGGATAGGATAGCCCAAATCAAAGGGTTCTACCGGCATGTCGCTATTTTTATCTTAATCAATGTCCCGTTGATCCTCATGAAGGGTAAGCTTGGTGATACTATAGGATATCATACAAAGGCGATGGACTGGGTTGTTTGGAATTTTTATATCTGGTGTATTATCCTTGCCATACATGCGCTATTGGTATTTGGTAAGATTCCTTTGTTGATAAGGAAATGGGAAGAACGCCAAATCGAAAAGTTTATGGACGACAGCAAAAATGAAAATTGAGAACAATAACCAAACAGACCATGGAAAATAAAGAATTGACCAAGTACGAACGCGCGCAACGCAGGGTAGCCGAAATCAGGGGCTTCTATAATCATTTGGGTGTATACCTAGTAGTCAATGCGGTTTTATTGCTTTTTAAAGAGCGGATGACCGTAACTCTTTTGAGTAAAAGGGCCTTGGGCAATCCTGAGTTTTTAGAGTGGATCGATTGGAATGTATATGGAACCCCTATCATTTGGGGAATCATCCTCGCGGTACATGGGGTTAAAGTATTCGGAGGATTCTCTATTTTTGGACGAAAATGGGAAGAACGCCAAATGGAGCGATTTATGAAGGAAGAGCGCAATAAGGAAAAATCCGAATAGGTAAAAAATGAGGTTCGGGTCAGATGAAAAGTCATATCAAAAGACAACGAACTTTCAACTAAAAAATAGGTAATACATGAACGTAATCATTATTGAAGACGAGAAGCCCGCCGCAAGGCGTTTGGGCCGTTTATTGGCAGAGTTGGATGTTGAGGTATCGGTGATGCTCCATTCGGTAGAAGAGGCCATTAATTGGTTTAATAACAACCCACATCCTGATTTGATATTCTTGGACATTCAGCTTTCTGATGGACTCTCTTTTGAGATATTCGACGAGGTGGAAGTCAAGAGTGCCATCATTTTTACAACAGCCTATGACGAGTATGCACTGCAAGCGTTCAAGCTGAATAGTATCGACTATCTGTTGAAACCGATAGACGATGAGGAATTGGAGCAAGCTGTAAAGAAATACCGTGCGCTGAAACCGCAAGCACAAAAATTGGCACTCGATTTTGAAGATATTAAAAAGCTATTGATAAATCCGTTGGAGCGAGAACACAAGAAAAGATTCACTGTCAAGGTAGGGCAGCACCTGAAGATTATCAACGCTGATGAGGTGGAGTGTTTTTATAGTGAGAATAAAGGCACCTATGCAGCTACCTCGGACGGAAGAAATTACCTATTGGATACGACGCTGGAAAATTTGGAGACAGAACTAGATCCCAAGATTTTCTTTCGGGTGAGTAGAAAATTCTATGTTAGTATCACCCATATTAAAGACATCATTTCTTATACGAATTCAAGGCTTCAAATCAAGTTGAACAACTTTTCCGAGCAAGAAATTATCGTTAGTAGAGAAAGAGTTCGAGACTTTAAGGTATGGTTAGAGTAGTGTGATTTAATTAATTGATTTTGTGATTATTGAATACAGCTATAGATTTTTCTTATATCATGTTTTTAGCGCTAATTATCTGTTTTTTCAATGCGATTTTCATCGAATGACGAGGGAAGTAATTTTGGAATCAATTTAATGAAAATCGGAAGTAAAACCGCACCACCTGGTAAAATAAAAATAGCAAGGGAAGGAATGCTCTTGAAAATATCGATAAGCTGATTTTGTATTTTTTTCTTTTCCTCCGCATTCAAATCACGAACCGTTGATTTTGATAGTAAGGCCACGAGTTCGGCGCTTTCGGAAAGTTCTTTTTGCAATCGCTTACTGTTTCTTAGAATGAGTCGATTGACCACTTTTGACATGCTTTCGTAAAATTGCATGGCCATATTATTGTCCTTTAAGAAAGGGATATTCTCCGCGTTCATATCGAAAAAGGCGGTCACTTCTTCCAAAGATTCGGAAATCTGTTTTTTTTCGAATCCCAGGTCTTTGCCTATTCCGAAGATAAACTCCGATTCTCGGTAGTCCAACGAATTGTCTTCCCAAACACTTAAGCAGGCAATGTCCAAGAAATAATGGTTTTCCCATACAGAGTGGTTGTGCATCAGCTTTTCGCGGTATGACCCGTCAAAACGCTGCGAGGTCGTGTCTATGAATGTCAGTGAAGCCCCAAAGAGCTGCGCCAACCGCTCATCATTACGCTCCTTTTCCTTTGAATTCAAGGCGTGATAGGTAATATGTATGGTCTTGTATTCCAAATTTTGAGCATATGCACGTATTTCCGTTTTCTGTTGCAGGTATTTCTTGAAGACCAATACATCTATGAAGAGCAACGAGTTGGTGATAATACTATTAAAGGTCTTACTGATTAAATTATCTTCGAGATAAACCCGCGAATCGATCAGTTTTTCCAGCTGATCGGACGTTTTCTTACCGGTCAGAATTTTATGCAAAAAGGAAATCTGTTGAATCCCCAAATCTTGGTAAAAAGCGAAAATAGCTTCTAAGAAAGCATCAAAAGGTGTTTTTGGGTTTTCTAGATTGAAAACGGAGTACAGGCCTACTACTAGATTGATTTTGGCTTTTTCATCTTCCGATAGGGTGTGCTGAGTGGCAATAAACGGCGGAACTTGGGTATTGATGCCATATACGAAGCCGGTCTTTCTAAGTGCATTGTATAGTTCAACAAAGTTGGCATAGCTTTCATGGCTCGTGTTAACTATCTGCCCGAATTTATTAATCCAGCCCGATGCCGATGGGTTCATTGATCGATGATTTAGGTCGCTAAATTAATGGAAAATAGGGACTTTTAGGTGGTTATGAACGATTCGATGTCGGAAGCTTAGATGTCATTTGGTCGATTTTAGATATTTTTTGTAGGAATATAGCGTACTTTTCTATATTTTTATCTTCCCAATTATTTTAAAAGCTTATGAAATGCCCCAAGTGTTACAGAAGCAACAATAGAATTTAACCGAAAACAGTTCCCCTAAAAACTAGAGTGTTATGGAATACTTCCTATTTTTTATTTGGATTTCTATCATGTCAGTGTTGGTGTATTTTGTTTTAAATGCGCGCAAACAATTACGTAAAACTCTTCGAGGTCGCAAATACCGTTTAAAGTAAGACGGTTCTTTTTATTGCGCACCTTTTACTAAAGCAACTTTCGGATCAACACCGGAAGTAGTAGTAGGTCTAAAATCAATGCCGTTAAAAGCGTCACGCTGACGAGCATTCCAATGGTCGTACTTGGTGTATGCACTGAAAATAACAACACCAGAAAGCCGAAGAACAGTATCAAAGTGGTGATAATAAGTGCCCGGCCTGTTTCTGCAAAGGTAACTTGCAAGGCTTCTTCCTTATTCAAGCCTTTAGAAAGCCCTATCTTATAACGACCTAGAAAATGTATGGTATCGTCGACGGCTATACCGAATACAATAGCGAATACTACTGAAATAGTAGCCTCAAGGGGTATACCTAAAAAGCCTAAAAGTGCCGCCGCGAATAACAAGGGTAAAAAGTTTGGTAGTAAGGAGACCAACACTAGCTTCAAGTTCTTGAATAAAAAAGCCATAACGAGCGCAACAAGCAATAGTCCCATAAGCAAACCTTGCAACAGACTGTCCTTGATGTAGTAGGCGTTTTTATCCAATAAGATACCTGTGCCGGTCAGTCTGAACTTCACTAGATTCGAATCTATTTCCGTGGTCACAAATGAATTGAATTCTTCATATACCGTATTAAGGGTGTCTAGCCCTATATCGAGTACCTTGGCCGTTATTCTCGCTTTGGTCTCTTCGGTATTAACGAACTTACCCAAGGGCTTGCGCGCTATTTTCTGCACTTCCCTTTTATATTTTTCAAAGGTTTCCCTTTCTTTTGGTAGTATGAAGTAATCGGATTGGTTAAGATTATTGGCCTTGTGCAATCCTTTGTAAAAAGCATTGGCCGATTGCACGTTACGCACAGCACTGAATTGCTTTAGGCGCTGTACTACTCTTTCAACTTCCTGAGCCACGAAAAAGTCGGTAACCTTATACTCCCCTTGAGCTGACACCGCTACTTCAAGAGGTCGAAATCCGCCATAGTTTTTTTGAAAAAACTCAAAATCAGCGGCAATTGCACTTCCCGAGGGAAGACTCTCTTTGATCTGATAGTTCGTATTGATTCTTGAAAGCCCCCAAATGCAAATTCCCATAAAGAGGAGGCTTGCCACTAGGATACCCCTAGGAAAATGTTGGGTAAACTGATTTACGCGAGTGAGGCCAGCAGTCCATTTCGAAGAACTGTTCTTTTTGGGCAGTACGTATTTCGTATCGATCAGCAGTAAGAGGGAGCAGGCAAATCCTACGATGGTCACAAAGGCGATCAGCACCCCAAGGGCCGAATTGATTCCGAAACCACTTACCACGCTTGATTTGGAGGTGACCAAGGAGGCAAAGCCGATAGCCGTGGTCACTGAAGTGAGTAGGGTCGAAATGCCTACTTCCTTAAGTGTATTTGCCATTGCGATCTGTCTTTGCAGTCCGCTACGTAGTTTTGCCAAATAGTCATCCATGATATGGATGACATCGGAAGTGCCGACAATCAATAACAAAATGGGGTAAAAGGAGGATAACGTATTCAGCTCTTTGCCAAGAAGTGATAACACTCCCAAAAAAATGAGTAGTGCCAAAATTATGGAAGAGAGGGCGATAGCCACTACGGTTATTCTTCGATACACCAAAAAGAGCACTAGTACGACAAGTAGGGTGGCGAAAATCGTGGTTTTGATCAGTTCTTCTTTTTGCATATTGACAAGTGCCTCATAGAAAAAAGCACGCCCGAGAAGGTGGTAGTCATCGAAACCGTGCTTTTCCAATGAATTTCTTAAAGCCGTAAGTAGTGCGATACATTGCTCGTAATCGAGTGTATCCTCAGTTTCTAGGGAAACTACCATAGAAGTGGCTTTTTCGTCGACGAGAAGCCCAGTAAACAAACTATCCTTTTTTATTTTCTGCCAGTCCTTGTCGTACTTCAACGAATCCCCAATATGTATGATCGGAAGCCGGCTGTATCCGAAAGAAGTTTTTAAAGGATAAAAGAGGGTGGTTAAAGATTGGTTTTCAATAACGTACGGGATGTCTTTTGATGTTTTTGAGAAGGCATCGAAACGCTCTAGGAAATCCGTTTCGAACACAGTGGGTTCCTTTTCAATGGCGATAAGTAGAAAGCTATCGTCTACTCCGAATTCTTTAATAAACTCCTGATAAAAGACAAGGTCTTCGTCGCCTTCAGGAAAAAACTGACTGAAGTCAAATGAGAACTTTAACTGAAAAAGTAGCAGGGTAGCTACAATTCCCAAAAAAATGAAAAGACCGAGTATTGATTTCTTAAAAGCAAGTATTTTTTGCATTGAGGGACTTAGGGAATCGTATTTATCCTTTTGCTGGAACTACAAATTTAGGAAAACCTGATAGTTTTCTTCAGAAATATGGATGAACAATAAATAGTTGTTTAAATTACGGCGATGAATTTTCGGATTGTAGTTTTCTTTTTGCTCGCGCTTTGTGCAATTTCAAAATCGGTATGTGGCCAAGAACCGACTCCTAAGGTTAACGATTCTACAAAAAACCTGAAAATAAGGGTACTACCCGTGCTCTTTTTTTTACCGGAAACAGGCTTGGGTTACGGAGGAATAAGTATCGGAACGTTTCGCTTTAAAAATGAATCTGCTGATTCACGTCCTTCAACCATTCAGGCGGCAGCTACTTTGACCAGTAAAAAACAGATTTTACTCTTCGCACCTTTTGAAATATATGCCGATGAAGAGAAATGGCGCTTTGTAGGCGAGGTGGGGTTCTATAAATATTTCTATAATTTTTTTGGTATCGGAATCGATTCTAGGGAAGAGGATCTTGAAACCTATGATGTTACTTTTTCCAGGGCTAGGCTGACCGTGCTTCGGGAAATTGTCCCCAAATTTTCCGTGGGGTTGGCGTATGAATTCGATAAGTACGGCACCCCGACATTAAAAGAGGATGGCTTGATCGATGCAGGAGACTTTCTTGGTAAAGAGGGGGGAATCATCTCCAATTTGGGAATTTCTACCGTGTATGACTCACGGGATAACATCTTCTTTCCGACCAAAGGACTTTTTATACAAGGTAATTTGTTGGCCTCTTTTAAGGCCGTAGGTTCCGACTTCTCCTATAACAAATGGATTCTCGATTCACGATATTACCAGAAAATCAAGGGAAGACATGTATTGGCTACAAACCTCTATTTTGCCAATAATGGAGAAGGTGCCCCTTTCCTAGACCTAAACTCATTGGGCTCTAGAAGAACAAGGGGTTTTGACAACCGACGATTTCAAGATAATGCGGAATGGAGTATGGCCCTCGAGTATCGGTTTCCGTTGTACCGGCGCATTGAAGGGGTCGCTTTCGGTTCCACGGCTACGGTTTCAAAAGATTTTGGTTCACTTTTTTCCTCTGCTTTCAAAAATGCCGCGGGTATCGGTCTCCGATATACCCTGAATAAAAAAGAAGGAACCCGTATACGGATGGACTATGGTATAAGCGGAGAAGGGGGTAACTTTTATTTCACCATCAACGAGGCGTTTTAAATGGAAACTACAGGGCGATCCAATTGTCCAGGTCCAACGTCCAGTCATAATTCTTGAACTCCAATTCGACATCCGTTGAGGGTATCAACCCCTGTTCCTTAAGAATCTTCTTCGTGCCTCGACCGCTTCCAAAGTCACCCCTAAACCAGCTGAATAATGACGTGACCTTAACGGTTTTTGACGCTGCATCATAAGCGGTAGTCCTCTTAAGATACTGTTCTGTGCCTTTATTCAATTGTTCATTTACGCGCTTTGCTTCATAAATGGCGACAGGGGGGCAGTCTTTCGCACCACAATTGAGGGCGAAATGAATGCGGTAATCACGTTTGTCGACACGTAGCTTCCGCTCAAACGCATCGGGAAACCATTTGCGGATTTTCCCTAAACCGAGTGACCACTGTGACTTCCGTATGATACCGTGCTCAATTTTTGAGAATGACCTTTTCTCCCCGGCGATCAGTATGCGTTCTTCGTTGAAGAAGGCCTGCCGATCTTCATACAGTTCCGGATTTTTTGATAAAAGCACCTGAATGTAGGCGTTGTAGATGTTTATCCAGAAGGCTAACTTTTGTTCATCGGTCTGCAGTCCGTCCGCCAATGCGTTGACCGAGGTCCTTGCAAGTTTGTCTTCATAGGATTTTGTGTCTTTCCCGGCCTTGACATCGCTTAGGAACTGTTCCGACAATTGATTGAAATCCGAAATATCCGAACTTGCTTTTTGTGCATAGTGACTCGTACAGCTAAGTACGATAAAAAAGACCAAGAGTAATGATTTTATAGGATGTGATATCATAAAATTAAATGTAGCTTCGTGCTATACGATGTACGAAGATTTTTGCAAAAGGTTTGTCGTAAATAAAAAAAAACCTTTCCAACAAAAATACGTAGGTATAAAGAAAGGGTAGCAGCCCGACCTAATGGTAATGGAATCTTTGGTTGAATTTATATGATATCGATTATAATACCGGCGCATAACGAAAGGCAAAACCTGACGCATTTATTGCCCTATCTACTGCAGTTGAGTTCGGCCATACCGGTTGAAGTAATTGTCGCGCTTTCCTGTGAAAACCACGATGGTCCCTATGATTTTTTGGATTCCAATAGTGTTCAACTTTTAAAATGTCCGGGTAGGGGTAGGGCCGTGCAAATGAATGCCGCTGTAGAAAGGGCGAAAGGTGATATTTTGGTTTTTTTGCATGCTGATGTGGTACCTCCCCGCTCTTTTCTTCAAGATATCGTTCAGGCCCTAGATGAAGGTTATGTAGCAGGCTTCTTTTCTTATAAGTTCGACAAAGACAGTATTTTGTTAAAAATCAATGCGAGCTTTACCGCTAAGGATGGATTTTTCACCGGAGGAGGCGATCAATGCCTTTTTATCAAAAAGCCTGTTTTTATGGAGCTCGGAAGATTCGATGAAGAACAGGTATTGATGGAGGATTTCGAGTTCTTCCAACGGATGAAAAGACAAGATATCAACTACACGATCATCAAGAACGACTTGATTGTTTCTGCTAGAAAATATAGTGTTAACTCCTATTTACGTGTCAATCTTGCCAACATGCTGCTCGTATTATTATTTAAATTCGGATACTCTTCTCAAAGGCTTAAGGCATTGCATGACAAATTGTTGCGTGTCTCTTATAAAACAAATACTTAATGGATAGTGGATTAAATGGTATACAACAGATAGGTCTTGGCGTTGCCGATACCCAAGTAGTTTTCAATTGGTATCGAAAGAATCTGGGCTTCGATATCCTGGTTTTTGAAGATGAGTCGCCGGCGACTCTAATGACCCGGTATACAGGGGGTACGGTCGAGCATCGTCGTGCCTTGCTCTCCATGAACATGAGAGGTGGTGGTGGTTTGGAAATATGGCAGTTCAAAAATAGAAAACCCCAAGAACCTGCTATTGAAATCGAATGGGGCGATTTGGGTGTCAATGCCATGAAAATTCGGACTAATGACATTCAAAAAGCCCATACCACACTTAAAAAACTTCAACTTCCTTTCTTGACCGCACTCATGCAAACTCCTGAATCTCGACAACATTTCTTGTTTCGAGACCCTTGGGGAAATCGAGTAGAGGTCCTATCGGATGGCTATGTGTTCTGCGAGACTAAGTCACGTTTTGGTGGGGTTCTAGGCGCGATAATCGGGGTATCGCATATGGAAAAAAGCCTTCATTTCTATAAAAAGCTTTTAGGCTATGACCAGGTATTAAGTGATCGGACCGGTAGTTTTAAGCCATTTATGACCGCCACTGGAAAAGGTACTATTCGGAGGGTCGTTTTAAAACAGTCTTCACAAAAGGTAGGTGGGTTCGGAGCGCTTTTAGGTCCGACCGAGATAGAGTTGATACAAATCCCGGATAGGCCTCCACAAAAAATATTTGAAAACCGACTTTGGGGCGATCTCGGATATATACATGTCTGTTTTGATGTACAGGATATGGACGCTCTTTTACAAAGAGCCAAAAGTCTGGATTATTGTTTTACGGTAGACAGTGCCGATAGTTTTGATATGGGAAAGGCAGCGGGCCGTTTTAGCTACGCCGAAGACCCCGATGGTACACTCATTGAATTTGTGCAGACCCACAAAGTACCGCTTTTAAAACGTTTGGGTTGGTTTATTGACCTGAGGAATCGAGACCCGAAGAAGCCCCTACCGAGATGGTTGGTCAAGGCTATGCGCTGGCATCGGGTCCGGAAAGATCGATAAGGCTCCGTTTAAATGTGCTGATCGAACAAAAGGGTATTTCCATCGGGGTCGTTGATGACAAAATTTGCTGGTCCTTGGGTGTCTTCCGCTATTTCTGATTGAAACGCGATACCTTTTGATTTGAATTCCGACTGTAGGTCTCGGATATCATCATAACCTTCCACGGGCCCCGCGTTCTGATCCCATCCAGGATTGAAAGTGATGATATTGTTCTCGAACATTCCTTGAAAAAGTCCAACAATCGCATCTCCGTTTTTCATGATTACGTAGTTTTTTTCGACTTCCCCTGCAAAAAGGGCAAAGCCTAGATGTTCATAAAATTGCTTAGAGATTTGAAGATCTTTAACCGCTAAACTAATGGAAAAGGCACCTAATTTCATATGTTTCTTTTTACTGAATTTCTACAGTACTAAAGATAGCAATTTACGGGATGCTCGATGATGTGGCACTTTGGGCTGGTCTTATACCGCTATTTCCGGAAATATTTTTTTGAACTTCTGAGGAAGCGCATCCGTTATACACAGGTATTCTTCGGTAAATGGATGGGTGAATTTCAACGAGTGGGCATGTAAGTGTAGTCCTTTGCCCTTTAATACCAATCCTTCCGTACCGTAATTCGGGTCACCCAAAATAGGATTTCCTATTTCTGACATGTGGATGCGAAGCTGATGTCTTCTGCCGGTTTCCGGATAGAGTTGAACTAGGTTGAGCTGCCCGAACCTTTTTGAGGGTACAGATTGGAGCAATGTGTATCGCGAAAGCGACACTTTTCCCTCGATATCGGATTTAATTTCACCCGAATCTTTCATTTTACCAATGGTAACCGCATAATAGGTTTTCGTCACGACCCTATTTTGAAATAGGGCATTCAGCTTACGGATACTGCTGTTGGTTTTTCCAATGAGCAATACGCCCGTTGTTGCATAATCTAAGCGATGAACAGGTTGAGGTTTGATAGCATCGTCTACTTCACTGGCCTGAATACATTGCGGAAGCGCATTGGCAATTGTTTTGAAGTGGTTGCCACTGACCCGAATGCCCGGAGGCTTTCGTATGACGGCCAAATAAGCATCTTCAAATAGGATGTGACATGAATAGTGGAATTTTTTTCCTGACGTTTTTTTATCAGGTAGGGTCAAAGTGATTTCCTCTCCCCCTGAGATAAAGGTAGCGGTGGTAGCGGTCACGTTATCAACTGTAATATACGCTTTCTTCAAGGCCTTTTTTAGCGCCGATTTGGTCATGATCGCTTTAAAGACCCCTACACCATATTCTTGAAGTCGAACAGGCACTCTTTGATTTGGGACCCGATGTGTCTCAGCATGGCTCATAGTAGTAGTGCTCTCATTTTCGGTACTTCACGATTGCTAGCTGCTCGGGTTCCCTTAGTGTACTGAAGTAAATGATATTCCATAAAAAATTGCCCTTTAAGGGCAATTTTTATCGATTCTTATACTTAAATCTATTGAATGATTCCCGTACAGCTTACTCGTGCTCCGGCAGCGCCACTTGGTTGCGAAGTGAAGTCATCGACACCTTGATGTACAATGACACCTTTGCCCACAATATTCTTAGTAGCATCGTCACATCCAATACACCACTCACTGGTAGCAAACTCGACCGTAGCATTGCCTTCGGCATCTGCGGGGAAGTTACCAATATCGCCTTTGTGATAGCCTTCTTCGGCACCCCATTTACCATGAGGGGTATTTGTAGGGTTCCAATGTCCACCAGTGGATTTTCCATCCGCAGAGGAGCAATCGGCCTTATCATGAATATGAATCGCATGTTCTCCCGGAGTTAATCCAGTAAGAACTGCCATCATTTTGACCGTTCCGTTTTCTTCGGTAAAAGTGACATCGCCGGTAACCTCACTGTCACTTTTTGGTTCCATTTTGAACTTGATTTCCTTTGCCATAATCTCTTCCTCGATTTCTTCAGCAGCTTCTTCCACGGTGTCCACCGCTTTTTCGGCTTCCTTTTTTGCCTCCTTACAATTATAGGAAGCGAAGACCAATAGGCCTAGTGCGGCTATTTGTAGTGTTTTCATTTTTCGGTTTTTTAGTGAATTTTTTTCGATGTTGAAGTTACACAATAATTGAGGTCATGTCAAACACAATCAAAATGATTTTAACAAATCGGGATTGTAACGTATTCCTCGTTTCAAATTCTCACAGATTAAGATAGATTTATCAATTCGAGTCTGCGAATTTTTGTATCTGGCCACGGCATAAATAATACCTCTCTTTTTTCCATCGGTAAAGGAATCGAAAATTTGATAGGCTTCATAGTCGCTGGTCAGAACAGCATCTAGTTCTTCAGGCATTTCCACACCGTATTTCGAATCGTCTTCAAAGAATTGTAATTGAAAATAGTCGTTGGGGAATAGCCCCAATTCTTTTTGGTAACGCTTGCCGAACATCATGTAATAGCTTCCGTTTCGCTTCTGAATCGCGGCATGAAAATGCAACACTTTCCCCTCAAACGAAGCCTTTGCCTTTACCCGCTTGATGTTCTTTTCGAGAAAAGGTTGAATGATGGCTACAGGTAGTAGCAGGGAATAATAGCTTCCCGTAACGGTAATCTCGAAAGGTTCGGTTTTTAACTTGGACAAATCGTAAAATTTAATAAGTCGTTGTTCAGCGGTCACAGTTAAGAGATCATTGTTTATTGCAAACCGTTCCCTGCTAACTGATCATTGGTCATTGATTATTATTCACTGTTCACTGTTCATTGCTCATTGCCAACTGTTCACTGTTTACTGTTCATTGTTAACGTATGAGTTTGGTGATGACCTGTGTTTCGCTATGTAATGTTCTATGAACAGGGCATTTATCGGCAATCTCTAAAATACGGGCAATTTGTTTTTCGTCTAGATTTCCGGTCAGTTTGATTTCCCGATGGAAGGTATCGATTTTCGCTTTATCCGATTCGCAGTCCTCACAATCCTCAGCATGTGATTTTCCGTATGACGTGTGCACTTCAATGGTTTCCAAGGGCCATTTCTTTCGCCGCATATACATCTGCACGGTCATTGCCGTACAAGCCGACAAACCTGCCGAAACCAATTCGTAGGGTGAAGGTCCAAAATCGTTTCCTCCAAAGGAAGTCGGTTCATCTGCGACCATATAGTGATTGCCCACCTTCATGGTTGTAGTGAAGCCATCTTCGGCATCTAAACTTGCCACTACCTGATGTTGTGATTTCAATGATGATCCCTCAGGAACTTCAACATAACGTTGCGCCCATCCGGCGATAACCCGACCGACATAGACCGAGTCACTTTTGTTCATTAGCAAATGATCCGCACCATCAATGGAAACGAAACTTTTCGGATGACGTGCGGCCACATAGATTTCCTCGGCATTTTTAATGCCCACAGTGTCATCTTGTGGAGAATGCATGATCAACAAGGCCTTTCGCAAACCTTGAGCGGTTTCCGGAAGGGATTTCGATTCTAAATCGGTCAAGAATTGCTTTTTGATGGTAAAGTCCCGACCGCTCAAATTCACTACGGCCTTACCAGATGCTTCAATTTCATCCAATCGACTTTTGAACAGATGCTGTACATGTTTCGGATTTGATGGGGCTCCGATAGTTGCTACGGCCTTTACCGAAGCGATCTTGGACGCCGCAAAGATAACCGCGGCACCTCCTAAAGAATGCCCAACAAGAAGGGTGGGGGAGCTGTAATTTGTTTCTAGGTAGTCTGAGGCGGCAATTAGATCCTCTACATTACCGGAGAAATTGGTATCCTCAAAATCGCCATCGCTTTCACCCAATCCTGTAAAATCAAAACGCAGTACCCCAAAACCTTTTGAAGTAAGGGCTTGACTTATATTCCGTACCGCTGAGAGATTTTTGTTACACGTAAAACAATGCGCGAAAATGGCAAAGTTATGCGGATGTTGATCTGCGGGTAGTTCTAATCTGCCGACAAGAGTTTGCCCTTCTTTATTTTGAAACGTGATTTTTTGGAGACTCATGGTGCGTTCTTTTTAGATTTACGTCTTAAGTCGGGATTGTAAAAGACACCTATCTGCAAGCGATCGAAATTTGCCGTGGGAAAATGATTTTTTAGGTACCCCACTTGAACACTAGTATTCTTAAAGACATGGGCACCTAGTGCTCCATACAAACGATTTTGACCATACACGTTATCCTGCAAATTCAGAAATATCTCGTCATAGAAATTCAGGAAAAATATCTTGTTCAAAGGTACGGTAACCTGTAAGCGATACCGTGCCCGATGCTGGGTACTTTTCTCGTAAAAGGGTGAATTGCGGTTCTCCACTTCAATGAATCGTTGTTCCAGTCGATAGCGATGTTCGAAAAGAACTCGACCTACGGTGTTCTTCAAAATAAGCTGTTGAAAAATACGATGCTCTGAGATGTTATTGATCAGGTTCTCATTTCCCTCAAAGGTCGGGTCGGTGTCGATAAAGGCATATCCTCCCGTAACCATGGCATTCCGATTGATATGATAGTTCAACCCCGTTCGAAGTAGCAATTGATTGAAATTCTTACCGTTTTCATAATAACGCAGTTGCGCTTCGGTGTGTATGCTCAGCTTTTCGGAAATCGTATTGGTGCCGAAATACATATGCCAAGAACCCCATTTATCATCACCGATTTCTTGAGCAAAACTTGTAATTGAATGGAGTAGCGCTAAAAGAGCGAGCGTTTTTTTCATCAAAAGAGCGTCTTCTTAAATTAAAATTTGTTTTCCTTTATAAAATAGCGCGATAATCAAGGATGTATACCGCACGTATCGATTCGTTTCATTGAATTTCCTTCGAATGTCTCTTAATCCTGCCTTTGTCGCCAGACAGACCTGCCACTAGCTTGTTTACTGAGGTTTTACAACACACAGTGCTTCCTCTCTAGTCTAAGCTGAAACGTTCGGTTTCTTTGAAGGGTGATAATTCTAAGGCTTCGATTGATTCACGATACGCGTTCCAACGGTCCGCGAAAAATGTATTGGTCTTTTCAAGGGCTTTTTTCAAATCCATTTCAGCATACTCCATTAGTTTTTTTTCGGTTTCGGTCAGACCGGATTGACGCGTCCCTGCATAATAGCCTGCATTTCCAAGGCGCTGCATTACCGTGATTTCCGGGTTTCTGGTAATACCTTGACGTTTGTCATCCTTGCCAATGTATAACGCGATGACCGAATCGATGGCTTTGACCATATTCCCCGAGGCTTTGATTTGATCTCTGTATTTTTTCTTATCCAGATCTTTCATCTGCTTTGAATATTCATTCACGGTGTTTTTGCTCTCTACAAGTTGCTTCACCGCATCGGCGGCGATTTGCGTCATTTTCGCTACTTTGCCCGAAGCCTCGTACACTTCATTGATTGAATTCAAGTCTACTTCCAGTCGGGGGTCCGACGCTACGGTAATGGCAGTCTCGTCAGTCAAATCGCCAAAAGACATTCGCACCGTATAGGTGCCAGGTCTGACATCGCGACCACCGCGCTCATCTTTGCTTTTGCTGATTTTTCGAGAGGGCCGGTCAGGTCCCTTCTCATCCATTTCCCAATAAATTCTATGGAAACCTGGTTTTTCCGGAGTCTTGAATTTCAAGGTGCGAATGACCTGATTACCCTTTAAAAACTCAAATTGAACGGAGTCTTTCTTTTGTACTCCGGTCAATTCTTTTTCGGTTGCCGAAGTGGCATCATCTTTTTCTCCATCCTCTTTATTTTCTGGAGCGTCTTTCTTTTTCTTCCCTTCTTTGAGGTAGTACGTAATCATCGCACCCTCTTTCCTATTCTCGGCGTTGTAAAGGGCGTCCGCACCAAAACGACTTCCGGTGGGCTGCTGATAGGCAGCTTGATACCCCACGGGAGGTGCGAATAACTTGGCATCTTTATTCAAGATGCCTCTATCGGAAGCTATGGCCCGTAACGGACGAATGTCATCTAAAACCCAGACGGCACGACCAAAAGTACCAATGACCAAATCGTGTTCTCTTGGTTGTATGACAAGGTCCTTTGTGGATACTGTCGGAAATCCTTCGGTCCATTTTTGCCATTTTGTACCGGCGTCAAAAGAGATGTAGAGTCCGTCATCCGTTCCTAAAAACAACAAGTTCGGATTTTCAATATCCTCAACAATAGAGAGGGTATAACTTTGCACGTCGGAACCGTCAACGATACGTTCCCATGTTTTACCATAATTCTTGGTGCGATAGGCGTAGGGGGTATAGTTAAACCGTCGATAGTCATTGGCGATCAATAAGGCTTCCCCTTTGTTTTTGTTCGAGGCTTTAATTTGTGGAATCCAGCTACCACTGGGCAGTCCTTTGATGTTAGTTGTGACGTCTACCCAACTCTGTCCGCCATTTTGTGTATAATGCACTCGACCGTCATCAGAGCCTGCCCAAAGCATATCCTTTTCCAATGGCGAAGGTTCAATGACCAATAAGGTGGTGTGATTTTCGGCCCCTGTGGCATCCATCGATAGTCCGCCACTCTCCGATTGCTTTTGCTTTTCCGGGTCGTTTGTAGTCAAGTCAGGAGAAATGATTTTCCAGGTCAATCCTTTGTCGGTGCTCTTGTGTACATATTGACTGCCAAAATAGACGGTGTTATTGTCAAAAGGATCTTGACCGATAGCAGCATTCCAATTAAAGCGCAACTTTGTTTCTGCATCTGGCGGAGTGGGGCGAACAATGTAATTGTTGCCGGTTACGTGATCGTATCGTTGTACAAAACCTTGTTGGCTCATGGTATACCCATATCGCGAATCATCGGGGTCGGGTACGACATCGAAGCCATCACCAAAACTGATTTCTTGCCAGTAACTGTTTCGAATGCCTTGGTCTTTCCACACATAGGCAGGGCCGCGCCATGAACCGTTATCTTGTAGACCACCATATACATTGTACGGAAACTCATTGTCCACATTGATATGATAGAACTGCGCAACGGGAATATTGCCCACAAAGCGCCATGATTTACCACCGTCTTTCGTAATATTCATACCCCCATCATTACCGTCCATCATAAACTGACCGTTCTTAGGGTGTATCCACCAGGCGTGGTGGTCGGGGTGCACCCCGTTATCTACTTGATAGGCGGGCATAAGTTGCGTGAAATTCTTGCCTCCGTCTTCCGAGACATTCACATAGGTAAATACCGAGTATACGCGGTTCTCATTTTGTGGGTCTACATAGATTTCAGAGTAATAGAAAGGTCGATTGCCGATATCGGCCTTGTCGTTGATTTTTTTCCATTTGAATCCGCCGTCCTCAGATTTGTACAGTGCATTCTTTTTGGCTTCTACAAGCGCGTATACGATATTCGGTTTTCCTGGGGCTATGGCGATTCCGATACGCCCTAGGTCTCCTTTAGGCAGGCCATCCTCTTCCGATAAACGTTTCCAGTTTTTACCGCCGTCATGGGTCATGTACAATCCACTTCCTTTTCCTCCGGACTTAAAAAACCAAGGGTCACGTTTGTGTTCCCACATCGCCGCAATCAATTTATTTGGATTGGTCGGGTCCATTACCAAATCGGCTACGCCAGTTTTATTATTTACAAATAGCACTTTTTCCCAGGTCTCACCGCCATCCGTCGTTTTAAAAACACCCCGTTCTGGATGTTCGCCCCACGGAGATCCAATAGCGCCAACATACACGGTATTGGGGTCCGAAGGGTCGATTTTTATACGATGGATGTGTCGTGTCTTTTCAAGACCCATCGACTTCCAACTTTTACCCCCGTCCAAGGATTTATACACCCCGTAACCACCATTTAAGCTGTTTCGTGGGTTCCCTTCACCAGTGCCTACCCAGAGTATCGAAGGGTTGGATTGCTGTATCGCCAGAGCCCCTATGGATGCCGTCAGTTCCTTATCGAACATCGGTTCCCATTTAATACCTCCTGAAGTCGATTTCCAGAGTCCCCCGGAAGCCGTGCCCACATACATGACATCAGGATTATCATGAACGGCATCAATAGCGGTAACGCGACCACTCATTCCCCCAGGCCCAATGTTTCTAGGCTTGAGGTCTTGAAGCAATTTCATGTCAAAGTCTTGTGCACATAGGGGGAGCGTCGCGATGAACATCGCAAAAACGAGTAGTTTTTTAGTCATTTTGATTGAATTAATTAGTCGAGTTAAATATACCAAAAACTTTAGGGAGAATTCTTAAGAGGGTGTTAAGAGCTAGTATCGATTCACTATCTTTAAGACGCAAGCACGTTGCGCAATCTCTGGGCAACGAAAGTCCAACCTAAATCGTCTTTAAATATAGACACCAATAGCTATGGACAAACTTACCTTAAAATCAAGAATCAGCATTACTGTAGTGGTCACCCTTTTGGTATGGGGTCATATCATATGGGACTATTTCCATGGGGGTATTCCTGTTCATTATGTTTTACATGATGATGCCCTTCCGGGAATTCCCAATTGGGTAGGTGGTTTGGTTTTGCCATTTTTTACTTGGTTCCTATTATACAGAATTCATCGACGTATGAGCGGTTTTGAGATGCTTCCAGCCTCTGAAAGCCTGAACGCCATACTCAAGCGTTTTTTGTTATCCCTTTCCATAGCGCTATCGATTTCTGTGTTCTTTAGTCTTCAGATCGATATCATCGATTACATTATGTTGGGCATCATCGTTTTAGCGTTATTTTATCCGTTGTACAAATCTGAATACCTCTTGGGCTGGGTGCTCGGTTCTTCATTTACCTTTGGTGCTATCATTCCCATTGTTTTTGGGAGTATATTGGCACTGATGCTTTTTATCGTTTACAAGCTATCTACATTCGTAGTGGGCTTCGTAAAGACAAAAAGATAAGTTTCTTCCCTGTAAGCAAAATAGTGCTTTTTTCGGGGGTTATTTTTTCTCAAAAACCCCAAATAATTCACTGCCCATTCTTGGCGGAATTGAATTGTAGCAAGGCTCAAAAGTAATAGGTTTGAAGTAGGGGGTTAAATAGCTTAAATAAAGCTTTTTATCACCACCGAAAGGACGTTTTTCCATATCCTCCGTGAGGGGGATATCAAACCATACCCCGACCAATTTTCCATGAGATTTCAATACGTCCGCCATTTGTTTTGCATACGCAGTTCGATTTTCTAATGTTGGGACAAATGAGCAGAAAAAGGTCTGCTCAAAGATGAGATCATAGCGGGTATTGTGCTGAAAAAAATCTTCTAAAAGCAACTGCTGTTTCGGAAAGTCGGGGTTTCTTTTCGCGAATTGTTCCAACGGAACTTGCGAAATGTCCATGATGAATACGTTGCGAAATCCCTTTTTCCAAAGATATTCGGCTTCATAGGCATTTCCAGCGCCGGGGATAAGAATAGAGATCGTCTTATCTTCAAGTTGGTCAATATAGGTCTTGAGTGGTATGGAGGGGTATCCGATATCCCATCCCGTTCTAGCTTCCTGATAACGTTGGGTCCAGTATGCTTCTTCTTTCAATTCATTCGGTTTTGTAGGTTCGACCATCCTTCATAACAAATCGTACCTTCCGCATGGCATTAATATCTTTCGTTGGATTTCCTTCAACAGCTATGATATCGGCCAGATATCCTTTTTTAAGTTTACCTAGCTTTTCCAAGTGAAAAATTTCGGCATTCACGGCTGTTGCCGATTTCAAGGCATCTATCGGTTTCATCCCGTAATCGACCATCAATTCAAGCTCGCGGTAGTTTTCCCCATGGGCAAAAACGCCCACATCACCTCCGAAAACGATTGGAACTTCAGCGTCAAGGGCCATTTGAAACGATTGCTTCTTACGGGTGATTCGCTCCGGTACGGGATCTATTCCCTTGCGCCATCCGCGATATTGGGTAATCGCATCACCTGCCGCCAGTGTGGGACAAAACCCGATACCTTTTTCTTTCATCAGCTTAAAGATCTCCAAAGTGCCGCCGTCACCATGTTCAATGGTCTCTACACCACCGGCTATCGCTCGTCGCATTCCTTCAGGGGTACTTGCATGGGCTACCACGTGGCTACCGGCACTCGTCGCCGTGGCTACCATGGCGTTGATTTCCTCTTGTAAGAACGTGGGCTGCGAAGGTGCTCCTGGTGTCCATCTATAATCGGCATATATTTTAATGAAATCCGCGCCATTGCCCAATTGCCTACGAACGGTTTGAATGACCGCGGGAACGCCACTGACGGCCTCTGCTCCCAAAGGTACCTGAACACCATCGTGAAATCCCTTTGGTCCGTATGCTCCGGTAGCTACAATTGCTGGTCCGGCAACCAGCATCCTTGGTCCGGGAACGATGCTGTCTTCAATGGTTTTTTTTAGATACACATCAGTGTAACCCGCTCCTTCGGCGCCTA
This sequence comes from Maribacter corallii, assembly GCF_047345415.1. NCBI lineage: Bacteria > Pseudomonadati > Bacteroidota > Flavobacteriia > Flavobacteriales > Flavobacteriaceae > Maribacter > Maribacter corallii. Next base: position 133,653 of record NZ_JBLFEP010000003.1, read on the forward strand.
AGTCGCGTGTTGTGGTAACACCCGCCCACAAGGTCTTTTTGGCATGCACGGTACCTCGAATAGCCCTTTCTACTGGAGATTCTTTCAGTACTTGGTCGTTCCAAGAGGTTTCATCGTAGGGGTGGAGTAGTAGATGTGAATGCCCTTCTATCAATCCGGGCATTAGGGTAGTGCCGTTTAGGTTTATGATTGTCGTATTGCCGGAATATTTCAGATCGGAGGCACTGCCGACATAAGCAATCTGGTTGCCTTCGACCAAGACTACCCAGTTCTCGTGTAGTGCCTCACCATCGAACACTCGGTCTGGTCGAAGAAGGGTTTGTGACAGAACGAGGTGCCCTAACGAGAGCAGTATAAGGGTCAATATGTTTTTCATGATGTTAGTTTTGGGAAGCATGTTTGGCTACGATAGCCAACTTTTCGTCTATTTCTTCCTTTGGAATCCAACGACCTCGCAACATGACACCTGCAATCTCTTGTAAGGCGGTCATATCATCCAAGGGATTCGACTCAAGTAATACCATGTCAGCCTCCAGACCAACCTTCAGGTCACCAAAAGTATCTTCCATGTCGAAGTAGCGGGCAGGGTTTACGGTGCCTGATTTCAGTATCTCCAGCGGCGTCATTCCGGCACCTATCATGCCCTGAATTTCGTGATGGATGGAGAAACCGGGTACATTGAAAAGCTGTGGGGCGTCGGAACCTAGAAGCATGCCATGACCGTTGGCATTCAGTTTGGCGATCAGTTCTTTTCTTATGCCGTCAAACTTCTTCCATTGCTCCGTATTAAAGCTAGGGTCGTTTATAGACTCGTCTTTACGGGTTTTCCAATTCTGCAAGGTTGTCTTGGGCATATAAACCATTTCGGGTTGCTGCAAGAGTTCATCTGAGCTAATAGGGGCGAACCAACGCTCGAAAAGGCTCTGTGTAGGTACGATCCATACCTCGTTCTGATTTGCAAGTGCTACCAATTCATCAATTTTGGAGGTGTTGGCCAAGGGGGTGAAGGCATAGCCGAAAAAACCATTATCGGTAGGTTTTACATTAGCGGACTCGGGTACAAGGCCCTCCAGAAAACCGTCGACATGATCAATGGACGCATACCTGCTCTTCAAAGCATGACGAATACCTATGTCAACAGGTACATGCCCGGCAAAAGGGATGCCGACCTCATTGGCAGTGGCTACCACCTGATCGAATACCTCGCGTTGAATACCGGGATGGATTTTCAAAAAATCATAACCGGCCTTTTGATATGCGCTTACCTTCTGTATGGCCTCTTCTTTAGAGGTCACCGAATTACCGTTCAAAGAAGGACTAGAGGTAAAGATACGCGGACTAATGATACGCCCTTCTTTGGCTACCTCCCGCAGTGTCAGATGGCCTGGGTGACCTAACATACCGCGAATAGTGGTAATGCCGTTGGCGACATATAAAAAGAGTACTTCCTCCACACGTTCGGCCGGAGTCGAAGGAGGGGGAATATGGGCATGCATCTCCGCTAAGCCTGGGATCACATATTTTCCGGTTCCGTCTATAGTGGTCGTATAGGCTCCGGGGTTTTCAATATCATCTGTGATTCGCTTGATTTTCCCGGAGTCGATAACGATTTGACGATTTTTTAAAAGCGAGCCGTTCGTGACATCTATTTGATTCACGTTGGAAATAAGAATTGCTGTCGGACTGATTTTCTCCTCTGATTGTCCACAAGAAACGAAAACAATAAGCAACAAGGATAACGCGAGTTTTTTCATAAGTCTGGGTTTTGATCTACTTCCGCAGATTGTAATAGGGTTTCAAGGTCCTTTTTGTAAAAGATCTTGTCGCCATGTACCGTGCAAAAGATGTGTTTTGTGTTCGAGATGTTTTCTAAGGGATTTGCCTCTAAAATAACAATATCCGATAGTTTTCCCTCGGATAGCGTTCCATAATCCGTATTCTTTTTTAGGAAGTCCGCTCCATTGTAGGCCGAGGAGCGAAGGGCATCAAGGGGTGGAATACCGTTGGCCACCATTTCTTCCAATTCCTTATGCAAAGAAATGCCCGGGTAGGTATAGGAATTATACGCCCCGCTATCCGAGCCCGCCAATAAGCGAACATCCGCTTCATGAAGGGATTTGGTAAGTTCGCCAAAGAAGGTATCAAGATCCTTACGATCCTGTATTGCCTTTTCGGAAGCATTCAGCGCCCTTTTGATACGACCCTCGTACGTTTTTTGAATGCCTTTGGTCATGTATTTCAAATAGGGGTCATGGGTATGATTCACTTCATCAAGGTAGCTCAACACCTTCCCAATATGCAATGTAGGTACAACGAAAACCCCATTTTCCCTTAGCTCATTGAAGGTACGCTGCGCCACGGAATCTTGGTAAGTCGCTTGTAAAGCTGGCATGGCCTCCCAAAATCCGATTTCTTTATTGACCAATTGCTGAGTTATGGGTGTTTCTTCCGAAGAACATCCTTTCATCACATAGTACAGGTGCTCAATGGCATCGATACCAGCTCCTATGGTTTCATCGAGCGCAACGGTAAACGGCATATGGCCCGAGGTAATTAGGTTTCTATTTTCGGCTTCGGCAATGGTTTTAAGGTAGGCTTCGCCCGAAATTCTGCTATCATAGAGCTTTACGAAATCCGTTGGAATGGCCTCAAGGGAATCTAAGGCCTTTGTAATATCCTCTTCGTCTACGACTTCAAGTGATCCTGCCCAAGTTCCTCTAGGGCCATCGATTTTAGGACCTGAGGTGAAGATAGTAGGGCCGACCAACTCATTGGCACTGATTTGTTTTTTCCACTGCATTACGGAAGTTGTTAAATCCCCACCGGCATCTCTGACCGTGGTTATTCCGTTTGCGATAAATAGTTTCAAAAAGTTCTTATTGGCGGATATGAGACTGTCGCCCCCTCGAAAATGTACGTGATTATCCCAAAAGCCGGGTAACACGTATTTGTCTTTTGCATTAATGGTCTCCTTGGCTATATATGTGTGTTTCTCGCTCGCTTTTAGGATTTTCACGATTCTTCCGTCGGAAATACCAAGGGTCTGATTTGCCATGGTTCCAGTTTCCAGGTTCAGGACGTTACCGTTTTCGATGACCAAGTCGAACATTTCCTGTTCCTCGGAAGCACACCCCGTACCTAGCAGTACGGTCAATAGGAATACGAAAATAAAGCGCATAGGACGGTTTCTTTGCTGAAAAGTAACCAATCTTACCGATTTATCAACCTTCGGATGGCGATAAATACGAAGATGAAAATCGAATAGCCTATAAAGAAAGGAATGATGTATTGTTCTAGGTTTAGCGCCAACATCAAACCGATCAAGAGCAACTGAAACCCGAGGCCAAAAGTCGACACTCCGGTCATGAACCAATTGGGCAAATAGTTGGCCTCGACAGCATCTCGATCTATGGTATGGATAATTTTATCGAACACACCATAAAACATGGTATAGAGCCAAAAAAGGAAGTCCACATCTTGTTGTCTTTCACCTGCCAGTGCCTTTGGGGTCTCATTTTCGAATATACGACTGGTGGTATCTCCATTGTGCTTGTTTCGCAAAATGACATAATAGTAGTTGTAGAGCGTACCCTGTAATTGGATTCCGAAAAAAGCGAGAATGGTCAGACTAAAAGACCCGTCGGTTACGTACCATATCGTTACCAAAATCAATAGGTTCAATATGATATCGGAAACGGAATCTAAATACCTTCCCGTATAGGAAGGTGTGTTTTTAATACGTGCCAGCTCACCGTCGGCCGCATCTAAAATCGATTTGAGAATCAAGAAAAAAGCCGTTGCCCAATAATAGTGGTTCAAAATACAGGCGATGGCTACAAGCCCCGAAATCACAAATGCGATGGTCACATGAATAGGAGTGAAGGAAGTGTTTTTAAGGGATTTCGCTATGATTTTAGCGAAAGGTCTGCCGTAATCCGATAAGTCCAAGAATTGGTTCTGCTTGGGCAGTTTTGACATAGTATTCCAGTTCTCGGAGAAAACCGGTAACGGAAACACGTTGGCCCGGTACACTCCTAAGAACTTAATGTAAAGATAAGATTTAATTTACATTCGGTAAAGGCAAGTGGTCAGTTAGTAATTACCTTCCGTTCTCGGAGATCGTACAGATCACCTTTTTGCAGAAAATAGAACGGCCGTTCGATGTTGGGGGGGTGTGCGACATCATTGGTATCCCTCGACCAAAAGTTACCATCATAGATCAGCACATTACTTTCACCAATGACTTCAAAGGTATTTTGATGGACTACAATGGCCGTGCTTTCGTCGAGCCCGATACCCAAAAGCTCGGGTCGCTTTTCCAATATTTCAAACATATCGAATTGACGGTTTCTTGCCAGAACATGTTGGTCGATGGCAATATTCTTTACAAAGCCAAATCCTTCTTCATGGTCGCCCATCATGATCTGATTGGTTTGGGTATCGCCCCTGACAAGATAAGACCCTTGAATGGTTGCCCCTGCCGAGGTGCCACCGATGACCCCGCCTTTGTCCAACACTTCCCAGAATACCCGTTCGGTTTCGGTACCGGCATAGGCGTCTACCAATCGCCACTGCCGACCGCCAGAGAACCAGACGCCGGTCGCTTCTTTTAGTGCAAGTGTAAATTCGTCCGAATCGGCCATCGTTCTGTCGTAGGTGTGCAAGACCGTCACTCGGGTACATCCGTAGTCACGTAGCTGTTTTGCGAACCATACGTCATCGTCATACGTATCTTGCCCACCCGCTGTAGGAATCACTACGATAGTGGCATTTTTGCCGCCGGCCAGATTGATAAAAGTATTGGTGATGTCCTGTCCAATGGCGCCACCACCGGCAATGACAAGGTTTCCGCTCTCGGGTCCCGTAGTCGATTGCTCTTGCGCCATTACCGAAAGAGACACTAAAAAAAGACAGAGAAACTTTTTCATTACCGGAATTTATACGAAGCTAACGATAAAATTCATAAAGCCATGGTTGCGCTTACTGTATGATCACTTTTTTAGATTCAATGGTTCTTAGTACCTTTCGGCTCATGCAGAAAACGGCCCCTTGGTATTATTTGATTTTGCTCATTTTGGCTGGTGAGGCCGTATTCATACTTCCATTTGTATTACCCCGAATTTTTAGACCTACGGTCTTAGGGGTATTCGAACTTGACAATGTAGAGCTCGGATTATGTTTTTCCGTTTATGGTGTCGTTGCGCTGATTTCTTATGTATTCGGAGGACCGATTGCCGACAAATTCCCGCCACGAAAACTCATGGCCATGGCGCTTTGGTTGACGGCTTCTGGTGGATTGGTTTTTGCTTCTTTCCCTGATTTCACTACCCTACAGTTGCTATATGGTTTCTGGGGCTTTACGACTATATTTCTATTTTGGGCGCCCATGATCAAGGCAGCGCGCGTTTGGGGCGGCACAAGTTCCCAAGGTCGGGCTTTCGGGTTGTTGGATGGGGGAAGAGGACTTACGGGAGCACTTTTTGGACTTTTGGGGGTATTTATTTTCTCCTTGTTTCTCACGGATAATGTGCAGACCGCTTCACTAGCGGAACGGCAAGAGGCTTTTCGATATGTTCTATACTGTTCGTCGTTGATCATTACCATTATTGGAGTCTTGACCTGGTTCTTTATGAAGTCTGGGGTCGATGAGAAAGAAATTCAATTGGAGAAGATCTCATGGAGCCAGATCATGGAGGTACTAAGACTTCCCTCGGTCATGCTGCTCATGATTATCATTCTTTGTGCCTACGTAGGGTATAAGATAACGGATATTCTATCGCAATACGCCAATGAAGTGATGGCTTATGATGAGGTGAAATCAGCCCAGGTAGGTACTTTTTTGCAATTTTTGAGGCCCACCACTGGTATTCTGCTGGGGCTACTTGCAGACCGTTTTCGGTTAAGTAAAGTCTTGATTTTGAGTTTTGTGTTGTCTTTGGCAGGAGGAGTGCTTTTCGCCTCGGGAATCATCGGACCTTCGTATACCGCCTTGTTCTTCATATCGGTGGTTATCATTGCCGTGGGAGTGTATTCTGCGCGAACCCTATATTTTGCCGTAATGCAAGAGGGGCGAATACCGCTTAAATTGACCGGTACCGCCGTGGGCCTAATTTCAGTGGTTGGGTATACTCCCGATATCTTTGCGGGGCCAGCTTACGGCTACTTGTTGGATGCCCATCCTGGAAAGGAAATTGGCCATCAAAACGTTTTTTGGATGTTGGTAGCCTTTTCATTTGTGGGCGGTGTGGCCTCCGTGGTCTATTATCGACTATATGGGCGAAAGAAATAACCCTTTCATTATCGACCTGTAGTTCTACTTTTTACATTATTGGCGCAGAGCCTGATGATTTCGGCAATACGTTTCTGACGGGTTTCCTCTCGTTTGGCCTGATTCAACCAATAGAGGTAACTTTTGCGTTGCCCTCGCGTAAAACCTTTATAGTTGATCAATGCCGCTTTGTTCGTATCAAAAGCTTTTTTTAAGTCGTCAGGAATGATGCCTTTTTCCACAGCGTCCAAGGCCGACCACGACCCATTCTTCTTGGCGGTTTTAATAACCTCTAAACCACTTTGGTGTATCCGATTGTGCTTGATCAAATCTTTGATATGGTCCTTGTTGACTTTGCTCCAGACGCTTTTTGGTTTTCTCGGGCAGAAATATTGCCGTCTTTTACCATTGCCAAGACTTTTCACCGTGCTGTCTATCCAGCCATAACAGAGGGCTACCCGAACAGCTTCTTCCCACCGCATGCTTGGTTTTTTGTGTGATACTGCATAGAAAATCAAATAGATTCCTTCTTGATTGGTATGGTTTTCATGAAGCCATGAGCGCCATTCGACATCGTCTTTAAAATAGTAGTGCTGTATTTCTTTCACTGATTTTTGGAATTTACCTGCTATTCCTTAAAAATAACCAATTACTGCAAATGTATTTGGCACATTTGAGGGCTTATGCTTATTTTAGAAGTTTGACTTACAGAAACAACAAATTTCCAATAACATAACCTGTGCCGATACGTGTTTCAGTTGGTATGGGAGTAAAAAAAGGGGAAACCTTATGCATAGAAAAGTATCCATGAAAAAATCGACGTTTTTACTAGTACTCATTTTCGGACTTGCAATGATCGGTTGCAATGATAGCACAAGACCAGGGAAACCAAAAGTTTTGGTCTTCTCAAAAACAATGGGTTTCAAACATGCCTCGATTCCGGCAGGAATAGAAGCGATACAAAAGCTTGGTGTCGAGAACGGATTTGAAGTAGATACTACCAAAAATGCGGAATTGTTCACCGAAGAAAACTTGAAGAAGTATTCGAGTATCATCTTTTTGAGCACTACAATGAATGTACTCGACCATAAGCAAGAGGCGGCCTTTGAACGTTATATTCAAGCGGGAGGGGGGTATGTTGGCATTCATGCCGCTGCCGATTGTGAATATGATTGGGGCTGGTATAACAAATTGGTCGGGGCACAATTTTTAAGCCACCCCGCTGGGCAACCTGAAGCTGACTTTATTATAAAGGATAATACCTTCATTGCTACACAACACTTCACGGATTCAGTTTGGCATCGTGCGGACGAAATCTACAATTACAAAAGAATAAACCCTGATGTCAATGTTTTGATGACGGTTGATGAATCGACCTATGAAGGTGGAGAGAATGGCGATTACCATCCGTTTGCTTGGTACCACGAGTTTGACGGAGGCCGCGCATTTTACACGGGGGCAGGACATACCGATGAAAGTTACCAAGAAGAAAAATTCTTGAAGCATATTCTCGGTGGTATTCAGTATGCCATAGGTGATAACCTAGAGTTGGATTATACCAAAGTTACCTCTCAGATTCCGCCGGATGTCGATCGTTTTTCAAAAATAGTTTTGAGTGAAGGCAAATTTTTCGAACCTACGGAGATGACCATTCTCCCAAACAATGATGTGCTTATTGCACAACGCAGAGGTGAACTATTGCGTTACAATGCGGAGACCCAAGAATTAAAGGAGATTGCTAAGTTGGATGTGTATCATAAGACGTTGAACAATCCTGATGCGAATGCCGAAGAAGGGTTCATGGGCTTGCAAAAAGACCCTAATTACAGTGAAAATAATTGGGTATACGCTTTTTATGCCCCGACCGGAGCAGAAGAAGTCAACCGGTTGTCGCGTTTCAAGTATAAAGATGGGGTTTGGGATATGGATTCCGAACAGAAAATACTTGATGTCGCCTCCGATCGAGAAATCTGTTGCCATACAGGAGGCTCCATTGCTTTTGGTGGAGATGAGTTGCTCTATCTCTCTACGGGTGACAACTCTACACCTTTTAATGAAAAGGGGGCCAAATATGTCAATGAGGGCTATGCACCGCTCAATGATCTTCCTGGAAAAAAACAATATGACGCGCGACGCTCTTCTGGGAATACCAATGATTTGAGAGGTAAAATTCTAAGAATCAAGGTCAATGAAGATGGCAGTTATGCTATTCCCGAGGGCAATTTATTCCCGGAAGGAACCGCAAAGACCCGTCCTGAGATTTATACGATGGGACATCGCAACCCATATCGCATTTCCGTCGATTCCAAAAGAGGGTATGTCTATTGGGGAGATGTGGGCCCTGATGCCCGAGAGGATAAACTAGAGACGCGTGGTCCAAAAGGCTATGATGAAATGAACCAAGCACGTCAGGCAGGTAACTTTGGTTGGCCTTTGTTCATAGGCGACAATAAACCCTATGTGGACTATGACTATGCCACTGGTGAAAGCGGAATCACTTTCGATCCCGAAAAACCGATCAATGATTCTAAAAACAATACCGGGTTACGTGAATTACCACCGGCACAATCGGCCTATGCGTTTTATCCCTACGCGGAGACCTCTGAATTTCCACAGGTCAGCGCCGGAGGTAGAAATGCCATGGCAGGCCCAACCTACTATTCCGATCAATATCCCAATGGGGGTGGATTGCCGAGCTATTACGATGGGAAAGTCATTGTGTACGACTGGATGCGAGGTTGGATGATGGCCGTACACCTCTTTGAAGATGGAAGTTTTAATAAAATGGAACCGTTTTCTTCTGACATCAAAGTTAATAACCTGATCGATATGGAGATGGCGCCTGATGGGCGCATGTACCTTTTGGAATATGGAAGTGGATGGTTCAGTCAAAATGACGATTCAGCATTAAGTTATGTCGAATTCAACGGCGGAAACCGTCCTCCGGTTATCGATCACATGATCGTTGACAAAACCTCAGGAAAGTTACCCTTATCGGTTACGGCCAAAGTAACGGCAGTAGATCGAGAAAATGATACGGTGACCTATATATGGAATTTAGGAAATGGTGAGACCAAGGAAACTTCGGAGCCGGAAATAGCGTATACCTATGCGGACGCAGGGGAGTATAAGATTTCGGTTGAAGTCAAAGATGCCCGTGGAGAAGCTGCTATGAGTGAGTCGACGTCCGTTGTAGCGGGTAACTCTAGACCAGAAGTAGCAATTGCTATTACCGGGGGCAATTCTTCCTTTTTCGTACCAGGACAGCCGGTCAACTATAAGGTCACGGTGACCGATGCCGAAAGTACCTCCATAGACCCTTCCAATATTTTTGTTTCCGTAGATTATTTGGAAGGTATGGACAAGGTAGCCATGTCATTAGGGCATCAGCAGGTTTCGGCCGTGGTAACGGGGAAAGCCATGACCCTTGCGATGGACTGTAAAACCTGTCACAAGGAGGCGGAGGCGTCCATTGGACCCAATTATACCGATGTTGCCAAAAAATATAAAGATGATGAGAATGCTATTCCTTATCTACAAAAGAAGATCAAGGAAGGTGGCTCAGGAGTCTGGGGTGATGTGATGATGGCTGCCCACCCGAATATTACGGCAGATGAAACACGTCAGATCGCTACCTATATTTTATCTCTGGCGGGTGATGTGAACAAGAAACCCTCTTTACCACCAACTGGATCGGTAGTGGCAGAGGCTGCTAAACCTGGTAATTTAATGGTGTTGACGGCAAGTTATACCGATGTCGGTGCCGAAGGTTCCGTACCCTTGACGGGATCCACCTCTGTAGCCCTCTCGAGTAATACGGTTTTGTGTGATCCTGCCATGAAAACCGAAGGTATGCAAGCGGTAGCGTTCAATGGAATGGATCTGTTCTTATTGGCTAAAAAAGATGGATGGGTTCAATTTGGTGAAATCGATCTGACCGGAGTGAAGGCGGTCATCGCTGCAGCAGGTTGGCAAGAAGCGCCAAAAGTCGCTTATGATTTTGAAGTGAGGGCAGGAGGTCCTGATGGAAAGGTCTTGGGTAAAGGTAGACTGAACCCTGCACCCGGCACCCCGGGAGGCGCCGCAGTCATACCATTGACCGATACCGTTGACGGTAAAACCGATCTGTATATGACGTATGCCGTGGAGGAAGGGAAAGAGCCTGCACAGATCGCATTGGTCAATACGACCTTTAACTAATGAGATGATATGAATTTAGGTATAAGCATCCGGCCTAGTCGGATGCTTTTTTTATTTTAGGGTATTATGATCACCAATACGACGAGACGATTTTGGTATACTTTGTTGATGTCGCTTGCCTTTTTCATACGTAACCGCGGCATGCGCAAGTGGTTTTGGATTCCACTGGTGATTATCGGCATCGGATTTCTTCTTCCGCAGCATATGATTATCCCCGTTGAGAATGCGACTACCAATAGCTGGAGTGAGAAATCGTTTTGGGCCTATCCTTGGGGCAGTTCCATTACCCATAAGGGAATTGACATCTTTGCTCCAAAAGGTACGGCTGTGATTGCGGCTACGAACGGTATTGTCATTTATACCCATGAGGGCGGAAAGGGAGGTAAATCGGTAATGGTATTGGGACCCAAATGGCGTTTTCATTACTACGCGCATTTAGATGAGATCAAAACGTTTACTTTCAAACCGTTAGGTCGTGGTGCTGTCTTAGGAACTGTTGGCGATACAGGGAACGCAAAGGGAAAACCCCCACATCTGCATTATGCGATAACCACGCCTTTCCCTTATCCAAATCTGTATGATGAAGTTTCGGTCCAGGGATGGAAACGCATGTTTTATTTAAACCCCGACATTTGGTTGCGCTGAGTACAAGACTATTATTGATAACCACGGGTTTCAAACCAGAGTATATCGAGTAAGCCGTCTTTTGGCTCAAAGATGGTTTTATCATATTACAATTACCTTTGTGAAAGAAGTTGAGCCAAAACTGTATTATATGAACGTAATAACTTCGTATTCGGAATTTGAAGAAACCTTAATTGATGACGAACCGAACGTCAAATGGCCCGAAGCTCTAAAAGCGATGTGGTATGACGCGAATGGAAATTGGGCAGCTTCTCACGATATTGCCCAAGAAATGCATACTAGACTAGGTAGTTGGATACATGCATACCTACACAGAAAAGAAGGGGATGAGTGGAATGCCGGATATTGGTATCGGCAGGCGAACCAGCCGTTTCCGAAAATGACATTGGCCCAAGAACATCGTGAAATCACTGATTTTATACTAAATCAATAGTCCGAGTATTCCGTGGGATATAAAAGTCTGGTATCATTACGGGAGACCGTGTTTTGGTATTTGGGCATGACTTTGAGTTTGGACCAAGTGGGGGAGTCGACAAAATTCTTCCAATTGGCATCTCTCGTTTCTTGATCTTTATGTGTAGTCATGTACATCAGATTGGGCATTTGACTGCCGGATAGCACTTCTGCGTAAAAGACGGCATTAAAATCCAATTCGTCGAACAGTTGAACCTCACCGCCTGCATTGAACATGTCCACTTTTTTTCGGTACAGCGATTCCGTGGCAGCCTCGTAACTTCTTAGCTCATAAATACGGTCTTTGCGGGGCCCGTCTAACTTGGAAGGACTCATTTTCGGCATTTCCACAAAAGCCTTCATCAGTACGGATTCGATTCGACTGTACGGGGGGGCGTCATGCGGAGCTTCAAGGTAGGCCGCTCCCTTTTCCATATGGGTTCGATCTTTCATAAGCGTATCGTCCAAAAGACTGAATTGTGCCATTGAATTGAACGGTATCAAAACGTAGGTCATTTTTGGGGTTTCCGAATCTGTAGGTCTTGGTTTGAATACGCCCACGTTTTGGATGTCGAGTTTTTTTTTAAGCTGGTAAAAAGGCATCTTTGAGATAGGCATCTGTGGTCTTTTGTTGTGCTTCTGTATCAAAAGAGTAGATCTTGAGTTGATAATACTCACGTGCTTGTGAAAAACCTTGCATAATCGCCAATAAAAAAACACAACAGATAAAGGGTTTGATACGTCTCATAAGATCGAATTTTTAGAAAGATACATTTTTTTTGAAACAGACGCTGTTTTCTACGTCAGTATACGGTCCATAATTGGGGATACTCTTGTAGCCATTTTTGGTGTATAGCGCGATGGCTTCAGGTTGTCTTTTTCCGGTTTCCAATACACAGGCGGAGTTGCCTAGCTCAGCGGCCCATTTTTCAAGTTCGTGAAGCACTTTTGAAGCGATGCCCTTTCCCCGGTATTGTGGGGGCACGTACATGCGTTTGACTTCCATTACATCCGTATCGTGTTCTTTTAGTGCACCACAACCGACTGCCACTCCATCTAAATAAGCCACTACCGTCTGGTGTAGTGAATCGATACCATTGAATTGGTGATAGAAGGCATGATCCTCACCGTCACGTTGACCCAAATCAGCATCTAGTTTTGAAACGAGATGTGCAAAATCATGGTTTTTGAAATCGGTTCGGACCAAGTGTATCATAGTCATCTTTTAAACTTTTATAGAGACCCCATTTGAGCTTAGATTGGCCAAGTCGTCAAAATAAAAATCGATTCGCCCTAAATTGATTCCAAAACAACCGACCTGATTAACAAGTACCTCTTTATCGCTCTTGTTTTTAACAATAGTTGGCTTGTCCAAAAAGGTATGGGTATGACCGCCGATAATCAAATCGGTGTATTCGGTTTTTTTGGCCAGTGTGAGATCGTTGGGTTTGGTCTCGGATTCATAATCATAACCTAGGTGTGAAAGGCATATGATCACATCGCATTTTTCGTATACTTTCAACTGCTTTTCGGCATCTTGTGCCAACGCATAAGGATACATATATCGGGTCTCTTTGTACAGTTCTTTGTTGACAAGCCCTTTTAATTCAATACCGATGCCATATACCCCTATTTTGAGACCATCGAGTATGAAGACCTTGCTTCGCTGTACGTGCCCGTCCATTAGCGTATTCTTGAAATCATAATTGGCACACAGTAAGTCGAAATTAGCATGCGGAAGCTGGGCATACAGGCCATCTACCCCGTTATCAAAATCATGGTTGCCGATTGTCGCCGCATCATAGTTGAGCATACTCATCAATTTAAATTCCAGTTCCCCGCCATAAAAATTGAAATAGGGGGTACCCTGAAAGTAATCGCCAGCGTCAAAAAGGAGCGTATTCGGGTTTTCCTTCCGAATAGAATCGACCAAAGCGGCCCGTCTAGCAAGTCCACCTAAATTAGGGTACAATGAATGGTCTTTCGGAAAGGCATCGATATGACTGTGCACATCATTGGTGTGTAAAATGGTGATATGCTTTTCGTTTCCGACGGAACAAGAACCAAGGGATAGTCCCCCTAGACCTGTTAAGGCGGTAGCCGCCGTAGTATTTTTGATGAAATTCCTTCTTTTCATTTACTCTGTAATCGAAATTAATAGGTCTTGACGCTAAGCTGTCCTGCAGGGTGCGACGATTTGATGCTTTTACTTTATTTCAAATGCTTTAAGAGCGTGTTCCAAGATTGTTTACTTCAGTTTTATAAAACGGTCATCAACAGATGCCTTAAGCGTATCCACCTTTCGAAAATAGTCGATCATGGCGTTACGGATAAGGTAGTTTAGATTATGGACGGTTTCCGCCTCTTTAAAGAATACCATATCGTCTCCACCTGAAACCAAATAATCCGAAGTGGCTACACGGTATTTTCTATCCGTATCCAATGGCTTTCCTCCAATTCGTATGGACTTGATCGTTCCTGATGACCCTAGTACAATTTGCATTCCGGCAATCGGGTGGGCCCTTCCAGAGGCACTCAAGAATTCCGCCAATTCCATAATGGCGTTACCGTCCATGGTAACAACGGCTATGGAGTTCTCAAAAGGCATGACCTCATAGGCCGTTTTGGCCGAGACATTTCCCTTGGAAATAACGGAACGTATTCCTCCGTGATTCAATACCACTAAGTCAATTTTCTTTCCGGTCCGCGATTTGAATATGGGACTGGCTTCCGATAAGAGTATGTCGGCCATCAGGTTTCCCGCTGAGGTATTGTACGCGCCATCTTCTTTTGTAATCAGCTTAGGTGCGTAGGCCAATGTACTATCAAGCACTTCTTTGACGCGCTCGCGATAGGGGAGAATGTATGCTTCTATAGCCTCAGCTTTCGAAAGCGCGCTATCAACTGGTAGCTGGGCCGACTCAATTTTTGAAAGACCTACAGGACCTTGCCTACAGGATGTAATTAGACTTAAAGTTATAAATATAACAAAATGTTGTATTTTTAAACTCATAAATGGTACTATCTTGCATCCATAATATGCATGGATATTCTTTACATTTGTGGAAATGTAAAAATACATGTTTAAGGGGATAAAAGATAAATTTAAGTACAAATCAGGGCTTAAATTCTTGAAAGATCAATTGAAGCAACCGTTTCCCGAAGTAAAACGGAAAAAGGGTATTACGGCAATAGCGTGCCTAGTAGATTTAGACAGCTTTGAGAACGCCAATCTTTTTTATGAATTCGTAGATGAATTTTCATTGCGTCCAAATGCGGTAAAAATAATTGGCTATAAAAATTATTACGATAAGAATTCGCCATATGCCACACCTGTTTTTTCAGATAAGGACTTGGGGTGGAACGGGGCCATCGAGAATAGCTATGTGCTTGAATTCTTAAGTCGGGAATATGATTTACTTGTCAACTATTACACGGTCGACAATTTGTTGTTACAGTTGATGAGCGTAAAGACAAGGGCGAGGGTCAGAGTTGGGTTTATGGAAGTGGATGAACAATACAATGATCTGATTTTGGCGACGCCGATGAACGATTTTAAAACATTTAAACAAGAGCTTAAGAAATACTTGCGAGTTCTGAATGAAATAAACTAATGAAAGAGTTGATAGGTACGGGTGTTGCTTTGGTAACCCCATTCAAAACTGATTTCTCGATTGACACAAAAGCGTTGAAACGCATTGTCAATTATTGTATTGAAGGTGGCGTAGATTATCTTGTGGTGCTTGGTACAACAGGCGAGTCTGTCACATTGAACAAGGCCGAGAAGCAGTTGGTTATGGAGACCGTTGTGGAAGCAAACGAGGGAAGGTTGCCTTTGGTACTGGGTATTGGAGGCAATAGTACCTATCGGGTGGCGCACGAGGTACAGTCCTTTCAATCCGATGATTTCGATGCCATACTTTCGGTATCCCCATACTACAATAAGCCTACCCAAGAAGGCATTTATCAACATTTCAAGGCCATTTCCGAAGTGGCAACAAAACCGATTATCTTATACAATGTACCTGGTAGGACTGGCAGTAATATGCTCCCTGAAACAGTGATGCGCCTAGCGAACGACTTTGACAATATCGTGGGAATCAAGGAAGCTATCGGCGACATGGCCCAAGTAAAGGACATTATCGCGCAAAAACCATCTGATTTTCTGGTGATCTCCGGTGATGATGGTACCGCCCTAGAAACAGTTCTGGCCGGGGGCTCTGGCGTAATATCGGTCTTAGGGCAAGGGTTGCCTACTGAATTTTCGCAAATGATCAAAGCCGGATTGGAAAACGATAGTTCCACGGCTATTCAGTTGCATGATAAAATGAATTCGGGGATGTCCTTGATCTTCGATGAAGGGAATCCAGCAGGAATCAAATCAATTTTCGAGGTCTTGGGACTTTGTACGGCCACGGTACGATTACCTCTTGTGGAAGCGACCCCGGCATTAAAGCAGAAAATCGGTTTGTTTGTGAAACCATTCTTGGAAGTGACCGCCTAATCTTCTTTTCCTACTACGTTAAATGTTAGCTAAATATGTTGCCCTGACCAACGTAGGGGTATACTTTTGACAAGGGTGGAGCAACTATTTTTTAAATCCACCGTTTATCCGTAATTTTGCAAAATGTTTTTTAATATGCGTAGACTGTTTCCTTTACTGGCCTTAGTACTAGTTGCGGCATCCTCCTGTAGTGAGTACCAAAAGGTGCTCAAGAATACCGATGTCAAAGCGAAGTATGACTTGGCCCAAAGATACTATGAGGAGAAAGACTTTAAGCGCGCCAATAGGCTTTTCGAGCAAATCGCTCCGAAATATGTTGGCAAACCACAGGGTGAGCGGGTCATGTTCTTTCTATCGGATTCCTATTTCCAAAGAAAAGACTTTAATATGGCCGGGTATCAATTTGAGCGGTTCATCAAGTCGTATCCAAAGAGTGATAAAGTTCCGGAAGCCGCTTTCTTAGGAGCAAAGAGTTATTATGAATTATCACCCGAATACTCTTTAGATCAAACGGATACCGATAAAGCTTTGGTTAAACTTCAGGGTTTTATCAATATATATCCGGATTCCGAATACTTTGACGAAGCCAACAAAATGGCTAAGGAATTAACCACAAAAAAAGAACGAAAGGCTTTTGAGATAGCCAAGCAGTTTAATAAACTAGGTGAATTCAATTATGAACTCTTGAAGTCCGCTGTTGCGGCCGTAGATAACTTCGTGTCCGATTTTCCAGGTTCTATTTATCGGGAGGAAGCTTTTTTTATCAAAGTACAGGCCACGACCAATCTGGCGATGAACAGTTTTGAGATATTCAAGCAAGACCGCCTGAAAGCAGCAAAAGAGGCCTACGATGATTTCCGAAAGCAATATCCGGAGTCTAAGTTCGATAAAAAAGCAAACGACCTGTTAGAAAAAGTCAATAAGGAATTACAAGACTATAAAGGGGAAGAAGCTCCCAAAGAAACAAAATAAACATACTGATTATGAACATGAACGATCTAAAGAATTCAAAGGCACCTGTCTCAACGAAGACCATCAATAGAAATGAGTTCGATGAGCCTACCGACAATATCTATGAGGCGATTTCAATTGCTTCGAAAAGGGCGATTCAGATCAATTCTGAAATCAAGAAAGAACTTTTGGAAAAATTGGAAGAGTTCGCAACTTACAGCGATAGCCTAGAAGAGGTGTTCGAGAACAAGGAACAAATAGAGGTTTCCAAGTTTTACGAGAAGTTACCAAAACCACACGCATTGGCCGTGGAAGAGTGGTTGACTGACAAAATATACTATCGCAATACAGAGAAAGACGCATAGGCAATGTTGGGTGGCAAAAAAGTTCTTTTAGGTATAACCGGAGGAATCGCCGCATACAAAACTACCTTTCTTGTACGATTATTGATAAAAGCTGGCGCAGAGGTTAAAGTAATTTTGACCGATAGCGCCAGCTCTTTTGTTTCCCCGCTCACCCTCGCGACCCTTTCCAAAAACCCGGTACTATCCTCATTTATAAAGGAAGAATCAGGTGAAACAGATTGGAACAATCATGTAGAGCTCGGCTTATGGGCCGATCTCATGATTATCGCGCCCGCCACGGCCAACACGCTTTCCAAAATGGCTAATGGAGCGTGCGATAACCTTTTATTAGCGACCTACCTTTCAGCGAAATGTCCGGTCTTTTATGCTCCTGCTATGGATTTGGACATGTATAAGCACCCTTCGACCAAGGCTTCTTTCGAAAAGTTGAAGGCCTTTGGGAATCATATGATACCGGCCACTTCAGGAGAATTGGCTAGTGGACTACACGGAGAAGGTCGAATGGCAGAACCAGAAGACATTATAAACGCGGTTACCGATTTTCTGTCAGAAGGTCTTCCGCTGAGCGGAAAGAAGGTTTTGATTACCGCAGGCCCCACCTATGAGGCGATTGATCCGGTTCGTTTTATCGGAAATCACTCATCGGGCACGATGGGGTACGAACTTGCTAAGACAGCAGCCGATTTAGGGGCGTCAGTATATCTGGTTTCAGGCCCTACTTCATTGAACGTTGCCCATACGAATATCAAATTGATACGCGTGGTTTCGGCCGATGAAATGTACGAAGCGGCCCATTCATATTTTGAAGAGATAGACATTGCCATCGCTGCTGCAGCCGTTGCCGATTACCGACCCAAGACGATTGCGGGTCAAAAAATTAAAAAAGCATCCGATACCCTGTCATTGGACTTGGTGAGAAATAAAGATATTTTACGTTCGCTAGGTGAGCGGAAGCAAAATCAGTTTTTGGTCGGTTTTGCCTTGGAGACGGAAAACGAACTTGAAAATGCCAAGGGGAAGTTAAAAAGGAAGAATTTGGATGCCATTGTGTTGAACTCTTTGAATGACCTAGGAGCAGGTTTTGGAAAGGCCACGAATAAAATCACCTTTATAGACAAGAATTCCGTAATAAAAACGTTTGAACTAAAAACCAAGGCCGCCGTAGCTGCCGATATTCTATCTGAAATTTGTAGTAGAATCCATGCGTAATCTTCTCATTGTAATTTTTTGTTTCATCGGTTCCTTAATGGTACGGGCGCAAGAATTGAACTGTACCGTCACGGTCAATTCCGATCAATTGTCGCAGGGAGACCTGCCGATTTTTAAGAACTTGGAAAGGTCACTGAACGATTTTGTAAATAAAACACGCTGGAGCAATCGAACCTACAAGGAAAATGAGCTTATCAATGCGCAGATGTTCATTACGATTACCAAATACGAATCGAATCGATTCGAAGGTACTATTCAAGTTCAGTCTTTCCGTCCGGTGTTCAACACTTCGTATGAGACTTCGGTTTTTAGTTATAAGGATAACGACTTCACATTTGAGTATCTTGAATTTCAACCCCTGGTTTTCAATGAAAATGTCTATGAGTCCAATTTGATCGGGGTGATTGCCTACTATGTCAATATTATTTTAGGGATGGATGCGGATACCTTCTCTTTGGAAGGAGGAACGGAGCATTACCGTATGGCACAACAGATTACCACCCAGGCACAAGGAACCAATTATAAAGGATGGGATTCAAGTGAAAACCGAAGTCGCTTCGTACTTATCGATGATCTCATGTCGAATACCTATAGGGAGTACCGCGTGGCGATGTACAATTACCACCGAAAGGGACTGGATATCCTTGCGGATAACAACAGTACTGGAAAGCAAGTGATTTCGGGTGTGATGAAACTGTTCGAGACGATGCAAAAACGGAGGCCAAACGCCTTTTTGACCCAAACCTTTTTCGATGCGAAGAACGAGGAGATACAAAATATTTTTTCAGACGGACCCAAAGTCGATATCGTAAAGCTCAAAGAGACCCTGAACAGAGTGGCACCATATTATTCCAGTACATGGAATGATATTAAATATTGAATCCATTAGAATATCATTTATCTTTGCGGCAATCTTGAATTCGAAGTATTGCTGTCACATCTTTCCATAAAAAATTATGCACTTATCGATACCCTTGAGGTATCTTTTGACACTGGGTTCACCTGTATTACGGGAGAGACGGGGGCTGGTAAGTCCATTTTACTAGGAGCGTTATCCTTGGTCTTAGGAAAGCGGGCCGACCTGGGTGCCTTGCAAGACAAGAAGATCAAGTGTATCGTAGAGGCTGAATTTCAAGTAAAAAAATACGGTCTTCGAGCTTTCTTTGAAACCTATGATCTAGATTATGAAGAGTTGACCTTGGTACGTCGCGAAATTCTTCCCAGTGGAAAGTCAAGGGCTTTTATAAATGATACGCCGGTAACCCTTGATATCGTATCGCAATTGGGCAATCGGCTAATCGATGTGCATTCGCAACATCAAACCCTTCAATTGGGAAACAACGATTTTCAGATGAAGGTAATCGATGCGCTTGCGGAAAACACGGAAGTCTTGTCAAACTATTCCGATAATCTGAAGCAGTATAAAAAACTGGCTAGGGAGTTGGAAGAACTATTGGCGTTTCAGTCAAATGCGCATAAAGAACACGATTACAATAGCTTCTTATTGAAAGAGTTAGAAGCTACTACTTTAAAAGTCGGTTTACAAGAGGAGTTAGAGCAGCAGTATGAGCAGCTGAACAATATGGAGCGCATTATTGAATTGCTGGCCAAAGGCAATCAATTGTTGATGGACGAGCAGGTTGGTGTGCTCACCTCCCTCTCCGAGTTGAAACAGGTCTCCGCACGTTTGTCCGCTTTCGGTACTTCCTACGATGCGTTACACCAGCGAATAGCCTCTAGTTTTATTGAAATGGACGATATTTCGACCGAACTTCGGGCCCTGGTCGAACAAGCGGAAACAAATCCGCAAATGCTCGATGAAATTAGCCAAAAGCTACAGGTTTTGTTCGATTTGCATAAGAAGCATGGCACCTCGGAGATTGCCGAACTCATTGCTCTTAGAGAGGACTTATCGGAAAAAGTGGGTGTCACTGAAAATTTGGAAACTACCATCGGCCAAAAGCAAGAGCAACTAGAGCAGGCAGAACATAAGTTACAGCAGCTGGCGACCGTTTTACATGACCGTAGAAAAAAAGTCATTCCACAATTAAAGGAGCAATTGGAAACCAATCTCACGAGTTTGGGGATGCCGAATGCGACCTTTGACATTACCATTGCTGCCTCAAACGACTTTAAAGAAAATGGCAATGACGATTTGGCCTTCTTGTTTTCTGCCAACAAAGGCGCCGATTTTGGTGAATTGAAGAAGGTGGCCTCTGGAGGGGAATTGAGCCGGATCATGTTGACCATCAAATCGATTTTGGCGAAATACGAGCAGCTTCCGACCATGATGTTCGATGAAATAGATACCGGTGTTTCCGGTGAAATATCTAATAGCATTGCCGATATTATGCAGCAAATGGGAAAAAGCATGCAGGTTTTTTCCATCACACATTTGCCACAAGTAGCCTCGAAGGGCAAACAGCATTTTAAAGTATATAAGGTAGATGAAAATAATGTTACCCGCACCCGAATGAAGCCTTTGAGCGATGACGAAAGGGTAGTGGAGCTGGCTGAAATGCTCGGCGGGAAAAACCTTTCCGATTCCGCTCTGGCGCACGCCCGCCAATTATTGAATTAAGCACTAGCAGTGGCGAAAACTGGATCTGGCTCACGGGTTTGACCTGGGGCAGAAGGGATATCTTGATTTGTACTTCCCGATTTAATTTGCACATACTAATTTTTAATATCTTTGGGGCCTTAACAACTTAACGAAGTCGAGAACATGTCATACAACTTATTAAAGGGAAAAAGAGGAATCATTTTTGGAGCTCTTGATGAGCATTCAATCGCCTGGAAAACAGCGGAAAGAGTTCATGAAGAAGGAGGGACCTTTGTATTGACCAATGCTCCCGTCGCCATGCGAATGGGACAGATAAAGGTGTTGGCCGAAAAAACGGGTTCAGAGATCATACCCGCGGATGCCACAAGTCAAGAAGATTTGGAAAACTTGGTGAACAAGTCCATGGAGATTCTCGGTGGTAAGTTAGACTTTGTACTGCATTCTATCGGAATGTCAATCAACGTGCGCAAGGGGAGACACTATACTGATGAGAACTATGATTTTACTGCTAAAGGTTGGGATATTTCGGCGCTTTCCTTTCACCGTGTATTGCAAAACTTATACAAGGCCGATGCCATGAACGAATGGGGCAGTATTGTAGCCCTGACCTATATGGCGGCACAACGAACGTTTCCAGATTACAATGATATGGCCGATAACAAGGCTTATCTTGAATCGGTAGCCCGTAGCTTTGGGTACTTCTTCGGGAAAGAAAAAAAGGTGCGCGTAAATACCATTTCACAATCACCGACCGCAACTACAGCGGGATCTGGGGTAAAAGGTTTTGACGGCTTTATCAGTTATGCTGAAAAAATGTCGCCCCTAGGTAACGCCACCGCACAAGATTGTGCGGACTATACGGTATCCCTCTTTTCCGATTTGACCAAAAAAGTGACCATGCAGAATCTTTTTCACGACGGAGGATTCTCCAACACTGGGGTGAGTCAGGAAGTAATCGAACGTTTTTCAGAGTAGATGAAAACCGTCCGTTCTAGTTTTTAGGTGTATTTTTGGCCCAATGGATCGGTACTTTTCTTTTATCATTCCCGTATACAACAGACCGAATGAAATCGAGGAGCTGTTGCGAAGTTTAGCGGTTCAGACATTTTCGAAACCATTCGAAGTGGTTGTAATCGAAGATGGTTCAACTCTTCCGTCAGATGAAGTGGTCGCTGATTTCCAGGCAAAATTATCCATTACCTACCTTCAAAAACCGAATTCTGGACCAGGAGATTCAAGAAATTATGGCATGCGCCACGCCAATGGGGATTATTTTATTATTCTTGATTCTGATTGTGTACTTCCACCCAAATATTTGGAAATCGTGGATCGAGAGTTACAAAGGAGCTATGTAGATTGTTATGGAGGTCCTGATGCCGCCCACAAATCTTTTAGCTTGGTGCAAAAAGCCATCAATTATGCCATGACATCTTTTTTGACCACTGGTGGTATTCGGGGCAGTAAAAAAGCATTGGGCAAATTTCAGCCAAGAAGTTTTAACATGGGTATTTCCCATAAGGCTTTTGAAGCTACCGGGGGGTTTGGAAAAATACACCCTGGCGAAGACCCTGATTTGAGCATCCGCCTTTGGAAAAAAGGTTTTACGACCGCATTAGTTCCCGATGCATTTGTATACCACAAGCGGAGAATCGATTGGTCGAAGTTTTTCACCCAAGTTCGTAAATTCGGTACGGTACGCCCTATTTTGAACAAATGGCATCCTAAAACCGCTAAGGCTACCTACTGGTTTCCTACCATATTCTGTTCAGGCTTTATCATAGCCTTAGTGTTGTGGTATTTGGGCCTTATACTACCAGTGCTTCTATTTGTCTCTTATTTTCTATTGATTTTCCTCGATTCATTAGTAAAGAACAAGAGCATTGCCATTGCTTTGTTATCTTTACTTGCAGTGGTGATTCAGTTTGCCGGTTATGGGTTCGGATTTTTAAAGTCTTCCCTACTTCTGGCCCTTTCGCCTAAGGAGCCTCAGGAGCTTTTTCCAGAGGTGTTTTTTCAATAGCATGGAATCAATTAAGTAGCACGATTTGTTCGCGAAAATCAAAAAGGGACTAAAGAAAAGGAAAGTAAAACTCTTTTTCGTTTTTTTACTTTGTTCGTTTTTGGCATGGTTTGTAAGCAACCTGTCGGAAACGTATACGAGTGGTACGACCTTTGACCTTAATTTTACCCGTATCCCAGAAGACAAATTATTGCTGAGTGCGTCCAAAGAAAAATTAGATGTGAAGCTAGAGGCCGTCGGTTTCCAATTTTTACGTTTTAATTTCGGTAATAAAGACGTTGATATCGATCTGTCTACTGTTTCGGAGTCCGAAGGGCGTTATTTCGTAACTCCGGATCAGTTTCAACAGCAGATTGAGAAACAATTGTCAAATTCGATGCGGTTGATTCAAATTGTGGATGATACTTTGTTCTTCGAGTTTGATGCATTACTGACAAAAGAAGTACCCGTGGAACCCGATATTGAGCTCGACCTCAATCAGAACTACTTCCTTGAAGGGCAGATACGGGTAGATCCCCCAATGATAACCATTACGGGCCCCTCAAATGAAGTAGATACGATCGTCTCACTGACTACGCCTAGAATGGAATTGAACGATCTTTCGTCCGACTTCTCTCAAACTACGATAATCACGATACCCGATTCCTTGATAAATTCTACTTTCTCCCATAAGAACGTTGTGGTGAGTGGGGTGGTGGCCAAGTTTTCGGAAAAAATCATCGCTGTACCCGTTCAAGTGCTGAATTTGCCTGCTGCGATGACCATTCAGACCTTTCCAGAAGAAATAGAAATACTGTGCAAGGCCAGTGTAAGCAATTTAAAAACCATACAAAGTAGCGATTTTAGGGTGGTCGCAGATTATAAGCAGGTGACGGGAGCGAATCAAAGGCAGAAAACGCTCTCACTGACCTTACAAAAGAAACCCAGGAACGTTTTTGATGCGACCTTGGTTCAAGATAAGGTGGCGTATATATTAAAGAATAAATAATGCGGGTAGGTTTAACAGGGGGAATAGGAAGCGGTAAAACTACAGTGGCCGGTTTTTTTGTGGAATTAGGAGTGCCCGTCTATAATTCCGACAAAAGAGCGAAACGGTTGATGACCACGTCAAAAGAGGTGAAAGAGGCCATAATTTCCTTGTTGGGAAAAAAGGCCTACAAAGACAAAAAGTTAA
Source organism: Maribacter corallii (assembly GCF_047345415.1). Taxonomy (NCBI): domain Bacteria; kingdom Pseudomonadati; phylum Bacteroidota; class Flavobacteriia; order Flavobacteriales; family Flavobacteriaceae; genus Maribacter; species Maribacter corallii. The sequence goes on from NZ_JBLFEP010000003.1 coordinate 158,005, forward strand.
ACAAAAAGTACATTTCGAAGCGGATTTTTACGGATTCCGCTCTTTTGAAAAAAATGAATCAAATCGTTCACCCAGCTGTTGCCAAAGATTTTTTGATGTGGGAGGGAAAACAAAAAGCCCCCTATGTTGTCCAAGAAACAGCCTTGATCTTCGAAAATGACAAACAAGACTTCTATGATTTCATTGTTTTGGTTACGGCGCCCATAGAACTCAGGCTTGAGCGAGTTATCAAACGCGACGGCTCTTCGAAAAAGGAGATTTTAGACCGGCTTCAAAACCAGCTCCAAGATGATCGGAAAATACCACTTTCCGATTATGTGCTCGAGAACATTCACCTAGACGATACACGCCGTAGTGTAAAGGAGATACATAGCGCTCTCCTTGACAATAGCTAGGCATCCGCAGAAATTTTAACATTTTTGTTAAGGTTTGGTTAAACGTAGAATGTGCAAGTGCTTTAATCTTTAATTTAGCTTTAGATGAATAAGAGGTTGTTTGTTCTGTTAGTAATTTTCATGAGCCTCTCACTTATTGGAATCATCTTTGTTCAGGGGTATTGGTTTAAACAATCGGTTGAAGATAAAGAAGAACAGTTTTCCAATACGGTCACCCAGGTGTTGAATAAGGTCACTGATAAAATAGAAGCAAGGGAGCGTAAGGACTACTCTGATCGGTATTTAAGTAGAATCGATAGCATAGGCGAATTCAAAGGTTCAAACTTCACCAATTTCTTTTTTGTCAATCGAGATGTGAATTCCGATGAGATTCGGTTGTATGAACATGGAATCCTTGAGGAAAAATACAACATCGCATCTACGTTCTTTGACAATAGTAACACGACTACCGATAGTACCATAGTGAAAAATTTCACTAGCAAGCGGACCACTACGATTCTTAAAGAGGACTTTGGTCTCGATGGAAATTCATATCGGTTATCGCCCATTCAGAAATTGGAGAAAATCGGTGGGCTATCAGCCATTGAAAAGGCACAGTTCGAAGATGTATTTCGTGAAGCGGCTCAAAAGCACCCCATTCATCAACGGGTATCCAAACAAGAGATAGAACTACGATTGAACCAAGAGCTAGAGAATAGGGGTATTGATATCGAGTATGAATACGGTGTGTATAGCAATGATTTGCCAACTAAAGTAAAGTCGAAAAAGTTCAAATATGCGAAGAGGGGGCTCTTTGAAGCTCCTATTTTCAAAGATAGTGAGGGAAATTCCGATTTTTCGCTTCTCCTTTCATTTCCAAAGAAAAAGCGGTTCTTAATACAATCTATTTTAGGAATGGGGCTTTTATCCATTCTCTTTACGTTGGTTATCGTAGCTTCATATACCGGAGCGATATACCAGCTGATACGACAAAAGCAGATTTCCGAAATCAAATCGGATTTTATTAATAACATGACGCATGAGTTCAAAACGCCCATTGCGACCATTAATCTAGCGGTAGAGGCCATTCGAAATCCTAAAATAATCGGTGACACCGAAAAGGTTCAACGGTATTTGCAAATGATCCGTGACGAGAATAAACGAATGCATGCCCAAGTGGAGAACGTGTTGCGAATATCAAAATTGGAGAAGAACCAATTGGATATTAGTAAGGATAGAGTAGATGCACACGACATAATTCAAGATGCGATTGCCCATGTTGAATTGATTGTTGCTGACCGTGGGGGATATGTTGAAAAACATCTCAACGCTGGAAGGTCTGAAGTTCTGGCGAATGAAATGCATTTTACGAATGTCGTGGTAAACATTTTGGACAATGCCGTTAAGTATTCGCCTGAGGCGCCTAAAATAGATGTGTTTACTGAGTTGGCCAAGAATAATATAATAATTAAAATACAAGATCAAGGAGCTGGAATGAGCAAGGCGGTTCTTAAAAAGGTCTTTGAGAAATTTTACCGAGAACACACGGGAGATATACATAATGTAAAAGGTCACGGCTTAGGACTGGCATATGTTAAAAAAATAGTAGATGATCACCAAGGTGAGGTTTATGCAGAAAGTGAAAAAGGAAAAGGAAGCACTTTTTATATCAAACTGCCTTTAATTTAAAATTTATGGAGACGATAAACAAGAAAATACTTTTGGTAGAGGATGACCCGAACTTTGGTATTGTACTAAAGGATTATTTGTCAATGAACGATTTCGAAGTAACTCTTGCGAAGAATGGAATGGAGGGTTTTGAAAAATTCAAGAAGGATAATTTTGATATCTGTATTTTGGATGTAATGATGCCGTACAAAGACGGTTTTACCCTGGCGAAAGAAATACGTGAAAAAAATGAGAACGTTCCTATCGTTTTTCTCACCGCTAAAACCATGAAAGAAGATGTGCTGAAAGGCTACAAAGCAGGTGCCGATGACTATCTGAACAAACCGTTCGATTCTGAAGTATTGTTGATGAAATTGAAGGCCATCTTGCAACGCAAGGCTTCTAATACGCTTGCGGACAGCAGAAAATTCGAGTTCCAAATTGGAGGATTCCACTTAAATTCAAAACTCCGGTTTTTGAAATATAAAGATACCGAAGCGATTAAACTGTCTCCAAAAGAGAACGAACTCTTGCGACTATTGGCACTTCATGAAAACGATTTAATGCCTCGAGAATTGGCGCTGACCAAAATATGGAGAGATGATAACTATTTTACCTCTCGTAGTATGGACGTATATATTGCCAAACTCAGAAAGTATTTGAAAGTCGATGATACGGTCGAAATTCTGAACATCCATGGAGAAGGATTCAGATTGGTCGTAAAAACCGAATAATAGCATTTTTTTGATAACACTAAAAAGCCCTGACTTCCATCAGGGCTTTTTTAATGGTAGTTTTTTAATAATTTCCAATACAATTTCATCTGGACTTTTTTCTATGGATACGGTTATGGCATCTAAAGGAACTTCAAGCGTTTGAAACTGGGAGTCCAGTAAACCGGCCGGCATGAAATGACCTTTTCGTTCCTCTAACCTACGAAGTATTTCATCTTTGGTTCCTTTCAAATAAATGAATTCCATTTGAGGCGTCAGTGCATCGGCGATTTGGTCGCGATACGCTTTTTTCAAGGCAGAGCAGGCGATTACCGCTCCTTTCTCCCGGTACTCCTTAGCGAGTATATTCAGTCGTTGCAACCAGTCTTTTCGATCTGAATCCTCTAAAGGGATTCCCTTTGACATCTTGTCCACATTTTCGTGTGGATGATAGTCATCACCATCAAAAAAAGGAAGTCCGTATGTTGAGGCGAGTAGTTTTCCTATTGTGGATTTACCACAACCGGAGACGCCCATGACCACAAAAAGAGAAGGTTTTTTCATTTATTGTTTTCGATAATTTGTTTTTCCAGTCGATCGATAATCTTAGCGGGTTCTAGATCATAATCCACCCACAGTACATCTTCCTTTTTGCGGTACCAAGTCAATTGGCGCTTGGCAAAACGCCTGGTGTTTTTCTTGATTTCTTCCACAGCGAATTCCAAGGTGCCATGCCCATCGAAAAAGTGGAAAAGTTCTTTATACCCTACCGTTTGTAACGCATTGAGAGCCTTATGGTCGTAAAGTGATCTAGCCTCTTCCAATAAGCCTTCTTCCATCATCAGTGCCACTCTTTGATTGATGCGTTCATAGATCGTTTCACGTGGAGCCATCATACCGATAGTGGTGGTTTGAAACGTTCTTTGCGCTTTTTTCTTTTTGAGAAAACTAGAATAGGGCCGACCAGTACCGATACAGATTTCCAAAGCTCGTATAAGACGATGGGGATTGCTTATATCCACTTCTTTATAGTAATTAGGGTCGTGTTGCTGCAGTTCTTGCTGCAGGTATTCGATACCCTTCTCTTCAAACGATGTATTGAGATGTATACGTACTTCAGGATCGACTTTTGGGAACTCGTCGAGCCCGTTGATGACAGCATCCACATAGAGGCCACTGCCGCCCACCATAATGATATAGTCTTTTTCCTTAAAGATCCCTTCAATTTTTTCAATGGCCGCTCTTTCAAAATCACCAACCGTGAACGGCTCGAAAATACTTTTGTGCTGAATGAAATGATGCCTCGCCTGCTTCAGTTCTTCGGTTGAGGGTACTGCTGTTCCGATACGCATTTCCTTAAAGAACTGCCTAGAATCCGCAGATATGATTTCGGTGTCGAAATGATTTGCGAGGGCAATAGCAAGTGTGGTCTTGCCTATGGCCGTAGGGCCTATGACGGAAATTAACTTTTTACTCACTATAGTTCGCTTCCACAGTTATAACAATGTGAGGCATCGTCGCGATGCCCTTCTCTAGAACAAGAAGAACAGCTTAGCGTATTGATATGTACAATATCCGACGGACCACTGACCTTGGCCCCTTTGCTGTGCTTTGAAAACTCCACGGTCACTATACCGGTAGGAACGGCGATAATACCATATCCCAAAATCATGATTATCGTGGCGATAAATTGACCAATATCGGTTTGCGGGGCGATATCACCGTATCCCACGGTTGTTAGGGTCACAATGGTCCAGTAAATACTTCGTGGTATACTAGTAAAACCTGCTTCATTGCTTTCTATCAAATACATGACCGTTCCCATAATGACAGACAGAATAAGAACTACATAAATGAACACCGCGATTTTTGCTCGGCTCGCTTTGAGCGCTTCCTTTAGTTGAGAGGCCTCCCCAATGAATTTGACCAATTTTAGTATCCGGAAAATACGGAGCATTCGAAATACTCGAAAAGCCAATAGCACTTGCGAACCAGCGAACAGATATGATAGATATAAGGGTATTGTCGATACAAAATCGATAATACCATAAAAACTGAAAATGTAGTGAAACGGTTTCTTGATGGAAATAATTCGCAGAATGTACTCAATGGTAAAAAAGATGGTCACGATCCATTCCAAGGTCAATAGCAACTTATGATACTCGGCATCGATTTCCTTAACGCTCTCGAGCATGATAAGGATAACGCTGCACAGTATCAAGAAAATCAAAACAATGTCAAACCACTTGCCCAGAGGCGTGTCAGCTTCGTAAATGACTTCATGAATTTTAGCTTTCCAGCCTTTAGTTGCTTTTTTCAATTACTCGGATTGAAGTTCTAGAATTTTTAAAACCTTTCGCTTCCGTAGGTAAGATTCGATAATATGTTTGGTATTGGCATCACCCTTCATTGGGGTGATTAAGTTTTCTAAGATATGAATATTATTTATTTGGTGATTAAGACCATAGTACCCCATACCTTTGAAGCGACCATTTTGAATAAGAATCGCACAATATTCCCCGGTTTCCCGACCTTTATCGACGATGACTTGATTTTTGTCGCTTAAAGAATACTTTTCCGTGACCTCTAATACCCGCTCGTTGTAGGTTTCAACAGGTTCTTCATCAATACATGCCCCCAGGCACAGTTCCTCCTCATAACGGCCACATTCGTTTTTTGCCTGAGAGATTCCATTGATTTTGTCACATAGCCCATGGGCCAAACTCGCTTCGTGTAAAAAATTACGAGCGCCATGGATGCTGATGAAGGAAGTAATGAATTCGGTTTGAATCATTTCGGCGCTGCCGATATGCAAGGCCAGATACCCATTTTTATGGGAGACCTTATGCATTACATGGGAATATAAGCGAGATTTTCGCCGTTGATTGTATTTGGGGCTGTTGCGTTTTAGCTCTTCATACTCCTTTAATTGGGCTGCCAATTCGCTACCGGTTTTTTCAAAAGTGACTTTTTTCGTTTCTTTTTGAAGACGCCTTGCGCGATGCCCACTTTTTGTAAAATGTTGATTGACCCTCTTCTTGATATTACTGCTTTTTCCTAAAAAGATGATGTCTCCATCCTTGTTGTGCATATAATAAATGCCGGTCTCCGAAGGTACATTGGCTACAATGTCGAGCTGCCGTGGGGATAATTCCCCCAAGGTTTCCGCTTTGACTACCGTTTTGAGAATGGCTTTTTCAGAATCCTTATCAAGTAGTAGTTTAAAGAGTTTTAAAGTCGCCAAGGCATCTCCGTTGGCTCTATGCCGATCGCTGACCGCAATACCCAAAGATCGCACCAATTTACCCAAGCTATATGATTCGGCATCGGGCAATAGTTTTTGTGCCAATTCAACGGTACAGAGCGTTTTTCGCTCATAATTGTAACCAAGTCTTCGAAATTCGGTGCGTAGAATGCGATAGTCGAACTGGGCATTATGGGCAATGAGAACGGCCCCTTCGGTAATTTCGACAATGCGTTTGGCCACCTCATGAAACTTAGGTGCCGTCCGGAGCATTTTAGTATTGATTCCCGTAAGTTTGACTACAAAAGGTTGAATTTCCTTTTCTGGGTTGACCAGTGAGATGAATTTATCCGTCACTTGATGACCATCAAAGCGGTGTATCGCTATTTCCGTAATACCTTCTTCATTATACTTTCCTCCGGTAGTCTCAATATCCAAAACTGCGTACATCATGCTCTTTTCGTAATCTTTGGCTTAGTGGTAATTTCGTGCTCCAAAGATACTACTTCCAATACGCACCATGGTACTTCCTTCTTCGATTGCTATTTTATAATCGCCGCTCATCCCCATAGAAAGGATTTCAGCTGTCGGTACCTTTTGGCGTAATGTATCGAAAATGGTCTTTAGCTGTTTGAATTCGCGCCTTAGCTGTTCTTCGTTCGAGGTAAAAGTAGCCATTCCCATAAGGCCCGTCACCGCTATGTTTTCCATTTTAGGGAAATCTTCCGAATCTAAAATCTCGTTCAGTTCGGTCGTATCGAGCCCGAATTTGGTTTCTTCTTCCGCGATATGCATTTGCAATAGACATGGGATAACGCGGTCATTCTTCTTTGCTTGCTTATTGATTTCCCGCAGTAAACGAAAACTGTCCACTCCGTGAACCAGAGATACATAAGGCGCCATATATTTGACCTTATTTCGCTGCACATGACCGATCATATGCCATTCGATATCCCTAGGAAGCTCCTCCCATTTTTGGCTCATCTCTTGGATCTTGTTTTCACCAAAAACCCGCTGTCCAGCTTGGTAGGCTTCGTTGAGGTCGCTAATGGGCTTTGTTTTTGAAACCGCTACCAGCGTTACACCTGCGGGAAGTGATTTTCTTATTTCTTCTAAATTTGAACGAATCGACATTGAAAAAAATATTGGATGTTAGAGTTCATAAATTGTTATTCCACTTCTTAATTTGGGCTCGATATAGGTGCTTTTCGGGGGCATGACCAAACCTGCGTCGGCGATGTCCTTTATTTCTTCCATAGTAATCGGCACCAAACTGAAACCAACGGAAAAACTGCCCTTGTCGATTTCATCTTTCATCTGTATCACATTATGCTTCCCGTAACCGTATTGAATTCGTTTATCGGTACGTAGGTCTTTAATGCCCAAAATCGGTTGCAATATGGTTTTGAATAGTATTTGGGTATCGAGTTTGCTCAAGGGATCCGTAAAATTATACACTTTTTTCCGTAGGTAGAGTGAATAGAACTGTCCATCGAGATACATGCCAAAATGATGCTTTTTTGTAGGCTTATAAAGTATACTCCCTTGGTTTTCAATTCGATATAATTTATCAAGGGCTATTAAAAAGCGTTCTTTGGAGAGTCCGTTGAGATCTTTGACCATTCTGTTGAACTCATAGATCCGAATTTCCGATTCGGGAATGAGATAGCTCATAAAGAAATTGTAGGCCTCTTTACCCGTGGGGGGATTTCTTTTTTCCGAAATAGCGGCCAAAAGATTCGACGAGGCACTTCTATGGTGGCCATCGGCGATATAAAGCGAAGAAACCTTCTCGAACTCTTGAGTGAGTTTCGCAACGGTTTCTTTTTCGGATATTACCCAAAGACGGTGGGTCATTCTGTCTTTGGTAGTGAAAAAGTATTCTGGGGTTCTCTTTTTCTGCCTGTCGAGTTCTTTGGATATCGCCTCATTATCTTGATACGTCATCAATACGGGCTCGGCATTGAAGGCCACGGTATCCAAGTAGTCGGCAAAAAGCTTTTCGCGTTGCTCGAGCGTATTCTCATGTTTTTTGATGACATCCGCTCTATAATCTCCCACGCTTGTTGCGCAAAAAAGTCCACAACATCTAAAATTGCCCTTTTCAATTTGATAGAGGTACAGATTCGCGTCAGTATCCTTTAGGAGTATGCCTTCCTCTAAAAATTCGAGATATCTATTATGTACAAGTTGAAACCGCTCAGAGCCCGATACCTTTTTATGAAACTTATATCCGGGGTTGATGATGTGCAGGAATGAAAAGGGGTTGAAAGCCAGTTCGGCGTTCAGCTCTTTTTTCGGATATTCTTGATAAGAACGCGAGGCCACAAAGGCTACTTTATCCTTAGCTGGTCTTATCGCTTTAAAAGGTTTGATCTGCGCCATGTTTATTGGCTAAATTGCGCTGCTACTTTTTCGGCTTTTCGTGAGGTCGAATAGTCGTAAAACCCTTCTCCGGACTTTATGCCTAATTTGCCTGCCATGACCATATTGACCAAAAGGGGGCAAGGGGCATATTTCGGGTTTTTGAATCCATCATAGAGTACATTCATAATGGAAAGACAGACATCTAAACCGATAAAATCACCTAATTGTAGTGGCCCCATAGGATGGGCCATACCTAATTTCATGACCGTATCGATTTCATGAACACCGGCAACCCCGTTATACAGTGTTTCAATGGCTTCATTGATCATTGGCATCAAAATACGATTTGCTACGAAACCTGGATAATCATTGACTTCCGTAGGTGTTTTTCCTAAGTTTTCAGATAAGGTCATGATGACCTCGGCGGTCTCATCCGAAGTGGAATATCCCCTAATGATCTCTACCAATTGCATGATCGGTACAGGGTTCATGAAATGCATGCCAATAACCTTTTCCGGTCTTTTGGTCGCAGCGGCGATTTGGGTGATCGAAATTGAGGATGTATTTGTGGCGAGTATGGTATGATTGGCACAAGCGGCGTCCAATTGCCTGAAAATATCCAGTTTTAGCTCTAGACTTTCGGTGGCCGCCTCTACAGCAAGATCAACATTTTTTGAACCATCGGTCACCGAGGTACACGTTCCGATATTGGAAAGGGTATTGGCTTTTGTCTCTTCCGAAATTTTCTCCTTAGCCACCATTCTGTCAAGATTCTTGACGATGTTCGCTAGGCCCGCTTCTAGTGACGCTTCCGAAATATCGATAAGATTGACCTTGAATCCATTTTGTGCGAAGACATGGGCAATACCATTCCCCATAGTTCCCGCTCCGATAACCGCTACTGTTTTCATACTGTTATTATTCATGTATTAGTTGACGAGAATGTATCCCATTATTCGTTTCAGGCAAAGATTTTCTTCAATTGTCGAAAGAGGCGATGATTTTCAAGGCTACTCTCAGGGCCGCAGTCCCCTGTTTCAAGCTCACGATAGGGGTGGTGTCGTTTGCTATAGCGTCGGCAAAAGTCTCTAGCTCATCTTTGATCGCATTGTTTTGACTGATTTCGGGATTCTCGAAATAGATCTGTTTTTTTACCCCTTCGGCATTTTGTAGGATTATATCAAAATCCCCTGGTTGTTCCGGGGCGTCTTTCATTTTGACGACCTCCACTTTTTTTTCTAAAAAGTCTACGGAGATATAGGCGTCTTTTTGAAAGAAACGCGATTTGCGCATGTTTTTCAAGGAGATTCTACTCGCCGTCAAATTGGCGACACATCCGTTTTCGAACTCGATTCGGGCGTTAGCGATATCCGGTGAATTGCTTATCACCGAAACCCCACTGGCATTGATTTGTTTTACATCGGAATCCATCACACTCAGAATAGCATCGATATCGTGTATCATGAGATCTAGTACTACAGGAACATCGGTACCTCTAGGATTGAACTCGGCAAGCCGATGCGTTTCAATGAACATGGGTTGTTGGATCTTATCTTTCACCGCCAAGAATGCGGGGTTGAACCGCTCTACATGACCCACCTGACCCTTCACACCGTGCTTTTCCTCTAGCGATACCAGGGCCTCGGCCTCTTCCAGCGTGTTCGTGATGGGCTTCTCAATGAACACATGTTTGCCTTGTTCCATAGCCTTCTTGGCACAATCATAGTGCGAAAGGGTAGGGGTTACAATATCGACAACATCGACTGCTTCTATTAGTGTGTTCCTATTCTCGAAATAGGAATAACCAAATTCTTCGGATACCTTTTTGCCGGTAATCGCATCTGGATCGTGAAAACCGACCAATTCAAATTTCTCTGATTCGTTGAGAAGTCGTAAATGGATCTTCCCTAAATGGCCCGCTCCTAGAACACCAACTTTTAACATGAAGTTTCTTTTGTTCAAAAATAAGGAGATTTGCCCAAATACCTTCTTCGATAGACCACTGTTCGGTTTTTACTTGAAACTCGTTTTTTTTGGCTAACATTGTCCAATAGAAACCAAACAAGATGAAAAAATACGGTCTACTCGTGGCGCTGGGAATGTCGTTTTTAATGCACTCCCAAGACAGCGCACAAATTCAAAAAGAAATCGATGCCAATCTGTGGAAACCCTTTCAAGCCGCTTTCGAGAATTTGGATGCCGAACGGCTCAATGCCCTTTACGCCGATGAAGTGTTACGTGTGACCCCTGGAGGTATCGATACGGAAAACCTTTTTAAAAAGGGAAACGAGGAACGCTTGGGCCGGCATCGAAAAACGAATACGGAACTTCAACTCGATTTTTGGTTTGACAGCAGGCATACCAATATAGACACGTCATACGAAGTCGGTTTTTACAGAATGACATTGACGAATTCAAGCGAAGTACAAACCATTTACGGGCAATTTCACATTGTCTTGAAAAAGAAGGCCGGAACTTGGAAAATCGTACAGGACTGGGATACGGGTTCTATTTTTGGGGAAGAACTATCAAAACACGATTTCGATAAAAAAGAACCGATACAATTTGATTGATTTTTGTGTTGATGTCCAAAATTCGTAAAAAGCCGAATCGGGAATCCGGAAACTTTTATAACTTCGTTTCACCAAAACCAAACGATTGAAGGATACCTTAAAACATAAGGGAATGCGAAACAAACTAGCCGATGTATTGGTTGGTAAGGGCATCTCGAATGAGCCCGTGTTAGCCGCTATTCGAAGCATTCCAAGACATCTGTTTATGGACAGCGGTTTTGAAGGCCATGCCTACCAAGACAAGGCCTTTCCTATCGGGGCGGATCAAACGATTTCCCAACCCTATACCGTCGCTTTTCAAACAGAACTCTTAGCCATAAAACCAAACCAGAAAATACTTGAAATTGGAACGGGAAGCGGGTATCAAACCGCTGTACTCTTGAAGCTACGGGCCAAGGTATATACCATAGAACGCCAGCTTGAACTTTTTAAAAAGACTTCCATTTTTTTTAAGAAAATGGGATACCGACCCAAAAAAATGATTTTTGGTGACGGTTATAAAGGTATTCCTGAAGAAGCTCCTTTTGACGGTATCATCGTTACGGCAGGTGCCCCGCAAGTACCGAAAGCCCTGATGTCACAGTTGAAAATAGGAGGCCGGTTAGTGATCCCCGTAGGAACGGATGAGCAGATCATGACCCTATTTGTGCGGACATCGGCCACTGAATTCGAAAAGAAGGAGTTCGGTGCCTTCCGGTTTGTGCCGCTGTTGCAGAATAAAAACTAGTTGTTGAAGTTTTTCTTTATCCGGTCCAAATTGCGTTTGTTATCCCGATCTTTCATTGTTTCCCTTTTATCGTAAAGCTTTTTACCCTTTGCCAAGGCGATATTGAGCTTGGCCAGACCTCGGTCATTCAAAAAAAGGTTAAGGGGTATAATCGTAAGACCTGATGCTTTTACCTCTTTGTATAATTTTTTAAGTTCCTTCTTGTTCAATAGCAATTTGCGTTCGGCTCTGGGCTGATGATTATAATGTGAGCCATGCGAGTACTCATCGATATGCATGTTGATAATGAAAAGCTCGGCATTGTCGTTGAATTCGCAAAAACTTTCCGAAATCGAGGCCTTGCCCTCACGTATCGACTTGATTTCGGTTCCCCCTAAAACAATACCTGCCGTATAGGTGTCGAGTAACTCGTATTCGAATCGGGCACGTCTGTTTTTGATATTGATGTTTTTCTGAACCATAGTGTAAAAATAACCACATTTTCAACGAAACGGATGAGGATTGAAAATAAGGTTTCTGATTTTGTAAATAATAGCGCATTTTTGCGAACTATATAGAAAACGAAATCATGAACAAAATATACGTTATTCTTTTGATAGGGATGGCCTTTTCCTGTTCTGGGGAAGCAGAGAAGTCACTGACCGCACAAGAAATCGTGGACAAGAGCATCGAGGCTTCCGGAGGACAACTATTTGAAGACCGTACGGTCTCCTTTGATTTTAGGGATAGACACTATATCTCAGAAATGAAAGGGAAGAAAAAGACACTGACCCGTATTTTGAAAAATGATACGATTTACATGAAAGATGTGCGCACCATTGAAGGGCTGCAACGTTTTGTCAACGATACTCTGGTCACCCTCAGTGATTCATTGGCCAATGTATATTCGAATTCGGTGAACTCGGTTCATTATTTCGCCAAACTTCCGTACGGGCTGAATGACCCGGCCGTACAAAAAGAGAAGATCGGCGAAATAACCATTGACCAAAAGGCGTACTACAGAGTCAAGGTAACCTTTGAACAAGCGAGTGGGGGAGATGACTTTGACGACACCTACATCTATTGGATCAACAAGAAGACCTTCACTCCCGATTACTTAGGGTACAGCTTTCACGTTAATGGAGGAGGCACCCGATTTCGGGTGGCTTACAATGAGCGAATCGTTAACGGGATACGTTTTGTAGACTATGAGAATCTCAAGCCGAAAGATTCAAACGCTTCTATTTTTGATGCCGATAGTTTGTTTATAAACGGAGGGCTCGAACTGTTGTCAAAAATAGAACTTAAGAATGTTATTGTCAGTCCGGACAGTTACAATTGATATGGATGCGCTGTGAAGTTGCTTCACCGTTGACGATCTGTACAATGAACAGGCTTCCGTTATCATCATCATCCATCGGATAATATTTCTCCTCTCCCAGCATTTGGTTTACAAATTCAGGGGTCGTATTACTATGACCTACGACTAATACATTTTTGTTTAGGTTCTCCCTTTTAAACTCTTGAATATCAATGATTCTAGGGTCGTGATATTGGATGTCAATATTTCTGTTTACCGAGGTGGGCGCAGCCGTCATGCTTGTGCGACGGTAATCGGTGCTGTAGATGGCGTCAAGCGCGACATCCTTTAAAATGACATCCCAGTGCATGGCTCTTCCAAGACCATCTTGACTTAATTCGGGATCCGAATTCTCTGGATCTGATCGGTCTTTCTCCGCATGTCGAATAAAGTAAAAGGTTGAAATACCCATTTCTTGTGGCGCCTCGGCTGTTCCCTTTTTATCATCTTTACAACTGAATATGCTGCAAAAGATAACGAATACGATTACTGTTTTGAGACGTGTCATACGTTGTGGCTTGGGTTGTTGAAAACTTTCTTTTTGATTTAACTAAAATAAGTGAAAAATAGTATGTAAAACTGGTGGTTTTTTGTTTTTTTGCATATGACCACGAAAGCCACCCTAATTTCGTTCCTGCTTTTTTGTTATGTAGCTAAGGCTCAGGAGGTTTCGCTTCCAGCGGACCTTCGGCAACACGCACTGACCCAGTATAATGCGAGTCTTTTTAACCCTACGTTCACGTTAGATTACAATAATCCACAGTCCGTTTCATTCTGGACACGATGGCAATGGCAGCAAATCGATGCCGACCCTACCACACTTTTCTTGAACTATTCCCGCAAGATCAATGAGAAATCAGGTTTTGGAGCAGGGTTCTTTCAACACAATACCGGAATCTATTTCAACACGGGAGGGGTACTGAATTATGCCTATGAGATTCGGTTTAATCCCCTTGTCAAGGTATCTTTCGGTGCGAACCTCTTTGGGTTTCAGCAACAATTGGCCGATACTCGTTTTCTGCCCGACCCTGATATATTTCCGATTCCCTTGGATGCAGGGGATGATTTCATTCTTCAATTGGCACCGGGATTTAATTTATCTGTGGAAAATTTCTCGCTGAGCCTGGCTTCCGAAAACCTATTTGATTATAATGTTACCGACCAAGGGGCCAATACGGAAACCGCAGACAAGATTTTTATGGGGATGGCGTCCTATGATTTCCCGATGCTCGCCTCTGATCCCACTGCTTTTTTGCGACCGTCTATTTATCTGAGGACCATACCCGAACAGGATAATCAAATAGGTGCAAATGCATTGTTCAGTACCAAAAGATATTGGGCACAGGCGGGCTACAACAATTTTTACGGAATCTCCGCAGGTATTGGAGGCTCTTTTTTCAATAGGTTTTCCTTAGGGGCCTTGGTCGAATTCGGTACCAGCTCTTCCTTGAACTCCAAAGATGCTTCTTTTGAAATCGTCGCCTCTTTCTTTTTGGGAAATCCCGAAGAACGTCGCCAACCGATGGTCAATGTGCTTGATGCCTTAACGGATGATGTCGCACAAGCAAAAGCGGAGGAGGAAGCCGCTAAAATGAAGGAGGAACTGGAAAAAGCACAACAGATCGCTTCTGACGATGCCACGAATGACGTGGAGGACCCTGCTGCTGAAAAAGCCACTCCGGCGGACAAAAAGGAAGCCAGAAAACAAGCTGCTCAAGAAAAGGCGCTGGCCAAGGAAATGAGGAAAGACTCGCTTGATCAACTCAAAAAAGAAAAACAGGCGTTGGCCCTGCAGGAAAGAGAACAGAAGAGACAGGCAAAAATAGATGCCGACAAGGAGTCCGAACAGGAAGCGGCCGCAGAGGCCTTGAAAAAAGCGGAAGCCCTGGCCGAAGCAGAACGGACAAAGTCCCAAAAAACGAGAGACTCGCTTGATCAGGTCAAGAAAATGGAAGCGATTGCCCAACAAGAGCAAATGGCGGCGCAGAAACGGACAGACTCCATCAGGGATGTACAAGCCAAAAATGAACTGATTGTAGCTCAGCAATTGCGTGAAAAACGACAAGATTCGATTCGCAAGGCGAAAGAAGCGCTCGAAGCACAGCAAAAAGCGGATACGCAAGTCGCAGCAGCTGAGAAGGTCACGCCCCAGGCAGGTGAAAAGTATGAAGAAGTTGTAACGGAGGATGGATTAGAACCTGGGTTCTATCTCATCGCGAATGTTTTCGGCACCAAAAAGTACTTCAATGCCTTTATGGATGACCTCAAGGCAAAAGGTATTGAGCCGGGATCTTTCCTTAGGGGTACGAACAATTACAATTACGCTTATCTCAAGCGCTATAACACCATTGGGGAAGCTCGAAGGGCACGCGATTCCAATTTCGATGGAAAGTACGAGGGAAAAACCTGGATTTTCAGAGTGGTAGGGGAATAATCAAGGAAACTATCGACCTAGTTCTTTCTTGACCAATTGATCTAAATAAGCAACTGTATTCATTAAATACTTACGGTCTCTGGTCATCGTCGCCATGGCAACGGCTCCCTGCAGCATAGTATATAATTGTTTTGCGAATTGTAACGGTGTTACGGGTAATTTAAGTTCCCCATTATTGACCCCGTTCTCTAAGACGAGAGCGATTTTGCCTTCAATGGTCTTAATAGTCTCTTTCGCCGCCGCACTTAGCAAATGATTGTTATGCTGCGAGTCCACCCCAACATTAAGTACCGGGCAACCTCCCATTTCCTGGGTAAATATGTCGTAGTTGCGAAAGAATTTGGTGAGTTCGAAAATCTTGTCCAGCGCTGTACCTGCTACACTCAATTTTTCATCGAGTTTTTCCAACAAGCGTTGGCTATTGTATTCGAAGGCCGATAAGGCAAGGGCTTCCTTGTTTTCGAAATTTCCGTACAATGCACCTTTGGTCAGTCCGGTCGCCTCGGTAAGGTCGCTCATACTGGTGCCGACATAGCCGTGTTTATTGAACACGGGAGCTACGGTTTCTATAATGAAAGCAGAGGTTCTTTCGGCTTTGGTCGACATGTACTGTTTTGCTATTTTCTACGAATATAAAAAAACTATATACTGTATGGTATCTATTGCCAAAAAAAAAGGCATCCCTTTCGGGGATTCCGAAAAGGATGCCGATATCTTGATCTAACGTTTCTTAGTTCACCAGCTCACTTTGGTTTCTGAAGACCAAGGTGTCATTGAATGAATCGATGAGCACAATGCTGTCGGCTTTCACGGTGCCGCTCAAGAGCTCTTTTGAGAGTGAGTTCAGTACTTCTTTCTGTAGCACTCTTTTTATTGGACGAGCCCCATATTGCGGGTCATAACCTTTGGTGGCAAGATAGGTGATTGCCTCTTCTGTCGCGTCAATGGTGATATGTTGTTTCGCCAATAGCTTTTTTAATTGTGACAATTGTAGCCGTACGATTTTGTTGATATCCTCAAGCGTTAACGGTGTGAACATGATAATATCATCGATTCTATTCAAGAATTCGGGCCGTATACTTCGTTTTAAGAGTCCCAATACTTCCACTCTTGCGGCCTCCGTTGCACTGTAAACGTCCTTGCTGTCTTCGAATTTTTCCTGAATGATATGACTGCCCATGTTACTGGTCATGATGATGATCGTATTCTTGAAATCGGCTATTCGCCCTTTGTTATCGGTCAACCTTCCCTCATCCAATACTTGAAGTAGTACATTGAAGGTGTCAGGGTGGGCTTTTTCGATTTCATCCAATAACACTACGGAGTACGGCCTACGTCTGACTGCTTCGGTAAGTTGCCCGCCTTCATCATATCCGACGTACCCCGGAGGCGCACCTACTAAACGACTTACCGAATGACTTTCCTGATACTCGCTCATATCGATTCTGGTCATAGCGTTTTCATCGTCAAAGAGGTAGGCGGCCAAGGTCTTGGCCAACTCCGTTTTACCCACTCCTGTAGTACCCAAGAACAAGAAGGAGCCAATAGGCCTGTTCGCATCTTGCAATCCGGCCCTGCTTCTTCTGATCGCATCTGAAACCGCTTGTATGGCTTCTTCTTGACCAATAACGCGCTGGTGTAATACCTCTTCAAGACGCAACAGTTTTTCGCGTTCACTTTGGAGCATTTTAGTAACGGGAATCCCCGTCCATTTGGCGACGACTTCGGCAATGTCCTCGTTTGTGACTTCCTCCTTGATCAAGGTATCTTCATTCTGTTGGGCCTGCAGCTCTTTTTGAAGGGTCTCGAGTCGCTCTTGACTTTCCTTGATCTTACCATAACGCAGTTCGGCCACTTTACCATAATCACCATTGCGTTCGGCACGTTCTGCCTCTAGTTTGAAGTTCTCGATATCCAACTTTGTTTTTTGGATGGTGTCGACCACCGACTTTTCGCTTTCCCATTTTGCATATAGCTCATTTCGCTCTTCCTTGAAATTGGCGAGATCAACGTTTAGTACCTTTAATTTTGCCTTGTCATCTTCTCGTTTAATGGCTTCTATTTCAATCTCGAGCTGCATGATCTTACGATCAAGAACATCGAGTTCCTCGGGTTTGGAATTGATTTCCATTCGCAATTTAGATGCTGCCTCGTCCATGAGGTCTATCGCTTTGTCGGGTAAGAACCGATTGGTGATATACCGTTGTGAGAGCTCAACCGCTGCGATTACCGCTTCATCTTTTATGCGTACTTTGTGATGGGCCTCGTATTTTTCCTTGATTCCCCGGAGAATTGAAATCGCACTTTCGGTATCGGGTTCATTTACCGCTACTTTTTGAAATCGTCGTTCGAGGGCCTTGTCCTTTTCAAAATACTTTTGATATTCATCCAAGGTGGTCGCACCTATGGCCCGCAATTCGCCTCTCGCCAATGCAGGTTTCAGAATATTCGCGGCATCCATTGCCCCTTCGCCACCGCCGGCACCTACTAGGGTGTGAATTTCATCAATGAAGAGCACGATATCCCCGTCTGAGGTGGTCACTTCCTTAATAACGGATTTCAGTCGTTCTTCAAACTCGCCTTTGTATTTGGCCCCTGCAATAAGCGCTCCCATATCCAAGGAATAGATGACCTTATCTTTCAGGTTTTCGGGAATATCGCCTTGAATGATACGATGTGCCAAGCCCTCTGCGATAGCAGTCTTACCTGTACCGGGTTCGCCTACTAATATGGGGTTGTTCTTGGTTCTTCGCGATAGAATTTGAAGAATCCTTCGTATTTCCTCATCCCTGCCGATAACTGGGTCAAGTGTTCCGCTATCCGCAAGTTCGTTGAGATTACGTGCATACTTCTCCAGAGCGTTATAGGTGTCCTCTACACTCTGTGAGGTGACCTTTCCGCCTTTTCGCAACTCTTCAATAGCTTGACGAAGATCACTTTCATTTATTCCCTGATCTTTGAGAATCTGTGAGATCTTGCTTTTTGACTTCAGTATAGCCAGCATCAAATGCTCAATGGAGACGTATTCGTCCTCCATTTTTTTGGCGATGATCGTACTCTCGTTTAAGGTTTTCACGGCGTTTTGTGAAAACATGATATCACCGCCGGAAACTTTTGGCAGACTCTCCAATTGCTTATCCAGAATTTGCGTTACCAAGGCGGTATTTGTATTTAATTTTTTTAAGATAAAGGGGAGTACGTTTTCATCAACCTGAAGGATGGATTTGAAAAGATGCTCATTTTCAATTTGTTGGTGCCCCTTTTCTTGGGCCAATAGTTGAGCGCCTTGTAGCACTTCTTGTGACTTTATCGTGAAATTATTAGGGTTCATATCTTTTCTTTATTTGTGTATTGAGTATTTTTGAATACACTTAGGTCAAGAATCTTACCAATGCAAACAACAGGACAAAATGTCTGCTAAAATCGTGAATAGCAAGACATTTCGACAGGTGTAAGTATAGGGATATCGTACGACTTATTGCTAAAATCAATGTATGGGTTTATTTGGAGGATTATTCGGAAACGGTAATAAGGATGGTGGAAAAGAGGAAAAGCATATTCCATGGATTCCACTGACCAGCTTAGAGCAGTTGGAGGAAATAGCTAATGGATCGCTTCAAAAACCTCAGGTTATTTTCAAGCATTCTACAACTTGTGGTATCAGCAGAATGGTCATGAATATGTTTACCGGTAGTTATGCCATACCCGAAACACAAATAGATCTGTACTATTTGGATCTTCATGCGTATCGCGAAGTTTCTAATGAAGTCGGCTATAAATTTCAGTTACTGCATCAATCGCCCCAGCTACTTGTAATTAAAAACGGAACCGTGGTCGCCCATGCTTCACATGGTGCGATAACCGAAGTTGATCTAACAAAGTACGTCTAGGAAGCTTGAAGTAGACCGTCGAAGCGGTCATTGAAAAAAATCTGTGAAGTTGTCAAAGCAAAGAGGCCATCGAATCCGGTGGCCTCTTTTTTTAAGACGTTTATGTGCGCCGAACTATCGGGCGAGTGGTCGATTGAATCGTTGGCTGACCAGAATATCCTTAATACGGGCCTTCAGGTCTTCACCGGCGTCATATACCATTTGCTCGTTCGTTGGAAAAGGAACGGCCCTAAGTTGTAATAAGGGTAAAAGATCTTGATCCAAGGCTCTTCGATCCCCGTTTATATTCGCATAGCTGTGCTCAAATAGAAACTCGCTGGCCAAAGGGTAATTGTGAATCTCCTGTTTGGTATTCAAATCGAAAAAGCGTACTTGTCCTGCCACTTGAGCTGATTTCGTTTGAATAAATTGTTCGAAATCACATCGTACGGTTTTGAACTTATCTATTTTGATCTTATTTCCGAGACTGTCTTTGACAATAGCCCCGTTTTCGTCACGGGCATATCTAAAGCCATCTTTCACTTGCTTTTCTTT
This sequence comes from Maribacter corallii, assembly GCF_047345415.1. Classification (NCBI taxonomy): domain Bacteria; kingdom Pseudomonadati; phylum Bacteroidota; class Flavobacteriia; order Flavobacteriales; family Flavobacteriaceae; genus Maribacter; species Maribacter corallii. Next base: position 177,868 of record NZ_JBLFEP010000003.1, read on the forward strand.
GCTGATCAACTTTTCCCTGATCTGCTCCGGTGAAATGGAGATATCCTCAAAGGAAATTTGCATCTTGTAACTGTAATCCACATTGGTCAAAGGGTTCGTGTGGTATTTGACCCACAGTTCATTAAGTCCGTAAGTATTGAAATTCAGCAGTTCTTCCGATAAACGTGCCGGAATGATCTGTTGAGAGTTATTGACCACGTCCACCGTGACATAGTCAATACCTTTTTGATGTGCTTCGGCTATTTTTTCTCGTGTATCCTCAAAACCAGGATTGATCTCCTCGAGATATACGAAATCATCATAAGCCTTGCGATAATCCATTTTATGAACGGCATTGCTTAATAGATGTTCGGCATTGTCATAAAGAAACTCAGAGAGATCTTCCTTGTAGTCAATGATATCGTTTTCATAGTCATTGAATTCAAATTGTGCCACCCTACTTTCTTCCATTAGGCGCAAGGGCAATAGGGGTTTAATACGCTCTTGAATGTCTCTCAGGTTCGTGTATGTTTTAAAAATAGCCTCATAATGGGATTCATTGCCATCTTTCTCCATAAAAGCGATCTGCCCTAATTCCCTCTCCGTATTTTTTTGATATGCTTCTTCAAGCAAGAGAATGAACTTTTGATTGCCTTTTTTGACCTTATTATCTGTCAAACGGTTAATTGCCGTATTAATAGCATGTGAATAATCACCTGAATTCAGCGCTTCTTGTGTTCTCTTAGCGCCACTACACCCTATGAACAAGGTGGTAATACCGATACATAGTAGTATTTTTTTCATAATTAGGGATTTTATGATTTAGGGATACAATTTCAACAGCCATGCCAAAATGGTATGTCTCGTAAACGTAAAACGATGAACATTCGTATAATACCGTTCAAATGCCCATTTAAATCAATAAAATGCCTAATCTATTTCGCGCGCGGGAAGTAATTTAGTGGACACCTCTCCAAAACCGATCCGACTACCGCTTTTTTCGCAGAATCCTTTCAAGATGACCGTGTCGTTATCGGCAATGAACTTTCGCTCGATATTGTTCTTTAGTGGTACCGGTTTGGTGCCTTGCCAAGAAAGTTCGAGCATAGAACCATAAGAGTCGGGGGTAGGTCCGGATATTGTTCCACTCCCCATCATATCGCCACTATTGATCGTACAGCCATTGACCGTATGATGCGCCAGCTGTTGTACCATAGTCCAATACATATACTTGAAGTTGGATCGGGTTACCGTGGTCGCTTCTTCGCCTTCAGGGGCAATAGCAACTTCTAAGTGAATGTCATAACTGTTCGCTCCCTGGTGTCTGAGATAGGGAAAGGGCTCAGGATCTTGTTTGGGACTTTCCACGCGGAAGGGCTCCAAAGCATCCATCGTAACGATCCAAGGGGAAATGGAAGAAGCGAAATTCTTGGCCAGAAACGGGCCGAGGGGGACGTATTCCCATTTTTGAATGTCGCGGGCACTCCAATCATTGAAGAGTACCATTCCAAAAATATAGTCTTCCGCTTCGGCAATCGGTATGGCTTCTCCCAAGGCATTGGCATCGGTCGTAATAAACGCCATTTCCAATTCAAAATCGACCAGACGTGAAGGACCGAATACGGGATGTTCCGCCCCTTTCGGGAAGGTCTGCCCGACAGGCCTACGTACCGGAATACCACTGGGCACAATGGTCGAGCTACGACCGTGGTAGCCCACCGGTATATGCAGCCAATTGGGCATCAAGGCATTTTCCGGGTCGCGAAACATGGTACCTACATTCGTGGCATGTTCCTTACTTGAATAAAAATCAGTGTAGTCACCGATTTGAACCGGTAGTTTCATTTCAATTTCGTCCATAGCGAACAAAACGACCTTTTTATGATCTTCATTTTGTTGCAGGCTTGGATTTTCAATATCGAATAATTCGCTTATCCTATTGCGCACTGCGCGCCAGGTCTTTTTTCCATCCGATATGAAATCGTTCAGGGTGTCCTGTAGAAAGATATCATCGGTCAGCGGTATACCCTCAAAATAACCCAGCTGGTGTAAGGCCCCCAAATCAATGGCATAATCGCCGATCCGTGTACCGATAGTGATGATATCATCTCGGGTCAGAAAAACCCCGAAGGGTATATTTTGAATGGGGAAGTCGGAATCTTGGGCTACTTCGAGCCAAGATTTTTTAGCAGGATCGTTCGTATTCTCGGGCATGGACGAATTGTTAATTTGTATTTGATAAATAACGTATCAAATATATTATTTTCCACTAATTAAAGGACGGCAATTTGTATTTTTACCGCTCATTTAACAGAATAGTGCAAGATGCAAAGAGACCAGCAAATTTTTGATTTGATCGAAGCCGAAAAGGAACGACAACTCAACGGAGTCGAACTTATCGCCTCGGAAAATTTTACCAGTCCGCAAGTAATGGAGGCTGCGGGTTCGGTACTTACCAACAAGTATGCTGAAGGGTATCCCGGAAAGCGATATTATGGCGGTTGTGAGGTGGTCGATGAAGTAGAACAGTTGGCTATTGATCGTGCGAAGGCACTTTTCGGTGCGGCCTATGCCAATGTACAGCCACACTCGGGATCTCAGGCAAATGCCGCGGTCTACCACGCCTGTTTGAAACCGGGAGAAACCGTTTTAGGTTTTGACCTCTCCCACGGCGGTCACCTGACCCACGGGTCGCCTGTAAATTTTTCGGGAAGACTTTACAATCCTGTTTTTTACGGAGTGGAAAAGGAAACCGGTGTGTTGAATTACGACCATATTCAAGAAATCGCAACGCGAGAGCAACCGAAAATGATCATTGCGGGGGCTTCGGCCTATTCGCGTGACATGGATTTCAAGCGCTTTCGTGAAATTGCCGATAGCGTTGGTGCCATTCTATTGGCGGATATCGCACACCCCGCCGGCCTAATTGCCAAAGGTATTTTGAACGATCCCATTCCACATTGCCATATCGTTACGACCACGACACACAAAACCTTGAGAGGCCCTAGGGGCGGACTCATTTTGATGGGTCAGGATTTTGAAAACCCCTTTGGGATTACGCTGAAGAACGGTAAGCTAAGAAAAATGTCCGCGCTATTGGATTTGGCTGTGTTCCCGGGCAACCAAGGAGGCCCGTTAGAACATATCATTGCCGCGAAAGCCATTGCCTTTGGAGAAGCGTTGACCGATGATTTTTTAAACTATATGCTACAGGTCAAGAAAAATGCGGCCGCAATGGCTGCTGCATTTGTAGCCAAGGATTACCATTTGATTTCAGGAGGAACGGATAACCATATGATGTTGATCGACCTTCGAAATAAGGACATTACCGGAAAAGATGCCGAACGAATTTTGGTACAGGCCGATATTACCGCTAATAAAAATATGGTTCCTTTTGATGATAAATCCCCTTTTGTTACTTCTGGTATCCGTTTTGGTACGGCGGCCATTACAACAAGGGGCCTAAAGGAAGCGGATATGGCCACCATTGTCGAATTCGTAGATGAGGTTTTGACCCATCCTGAAGATGAATCCATTATCGCTAATGTTCGTACCAAGGTCAATGAATTGATGAAGGGCAGGCCCTTGTTCAGTGCCTAGCGAATAGAAACTTGGGCCCGAAAGGCTCGACTGTGTTATCCGTTAATCGTTATTGGGTTGTTGGGCTACCAGTTCAACATATGCAAATCACCTGAAATGATCGCGGTATTTTTGAGGTCGTAGATCAATGCCCCATCGTCGGAATAAAAATACAGTCCCCAATACTTGAAATAATCTTGAATGTCGTGATTGCCGTATATGATATTCTTCATCAGGGTCATATCATTTTCGATAAGGCTCTCTTCAAAAATGGGAACATAGATTTCATAGGGAATCTCGGTCACTCCTTTCGTAAAGTGTACAAAGTTCTCACTTAAGGACTGTAAAATAGCTTCCAGCTGCTCTGGAATACTTTCATCATAAATTTTGTTGATGATGATAGACGTATCCTTCATGAAAAAAGACAGCTCTTCTATCTCAATATCAAAGTCGTTACTTTCCTTAAGGGTCTCCAGTAGTTCTGAAAAGTTAAGGTCGGGACTATTGAAATTTCCCCACGTACCGATATTCAAATGATGTAACATTTCGGTAATACCGAAATTACAGCTAATCTCCAAAACCAGTTTGGCGGATTCCGAATCCTCGATGCATTCATGTATGGCGACCTGTGAAAAAAAGTATTTCTCTAGGTCCTTCTTAAAAGAGCATAAGCCTTCAATACGGTTGCTCCTATTGAGTCTGACCGAAGGGTTATTCCTGAAATTCTCGTGCTTTGATGGCATGTTAGGTAATAAGAAATTAGCATTTCTATCAAATGTACTTTTTAACCATGACCCGCCACCATAGGAAAACCGCATAAAAACGGAGGTTTTCGTAGGTCGATGATTCAATATTTTTTAAATATTTGAAAATCAAATAGTTAAAAAATATTGAAAACAAAAAAAGTGCAATTTAAATGAAGCCTTTGCGCCGCGCTTCTTCAATTAGGGCAATATCGTTACCGCTTTCTATCCCGAAGAGGGTTTTTAACTGGCGTTTTCTCGACTCGACCGTGGTGGTCGCGGAGGATATAAGGGGAGCGATATCTTTAGTACGTGTGCCGATGGAGATATAATACAGTATCTTTTTATCCAGTTCGTCAATGACAAGATCGTTTTTCATTCTTCTTCGAATGGCTGTAAAGGCACCCGCGGTATAATAGGGTGGTTTGTCAATGACCGTCTCGACCATGGTTCGAAGTGATTTTTCATCGATTTCCGATTTGACCATGTACCCGTCTGGATCGACTGATTTGAAGATGCTGTTAATTCGTAAGTTATCACTATATGATGACATAAAGACCACTCTTGATTCCGGAACGATTTCACGGGCCAATACCCCGAGGTCCTCACCGCTGCGAATATCGCGCTCATGGGTCGGAAATAGTTGAATGTCCAATAAAATGATGTCGTAGTTCAAGGAGCGCGCCGAAAACTCGATTTTCTCCTTACCGGCCTCATAACTTGTTGCAATGTCGACCCGTACCTTAAAATCATCGAAGTCTTCCGCTTCAAGAATGTATTTATACCCGGTGGTGGTCATCTCATGATCATCGATGGCCAAAATACGTATGATCCTTTGTTCTTCGTCTTCTTCGTTCATCTATGCGTTTTGTAGATTCTCGGATTCCTTCTTGGCTTCTTTTCTAGTGTCTTTTTTAATGATCGGAATGGTCAGGGACACGGTCGTGCCGTTTCCGATCTCACTTTCAATGTTCCAAGTACCGTTTACTTTTGTTGTTCTAGAAGCGATATTTCGCATTCCGATACCCTTTTTTCCTTTTTTGACAACGAATCCTTTGCCGTTGTCAGTAATACGAACCCCTACTGTGGCTGTATCTGCCGTTAATTGCAAATCAATATGTGTACATTGGGCGTGCTTCACGGCATTTTGAAGACTTTCTTGAATAATGCGGTAGAGATTGATCTTGATATCGCTATTGAGCGCATCCCAATCCAAATGCTCGGCATAGTTGAAATCGATCGTAATATCGGCAGACTTTTCGATTGTTGTCTTCAAATCTTCCAATGACAGTATAAAGTTATGAATTTTTTGATAGGCTGCATGGCTCAATTCATGAGAAATCGATCGTACCTCTTCCTGTATGTCCTTTAGCATGACAATAGCCCTTGACCGTTCACTTTTGGCATCGTCGTCATCACGCTTGTTCAAGCCCAGTAACATCATGCGGGCGCCTTGCAGCCTGCCTTGCACACCATCGTGTAGTTCTTCCGAAATGCGTTTTTGTTCGATTTGTTTGCCCTCCTGTAATTTTTCGCCCTGGGAAAGCAAGAGATCCAAAATCTCTTGGTTACTGGTCTGCTGTTCTTGTTGAAATTTCAGTTTTTGATTTTTGATGCGTTGGGAGATAATAACAAAAGCGGCGATACCTAATAAGAGCAGGGTCAGGGCGATACCGGTCCATAATTGCCGTTGGCGTGCCAACAATTCGTTTTCGGCGACCACTTCATCGGTTTCGAAACGGATACGGGCAAATTTATTACGTATTTTACGGTCTTCCGTCTGTAGACTATCATTTAAAGCAATGTACTCCTGCACATAGTCTCTTGCATTTTTCGGATTTGCTTTAGGCAGCAACTTTAGCGTTTCCAATAAACGGCTATAGTTGCTACTTTGCTTGGCAAGGTCGTGGGCCTTATTCAAGAGGCCAAGGGCTTTTGCAGTATCTTTTTGTTTAAGATAATATTCCCCAAGATTATAGTTCGTATGTGCCAATTCAAAAGTATCGCCGATACTGTCTTGAATATGCATTGCTTTATAAAAAAGTTCGGGCAATTCCGACTCCTCATTCAATTTAAGTTTGCTATAAGCCAGGTTATTGATAGACCTGGCATACAATCTTGGGTTTTTAAAATAGATACTATCTACAGTCACCACTTCTTCAAAAAGAATTTTGGCTGCCATAAAATCGCCTTGTTTTTTGTAAGTGGAACCAATATTGTTTTTTAATCCTATTTCCAAAGCGTCCCTTGATTTACTCTTTTTAAGATATTGCTGACCTTCTTGATGGTAGGTCAATGCTTGATTGTAATTCTTGAATTCCCTTGAAATAATCGCTAAATTGTTATAGCACCGGTACAATTGCCTATTGGCATTTATTGGTTTTAATAGTTCAATAGCCTTAACCGTATTGATTTCACTTCCCGTATAGTCCCTGACATCAAGTTGTACAATGGCCATATTGTAAAACATACGGCCTGAATAATCATTTTCGCCAAGTGCATTATAAAGTTTTTGAGCAGAAGCAAAATGATAGTAGGCGCTGTCCGCTACCGAATTCGCTCTTAGAAATTCGGCCAAATCCCAATGTGCCTCAGCTTTGGCAGTTGAGTCCCCCATTTTTTTTGCTAAAGCCAAAGCTGTTGTATTAGCCTTTCTAAATTTTGAGGAGTCTTTCAATCGAAGATAAGCAAGGGACAGTTTGGAGAAGTACTTTACCTTTAAGGAGTCCTTCATGCTTTTTGATAAGGCTTCCGCCTTTTCAAGATAGGCCGAGCGTTCTTCAAAAGAATTCTTTTTATCCCGACCCTGTTTAATCAACACTCCTATACTATCGGTTTGTGATTGATTAGATATAGTCCTATTACGGTTAACCTCCTTACAAGAGCTGCTCAGAAGAAACGCAATTAGGAAGTAGAAGAGATGCCGCTGATTTTTGATAGCAAAGGGATATACGTTTGTTAGATACAAGGTATAAAAAAAGCCCTAAACAAAATGTTTAGGGCTTCGAATTTTTAATATAGTCTAGCTGTCCCTTCCTTCCGTTTGGGTTTCATCACCATCACTTGCGTTCAATTCATAAAGTGTATCCGTTTCTGCGGTACTTTCTGCTTCGCATGAAAGTAGACCTACACTAAATACAACAACTGCCAAAATACTTGCTACTTTTTTCATCTTCATAATTTTAAGGGGTTATTTGATTATTTTTCGATAGGGTAAATCTAAGGGTACCCCGTCATTAGGGTGACCTCTTAAGCATTTTGCTAGTGAATGGTAGTAGTCTGCGAGTATTTGAACCGATTTTAAGAGAATCGATTTAATTCAGTGTGGAAATGGTGTTTTTTGTAAGCAGGTTTTTGAGCTCATCGATATTGTTACGGTACGATTTTGAAAAGGGAAGTTGCAGTTTGCGCAACTTTAAAGTGCAGAGGCCTCTTCCGTAACTAATCCCTGAAATGTAGTTGATATTGACAATATAGCTCTGATGTATACGAACGAAATTTGGAGGTAATTGTTGTTCGAAGGTCTTCAATGTCTTAAAGGCGTTATTGACCGTGCCATCTTTCATGATAAATTCCGTTGCGTTATTATCGGCCTGTAAATACAGAATATCATCGGTATTCAAATATTGGAAGTCACGGTAAGATTTGAGACAAAGGGTCGGCGGCGTCTCTTCTGCAGGCATTATCTTTTTGAGTCGCAACAATGATTTGCGAATATCGAATTCATCATAGGGCAGCAACCAATAGTCGAAAAAATTGTTCTTGATAGCCTCATAGGCATGGTCCTTACTACTTGAGATTCCGATCACAATGGGAATCTTATTATCGTATTGATGTAGCTCACTGGTCATGTGAAACGAAGACTCTGGACTATCATTAAGGTTGATAAAAACGATATCAGGGGAAAACTTGAGAATAGCGTTCAACCCTTCTTTACAATTCTTTGAAATAGAAGCGCAAACAAAATCACCATATTCTTCCAAAAAAAGCTGTAGCTGCAAATTGGAAGAAACATCAGAATTGATTATGGTGTAGCTAAACTGCATATCTCCAAGTAGTTTCATCTCAAAATTAGTATTAGTTGAACAAAAGAAACCCTACAAAAACCTTATAAAAATGGAGGTTTCAGGACGAATAGGTTATAAATTTTTCTAAAAGAAAGAAAAATCTTACAAATTATGAAATATAAGAAGATGTTTTTTGCGCTGCCTCATTTCTTCGGTAGAAATTCAAAAACGGAGGAGGGGGGGAGTACCGATGACTTTCGGAGGTAAACTTCTACTTTCTAAGATACAAAAAAGGCGGCAGTAGTGCGTTAGTTTTCGATAACTACTTCATAGGCTCCGATATCGGGCGAACCGGTACGGTCATTCCCCGATAGATCCAAAGGAACTTGCGCAGCACCTTCAAAATCGGCACGGTCACGAGCGGGCGAGAATTCCGCGATTCTGAAATCAGCCCCGGAAGCGTCAAAAAAGTTGGGTACCTCGTTCAGTAGGATCTCACTGTACAGTGCTCTATTGTCAAAATCATACAACGGGTCATTTTCAAACTGGTTTCCACTGTCGCGAAACTTGATCATACAGTTGGTGAACGAATAGTTGAAGTCGTTCGTACCATTAGTGCGCAGGCTCAATTCCAAAAACGTATTGCCATCAATGATACAGTTGGTAAAATCGGCCGTACGGAGATCGGCCGATTCCGAAGCGTTGAAGTTATCGATTTCCAAGGCTGCTCCGGCTCTGAAACCGTTTTGCCAGAAATTGGCGATCGTACAGTGGGTAAAGGAATAGGTGCCCCCCAGATTACAGTACAAAGCGCTGTTTCCTGCACCGCCCAAGACTACGTTTTCGGCCTGGATATAGGCCGATCTCGCCCAGAGATTGTTACTGGCGCTATTCAGGATCTGAGTGTTCCTCAACTGTAGGGTAGGGGTCTCGAGCAAACCGTCACCTTCGACCAAAATACCGGTAGTCGCGTTGCGTATCGTGAGGTGGTCGATCGTGTTATTGACACTGCCCGAGGCGATCCATACAGCGCCCCATTGGCCCGGTACTTCCGCAAGGGCCGATTCAAGCCGATCTCCTTCGAAGATCACCTCGTTTTCCATGAGTTCTTGATTGTCACTCAATTGCCCATTAATCTGAATAGTCGCGCCGGAGCCGACCAGAATTCCCGAATCTTTGTGAAAAAAGACACGGGTGCCCGCTTCCATACGTAATTGCCTTTCCTCGGGTACAGCGGCGTAGCCATAGACCACATACGGTTTTTCATCGGTGAATACCAATTGCTGATCGTCAAGATAAAACCCTTCAATGGTGATCTGGTTGCCGTCTGGATCAAGGCCAAGATCCACTGTTTCCTTAGTGCCGTTCGCCGTGGTCCGTGGAAACAAAAAAACGGCATCCTTGACCAAAGTAACCAATTGCACCTCCTGCAGGTTGGCTCCGGTATCGAACTGGATCGCTTCGGTGTTCAAGAATTCCGACGGTGCCGTTTCTCCAAGTTCAAAGGTAGATTCAATGAAGATAAAAAGACTGTCTCGAGCCAATAGGGGTATGTTATCGAATTCTTTCCCTGCCTCGCCATCAACGTTCAGACGGTAGCTACTGTTCTGTCCTTGGGCAAGGCGAATGCTTGGTATTTCAATATCGTCCCGGGTTCGATTATACACTTTCAAGGTACGGGTGCTACTGCTGATTCCTGTAAACACCGTGTCAAGAAATACCGTGTCTTTTGAAAACTCAAGATTGCCGGCGCTTGCAGCATATTCAAGATCCTTTCGGCATGAACTCCAGAGTATCCCGATAAGGAAGAGTATGATAAGGAGAAATGAGGAGCGCATGTTCTGAATCACCGATTAAGTGTTTAATTAGTATCGGGCACCACGTCGGATGGATTAGGTGACCTCTTTCGTAAAAACGCTTTTTATAGCGTCGGATATTCTTGTGGGCCGTAACGTTTCTTTATTCAACAGGCACCACTCGGTTTTTGAACGTAATAAAAGAAGATTTGTTTTAGCAGCATACATTTCGACTACCCTGATGGAGGTAGCGCCTCGACTTTCGGCAATATGGGTGCGCATGGTTATGACATCACCCAAAACCGCAGCGCTTTTATAACTGATGTGGTGGTTCATCACCACCCAGACTACACCCTCTTGCATTTCAATCGGGGCTTTAGCTTGCCAGTGCGCCTTAGAAATGTCTTGGATCCATTGCACATAACGTACGTTATTGACGTGATGCAGATCATCGAGATCATCTTCGGTTACGGTCAGGGTCTTTTCAAAATATTCCATGTTGGTGACTACTTCTTTATGATATTGACCTCGAACAGCTTGTCCCAATCCTTCCCTGTGACGAAAAACGTTTTTCTAGTCGGATGGTAGGCAATGCCATTGAGCACATTATCGGTGTCGCTCCAATTTTCGCCTTTGGTCACTTTCGCACTCAATCCGCCAAAATTGACCACACCCTCAATGGCCCCACTATCGGCATTTATGATCATAACACCGGATTTTTGCCAGACATTGGCATAGATTTTTCCATCGACGTATTCCAATTCATTCGCATTGTCGAAAATTGATTTGTTGGTGACAATCTCGATATAGTCTTCTTCCTTTAGCGTATCCGAATTCAATAGCCATAGTTTTTCGGTGCCATCGCTCTTAAAGATTCTATTTCCATCATTGGTCAAGCCCCAACCTTCCTTGCTTTCGCCGTATTGGAAATTATCTAGTTTCTCAAAGGTGTTCAGGTCATAAATAAAGCCCATACCGCTGTGCCATGTCAACTGATAGATTTTTCCATTTAAGATGGTAATCCCTTCTCCGAAAATAGTGTTGTCCAAATCAATTTGATCTAGGGCTTTTCCTGTCTTAAAATCGACCTTTCTTACGAACGATCGCCCTTTCTTCCCCGTGCTTTCATAGAGGGTGTCGTTGTGGAACTCAAGCCCTTGGGTATACGCGTTATTGTCATGCGGAAATTCGTTTACGATTTCGTAGGTGTACAATTGGGGCGCATTTTCGGCCAATACCTTGATGCCCTTTGTGATATCGGTTTGGGTATCTTCGTATGAAACACTTGCCTTAAGCGTTTTATTGCCTAGTTTAGGAATGTCTAAGACGACCTTTCCGTCGTTGTATGCCAATTCCTTACCATCAATGGAATAGGTAACTCCCTTGATTTCCTTTCCCTTCTCATTTTTAATGGAAATCGCAATCTGTTCATTTTGCCGAAAACTATTGCCTTCGGTCTGTATTTCGAAGAGGACCGCTTTTTTTTCCCCGCCGCAAGCGGCCAACAGGAAGATCAGAAAACTATGCCGTACTAATTTGATGAAATTCATTAAAGTCACTATTTTAGATTTTGGTCTGGTATGACCCCGATTACTGGTCATAGGTCACAATGGATATTCGCTCATTCGACGAAAACACCACGGCGTAAAATTAAGAATGTAAAAAGGAATGCGAAAAGGATTGTGAAAGTTTTAAAACATTGTATCTTTGCATCTGGCAAGTCCTACACGACCAGCTCCTGTAGAATCCCCCAGGGTGGGAACGCAGCAAGGGTATATGGTTGTAGCGGTGCGATGTAGGTAGCTTGCCTTTTTTTGTACCCGAAATTCAAGGTTTTTCACGATATATTTTGAGGAACGACTTTGCAATCTAATTTTTTCGGCGATCGATTTATCCCTAATTTTGTAATCCTTATGGAGAATAAAACAGTACTGATTACGGGTGGTTCTTCCGGTATCGGTAAGGCTATCGGAACGTATTTGGTCGCCAAAGGATATACGGTATACGGTACGACGCGTTCATTGAACAAATACCCAGATTTCCATACCTTTCCGCTGCTTGAAATGGATGTTCGTGATCCTGCCTCGGTCGAAAAGGCGATAACCCAATTACTCAAGAAAGAACACCGTTTAGATGTATTGATCAACAATGCCGGTGTGGGTATTACCGGCCCTATTGAAGAAACGCCTGCTAAAGAGATTTTAGCTGCCTTTGATACCAATTTTAATGGGCCCCTTCATGTAATCAAATCGGTTTTGCCGCAAATGCGCGGGCAAAAAGCCGGACTCATTATCAATATCACTTCCATCGCCGGCTATATGGGCTTGCCCTATCGGGGAATCTATTCGGCAACCAAGGGCGCTTTAGAAATTGCCACCGAAGCCTTGCGAATGGAAACCAAGGATTTTGGTATAGCCATCACCAATTTGGCCCCTGGCGATTTCGCTACCAATATTGCGGCCGGAAGGTATCACACTCCACTGCTTGATGCTTCTCCATACCGGAAGTCCTATGGCTCCGTATTACAACAGATAGATGAGCACGTAGACCGTGGCGAAGACCCGATTCTGGTCGCCAAGATGGTTCTAAAGATCATCAAGACCGAACACCCTAAGGTGCACTATAAAGTAGGAACCTTTACCCAGAAATTTTCATTGATCTTAAAGAAGGCGTTGCCCGATAAAGTCTTTGAGAAAATGTTATTGAAGCATTATAAGTTGTAATTTCGCGGGTGTATTAGGGTAATATTCCCTTTGTAGCATCAATTTTTAATATAAACCGAATAGCAATATGAAATTTTTTATCGATACGGCCAATCTGGATCAGATACGTGAGGCCCAGGCGTTGGGAGTTCTTGATGGAGTGACCACCAATCCTTCTTTGATGGCGAAGGAAGGGATTACCGGAAGAAATAATATCTTGAAACACTATGTAGACATTTGTACTATCGTAGAAGGGGATGTTTCGGCCGAGGTGATTTCCACCGATTTTGAGGCGATGGTCAAAGAAGGGGAGGAGCTGGCCGAGTTGCACGAGCAGATCGTGGTCAAAGTACCGATGATAAAAGATGGTATAAAAGCCTTGAAATATTTTTCCGATAAGGGCATACGCACCAACTGTACCTTGGTTTTTTCACCTGGTCAGGCGTTATTAGCGGCGAAGGCCGGAGCCACTTATGTGTCACCATTTATCGGTAGACTCGATGATATTTCTACCGACGGACTCAATCTTATCGCCGAGATCCGACATATTTATGATAATTATGCTTTTGAGACGCAGATTCTGGCCGCTTCGGTGCGCCATACGATGCATGTTATCGATTGTGCCAAAATCGGGGCCGATGTCATGACAGGACCGTTGTCGTCGATCGAAGGTTTATTAAAGCACCCCCTTACCGATAGCGGACTTGCCAAATTCTTGGCCGATTATCAAAAAGGAAATTGAAATAGAATCGAAAGATAAAGAAGTCAAAAAAGCCCTGGATATTCAAATAAACCAGGGCTTTTTTACGTCTTATAAGGAAGCGGTATACATATCTGAAAAGGCATCGATAATGGTCGCATCTTCGGTAATCACACATCGGTTGAGATGATGAATGATCAACGCCTTGGTGATTTCTTCAAAATTGTCGGCTTTGAACTGCTTTTCGCTCTCAAGTCCGTAAGAATCGACCATTCCGCGCCAGGTGCTGTCATCCGTTTTGATGTTGATGCCCACGAATGTGTACTCCTTTTTCGTTTCTGACAAGTGCTCCACCCTTTTGAGGATACTTTTGAAATGGCCTCTGTCGTCACCGGTCCAGAAGTAGAACACCACCTTGCCATCCTTTGAAATATCTTGTAGTGAAATCTTTTCACCGGCCATATTGCTTACCAAGACATTGGGTATTTTTTTCTTAGGTTGCACATTCTGAATACCTTCATAGAGTTCGTTGATTTCCTTGATATGCCTATTGTTTCCGGATCGCAAATGAAAATCGGTAATAAAACTCTCTATGTTTTTTTCGGTATCATTGGCCGCCAGCAAGTAATTGAAGGCCACATTCCGAAATAGATTGTCCTTCAGCTCGTTTTCCTGTACAAGGCTGTCGATAAGACTTAATTTATGCCTATTAAAATGCAATTGATTCCGCACATGCCCGCCTTTGATCTCACAGGAAGATGCACAGGTAGAGAAAGAGAGGTTCTTGATATGGGCCTGCATGAAGTCATAGTAAGGCCTCAAGTAATTTAAATGGGGATTGGTAAAACTGATCGCTTCGCGATAGTCATAAAAATCCTTTGGAATATTTTTGAGTACATTCTGTCCGGTATGCTTGCGATGAGCAAACGGGTACTCCTCTTTGTAATTGAAATACGTGTAATCGATACTGGCTTTGGCAACAGCCTCAGCGCTATCGGACAGTTCCACTTCGGAAATCAAGTTTTCAAGATTCTCTAGTTTTTCAGCGCGCAACGAATCAACATGATGGGCGAACTCTTGTGGCTCTAACCCATAGAATTTTTTGAGAATGGCATTTTCCTCCTTTTCATTGGACAAGAACAGGTCTAATAGAAAATTGTTCAATTCGGCACTTGAGTTCGTTCCTGAAAAAACCAATGATTCATCGAAATCTATAGTATTCAGGCGCGCCATCAGGCTATCACCGGTCTCTAGATAAACATACTGATATTCAGGGGCGTGATTGAAGTGGTGCAAGCCTGCGGTAATGGAATCCAATTCAAAGGAAAATCTGTTCCGCTCGTCCAACTTGGCGGAGTCGATTACCTTTTCTCCTTTAAGAAGCACGACATAAGCGTCGGTGGGGTTGATAATCTGTCCCGCAAAAAAAACCTTGGGGGATTTTCTTTCTTCTCCATTACAACCTGCCAGTACGATAAGAAATAGAAAAAGTAAGTTTTTAATCATATAACACTATATGCTAGCTAACGAACAAAACTAAGAAACCCGTATATCGATTGCTGTTAATAGCGCGTTAAAAATTAGGGGTTTACGTTAACGCTGGTCCATTACGTACCCTTTGGGATACCTGAATCCCCCAATCCGAAATCCGTTGTAAAAACTACGGCTTTAATTGTAGAAAATTAGGTTTAAACTCTCTATTTTTGCACCGAATTACCTGAGGCTATACAGGTGTAAAGACTAGTGTTATGTTATCTGTTTCAAATCTATCCGTACAATTTGGAAAGCGCGTATTGTTCGATGAGGTGAATGTGTCGTTCACCCAAGGAAATTGCTATGGGGTCATTGGTGCAAATGGCGCCGGAAAATCCACTTTTTTGCGGATTATTTCCGGACAGATAGACCCTACCTCTGGCCATGTACACCTCGAACCGGGAAAGCGGATGTCGATTTTGGAGCAAAACCACAATGCCTATGACGAAGCTACCGTGCTCGAAACGGTGGTTATGGGGAACAAACCTTTGTTCGCATTGAAGCAAGAAATCGATGCGCTTTACGCCGACTACAGTGATGAAAATGCCGATAAGATAGGGGAGTTGCAGGTTAAATTCGAGGAAATGGACGGTTGGAACGCCGAAAGTGGTGCAGCGGCCTTACTTTCAAACTTGGGCATTTCGGAAGACTTTCACTACACCGCCATGGCCGATATGGATTCCAAACTAAAGGTACGGGTGTTGTTGGCACAAGCCCTATTCGGTAATCCGGATGTATTGATCATGGATGAGCCCACGAACGACCTGGACTATGAGACTATTGGCTGGCTCGAAAATTTCTTGGCCCATTATGACAACACCGTCATCGTGGTGTCGCATGACCGTCACTTTCTCGATGCGGTCTGTACGCACATTTCCGATATCGATTTTGGAAAGATCAATCACTATTCGGGCAATTATACATTTTGGTACGAGAGTAGCCAGTTGGCCGCACGTCAGCGCGCGCAGCAAAACAAAAAGTCTGAAGAAAAGGCCAAGGAACTACAAGAGTTCATTGCCCGTTTTAGTGCCAATGTGGCCAAGAGCAAGCAGGCGACTTCACGTAAGAAGATGCTATCAAAATTAAAGGTCGATGATATCAAGCCCTCAAGCCGCCGTTACCCGGCGATTATTTTTGAACGGGAGCGTGAAGCCGGAGATCAAATTTTAAACGTTGAAAACCTGTCCGCGCAATCAGAGGATGGCGAGGTGCTTTTTGAAAGAGTGAATATCAATTTGGCCAAAGGAGACAAAGTGGCCGTGATTTCACGGGATTCTAGGGCGACAACCGCGTTTTATGAAATTATCAACAATAACCGAAAAGCTCATAATGGCTCTTTTCAATGGGGAGTGACCACAAATCAGTCGTACCTGCCGGCCGATAATTCCGATTTTTTTACCGAGGATATCAATTTGGTCGATTGGCTGAGGCAATGGGCCAAAACAGAGGAAGAGCGTGAAGAGGTACATATTCGCGGGTTTCTGGGGAAAATGCTTTTCAGTGGGGAGGAGGCCTTGAAAAAATGCACGGTTTTATCCGGAGGTGAAAAAGTACGTTGCATGTTGAGTCGAATGATGATGCTCAGAGCGAACGCCGTGATGCTCGACGAACCGACCAATCACCTCGATCTTGAAAGTATTACCGCATTTAACAATTCGCTCAAGAACTTCAAGGGTACGGTGCTTTTCACGACCCATGACCATGAATTTGCCCAAACGGTTGCCAATCGTATTATAGAATTGACGCCCAAGGGCAATATTGATAGGTATTTGACGTTCGATGAATACATGTCTGACAAGACGATACGGGAACAACGTACTAAGATGTATGCGGTTCCTGTGTAAACTGTAGTGAACCCAAATACGTACATCATGAAAACCTACAATAGCATCTACGTGCTGCTCACTCTAGTGATTATAGGTTGCAGCAAGTCTGACGATAGTATCGTCAATGAGGAGAAACCTACCAGTATCGATGCGGATTATGCCGTAATGTTGTCTTCAGGAGCGACCCTCGCCCCGCAGTTATTGAATGCCAATGGAGAACTCCTCACCTTGAATCCGGAGGAAAGTAACTTGGCCAGTAAATCCATTCCACAATTGACCTCTTTAGAAGGAAGTGAATTCTTTCAATACCATAAAACCGGCTGTTCCGGAAGAATTACCAGACACGATTTTACCAAAGATGAAACAGCCGAAATCGATGTCTTTGATGACCTTGACGATTGTATGCTGACTGCGGTCGCTTTGCTGACTTCCGATACAAAGATCTGTATTGCCTATGAGCGTGAGATCGATGAGAAAACCTCCACTTTTGGGGTACGGATCATCGACCGCAAAAGTGCCGATCTCGATTTCGTTGATGTTCCCTTGAACAAGAAACCGCTTGACCTGGCCATAGCCAACGACCGTCTTTTTATAATGACCCTTGATGTGGAGCTCTCGGAGGAGAACTATCTATCCGTTCTCGATTTCAGTTCGAACTCCTTAATACATGAGATGAATTTGGGCTTTCGGGCCCGCCGTGTGTTCAACACTTCGGAAGATACGATTATCATTAGCTACGATGAATTGCATACGACACTTGATAGTGCGAGCCTCTCTTTCGTATTCACCAATTATGCCGAAGGTACTGAGCCTAAATTTACAGCGAATGCCTTTGATTGTTTTGATGGGGACGGCAAGTTGTATTATCCCAAAGCCGCTGATGCGGTGAGTACCTACCCGGAGATTCCTGCGGTCTATGATTTTACAAAAAATCTGGTTACCCTATATGCATACGAAAACTTCTTGACCGAGGAGAAACGTGATTTTGAATTTGAAATAGAGACCACGACTACCGTCAACTATGACGAAAAAAACGACCTGATCCTCATCGGCTATAAGAAAGTAGGCAAACAAGAAGGTGGCCTCTTACGCATTAAACCTAGCCCCGAACCCGCTTTTGTAGATCATATTGATCTAGAAGGCGTTCCTTATGTACTCTTTGTGAATTGAACAGAATATCATTCTTCTTAAGAGATTACGACCGATTCTTCAGGATATCGACTAAATCTTGTTTTAAGCATTAAAATACTTGCTATTCCAAATCTGTGGGTTGAAGTTCTTGCCTAAAGCAAAGCCATAAAAAATGACCACCGAAGCCAAACACTTGAACATAAAGAAGAAAATAATCCAGAATTGGGCGTTCGAATTGGTTCTTGAAAACAATCCATCGGGTACAAGAAGGGTGACCAAATAGCTGACTACAAAAACCACCGAAGTCAAATTGATGATGTTCTTGAAGGGCCACATCAGTACTTTACGCAAGGGATGAAGATCATTGCCCCATTTGTGGATCAAATAGAAATACCCATTACCGATAGGAGCGAAGAGCAGCGGGTCATCCTTATCCTTGAGTTTAAAGAGTTTGGAGGGCGCTATGATCTTAAACCCCGAAAGCTCTATTTGATGTTGCTTCTCTAAGGAAGCGATTTTTTGGAACGCCTCTGGGGGTATATCACCCTTAAAGTATTTGGAATCCAAAAACCGGAGTCGGTAGTCGATACAGATCTTTTTGATTTGTGAAATATGATAGATTTTATCCGTTTCCAGCAAATCGAAGTCAAAACCGTTTTTAACGTCTCCCGTACCTCCACTGATATTATTTTCGATACGCACCTGATTTTCATGGTGTTCCTGAAGAATCCGGTGGACTTCCTCTATAATTTCCTCGGGTTGGGAAAACCGTTCTTTATGTCTGAGTAATTTGTCTTCGATGTTCGTTTTCTGAAAAAACATAGTCTTCTTTTTTTAGCAATTACTCAAATTTAGGCAATTCAGGCGCTCGTGGGTTTTTTGTTTAACTTTTGAAAAAGTTAATATTTTGTTAATTTCTATGAATGACCTATTTTCTTAACAAGAGAAAGCGTCCTATTGCCGTATCTTGCCGATATATCGCTACCGTTCATCGATATTTGCCCTATTTTATGAATCCCAATCTGAGAAGCTATGCACTATAAGGCAGTTCCCTTGTCCCTAATGTTACTTTTATGTACGTCTTTGTCCTTCGCTCAATCGCCCATCCAATCTTCAGAAAGTATGCCATCGCTCATGCGCATGGATCCTGAAAAGTCTATTCTGAAAAACACCGAAAGTTCGAAAAACCATCAGATGCTTTTGGCGGTTATGCGAGCCAGTGATTTGGAGGAAATCTTGGGCCAATCTGGTCCGTTTACCGTATTCGCGCCATCGGATACGGCCTTTGAAAAGTTGTCCAAAGCCAAAATCGACGAACTGTTATTGCCCGAAAACAAAAAGGAATTGCAGTCCCTCATGCGCTATCATATCATTGCCGGAAATTTTTCCGCGTCCAAGATTTTGAAAGCAATGTGCCGAGGGGCGGGCAAAGCGAGCTTCACCACGGTTCAAGGAGATGAGATTACGGCTTCGATGCAGGGGCTCGATATCATCTTGACCGATAATCTCGGGAACACGGCTAGAATAACCACTGCCGACTACAACCAATGCAATGGCGTGATTCACGAGATAGATAGCGTTATTCGCCCAAGTAAGATTTAACGCGATACTACCTTTATATACTGTAACAATGGCTTGCCATGCGTCGGGGAAACGGCAAAGCGATGATAAATGTAGGTTCCTTCGAATGCCCCCGAAGCTTCATTACTAACGCAATTCGGCCCCTAATTCGGTTTCGTACTTGTGCTGTAGTTTTCCCATGATCTTATCGATTTGCTTGTCGGTCAAAGTGCTTTGCTTGTTTTGCAGGGTAAAGCTCACGGCGTACGACTTCTTACCTTTCGGTAGCTTACTGCCCGTGTAGACGTCAAAGAGGTTGACATCCGTAAGCATTTTTTGCTCGGTTTGAAAGGCGATATCATGTACCGCCTTAAAGGTAACGGTATCATCGAGCAAAAGGGCAAAATCCCTTTTGACCTCGGGGTATTTCGATATACTCGAGAAAACGATATCTTCTTTTGAGACCAGTGCCAACACATTGTCCCAATTGAAATCGGCATACAAGACCTCTTGTTTGATGTCAAAATGCTTCGTTATTCCTTTTTGCACCAGCCCGAGTACGGCCAATTCTTTTTTCCGCGATGTCAAGGAAATGCCTTCCGAGAAATCGGACTTGCCTAGAGGATTCATCTTGATATCGTCGATACCCAAGCGAAGAAGTACATTTTCCACAACGGTCTTCAAGTAGAAAAAATCGCTTTTTCGATCGGCCTGTCTCCAACTGCTCTCTTGTCGATTACCGGTCAGAAAGAGGCTTAAATGCTTTTGTTCCTCCCTTTTGGAAGTAAACTGATGGTAGGTTTTTCCGAATTCGAAAAGCTTCAGATGTTGATTTTTTCGATTGCTATTGTAGGCAATGGCTTCCAGACCCGAAAACAGCATACTCTGCCTTAAAATGGCGAGGTCGTTGCTCAGTGGGTTCAACATCGTAACGGCCTGTTCTTCCGTATGGCTATCCGTGAGTTGGGTATGGTCCGGTGAGGTCAGGCTATTGGCCATAATCTCGAAAAAACCTTGTGCCGCCAATTGGTCCCCGATGATCTGCTGCAACTTATGATCTTCAAATTTCGAGGTAGGTGCAATAGAGGCGGTCAGTTTTTCCGAAATCGCAATATTGTTGTATCCGAAAACCCGTAATATCTCTTCGATGACATCGACGTCACGTAGCACATCTACCCGATAAGGAGGTACCATAAGTCCCATACCTGATTCGGTAACGTTCATCACCTTGATTTCCAACGAGCTCAGGATGTCCTTGATTTTGTCCCTGGGAATTTCCTGTCCCAACAGGCTGTCGATTTTATCAAAGCTTAAAAAAACCTCTTGTGGCTTGACCTTATTCGGATAGAGGTCGACTACTTCAGAGGTGATATCGCCCCCGGCGATTTCCTTGATCAGAATGGCCGCACGTCGAAGGGCCAACTCCACATTCTCGATATCGATACCCCGTTCAAATCGAAACGAGGCATCGGTATTCAAACCATGTCTTTTCGCCGATTTCCGTATGGAAACGGGATTGAAATACGCACTTTCCAAAAATATGGCGGTGGTTTCTTCGGTCACTCCGGAATACTCACCTCCAAAAACACCGGCGATACACATCGGTTTTTCGGCATCACAGATCATCAGGTCTTCTTCGTGTAATTCGCGCTCGACACCGTCAAGCGTCTTGAACTTCGTACCCTTGGGTAGGGTTTTGACAACGATTTTATTCCCTTTTATTTTAGTGGCATCAAAGGCGTGCAGCGGCTGCCCCAGTTCATGCAACACATAATTAGTGGCATCTACCAGATTGTTCTTTGGTGTCAGACCGATGGCCTTTAACCTATTTTTCAGCCAATCAGGTGAGGGTTCTACGATGAGGTTGCTCAAGGTAATACCACAGTACCGTGGGGCCAAGGCGTTGTCTACGACATCCACATCTATTTTTAGCGATCGATCGGTGATTTTGAAATTGGTGAGGGGAGGGGTAATCAGCTCCTTTTCGATTTCCCGCTGTCGCAATCCGGCCCGCAGATCACGGGCGACCCCATAATGGCTCATGGCATCCGAGCGATTCGGCGTGAGTCCGATTTCAAAAATGATATCGTTTTCCACCTCAAAGACTTCCGAACAGGGTGTGCCTACTTTAAGGGCGTCATCCAATATCATAATACCGTCATGACCTTCACCCAGACCTAATTCGTCTTCGGCGCAGATCATTCCATGACTTTCCTCACCCCTGATTTTTCCCTTTTTAATAGTCCAGGCTTCTCCTTCTGCCGTGTAGAGCGTGGTGCCGATCGTGGCTACAGGTACTTTTTGCCCTGCATCGACATTGGGTGCACCACAAACGATTTGAACAGGAGCCCCATTCCCAATAGCGACGGTGGTCAACTTCAGCCGATCGGCATTCGGGTGTTGTACACAGGTCAGTACTTCACCGACAACCACTCCTTTGAGTCCACCCTGTACCGACTCAAATTGGCTAATTACCTCAACTTCAAGACCTAAGTCCGTTAAGAGCTCAGCAGTTTGTTCTGCCTCCCAATCTAATTTCAAGAATTGCTTCAGCCAATTGTATGATATCTGCATTGCGTGTTTTTAAAGCCGATAAAGATAAAACAATGCTTTTACACATTCAACCACATCAGAATTGAATTCTTTTAATTTTTTAATGTAGGTTTTTTATCGTTATTTCGACCAGTACTTAAAAATAGGTTATGAAAAGACTTGTAGTGGTGTTGCTTGTAGTGTTTGTGGTGATTTCTTGTAAGGAGGACCGCCAAGTATCGCTATCTGAAGGCATATGGTTGGCAGAATTGACCGTGATGGACAATGAAATACTTCCGTTCAATTTTCAATTGGGTAAAAACGAAGAAGGGAATGCCTATGAAATTGAAATCTACAATGCGGAAGAGGAAATCTTTGTGGATGAAATACGTATTGAGAACGATTCGATACGCATCAATTTCCCTGTATATGAGGGCTATATTGCCGGTACTTTCACTGAAAACAACATTGAGGGCCAATTCATAAAAGAGAGTTTAGATCGTGTTGTTCCTTTTAAAGCGACTTTTGGCAATGAGGAGCGTTTTCGAAATAGTAAACCCTCCACAAAAGAGGTGAGCGGAATTTGGGAAACCGTATTCGAAAAGGGAACCCCCGATGAATATAGTGCCAAGGGTATTTTTATGCAAACTGGGGATGTGGTCAATGGAACTTTCAGAACAACTACCGGAGATTACAGGTATTTAGAGGGAGTGATGAGCGGAGATTCTCTAAAGGTTTCGGCTTTTGATGGAGCCCATGCCTTTGTTTTTACGGCCAAGGTAACGGACAGTACCATGAACGGTGCGTTCTACTCGGGTAACCATTCCAAAGAGCGCTTCGAGGCCAAACGCAATGAGCTGTATGAATTGCCAAGTGCCGATTCGCTGACCTTCTTAAAGGAAGGGTACGATGAACTCGCTTTTTCCTTTCCCGATGCGAACGGAAATAAGGTTTCCTTAGCGGATGATCGCTTTGCGAATAAAGTGGTGCTAGTACAGATTATGGGAAGCTGGTGCCCCAATTGCCTCGACGAGAGTAAATTTTATGTAGAGTATCTGAAAAGGAACCCTGATCTTGATTTGGAAGTAGTGGCCCTGGCTTTTGAGTATGCCAAAACAGAGGCGGGAGCTTTCAAGAGCATTGCACGATTGAAGAATCGAATCGGAATCGATTACCCCATTCTATTGGCGCAATACGGTTCATCCGATAAGGCGTTGGCCCAAGAAAAGCTACCGATGTTGAACCACGTACTCTCGTATCCCACCACTATTTTTATAGATAAAAAAGGCAACGTCAGGAAAATTCACACAGGCTTTAACGGTCCCGCTACAGGTGCGAAATTCACGGAATTTCAAAAGGAATTCGATGCATTCGTAAAGGAGTTGATCGAGGAGGAGGAAGCTAAATAATCGTCGATTTGCCCAAGTCGATATTTTCATCGTTTAGATTCAGGTCTTCATCGGAATAAGTGATGTTCTCCGAAATAAAATCACCGACATAATCAGTGCCGTATTTACTGCTTCCGAGAATGTCTTTGGTAATCACATTTTTACGGAAGGATTTGTTGACCGCTTTGACCACGGCATCGGCTTCCTCGTTCAATCCAAAGTGTTGCAATAGCATGGCAGTGCTGAGAATGGAAGCTACCGGATTAGCGATGTTTTTTCCTTTCGCTTGCGGGTACGAACCGTGAAAGGGTTCGAACATGGCATTTTCATTTCCGACGGATGCGGAAGGTAACAGCCCGATAGATCCTATAATCACACTCCCTTGGTCAGAGAGGATATCCCCGAACATATTATCGGTCAAAATGACATCGAACTGTTTCGGGTTCATCATCATTTGCACGACGGCATTATCGATAAAAAGGCATTCCAATTTTACTTCCGGATAACTGCCACTGATTTCGGTAACCACCTTTCGCCACAATCGGGAGGTTTCCAAGACGTTCGCCTTGTCGACCAGCGTCAGCTTACGTCTTCTTCTTTTAGCGGCCTTAAAGGCCATGTGGGCGATACGGGAAATTTCACCTTCAAAATATTCGCAGAGATCGGAAGCCATGGTACCATCGGCGCTCAATGTCTTTTTGCCAAAGTAGATACCCCCGGTCAACTCACGATAAATGACCAGGTCGGTTCCTGAAATAACCTTTTTGGGTAAGAGGGAGTTTCCGACCAGGGAGGAAAATACTTTTACCGGCCTAATATTCGCGAAAAGCCCGAGTTCCTTTCGCAGTTTCAAGAGCCCTTGCTCCGGTCGTACAACAGCTTCAGGATTATAATCATATTCCAATGCTCCTATGGCCCCGAATAGAATGGCATCTGAGGCTTTGCAGCGTTTCAGGGTGTCTTCAGGAAGCGGGTCGCCCGTATTTGAAATGGCAACCGCACCTACAGGGGCTTCCTCATATGAAAATTGATGATTAAAGGTTTCTTCAACTGCTTTTAAGCACTTTACGGATTGCGCCAGTACCTCTGGCCCAATGCCATCACCCCCTAAGAGGGCGATCTTCAATTTCATGGGGCAGATACTTTTGGTATCGCCACATCGGTCGCGGCGATGATTTCATGAATGTCGTCATCAAGAATCTCTTTTTTCTGATCGGCAAACTTTAGAAATTCTTGATATACCGTGTCCAATTGGGTTTTGGTGAGTTCATATCCCACAATTTTTGCACGGTAGGCCAGTGCCGCACGTCCGCTACGGGCCGTAAGCACAATAGATGATTCATTGACCCCAACTTCCGCGGGATCGATGATTTCATAGGTTTCGCGGTTTTTGATGACACCGTCTTGGTGTATTCCTGAGCTATGGGCAAAGGCATTGGCACCCACAATGGCTTTATTGGGTTGCACGATCATCCCCATTTTTTGGGAGACCATTTGACTGGTATCGTACAGTAGTTTACTATTGATCCGGGTATCAAGACCTAGGCTTGGGTGTTGGCGCAGGATCATCACTACTTCTTCCAAAGAAGTGTTGCCGGCACGTTCTCCGATGCCATTGATCGTGCATTCTATCTGACGCGCGCCATTGGCTACACCGGCAATGGAATTCGCGGTCGCGAGACCCAAATCATTATGGCAATGACAAGAAAGAATCGCTTTATGTATGCCTTTTACGTTCTCCTTCAAGTACTTCATTTTTGCACCGTACTCCTCTGGGAGACAATATCCGGTAGTGTCGGGTATATTCAACACGGTCGCTCCGGCCTTAATGACCGCTTCGCAGACCCTTGCCAAAAATTCGTTATCGGTTCTACCGGCATCTTCCGCATAGAATTCAACGTCTTCTACAAACGTTTTTGCATAGCTTACCGCCGCCACGGCACGCTCGATAATCGCATCCTTATTCGAATTGAATTTATATTTGATATGCGAATCGGAGGTTCCTATTCCGGTATGGATTCTAGGTATTCTTGCTGGTTTTAGGGCTTCGGCAGCAACCTCAATATCCTTCTTGACCGCCCGGGTCAAACCGCAAACCGTCGCATTTTTGACCAATTTCGCTATTTCGTTGACCGAACTGAAATCTCCAGGGCTCGAAATCGGAAATCCTGCTTCAATGATATCCACCCCTAAATTATCCAGTCGCTCCGCGATGACCAATTTTTGATCAGCATCCAATTTACAACCGGGTACCTGTTCTCCGTCTCTTAACGTGGTATCAAAAATTTGTACTATATCTTTGCTCATTATATTTGTGTAGATTTATCCACCCTTACGAATATATGACCAATAGCGGAAATCTCCTAAAAAAGCGATTATGTTTTACAACGGGCAATTACTTTTAGGGATATTCAACAATCTGATAAACAAAACGTTAAACCCTTTTTTTTACGATGACAAATGTGCATAAAGATGCATTGTTCGTGCTGGTAAAGTCGCTTTCAAAGTCTGAAAAACGACAGTTTAAACTCTATGTCGGGCGGCTAGGTGTAAATACCGATGCCAAATTCATTGCGCTCTTTAATTTGATGGATAAAATGAAGGCCTATAACGAAAAGACCATTTTGGACAATGGTATCGTGACCAAGTCGCAACTCTCCAATTTAAAGGCCCATTTGTACAAACAGATTCTCATCAGCCTGAGGTTGAACCCTGTCAACCAGAACATTCGGGTACAAATTCGCGAGCAACTCGATTTTGCCACTATTCTCTATCAGAAGGGATTGTATAAGCAGAGTTTGAAACTATTGGACAAAGCCAAGAATATCGCTATTGAAAACGAGGAAAAAAACGTGGCCTACGAGATCGTAGAGTTTGAAAAGATTATCGAAACACAATACATCACCCGGAGTATTCCAGATCGGGCAGACGAGTTGGCGATTCAAGCAAAAGAACTATCTGCGCATAACGTGATGACCAGTAAACTTTCGAATCTTTCCTTACAGTTGTACGGGTGGATGTTAAAGGTAGGGTATGCACGAAGCGACGACGATATCATGCGCATCGAGAAATACTTCAAAAAACAACTTCCGAAGTACGATATCGATGATTTGGGCTTTCGAGAGAAACTTTGGCTCTACAAGGCCCATTTATGGTACAGTTTTTTGATACAAGACTTTCTGTCGTGCTATAAATATGCGAGTAAATGGGTGGATTTGTTTTACGAGAACAAAGAGATGATCAATCTGAACCCGGTCTTCTTTTTAAAGGGAAACCATTATTTATTGGAGTCCTTGTTTTTTGTGAAATATAGCTCTCAGTTCAGGCAAACCCTTGATAAAATGGAAGCGATGGTGGAGAGCAAGGAGTTTCCTAAAAATGACAATATCAGTTCGCTGGCCTTCCTATATATCAATTCGAACAAATTGAACCTCCACTTTTTGGAAGGTACGTTCAAAAAAGGCCTGTATTTGGTAAAAATTATCGAGTACGGCATCAATAAACACAAAGACCGCATTGACGAGCATCATATCATGCTGCTCTACTACAAGATCGCTTGTTTATACTTCGGCATGGGAGACAACAAAACCTGTATCCAATACCTGAAAAAAATCATCAACAACAAGAATTTGAAGATGCGTGAAGACCTCATGTGCTTTGCTCGAGTTTTAAGCCTAGTTGCTCATTATGAGGCAGGTATGGATTATCATTTGGAAGTTCAATTGAAGAGCACCTACAAATTTCTGTTGAAAATGAACGACCTGCACGCCGTCCAGAAAGAAATGATCAAGTTCTTGCGTAATCTAGGCAGTATTTATCCACATGAACTGCGCAGCGCGTTTCAACAGCTTCATACCGAATTGAAAAAATACGAGGACCATCCGTATGAGAAAAGGGCTTTTCTGTATTTGGATATCATTTCTTGGCTCGAAAGTCACTTGGAGGACAAACCCGTAGCTGAGATCATTCAAGAAAAGGCGAAGGTATTGACCCGTTAGGAGGAGGGCATTGAAGCGACCGGGCCGACATATCGTCTATCTTTCCGAAATCAATCTGGCAATGCTTTTTATAAGCACTTCGGGTGCCTTGGGACGCTATATCGATCTGCCGGTACACATCACTATTGACGCTAGGGCGCTTCTGGCCTTTTTTGCGCTATGGCTGTATTGCAAGTATCGCAAGATCGTACTGCGCATCGCGCCTTCCGACCGATTTCTCGTGTTATTTAGTGGGGTGCTTATGGGTCTTCATTGGATGACCTATTTTTATGCGCTGCAGTTGTCGAATGTGGCTATTGGTATGTTGTCTTTGTTCACTTATCCGATGTTTACCGCATTTCTGGAGCCCTTGATCTTGAAAACGAAATTTCAACGGATTCACTTGGCACTAGGGGCCTTGGTCTTACTTGGTATTTACTTTCTAGTTCCCGATTTTGATATAAAGAATGAGTATACAATGGCCGTGGGCTTGGGAATGTTGTCGGCTTTGTTCTATGCACTGCGTAATATTGTGATGAAAAGGAAGGTTTCCGCCTATAATGGCTCTATGCTGATGTGCTACCAATCTGCTGTGGTAGGTTTGGTACTATTGCCGGGGCTCTTCTTTTTTGATTTGACTACAATGACCGACCAATGGCCGGCTATCGTAACTTTGGCGGTTTTGACCACTGCGGTAGGACATACCCTGTTCTTACGTAGTTTTAAAAACTTCAGTATCACCACAGCCAGCATTATCAGTAGTGTGCAACCGGTCTACGGCATTCTTATAGGCGCTTTGTTTCTCAACGAGATACCCGCGTTATCAACGGTCATAGGAGGATTACTGATTTTGAGCGCAGTAGTAGCGGAGAGCCTTTTGTCGTATAGAAGGGCGGGTCAGGTTTAATTCTTATCCTCCATCTGATCAATAGGTCTGAGATTCTTCATGCTGTATTGATCGATAAGACCTTCACCTATTTTTTGAAAATCCTCGTTCTGTGCCATTTGACGCACTTTCTCAGGGTCGAAATCACCATTGAAATAGAGGAAAGAACCGTTGACATTATTGTTGTTGTAAATCAAGATTTCCTTCACCGCATTTTTCTTTTCGCGTACCGAGATGACATTTCGTCTTAGATCATCGTTTTTACGGTACACCTCGATAAATGAATTTCCCGTAATGGTGTTCATTTGGTTGTTTAGAAACTGGGTACGGGCCGGGGTTGCACTTGGAAACTGCATATAGCGTAGGTCTTTGGTGTTTCCGATTAAGGACTTGATCTCCGGGGAAATATTTCCTATAAGGGAAAGCATAAACTGGGGTACTCGTACCGCGGTTACCTGATCATCGTTCTTATGGGCGTTGTAAAACGAATCGATCGAATTATAACTGCCGCAGGAAACAACGAATACTAAGCTCACTATAAAAAAGGTTCTCTTCAACATGGTTTTGTGTTTTAAGGTGTTACATATAATTAATTTAACAACAAGCGTTCCAAAGCGGATCTTGTGGTAGGGGTGCGGTCAGGGTCAGGGTCTCTTTCTTCACCGGATGTATGAAGGAGAGGCGTCGTGCATGAAGGTGAATGCTACCATTTTTGTTGCTGCGGTCAAACCCGTATTTCAGATCTCCTTTGATCGGGCAACCGATGGCTGACAACTGCGCACGTATTTGGTGATGGCGCCCTGTTTTTAAATTGATTTCGAGTAGATAAAAGGTGTCCAACTTTTGAATGAGCCGATAGTCAAGTATCGCTTTTTTACTGTCGATAACTTCCTTTGGATGGGCATAGGATTTGTTTTGCTTTGTGTTTCGTTTCATCCAATGCGTCAAGGTATCCTCTTTTTGTGGCGGTGCATTTTTCACTAGGGCCCAATAGGTTTTCCGGGCTTGTTTTTCGGCGAACAATTTATTCAATCGGGGCAGGGCCTTTGAGGTTTTCGCGAAAACAACAATACCGGAAGTAGGGCGATCTAGCCGGTGTGTCACGCCCAAAAATACATTTCCTGGCTTATTGTATTTCTTTTTAAGGTAACGCTTCACCCATTCGCTGAGCGGCACATCACCGGTCTTATCGCCTTGAACGATATCTCCCGGTCTTTTATTGATTGCGATGAGGTGATTGTCTTCGTAGAGTACTTGAAGGTTTTCCGAATTAGATTGTTGTGCCATAGTACTATCGAATAATCTAAAGTTCTAAGAATCTTGTTATCCAATTCACATTTCAAATTTTCGGTTGGAAAGACTCAAAATTAGAATTAGAAGCACTCCCATAGTAACGGAAACATCCGCCATATTGAAAATTCCTGTTCTAACGAATCCCAAATCAATATGGAAAAAGTCGGTGACCTGTCCATGGGCGATTCGGTCGATCAGGTTACCGATGCCCCCGCCGATGACACAGGCGAACGCAAAAACCAATGCGCTGTCCATCTTGGGTTTTTGAAGAATCCTGAATAGAAGGATCAAAAGTACAACAATGGGTAATCCTTGTAAGAGAACCATCTTGAGTGTAGGGGAGAGGTCGGAACCCAAACCCATCATGGCGCCTTTATTTTCGACCTTGGTAAGGATGAAATTATCGCTGATGAGCGAAATGTGTTCTTGGTATTCGACGGTTTTGCGAACGATATTTTTAGATATCTGGTCACAACCGATATTGAGCAGCACCAAAACCAGAATGAATACTTTTTTGAACATTTCAAGAGGTTTTCAAGACCGAACCGGGGTTATCCAAAAGGGACACTACCAAAGTTAATATTGTTCTTCATCGCTGGGAAAATCCCTAGCTTTCACATCATTTACATATTGGGAGATCGCGTTACCCATGTCTTCGTACAGGTTCATATACCGTCTTAAGAACCTCGGATTGAACTCGTGCGTCATTCCGAGCAGGTCATGAATGACCAAGACTTGACCGTCTGCATGCTTGCCTCCTCCGATACCCACGGTAGGTATGGAAATACTAT
Source organism: Maribacter corallii (assembly GCF_047345415.1). NCBI lineage: Bacteria > Pseudomonadati > Bacteroidota > Flavobacteriia > Flavobacteriales > Flavobacteriaceae > Maribacter > Maribacter corallii. The sequence continues at coordinate 208,291 of NZ_JBLFEP010000003.1, forward strand.
CGGAAACTTCTTTGGTCAGTGCTGCGGGAATTTTTTCCAAAACGATTCCGAAACACCCCAATCTTTCCAAGAGTTTGGCATCTTCCATCAATTTGGCCGCTTCTGCTTCCTCTTTGGCCCGTACCGTGTAGGTGCCGAACTTATAAATAGATTGTGGAGTGAGTCCCAGATGCCCCATGACAGGTATTCCAGCAGCAAGAATCCGCTTTACCGATTCCTTGATTTCCGCTCCCCCTTCTACCTTTACGGCATGCGCACCACTTTCTTTCATGATTCGAATGGCGGAACGCAAGGCTTCTTTTGGGTCACTTTGATAGCTTCCAAAAGGAATATCCACTACAATCAATGCCCGTTGCACGGCACGCACGACCGAGGAAGCATGATAGATCATCTGATCCAAGGTAATGGGCAGGGTAGTTTCATGGCCGGCCATTACATTACTTGCCGAATCACCGACAAGAATGACATCTACTTGCGCTGCATCCACAATTTTCGCCATGGAGTAGTCGTAGGCGGTCAGCATGGAGATTTTCTCTCCGTTCTTTTTCATTTCTACGAGTGATTTGACCGTTACGCGTTTGTACTCTTTTTTGGCAGTAGACATTGATTTTTATTTTGATTCGCTAAAAATAAGGAGTTTTATTGGAATCTGGTTCGGAAGCATGCCGCAGATTCGCCATGAAGGTTTTAACGATCAACAATCGCTCAAGAACACCCCTACGGCAAGCCCTCCTTGCGAGGTTTCTTTATATTTCGAGTTCATATCCTTGGCCGTTTCCCACATGGTCTGAACGACTTTGTCTAATGGAACTTTTGCATCCTTAGGGTCTGAATGCAAGGCCAATTCCGCCGCATTGATCGCCTTAATGGCGCCCATGGAATTGCGCTCGATACAGGGAATCTGCACCAGTCCCCCAATAGGGTCACAAGTGAGTCCGAGGTGATGTTCCATGGCAATTTCGGCCGCCATCAATACCTGCTCTGGCGTACCGCCCAACAACTCGGTAAGGGCACCGGCTGCCATCGCCGATGATACCCCAATTTCCGCTTGACAACCTCCCATGGCCGCTGAAATGGTAGCACCTTTCTTAAAAATACTGCCAATCTCTCCAGCGACCAATAAGAACTGCTTGATCTGTTTGAAATCGGCCTCGTGGTTCTCGATGACCATATAGTACATCAGTACTGCCGGAATGACCCCTGCGCTACCGTTTGTTGGTGCCGTAACCACTCTGCCCAAGGAGGCATTCACCTCATTGACGGAAAGGGCGAAGCAGCTTACCCATTTTAAGATTTGCCGAAATTTCACCTCGGTCCCGCGAATGGTCTGCAACCAGTTTTCCGGAGAATCGTACTTATCCGCCTTGGCCATAAGTTGCTTATGCATTTCAAAGGCACGTCTGCGTACTTGGAGTCCTCCAGGCAACTGCCCTTCGGTATGACAACCGATATACATGCATTCGAGCATGGTATGCCATACGTTTTGTAGTTGGCTATCGATTTCCCCATCATTACGCAACGCGCGTTCATTGATCAAAACCAGCTCTGAGATCATCTTTTTTTCCCTTTGGCAATACTCCAAAAGTTCATCACCTTTTTGAATGGGATAGGGAAATGTGTTGAAGGTGGCCCTTTTCTTTTTCGCGTTTTTACGTTCTTCGACCACTACAAAACCACCTCCGATCGAATAGTATTTCTTTGATTTTTTAGTACCGTTTTTAAGAAATGCCTCGAATTTAAGGCCATTGGCATGAAAGGGTAAAAATTTTTTATTGAAGCAGATGTCCTTTTGGTCATCGAACGGAAGGACCCGTTCACCGCCAAAAATCAATTTTTTCGTTTGTTGGATTTCCTTAACAATGGTATGGATATCGGCTACCGGCATCGTTACTGGATCGGCCCCTGAAAGTCCTAACATTAAGGCATAATCGGTCGCATGTCCTTTCCCGGTCAAAGACAACGACCCGTAGACCTGAATCTGGATTTTTTCTACGGATTCGAATCTATCTTCCGCTTTGAGTTCCGTAATCCAACGCTCGGCCGCGCGCCAAGGGCCAAGCGTATGTGAGCTCGACGGGCCAATACCGATTTTCAGCATATCGAAGATACTGATACACTCCATATTTGTATTCGATTGTATAGCGGGTAAAGGTAGTTTATTCTTAGAGTATTGCTATGGAAATTTTTCGAAAAGGGTTAGCTCAGGTATTGAGCTGAAAAGCCATTTTTTGACCCATTAAGGCCAATTCAGTGGCCAAAAAACAATGGTCTTGTGTCATGGCGGTCTCCGTGCGATGGACCACATCGCTCACCAATTGTTCTCCATAGGGCATGTGTACATTCTTGCAATCGAAGTATTTGGTTTCTTTCTGGTTTACTAAAAAAAGATGGTTGCCACCTTCACGACCAGCGATATCGACGTACTTCCGCATTTCAATATACCCTTCCGTTCCCAAAATAAAGGTTCTGCCATCGCCCCAGGTACCCAGTCCTTCAGGAGTAAACCAATCGATTCGAATATAACCGGTCGCATGTTTGCTACGTACGCTCATATCACCGAAATCACGATAATCGGGATAGTTCGGTATATTGAAGTTGGCGGTCTGCGCAAAACTGACCTCTGCTTCTTTCGAGTCGGTATAGTATAAAAACTGGTCACACTGATGCGAACCGATATCACAAAGTATGCCCCCGGCTTTTTCAGGTTCGAAAAACCATTCGGGACGACTTTCGGGGCGCATACGATGAGGCCCAAGGCCAATAAGTTGTACCACCTTACCAATGGCGCCAGCCTTGACCAGCTCCCCGGCTTTTACCGAAGCGGGATTGGCCAAACGTTCGCTATACGTAATGGAATAAATGCGCCCGGTCTCTTTCTGTACTTTCTTGACTTCATTGAATTGCTCAAAAGTCACAATTCCTGGTTTGTCGGCCATATAGTCTTTTCCCGCTTTCATCGCCCGTATACCGATTGGTGCTCGATCCACGGGTATCGCCGCACTAGCGATGAGTTGTATGTTATTGTCCTCGATGATTTCCACTTCACTTTTTGCAATCCGAACCTCGGGGTATCGTTTCGTAAACTGCTGCAACAGGTCGGGTTCTTTGGCATAGACTGCAACTAGGGTTCCCCCACCTTGGATCAATGAATTGACCATACCATAAATATGTCCGTGATTGATGCCGATGACCGAGAATCGAATGCTGTCTTTGGGTGCGGCACGCTTTTCTTTGGGCAATACTATAGGTTCAGTTAGTGTACCCTGTCCACCGAACAGTTCTAAAGGTAGTATGGAAGCTGCCGCAATACCTGCAGCGGAAGAAAGTCCTTTTGTCAAAAAATTACGTCTGTTCGATTCCATGCTGATTCCTTTAGTTTTTTGTAAAGTATGAAAATAAATCGATTTGTACCACTGTCGTTTCAGAGGTGTGCTAGGGCGACAAAATGACAACCTGTCAGTTTTATATCCTTGGCATATTGTTTGTCATTCCCTTAGCGATTCTTAAAAATAATACGCACTAATAAATACATATAGAATGAGTAAAATAATAGGAATAGATTTAGGTACAACGAACTCGTGCGTTTCCGTGATGGAAGGTAATGAGCCAGTCGTAATCCCTAATGCGGAAGGTAAGCGGACTACCCCTTCCGTAATCGCATTTGTTGAAGGTGGTGAAATAAAAGTGGGTGACCCGGCCAAAAGACAGGCGGTGACTAATCCACATAATACCATTTACTCGATCAAACGTTTTATGGGAAATAAGTTTTCGGAGTCTAAAAAAGAAGCCGACCGTGTACCCTATAAAGTAGTCAAAGGAGACAATGATACCCCTCGAGTAGATATTGATGGTCGACTATATACCCCCCAAGAGTTATCGGCAATGATTCTTCAGAAAATGAAGAAAACGGCCGAAGATTATCTAGGCCAAGATGTTTCAAGAGCGGTAATCACGGTACCGGCTTACTTTAATGATGCACAACGTCAGGCTACTAAAGAGGCTGGGGAAATCGCAGGTTTGACCGTTGAGCGAATTATCAATGAACCTACTGCTGCGTCATTGGCGTACGGTATGGACAAAAAGGATACGGACCAAAAAATCGTTGTCTTTGACTTTGGGGGAGGTACACATGATGTTTCTATCCTAGAGTTGGGTGATGGAGTTTTTGAAGTATTATCAACTGATGGTGATACGCACTTGGGAGGTGATGATGTCGATCAAAAAATAATCGATTGGTTGGCCGATGAATTCAAAAAAGACGAAAGTATCGACCTTAGAGACGATGCCATGGCTTTGCAACGCCTTCGTGAAGCGGCAGAAAAAGCAAAAATAGAGTTGTCTTCTTCCGCACAGACCGAAATTAATTTGCCTTATGTAACGGCTACTGCCACAGGCCCAAAGCACTTGGTGCGCACCTTGACCAGAGCTAAGTTCGAGCAATTGATCGAAGATTTGGTCAAAAGAACGATTGAGCCTTGCCAGACTGCGCTAAAAGCGGCAGGATTGTCAAAAAGTGATATTGATGAGATTATATTGGTAGGAGGGTCTACTCGTATACCGGCCGTTCAAGAGGCCGTGGAGAAGTTCTTTGGAAAAGCACCTTCAAAAGGGGTGAATCCTGATGAAGTAGTAGCCGTTGGTGCTGCGATACAAGGTGGAGTATTGACCGGAGATGTAAAGGATGTATTGTTACTAGATGTGACACCACTTTCTTTGGGTATCGAAACCATGGGCAATGTATTCACTAAACTGATCGATGCGAATACGACCATTCCAACAAAGAAATCGCAGATATTTTCAACGGCAGCCGATAATCAGCCCTCTGTAGAGATTCATGTACTACAAGGGGAGCGTCAAATGGCGGCTGACAATAAGACCATTGGGCGTTTCCATTTGGACGAAATTCCACCTGCACAGCGAGGAACACCTCAAATTGAGGTGACTTTCGATATCGATGCCAATGGAATCATCAAAGTTTCCGCTACGGATAAGGCGACAAACAAAACGCAGGATATCCGGATCGAGGCCTCCTCAGGACTAACCGAAGAGGAAATCGCCAAAATGAAAGCGGATGCCGAAGCGAATGCGGAATCGGATAAAAAAGCCCGAGAAACGGCTGATAAGTTGAACGAGGCCGACAGCATGATTTTCCAGACTGAAAAACAGTTAAAGGAATTCGGTGATAAACTTTCTGATGATAAGAAGAAACCTGTCGAAGATGCTTTGGAAGAACTAAAGAAAGCGTATGAGAGCAAAGATGTGGCCGTGGTGACTCCAGCTTTAGAGAAAATCAACGAGGCATGGAAATTGGCCTCGGAAGAGATGTACAAAGCACAGGCCGAAGCGCAAGGAAGTCCAGCTCCTGAGAGCGAGGCAACTGCCGATGCAGGTGCCGAAGGTGATAATGTTGAGGATGTTGATTTTGAAGAAGTCAAGTAATCCCATAGGTGGTGACCAAGGGTGACTTGAATAAAAGAAGTGACCAAGAATAGTTCAAAACCCGCAAGCCATGGCTTAGCGGGTTTTTCTTTATCGAGGCTTCTAAAATCGATCGTAAGACGATAAAACAGTTTGCACCTCTTCAGGCGATTGCGGTAGTTCACCGATTTGGCATTCCTTTTGTTCTAAGTTGAAAGAATATCAAGTAATTTTGCAGTATGGTGAACAACTACATCGTTTTACTTCTTATCGCTTTCTTGTTTCGGCCAGGGGTGTTGAACGCACAGGAGATTCGGATTTTTACCGTTGAAGATTTCGATCTAAAAGGGGCCGTCAGGTCTTGTTTGGTGAGCACCAAATATGGGAAAGAGGAATATGAATTCAATGAGGAAGGATTACTGACGAAATCGGTTACCCGATACAATGACAATGATTATGACAGTACCCATTATTCATATGTTGAGGGAATGCTTATGGAAAAGCGTCTTGAAAATTACCGTGACAAGATTTTTGTTCCGGCCTCTTCCATTGCGAATATCTATTCCGTTGATTCGACCGAAAACCTGAAAATTACCGAGAAAATCATCTCATACGATAAGGAGTTTTTAGATCAATACGAATATTTCTACACGAATGATACCCTGCGTCGAATTATCAGGATGAATAACGAGGGGATTGACGAGACGTTGATTTCATATGAGCTGGTGAAGGGAGAGTTGACCAAAACATACACGCTCAATGGGGTTCCAGAAAAATCGATTCGCACTTCGTTCAAAAAAGACCAGGACAGTATCATCTCTAAAACGGTATTGGTCAAACAGTTTTTGGACGGACAACCTTACTTGGCCACTGAAGAAGTTTTTGACGGACGGAACGCCCTGGCCTCAAAGACAAGCTTCAGTTACAATACCAAAGTGAAGCAGTTCACTATAGAACGTACCGAAAAATATGAGTACGATGCCTCGGGCATGCTACTGAACATAGAGTCGGAGACTTCGGGTATACCTGAAAAGAAAGAGTTTGTCTACCAACTGGACCCTACAGGAAATTGGATAAAAGAAATCATTACCCCCGATAACACCTATAAAACCCGTCGGATTACATATCACGAAGCGGCTGTAGAGGAGCAAAAAAAATAGTCCTAATCAAGAAGCATCGAATGCGATGCGTAGCGAAAGACGGTCTGTATTCAACTTTAACCTTCGTTTGCTACAGCAGCGAAGAGGTCAGGCCAAATTGACTACGTGTTTTTTATTTTTTCGTATTCGTCTTTGAGTATGCGGTATTGGATCAAGGAAACATATTCGGGTTGCTCAAGAGTGCTTCCTCTTTTTAAATCGTGGTCTTTTAATTCCGCTTCCTTGATCATGTTGTTTTTTATCATAACCTTTCCGGAAGCAACATTGGTTGTCAGATAGACCGCGATGATCTTATTGAGCTTCAGCTGTTCAAAACCAAACTGCAATATGGCCTTTACCGCTTCAGTTGTAAAGCCTGCGCCCCAAAATTTCTCGGCCAACCAATACCCTAACTCTGCCCGGTTTTGCGAAACATCCAAAGTCAGCCCGATTCCGCCCATAAACGATTCGTCCGTTTTGGAACGTATGGCGAATATGTAATTGTCTTTGGCCTTAAAACCCTGATTGGCCATATTTATCCAGGCAATGGCATCTTCCTCAAAATAAGGGAAAGGCATCGTTCGGGTATTCTGTATAATTTTAATATTTCCCGCATAAGCGACGATCAAAGGAATATCGGTGGTCTTTATTTGATTCAGAAAGAGTCTGTCGGTAACTAGATTCGGAAACGGTTTCATTTAGATGAGTTGATGTATCAGTTCTTTTTTTAGTTCATGACCGCCCTCAAAGATAATCTGTTTGGCGCGCCCCTTAAAGAGCTTCTCCATTTTTATGGATTCTTGTTGCAGGCGTTCGGCATTGAGATATTCATCCCGATTTCCCACGAGGATAGAAACCGAAGTGTTGTTGGTCTCTAAAAATGAAAAATCATCAGGGGTGAGTTCATTGGGAATTCCCCCTGCATACAAAATCAACGAGCGACATTTGATTTGCTCGCGGGCCACCCACCGCGTCGCGATGGAAACCCCTTGCGAGAACCCCAAAATATATAATTGGCAATGCTCGGGGATGTTTTCGGCCTGGTATACGGCATTCAGATAAGCAACTACGTTTTGAACCTCGAGTTCCGTCCGCTCTTTGGTCAGCCAACTGGCGCCGACATGTTTATACTCGTTTTTCAAATAGTATTTTGAGGGAGCCTGAGGAGCAATAACGTAATTTTCCTCAGGATTCAAATCTTCAAAATAGCGTAGAAAGTATTTACTCAAATAGCCGATGCCATGAAGTACGATCCAAACATTTTTGGTTTTCCCTGTTACCTCATTAAGGGTTTCATAGGTATTCGTGGTTTGGTAACCCACTTGTTTTTCTTGTCTGCCCATATATTCAAAACTACCATAAAGGAAAGTCTTTTTTTGATTCGGTAATCCGTAATTTTACAAAAAAAGTTCCATGGACGAATACAAGGAGAAAATATTGAAGGTCTGCAATGCCTCCTCGAAGAATACGATGATGGAAACCTTGCAGATAGAATATATAGATGTCGGAGAAAATTTTTTGGTAGGAAAAATGCCGGTTACCCCGTCGGTTCATCAGCCCGATGGTGTTTTGCACGGGGGCGCTATGGTCGCGTTGGCCGAAAGCGTTGGCAGCACTGCTTCCTATATATTTTTGGATGCCCAAAAGATGTTCGTCAGGGGAATTGAGATTTCGGCGAACCATGTAAAGAGTGTTCGAGATGGAGAGGTTTTCGCCCGTGCCACGATAGTTCATAAAGGGCGAACCACACAGTTGTGGGATATTAAGATTACCAATGCCGACGGAGACTTGATCTCGATTTGTAAATTGACCACTATTGCCTTGCCAAGAAAATAAATGTTCGGGGAGTTTTTAGATGAAATAAAGGCCCATCACGCAAAGAATTTACCTTTTGCGGCCTACCGTATGCCTAAGGAGCAGCAGGTAGTGGCTCTTTTACAAGAGGATGATGCAGTACACCATTTAACGAATTTCACGACATCAGGTTTCGTCTTTGCGCCCTTTGATAACGACCGACCGACACTGTTGCTGCATAGCGACCAGCGTCTGACCGCCCGATTCGATGTAGTCGAAACCGATGAAAAAGAGCGCTTGTCCTTCGAGGTCGACACGACCTCAAAAAGCACATACATCGATTTGGTCAACCGTGCCATCGAGAAAATCAAAGAGGATGAACTAGAGAAGGTGGTGCTCTCTAGAAAGGTGGAGGTGATTTGTACTTTATCACCCTTAGTGTTGTTTCAGAGGCTTCTAGAACAGTATCAGAACGCCTTTTGCTATCTCTGGTATCATCCTAAAGTAGGTACTTGGCTCGGAGCGACCCCGGAAATTCTCATGAAAAGTGAAAATCAAAGATTGACTACCATGTCATTGGCAGGCACCCAAAAGTATAATGCACTCGTACCTGCTAATTGGGGTGCGAAGGAACTCGAAGAGCAAGAATTGGTGACACGCTATATCGCAAGTGTTTTAAAGGATAAGGTAACTAACCTCGACATAGGTGAGCGCGAAACCATTCAAGCAGGAACGCTGCTTCACCTAAGAACCAAACTGGTCGCTATATATGAAAAAGGAAATTTGGGCGCGCTTGTCAAGGCCTTGCATCCCACCCCTGCTGTTTGTGGTATGCCCATGGCCCTAAGTAAAAAGTTCATAGCAGCAAACGAAGCTTATGATCGATCATACTACACTGGATTTTTAGGGGAGCTGAATACGCGAATCGAAAAGAGGCCTTCCGGTCGCAAAAGAAATCAGGAAAACCGGGCCTATGTATCATTTATGGAACAAACCATCTTTTTCGTGAATCTGCGTTGTATGCAACTTCAAGATGACACGGCCATCGTCTATGTTGGTGGAGGCATCACCAAAGACTCGAATGCGGAATTGGAATGGGAAGAAACCATAGCCAAGACCAATACAATGTTACAAGTGTTGGCCCCACAGTAGTATTTCGGATAGCATTGGGTAAAGAGCGGTTTGCGTCGTATTTTTGTGCTGATGAAGTATTCCAGTATTCCCTTGGCGCAAGCCATAGTTTGTCACTGCAAGGCCAAGGGCATTGAAAACATTGTAATCTCTCCGGGTTCAAGAAATGCACCTTTGACCATTGGTTTCACCGAAGATCCTTTTTTCAAATGTTTTAGTATCGTGGATGAGCGGAGTGCTGCTTTTTTTGCATTGGGCATTGCACAGCAATTACGACAACCGGTTGCGGTCGTATGTACTTCCGGCAGTGCTTTATTGAACTACTATCCCGCAATTGCCGAGGCGTTTTATAGCGATATACCCCTAGTGGTCATTTCGGCCGATCGGCCGAGTTATAAGATAGATGTAGGTGATGGCCAGACCATACGGCAAGACGACGTTTTTCATAGGCATATCGGGTACTCGGCCAATCTAAAACAAGATGTGGTTCACGCCACGGACCGGATTTATCGTTATGCGCGCGAGTCCATTTACGCAGGGGGAGTGGAAGAGACCCAACAAAGCATACAGGCCCATAATGATGCTGAATTGAACAGAAGCTTGAATACCGCTTTGAATACCGGTTTACCGGTACATATCAACGCCCCATTTGAAGAGCCGTTGTATGATGTGGTTGAAGAGCGGAACGGGATGTTCGAAATCGCCAATGCGGAATCGGATACGATTGATTTAACCGACATTGACCGTTATACCGATCTCTGGAACAAGGCCGAACGAAAGATGGTTTTAGTGGGGGTGAACCACCCGAATGCCATTGAGCAACGTTTTTTGGATTTTTTAGGGAATGACCCCTCGGTAGTTGTATTAACCGAATCGACCTCAAACTTGCATCATTCTAATTTTTTCCCAAGTATCGATAGTATCGTCGCACCAATTGAGAAATCGCCAAGGAAAGAAGCCCTGTTCAATAAATTACGCCCTGATATTCTGCTCACTTTTGGTGGGCTGATCGTTTCCAAAAAGATAAAGGCTTTTCTGAGAGCGTATCGACCCAAAGAACATTGGCATGTGGATGAACTGAAAGCCTATGACACTTTTTTTTCATTAACGCGCCATTTCAAGCTGGCACCAAATCGCTTTTTTCAGACTTTTTTCGAACAATCGAAAACAAAGGCAAGCACCTATTTTCCATATTGGAATTCCATCCGGGATGATTATCGGAAGCGGAGGGAAGTGTATTTGAAACAGATTCCGTTTTCCGACATGTTGGCCTTTTATCACATTTGCAACCATATTCCAAGTGCGTATCAAGTGCAATTGGCCAATAGCTCTACCGTGCGCTACATGCAGCTTTTTGATCTGGATACTAGCGTAAAGGTTTTCTGTAACCGCGGAACAAGTGGGATCGATGGAAGTACATCTACCGCGGTGGGTGCATCACACTATCATAAAGATCCGACCTTGCTCATCACAGGTGACCTCAGTTTTCTATACGACAGCAACGGTTTGTGGAACGAATATATCAGGCCCGATTTTAAAATCATACTTATCAATAATGGAGGCGGGGGTATTTTTAGAATACTACCGGGTAAAGACGATAGTGAAAATTTTGAACGTTATTTTGAGACCACTCAGAATTATGATGTGTCACATTTATGCAAAATGTACGGTTTTACGCACCTTGTGGCGAAATCGGAGAAAGAAGTGCTAAGTTTTTTACCGGGCTTTTTTCAGCAAAAAACAGGGCCAAGCCTATTAGAGGTTATTACTCCCAGAATCTTGAACGATAAAATTTTGCTTGGTTATTTCGATTTTATATCTTAGACTTTTATTAACCATATATAACAAGAACACTAACTATTATGAGTAAAAGAGACGAATTGATCGAAAAGTATGCGGCTGATATTAAAGACAAATTTGGTCAGACGCCAGATATGGATTTGCTAACAAAAGTTACTATTGGATTAGGACCATCAATCTACAATTTGGATGCTTCCAAAGTTTCGGGAGGAGATGAAAAAGAATTAGAGACGGTAAAGAACAATTATTTGATCAAAAAATTAGGTATGAGTGATAGCTCAGATTTAATGGATGCCATCAAAAGTGTTCTTGACAAGTATGGTTCTTCAAACAAAAACAAGCATAGAGCGGTCGTTTACTATATGTTGTGCAGACACTTCAAGAAAGAATCCGCTTATTAAGAAGTTATAACAAATCAAAAAACCATCTGTTTAAGGAACAGATGGTTTTTTTATGCCCATAATTTAACAGTACTTTTGCCCCATGGTCGAACTGGGAAAATTCAATACACTCGAAATCCTCAGAGAAACAAGTGTTGGCTTGTTTTTAGGGGATGGTACCCATTCGGGTATTTTACTGCCGAAAAAGTACGTACCCGAAGACTACACTATTGGAGATTCAATAGCCGTCTTCTGTTATTTGGATCATGATGAACGTCCGGTGGCGACCACCTTGGAACCTGAAATCATGGTGAACGAGTTTCAGTTGTTGAAGGTAGTCGAAGTAAATGAGTTCGGGGCTTTTCTCGACTGGGGGTTGGAGAAGCATTTGCTAGTTCCTTTTCGCGAACAGCGCAACAAGATGAGGGAGGGGCAATGGTATGTGGTCTATTGTTATTTAGACGAGCAGAGCAATCGGCTTGTGGCCTCCAATAAGTTGGAAAAATTCTTGAGTAATGAAGAGCTTACGGTTCGTGTTTGGGAGGAGGTCGAAATTATTGTCACCCGAAAAACGGATTTAGGATGGGAAGTGATCATCAACAATCTTCACAAGGGCTTGGTCTATGCCAATGAGGTCTTTAAAAGAATTTCGGTCGGGGATGTCATGCCCGGAGTAATCAAGGCGATTCGTGGCGATCATAAAATCGATATTTCACTACAACCTCTGGGCAAAAGTATACTGGAGCCTGCTGCCAATAAGATCTATGATACCTTAAAACATCATAATGGTTTTCTCGGGTTAAATGATAAATCTGCCCCAGAAGAAATTCAAGAAGAGCTACAGATGAGCAAGAAGACCTTCAAAAAGGGTATCGGAACATTGTATAAAGCACGGAAAATAGAGATTAAAAAAGACGGTATTTATTTAATCGAGACCAAATAGGCCATTGGCGGCGAGAACTTCCCGATACTTTGAGGAACGCCAAGAGAATTCGATTTCCGAACTTCGAAAGAAGGACCATTTTTTGACGGTGTCGTTCATCGATAAGCAAATGGAAATCAATTCAATATGATTGTTTGACATCACTTTTCATTAGCTAGACCACGAAAATTTATAATTTTGCAACATTGGTCGTACAAATTTTATTACCATCAATGAATTTTAATTACTTTAGCGCTAAGACATCCCCTAAACCCAACAGTACATGCCATTTATAGAAGAAAGTGATTTATTGGAATTGCACAAGGACATTGATAAGGCCCAAATCATTAATGAACGTCTTCTAGACCAAATAAAGATAAAGAACAAGGAACTTAAAAAAAGTAAGATTCAACGCAATGTACTTGCAGGGGTGACCACTCTTTTTTTCATTGGGGCTTTAGCCATTACTTCCTTCACGGCAGGATTAAGTAGCAGCGGCGGGGGATTGGAACAACAAAATAATCTTTTGGTGTCTATAGATAGTCTTGATGCGATCAAAACAAGGATCGATAATCTAAAGGAACAAAACGAAGAATTGAGTTTGGTAAAGGAGTATTACCTCGCCAAAAAATTCCTGGAAAAGGAAATGATTTATTCAGTTCAGGTAAAGTCGTTTGTGGATAACAATGTTACCTTGGCCTCTGAAGCGCTGACGAACACGATGTTCGTAAAAACGAATCCGTTTTATTCCTATTCACTTGGTAATTTCCAAACATTGGAAGAAGCGCGAAAGTTTAGAAAAGAATTAGTTGATATTGGTTTTAAGGATGCTTTCGTAGCATCGTATAAAGAAGGAAAACGAATAAAAATAGAAGACCCTTATTAGTTTTGCGAAAAATCGGTGCATGGCTCAATGCGGCTAGACCAAGAACGTTACCTCTATCGATCTCCGGAGTTATTGTCGGCACTGCCCTTGCAGATTTTTATGAAAAAAATAACCTACTAATATTCATACTCGCTTTGTTTACCACTATAAGTTTTCAGGTTACCTCGAATTTCGCCAATGATTATGGTGATGGGGTAAAGGGTACGGACAATTCTGATAGAATAGGACCAGCACGTGCCTTACAAAGTGGTCGCTTGACGCGCAAAGCGCTCAAAACCGGGATTGTTATCTCCATTTTAATCAGTTTGGCACTGGTACTGGCCTTATTGTACGCTTCTTTCGGACTCCAAAATATGGGCTATTTCCTGCTTTTCGCCGCACTAGGGCTCGTGAGTATTTGGGCGGCCATAAAGTATACTGTAGGTAAATCAGCCTATGGATATAAAGGTCTCGGCGATATCTTTGTTTTTATCTTTTTCGGATTGATAGGTGTATTGGGCTCGATGTTCTTGTACACTAAATTCTTGACGGTACTCGCTTGGTTACCGGCCATTACCATTGGTATGCTGAGCGTTGGGGTACTTAACCTGAATAATCTTCGTGATTGTGTATCTGATAAGAAAGCCAATAAAAATACAGTGGTCGTAAAAATCGGTTTCCAAAATGGGAAGCGCTACCACTACGCATTGCTCACCTCAGGTTTTTTGAGCATGTTCATCTTTGTTTTGAGCAGTTTTACGAATTGGTATCAGTGGCTTGTATTGATAGCCTTTGTACCTATTGCATTTCATATAAGAAACGTATATCGGGCGAAAGAACCCGTCTTATTGGACCCAGAACTTAAAAAACTGGCCTTGAGCACTTTTTTGCTCTCCCTGTTGTTTTATACCACCTTTAATTAATTTGTAATTTTACAGTATAACCTTCTAAACCACAACAACTTTGGAACAACCTATTAGAATACTTATCGTAGAGGACAATGTCATCATTGCTGACGATATGCAATCTATGCTCGAAGAAATCGGCTACGAAATCGTGGACAACGTTATTGTTTACGAGCAGGCAGAAGAGGTGCTGAAAACCCAAAAGGTAGATCTTGTTTTAATAGATATTATTCTCGCCTCTGACAGAACTGGTATAGATTTGGGTAAACATATTCGAGAGAATTACGATATTCCGTTCATCTTTGTCACCTCTAACTCCGATAGAGCTACGGTGGAAAATGCAAAGACGGTCAAACCCAATGGTTATTTGGTCAAACCTTTTGAGCAACAAGACCTATATACCTCTATTGAGATCGCTCTTGCAAACTTCACTCACAGTACCCAAGCTGATAAGCAAGGGAGTGAAATGGTCCAAGATGAGTTGCCCCTTTCGAATTCAGTATTGAAAGATTCCATTTTCGTCAAAAAACAACATCTCTACTACCGAATCCAATTTGAGGATATTCAATTTATTAAGGCTGATAATGTGTATTTGGAAGTGAATACCGTTGATAAAAAATTCTTGGTCAGATCCCCTCTAAAGGACTATTTGGAAAAGCTACCTAAGAATAAATTTTATAGGGCCCATAAATCATATATTGTAAACGTAGATCATATTGATGCCATCAATTCCAAAGACATCATGATCAACAACAATCTGATTCCGATTTCAAAAGACTTTAAAGAGTTTATTATTTCAGCGATGAATTCATAAAGGTTCAATTGCAACCCACAAGCAAGTGATAGTCTAAACCTTGATTTTTGCCTTCGACTTTCTTGTCGTTTCCATAAAATGCATAAAAATCGGATGAAGTACACACTTTTGGTTATTTTTTGATTTTCACAACAAAAAATAACCATTACACAACAATGTAGATCAACATTGAATTCTTATCAATAATTTTGAAAAGAACTAGTGGATCCCCAAAATCTTACTTTTTGTATTGAACAAGGTTGAAAAAGGTGCAAGTGAAGATTGCTTCATTTTCAGGTTAGCCCTTTATTTATTGGCTTTTACGGACCTAGTCCCCCGGAGTCTGAAAAATGGTCATGAACCAAAACTAGTAAAGAGAACAATGTTGTAAGAGTTCCGGAGGTTGAATTCAACGGAAACGGTCCGGATCGCAAATTTGGCTTACAACAAAAATTTAGTAGAGCCGCGATATAATAGTATGTTTGGTTCGTTAGTATGATATGAAAAAAGTTCCATTCAAGATTCTTGCTTATCTGATTTTATGCGGTCTCTTTGCGCCGGCAGTTTTAGCGCAAAGCGATGCCGTTTCCGTTCAGGGTTTTTTCAACATGTTCAAGGCCTCTGAAAGTTCCGAAGAACGTTTTGTCTTTTTCTTCAACACCCCAAATCGCTATAATGAAAATTCGGCATATGATTGGTTGGAAGCGGTTAATGTCTATCTGAACAATTCAGAAAAGACCAAGGATTCGTTAGCCATTACCCATTATAAATTAGTGCAATCTCAAATACATCATGATCTTGGCGATTATGACAAGAGTTTGGCGATTGCCAAAGAACTCTATGCAAACGAGAGGTCACTAGGGGATGATACCAGGGCCACACTTTTTGAATTGATGGATGTTACCTATTCGAAATTGGAACTCTATGCCAAGCAGATGGAAATCAGAAAAGAGAAAAGAGAGCTCGGTCTGACCGAGAATATCGCCTTTTATGATATCTATTCCAATCTCGGCCTGCACCGAGATGCCATGAAAGATTATTTTGAAAATGAGAAAAAGAACGTCAGCGAAAAAGACTATTATGGGCAGGCTGTTTTTTGGAACAATGTGGGCACCTTTTTAAGACTTGATAAATCGTATCCGACGTCGCTCAGCAATTATAAAAAAGCCCACGGATTCATCAATGTCTATCTGAATGATGTCATCACCGAAAAATCGGAAAAACAAGAAACGGAAAGCAAGGTCTTAAGAGCGATTATCGATGGAAATATAGGCAAATGCCATGTATTGTTAAAGCAATACACCGAGGCCTTGCCCTATTTGGAAAGGAGCATCGATAGTATCAAAGTATACAATGCCGGGAAGTACTCCACGGATCTGGTCGAAAACAAATTGGAAATCGCACTGTGCTATCTACAATTGGAAGATTTTGAAAAAGCTACGGACTATCTCAGTGATGGTACGAGACCCATTAAATTGGAAAATGTCCTTAAAAAGAATCGGCTATTGGCTTCGTACTATGATAAGACCGATAACTTCGCGACCGCATCGGAGTATTACAAGAGAAACATGCGCATTCGTGATTCCGTAGAAGAGAACAAGTCTGACCTATGGGAGAAACAGTTGGCCGCCGTAGTGGGTGAAGATAAGGCCAACGCCCAGCGTATGATGGAAGAACAACGCGCCGCCCTTGAGAAGTCAAGAAGCGACATGATTGCCAAAGATGAGAAAATCAGTTTGGTGTTCATTTCCTTGATTTTTACCTTATTGGGTTTTGCCGGGCTAGTGTATGCCTATCTGAAAAGTATAAAGAACCAACGTCTTATTGCAGAACAAAAGCATATTATAGAGAACTCGCTTGTGGAGAAAGATTCCCTATTGAAAGAGATTCACCATAGGGTTAAGAACAACCTTCAAATGGTATCAAGTCTTTTGAGTCTGCAAACCAAAAACACACGAAGCAAGGCCGCTATTGAGGCTTTAGAGGAAGGAAAGAGTAGGGTAAAGGCGATGGCCTTGATCCATCAAAAACTCTACCAACATGATGATCTATCGGTCATTGAAATGCAAGGATATATCGAGAGTTTGATCAATAGTGTACAATCCGTTTATAAAAAAGGAGGACACAATATTAATATCACCGTAGATGCAGAGGATGTCGAGCTGGATATTGATAGGGCCATTCCCTTCGGACTGATTCTCAATGAACTGGTATCGAACTCGTTCAAGTACGCTTTCCCCAAAAATGAAGATAACGGAAAAATCTATATCCACTTACGTAAGATAGCGAACCAAGATGGTTTTTTCGAATATACCGATAATGGAGTAGGACTGCCGGAAGATACCGATCAGCGAACGAATGCCTCTATGGGAATACGATTGATGAACCGTTTGGTCAACCAATTACAATCTAAATTGAATATCGATAAAACCTCTGAGGGCGTTCGATTTTGGTTCAATTTCAAATAATCCCCATTTTCATTTCGTGCTACGCAGTACAAGTCGGTGCAAGAGTCTAGGAAACAATCGTTTCACATAGACCCCCATTACCTCTTTGCCACCCATATACGCCTCGTATTTTTTTCGTTCTATTGCCCGTATCATCTTCTTTGCGAATACGTCTACCGGTAATCCGTTTTGGTTTTCGGCATCATGCGTACGTTGTGGACTTCCATCCGCAGTTAGGGCGTTTTTATCTATGTTGGTTTGCACATACCCGGGGCATATCATTGTGACATCGATTCCATCGCTTTCATGCTCCATTCGTAACACGTCGAAAAAACCGTGTAGTGCATGTTTAGCGCCGCAGTAGCCCGAACGTTGCGGACCAGCGAACTTTCCCATTAAACTGGAAACCGTCACGAAATGCCCACTTGAGTTCTGTATGAAGTAGGGCAGTACCGACTTGCTCAAGGCGACCGTGCCCAAATAGTTGATATCCATGAGTTTTTTGTACACACTGATATCGGTCTTGGCAATTTCCGAGCGTTGACTGATTCCGGCATTGTTAATTAGAATGGCAATGCTACCGAATACTTCAAATGCCTGCTTGGCCTTTTCGGGCATAGCGGTGATATCGGCCAGATCCATGGGAACGATGGCGATGTTCTCTTTATGGATGCAATTCGATTTCACGCGTTCCAGGGCCTCTTTTTTCCTAGAGGAAATAATGAGCTTGCAATCTTTTTTGTCCAGGGCATAGACCAATGCTTCGCCGATTCCTGAAGAGGCCCCGGTTATCCATACTGTTTTGCCGTCGATCTTTGCCATGTTATCTGATTTATGGCCCAAAATATGGTTAAATTTGACGCTATCCAATGAAGGCCACCTATAAAAAATACGTTCTCGATTTTAAGCAACCTAGCGGAACTTCACGCGGAGTGCTCACGCAAAAGGAAAGTTGGTTTTTAATAGTGAACCACAATGAACGGTATGGTATAGGGGAATGTGGCATTTTAAGGGGATTGAGTATTGATGATGTGCCTGAGTATGAGGAGACTTTAAAGTGGGTGTGTGACCATATCCATTTAGGAAAGGATGCCCTATGGGAAGCATTGCGGAAATTTCCAAGTATTCAATTTGGCATAGAACAGGCCTTTTTATCATTGGCTTCGGACCACCCTTTTGAACTTTTTCCTTCGGACTTCACAAAAGGCAAACGCTCCATTGAGATCAACGGACTCATCTGGATGGGCGATGAAGCTTTCATGAAGGAGCAGATACAGCAAAAATTACAAGAAGGTTTCGGTTGTATCAAAATGAAGATCGGAGCGATCGACTTTGACAAGGAGGTCAGTCTCTTGAAATCAATTCGAGACCGATTTCCTAAAGAAGAGATAGAACTACGGGTAGATGCCAATGGTGCTTTTTCGAAAACGGATGCCCTTTCCAAACTTAAGACACTGGCCGAATTGGATCTGCATTCGATTGAGCAGCCGATACGACAAGGACAGTTATCGGCGATGAGTGATCTATGTGCTCAGACCCCTTTGAATATTGCTTTAGATGAAGAACTTATCGGGATTTTTGACGTAGAACATAAAGCAAAACTACTACGCCATATTAAACCCCAATTTATCATTTTGAAGCCAAGTCTGGTCGGAGGATATAAAGGTAGTGCCGAGTGGATTGCCTTGGCCAGTAAACTGAATATCGGATGGTGGGTCACCAGCGCGTTGGAAAGTAATATCGGTTTGAACGCCATCGCACAATGGACGTTCACCTTAAAGAACGCCTTGCCCCAAGGCCTGGGCACAGGAAGCCTGTTTACCAATAACATCGAAAGCCCTTTGAAGGTTTCAAAAGGAACATTATCTTACGACCCTTACAATACGCCTTGGAGAACCAATTTAATTGAAGAACTATGTATATAGAACAGGCATATAAGAGCCAACATGAATTTTGGCGCTATCTTTTGGGTATCGGAGTCATATTTTTTTGTTGGCAGATATTCGGTGCCGCCCCCCTCATGGCAGCCCTATTCACCAAATCGAACGTCATGGAGATTTTGGCCAGCGGCGATGTGGCACTGATGTCAGAAGCTTTGGGATCTAACCTCTTTCTCTTTTTGATGCTCTTGACATTTGCTATTGGTCTGGCTTGTTTGTTTATCTGGATAAAATTAGTGCACAAACAACCGATTAAAGAACTCACCACGTCTCGAAAAAAAGTCGATTGGGGCCGAATCTTTTTTGCCTTCATTCTTTGGTCACTTATTTCGATAGCCTTTGTATTTATAGATATTCAACTGGCCCCCGAAGATTACCAATTTAATTTTAACCTGAAGCCTTTTTTGATTCTAGCCGCCATTTCCATTGTGCTGATTCCTATTCAGACCAGTATGGAAGAATATTATTTGAGGGGGTATATGATGCAAGGTATTGGGCTTTTGGCCAAAAATAGATGGGTGCCCTTGTTCTTTACTTCGATACTATTTGGTCTAATGCACATTTTGAACCCCGAGGTAGAAAAATTAGGCTATGGCATCATGGTCTATTATATCGGGACGGGTTTTTTTCTGGGCATCTTGACCCTTATGGATCAGGGATTGGAATTGCCCATCGGATTTCACGCCGCCAACAATCTGACAACCGCTCTTTTGGTGACGGCCGATTGGACGGCATTTCAAACCGATTCCATATATCGTGATATCTCAGAACCGGTTTTGGGTTGGGACATCTTTGTACCAGTGTTGGTGATCTATCCCATTTTATTGATCGTTTTCTCAAAGAAATATGGCTGGACGAATTGGAAAGAACGCCTCTTTGGAAAAGTTGTCGATGAGGAAACATTCCTTGCTAAAAACGCAATCGCAACTTCAGCCGATGGAAGTCAACAGGAGTTATAGGGATATTCACTCCAAATTCAAGTTGAATGGGGTAGGCTATAATCTAGAGGCACTAAAGGAAGTGGCCTATAGCTTGATAAAGGAAGGTGAGCTATATGAAAGATCGATTGGAAACTTTCTACTGGACTGGTTGAACCCAAAAAATACGATAGCGGTCAAGACCTCGGGCTCCACCGGTACCCCCAAAGTGATTCAACTACAAAAACAGCAGATGGTTCATTCGGCCTTGGCCACCGGCACCTATTTTGCTTTACAAGCAGGTGATAGGGCACTCTTATGTCTTCCCGCCCAATATATCGCAGGTAAAATGATGTTGGTTAGGGCGATGGTATTGGGTCTAGAACTTGATTATGTCCGTTCCAGTTCGTATCCTTTAGCTCAAATTGAAAAGGAATATGACTTCGGCGCCATGGTACCCCTACAATTAGGAAATTCCATTAACAAAATGGAACAGTTTAGAACGTTGATCGTTGGCGGAGCCCCGCTTTCTGATCCGTTGCGCCAACAAGTAGGTACAAAATCTACACGAGTTTATGAAACCTATGGTATGACCGAGACCATTACCCATATCGCCGTTCGCGAGATCAATACCGGTAATTCGCATTTTTCCGCCATGCCCAATGTGCAGTTTACGAAGGACGAGAGAGGTTGCCTGATTATCACAGCGCCAATGATTTCGACGGAACCCGTGGCCACCAATGATATGGTACACCTGATTTCGAAAACTGAATTTGAATGGTTGGGGCGTTACGATAATGTGATCAATTCAGGGGGTGTAAAGCTATTTCCAGAGCAAATAGAGGCCAAACTCGTTCCATTTATCCCCAATCCGTTTTTTGTTGCCTCTTTGCCCGATCAAGCCTTGGGTCAAAAGTTGATTGTAGTGCTGGAAGGCACAATAGATCTGCACGAGTTGGAGAATACCTTAAAATCGGAAGGCGTTTTAGAACGTTTTGAGTTTCCGAAAGAGTTGTACACCCTTCCGAAGTTTTTGAAAACCGATACGGGTAAAATCCGAAGAAAGGAAACCATAGCGCTTCTAGATATTTAGCCACTTCATAAACGTTCTTTTACGCTCTTTGTTTACTCTGCCTTTGATTTCAGGTAATTGGCTATCGAAGTAGGTAAACCGGCCGTATACGGATTTTGAGTGGGTGTTTTTCCATAAATAGCCTTATAGAATTTCGCACTAGCATAAAACGTGCCTTCAAGAGTGGCATGTACCCCATCGGCATCATAAAACTCCACATCGATTTCAGTTTCCGTGTCTATCGCTGTCCAATCTTCGCCGACCGGTACGATGGTAGCATTGATAGCCTTGGCCCCGGACTCATAGGTCTTTTTTATTCCATTGAGCATTTCAGGCCTTTCTTTATACGGCCAGGTCATGAACAAGAGAATCTCGGTATCGTTTTGTGCGACCATATCGGCAAGGACGATCATGGCATCTGTGGTAGACTCAAGTGCTTCGGCCGCAACGGAGGTATTCTCTTGAAAAATGACATAGTCCCAATTCCGTTCGTTTATTTTTGAAAGACTGCTTGGATCATTGAGATGGTCTTCAAGGGAATAACCACCCTTGGCGACTTCCTGAATAACGGGCTCTAATTCCGAACCATCGTTTTTTCTGAATTCCAAAAGATGCGTGGCGAGCCCTTGATTGTAATATGTATGGCTATTGCCAATAAAAAGGATGGCTTCCGGTGCTGACTCAATCTCCTTTCCCTTATCTTCAGAAGCGTTGTTATCGTCGTTTTGGGCATTACAAGAGCAGAACAATAGTGTAAAAACTACTGTCATAAGACATGAAAAATACCTTATCGCGCTCATACCATTCAAAGATAAGGCGTATTTTAGAAGAATTGAAAAACCCAATAAAACACTTGTTTTAAGAATGAAAAAAATTGTACTACTTATTTGTTTGCTCAGTCAAATTCCAGTGGCGGGGCAACAGTTATTATCGGAGCGGGAACGTGCCCGTGTGGTCGATGAAATACTTGCTGAAAGATTTGACAACCTACTACCTAAATTGATGGATCAAGTCGATTTGGATATGTGGATTCTCATTTCGCGCGAATACAACGAAGATCCCGTATTACGAACGATGCTACCGGCTACTTGGTTAAATGCCCGTAGGCGGACCATGCTATTGTTTTATAGGGATAAAGCCAAAAACACGATCGATAAATTGGCCGTGGCGCGTTACAATGTAGGTGAGAACATTCAATCAGCTTGGGACAAGGAAAAAGAACCCGACCAATGGCAACGCCTGATGCAATTGATAGAAGAGCGAAATCCGGAGAACATAGGACTCAATTTCTCTAAAGATCACAATATAGCAGATGGTCTTGACAAAACCGATTATATGGAGTTCATGGAAAAATTACCCAAAAAATACCATAAAAAGGTTGTGTCCGCAGAACAGTTGGCCGTGAGATGGATCGAAACCCGAACAGAACGGGAAATGATAATTTATGACCAATTGGTGGACGTTACCCATGATATTATTGCAGAGGCCTTTTCAGAAAAAGTGATTACACCAGGCGTAACAACGACGACGGAAGTAGAGTGGTGGATGCGGCAAAAAGTGACCGATTTAGGTCTGGAAACCTGGTTTCATCCAACCGTAGATGTGCAGCGTACCAGTGAAGAACTAGTGGGACACCTATATTCCTTTTCCGGTCGACCGGATGATATGGTGATACGACCGGGCGACCTATTGCATTGTGATTTCGGAATCACCTATCTAAGATTGAACACCGACTGCCAAGAGTTGGCGTATGTGCTTAAGCCAGAAGAAAAAGAAGCACCAAAATTTCTCGTAGATGGATTAAAGGACGGTAATCGTGTACAAGATTACCTGACCAATAATATGATAAAGGGGAAAACGGGTAATGAGATTCTGGCCAAGGCCCTGTCGGAGGCAAAAGCGGCAGGATTGCGTCCTTCAATTTATACCCATCCGCTGGGGTCTTATGGGCACTCTGCCGGCACAACCATTGGAATGTGGGATGCCCAGGGTGGGGTCATGAAAGATGATGGTGAAAACTATCCGCTGAATCCAAATACGGTGTATGCCATCGAATTGAATACAACCATAACCATTCCCGAATGGAAAAGAGATATCCGGATTATGTTAGAAGAAGCTGGTTTTTATGGTGATAAGGGATTCCGCTATGTAAACGGTCGTCAAACGGAGCTGTTGCTCATTCCAAGGATAAAAGCACATCAAGGAAACTAAAAAATAAGTTTCGTATATATACAAGCTTATGTGAACTCTAAAAAACAAAAAATAACATGGAAAAAAACCTTACGATATTACTGTTTTTTTTAGCAAGCCTGCTATCCGCACAAGAGGTAGTCAATCGGAATACGACCATCTGTTGGGATGTTTCCGCCTCAATGACGACTAGGAATTTGGAAAAAGACCTTTCGGTGTTGAAAAAGGTTTTTGAAAGAAACCCTGACCAAGAGATACAACTACTACTATTCGGTACCGAGGTAACCGAAAAAAAATATGGAGTTACCGATGGGGATTGGTCACAACTTAGAGAAGACTTGGAAAATGTCTCCTATGACGGGGCCACCATTTACGGAGTTTTAAAAGGGAAAATCAAAAATGACAACGTCTACATGTTTACGGATGGTCAAAAGTCCTTATCCAAAGATAATATATCATTGAAGGGTAAGAGCTTTTTGATCAATAGCAGTCCCAATGGGGATTCCGAATTTTTAGAACGGAGTGCCCTGTTGAACAAAAGTCGTTTAATGGATTTTGCTGCAATGCTGCCTGAAAACGTAATGAGGTTACAGCAAAAGGCCCAAAGCGATCAATCTTCAAAAGAATCGACAATTAAGGGTACCGTTTATGTGGATAATAAACCCGCAGCCGATGTAAGAGTTGCTGTAAAAGGGCTGTCCGATAGCTTTTTGACGGGTCCCTCCGGTGGTTTTTCGATACCGGCACAAGTCGGTGATACCTTGGTGGTAACCAGTAGAACTAGTAAGACCATCAAAACGGTTCCGGTTGAAATCATGGCCCATGTCGATGTTTTTATGGCCTCCAATATCGTCGCGTTAGACGAGGTCATCGTTGTGGAAAAAGAACTGGAGAAAGCGGAAATGGCCTTAACCGGATATGGTCTTCAAAAACAAGAGGCTATTGGATATACCGTATCTGAGATCGACGATGAGGATATATCGGAGGTAACCACCACTATAGGTGATGCCATAAATACAAAAGTGACGGGACTTGAGGTGCCCGGACAAAATGCCTGGGATAGGGAAGCTGGAGGTTTAGGAGCGGCAAAGATTAGAGGAAGTGGTAGTATTAATATGAATACCAATGCATTGGTCGTGGTAAATGGTGTCCCCATGAAAAGAAGTACTACCTCGGTAGGTGCCGCCTTCCAGTCGAACTCGAACAACGCGGCCGGAAGCTTTGTGACCTCGAATGCCAATATGGATTATATTGACCCGGCGAATATCGCGAATATTACAGTTTTAAAAGGATTGGCCGCTACTAATGCCTGGGGAAGCGAAGGCCGGGGCGGGGTCATTTTGATTACCACCAAAACGGCAGTATTTACAAACCAGAAAACGGGGAAACCGATAGACCGTGCCTTGTTGAAAAACAATGTCTACAAAGAATCGCAAGAAGAGGACGGAGTACAAACGAGTCCGACGGTACGGGCCTTAATGGCAAGCGATTCTCCACAAGATGCATACAATACCTATTTGGCATTGAAGGATTTAAATGGATCCAACAGTACTTTTTATTTAGACGCGTTCCAATATTTTAGGACAAAAGATACCCAACTTGCCCAAAGAGTGATTTCGAATCTTTTGGAGCATAGTAGAGACAATCTTGAGACACTTAGAACGGTGGCAAAGGCCCTTTCGGCTATTGGAGATCCCCAAAACGTAGTGCGCATCAACGAGGAGATCATACAATTGGCCCCCTCCGATGTCAATGCGTATTTCAATAGGGCGAAGGCGAAGATTGAACTTGGTCATTATCAAGAGACCTTGAACGAACTACTGGCGTTAGAGCGTGGCGACAAGTATTTTTCCGTCAATGCGTCGCCCATAACAAAAACCCTTAAGCGTGAGATCAAGAATCTAATTGCCCGGCACAGGAGTAAACTGAACCTCTCCAATGTGGAATCGGAATTCCTGAATAATATCAAGTATAAAGTTCGTTTGGTGTTTGAATGGAATATACCGGGGGCGGAATTTGAACTGCAATTCGTGAATCCTCAGAAGAGGTATTTCAATTGGGAGCATACAAATAGTGCTCTTGCTGCGCGCATTACTGATGAATTGAAGAACAATTACCGTCTCGAAGAGTACGAATTTTATGGAGATATGACTGGTGAATGGGTCATCAATGCCAAATACTTGGGCGAGAAAAAGGATGTGGAAAAAATTCCCTTTGTGTTGAAGACCACTGTGTACAAAAACTTTGGCCTACCGAATCAAATTCAAGAGGAAATCGTTGTTCATTTCTCCGAACCGAATGAAAAGAAGAACGTGCGGAAGTTAGTGGTCAACTGATTGGTTTCAAGTGAGATGGATTATTCTTAAAATAACCCCTCTCCACTAAAAATATCCGAATAAGGGTCTGAAATAATTGGAAAATTCGTAACTTTAAATAAAACGTGAGTTATGAAAAAAGCATTCGTATTCTTTTTATTGATTTCATTCGCAGGTTTTTCACAGGAAAGTAAAAAAACAATTTTCGGGACGATAACGGATGGGAAGGCCCCGTTGAAGAATGTGGCAATTTCTGTAAACGATGCTCAGAAAACGGTTTTTTCCGATGAAAATGGAAAGTACAGCATTGAAGCCGAGAGAAATGACCGGATCAAATATGCCTATCAAGGTTTTAAAACAGTGCAAATCAGAGTTGAGGACGTAACCAGGATCCTCAACTTGGAAATGGTAATCGATGTTCAAGAACTTGAAGAAGTGACGGTTCTGGGCAGCAATCGAAAATCACAAAAAGTACTCGCATTGGAGTATCCCTCCAATCCTAATATTATAAGAACTGCTTTTGGGTATTTGAATGCGGATACCGCACCCGGAAATATCCGTTTTTTGAGCAGCGAGGAAATCGAGCCGATATACGTTTGTATTTTAGACCTTTTACGAAATCGCTTTAGCGGTATTCGTGTTCAGGGTGAGTGCAGTGGGGCTTTTGGGCCTTCTTTGAACTCGGCGGAGACGGCCAGTAATCAAGAGGGGCTCTCACAAAGCGAAGATGGATTTAACGGCCTGGCCTCCAATGCGGGTACCGGAATCAATTCAAATCTTAATCAAGGTAAGGTCTTCATACGTGGCTCCTTATCGTTGACCAATCCAAGATCGGCCCTCTTCGATGTGGACGGACAAATTCTCAATGATGCCCCATTGTGGTTAGATATTGGTAATATAAAGCGCTTGGCAATTTTGAACAATTTTGCAGCATCAACCTCGTATGGTAATGCCGGAGCGGGAGGGGTAATCGTAGTCAATACGATTTCCGGAAGTCCGAAATCCGACAAGATTTACGATCGTGCAAGATTGCGTAACAATTTTGCTACGGACAATCTGATTTCACAAAACGATTTAAAGAGAAATGCGCCCGTGTATTTGACAGCGATAAGGGCGAGCCAATCGCTAGAAGATGCTAAAAAGATTTATGAAGAGTATCGCCCAGCTTACAGTGCATACCCATATTTCGCCCTTGATATGCAAAAGTATTTCACCGAACGCTGGCGCGCTTCCGATTTCGCAGATGGTATTTTGGCCAACGCGGCCGGTCAGTTCGAGAACAATCCCGTTTTATTGAAGGCATTAGCCTATCAGTTAGAGGCCATGGGAGACTATGAACAAGCCAATACCCATTACAAGGAAGTTTTGCGTTTACGTCCAGACTATCTACAATCGTATCTTGACTTGGCCAATAGTTATCGCGATGTTGGGAAGACGAAACAGGCCGCTTCCATCTATACCCGATACTCCTATTTATTGCAAGAAGGGATTTTAAAGAGCGATTCCACGGAATTCGCCAATCTTTTCGAACGGGAATACAACAACTTTCTGCTTTTGGAAAAGAACAATATCGTCAAAGGTACACAGGCCAGTGACTTATATGTAGCCGAAGAAGACTTTGATGGAACCCGTTTGGTTTTTGAATGGAACGATAGTGAGGCGGAGTTCGACTTACAATTTGTCAACCCGGAAAAGCAATATTTTATGCTAAAGCATAGTCTGGCCGACAATGCCGATAGGATTGCCCAAGAAAAGGAATTCGGCTATAGTTCTGTGGAATATTTGATCGATAGCTCGCTACCCGGTTCGTGGAAAGTGAATATTAAGTATTTAGGAAACAAAAGCCTAACGCCGACCTATTTGAAGGCTACGGTATATTACAATTATGGAACGTTCGCACAACGCAAGGAAACCAAGGTGTTCAAGCTATCATTGAAAAATACTCCGCACGAACTGTTCGCGATATCGGTCGGGTCGAAATTGGCTTTCAATAATTGACTTTTGGTCAAGTACCTAAAAAATAAGGAAAGCCTCGCTTAAAACATTCGGTTTAAGCGAGGCTTTATAGTTTCCATTCCGATACAATCACGTTTAAAATTGCCCCCTTCCTAAATTTGTTAAAGAATTTCTTTCAATATTCAAAGACTTGAAGATAATGGCAAGATTATTGATATCCCAAAAATAGGTTTTAACATTTTTAAAGACATTGCTATGAAAAGAATTCTTATCTCCTTGACCGTCCTATTTCTTTGTACTACCACCTACGCTCAAGAAAACATAAAAACCATTAAAGGGAAAATCACCTATCTCGACGGCCCAACCGCCAATGCCGATATCAAGGTTTCAGGTTCCGATGTGATTTGGAAATCCGATGCGGATGGAGCCTACGAAATTCAGGCCTACCAAGGTGATATCATTACCTTTTCATACCCGAGTCTTCGCGATGTAGAAGTGGTAGTGGAAGATGTGACCCGTATATTGAATATCACGATGTCACCAGATGTTACAGCGCTTGACGAAGTGGTCGTAGAAGCCAGCAAGCGTCGTAGTCAACGTGATATGCAAGAAGATTATGACATCAACAAAAACATTATTAGAACGGCCTTCGGTTATTTAGACGCCGATCGGGCGGCCGGTCAAATTCGTTTGATGAATGAGGACGAAATCAATCCGGTGACACTTTGCATACTTGATTTGGTACGTGGTCAATTTCCGGGCATTCTGGTTGATGGGGATTGCAACAGAGGGGGAGAGCTTTATCTTTCCAGAGGTATACGTCAGGGCCCCATGGTTTGGGATATCGATGGACAGATTTTTACGGGTAGTGGTCCAAATGGACCTCCGAGTGCACCCGTTTGGGTCGATGTGAATTCCATAAAGCGAATAGCGATTCTTCAAAACTTGGCAACAACGGCTACCTATGGATCCGCAGGAGATGGAGGGGTAGTGGTTATCAATACGGTCAATGGGGTTTTAGGGTCAAAATCAGGCAAGGTATTGGACCGTGCGCGCCTTAGAAACAATATCTATAAGGGCGGAGCGCTATCCAAAAACGAGATTTCCAAAAATGCACCGACCTATCTTTTGGATTATGAGGCAAGTGCCACGGCGGAGCAAGCAAAAATCGTCTATGAGAATAACTATAAAAAATACTACAATTCGCCACATTTCTTTATCGATTCCTATGCTTTTTTTATGAATGAGGGAGAAGAAAAATTCGCAACCGATATTTTGGATAAAAACGTACCGCTGGTCGATAAAAACGCGGTGTATTTGAAGGCGTTGGCATATTATGCCGAGGCGAGTAGAGACATAAAGACATCCACCGATGTTTATGAGCAAGTGTTCATATTACGACCTAATTATGCGCAATCCTATCGCGATTTGGCGGAGGCTTACCGCAATAATAAAAACTATAAAAAAGCGGCCGCAATGTATGCAAGGTACAATTACCTAGTCGATGAGGGTTTTCTTCAAGCGGATAGTGTCGGACTAGGACCAATTATTGAAAGGGACGCAGAGAATTTGTTGGCTTTGGAGGGAGATCAGGTTTTCGAGGGAGGCAAGACGAAAAAGAGACTGGCAAAGTACACGGAATTCGATGGAACGCGATTGTTGTTCGAATGGAACGATAGTGAAGCGGAATTTGAGCTACAGTTCGTGAACCCGGAAAAGCATTACCATACATGGAAGCATACCTCTATGGCCAATTCCTCCCGTATTATGGACGAAAAATTGAAAGGCTATTCGGCAGAGGAGTTTTTAATCGATGGTTCTTTAGCAGGCAAATGGCAGGTCAATATCAACTATTTGGGCAACAAGAAATTGGAGCCCACCTATCTCAAGGTGACCACTTATTTCAACTACGGTCTGAAATCACAACGAAAGGAAACTAAAGTGTTTCGACTGGGGCTACGAAATAAGCAGCATGAACTGTTCTCCCTTTCGGTAGGAGGCAAATTGTAATGCATGCGGTCACAATCATACGATTTTGAGGATATTTCGAGTTATTGTGCCTTAAACATCTATTTTTTGTTAATATTTCACATATGATTGATTAATTGGCAAGGTTATTGTTAATTTTTTGAGAATTCTTAAAACTAATACGTTGTAATATGAAAAGACTACTCTTCACCTTCGCTGCCCTTATCTCCTTTACCTATACCTACGCCCAAGAAAATCAAAAAATCATCAAAGGCAAGATCGTCTATCTTGACGGACCTGTAGTCAATGCGGATATTCGAGTTTCTGGATCTGAAACGGTATTCAAATCTAAAATAGATGGTAGCTATGAAATAAAGGCCTATCAAGGAGATATCATCACATTCTCGTATTCGAGTTTACGTGATATGAAAATCGTGGTGGAGGATGTGACCCGTATTTTAAATATTACAATGCTACCTGAAATTACGGAGTTGGATGAAGTGGTATTGGAGGCAAGTAAAAGGCGGTCTCAAAAGGATCTAGAGGCGGATTATCCAATAAATGAAAAAATTATCAAGACCGCATGGGGGTATATGGATGCCGACAAGGCACCGGGTCAGGTCTGGATGATGCAGGAGGAAGATATAAGTTCCGTCCGATTGTGCATTCTTGATTTGTTACAAGGAAGATTTCCTGGAGTTCAGGTAAATGGGGATTGTACGAATGGGGGCGCTGTGACATCAAGAAGATTTAGCTCCCTGACTGCAGGCCGGGGATTTGTGTTCGACGTGGATGGACAATTGTTCGATTCCGCCCCAGTATGGCTACCGGTGCAGGCAATGAAGCGTATCGCTATTTTTCCTGGCTTGGCCATGGTAGCGAGATACGGAAATTTCGGTGCGGGCGGTGTTATCGTAATCAATACCGTCAATGGAAGCCCGGAAATGAACAAATTTGTGGATCGCGCGCGCTTGCGCAATAATATTTTTGATGGGGACTTGTTATCGGCAGAGGAACTTTCAAAAAATGAATCTACCTATCTCACTGCCTATAAGACAAGTGCCACAGTCGAAGCAGCCAAGACGGTTTTTGAGGCCAACTTGGGCAAGTATTATAGTTCTCCGTATTTTTTTATCGATTCGTACGCTCATTTTATGAAAATAGGAGCGGATGAATTTGCAGCTCAAATCCTAAGAAAGAACACCAAACTTTTTGAAGACAATGCCGTCTATCTCAAGGCTTTGGCCTATCATGCGGAAACGAATGGTAAAAGCGAGGAAGCGAAAGACCTCTATGAACAGGTATTCATATTACGACCCAATTATGCTCAATCATATCGAGATTTAGCGGAAAGCTATCGCGATGTTAAAAAATATAAAAAGGCCGCAGCGATGTATGCGCGGTACAACTATTTGGTCGATGAAGACTTTCTCCAATCGGATAGTTTAGGGTTAGGCTCCATTATGGATCGTGACTCCGAAAACCTTTTTAGACTTGATGGCGATACGATAATCGATGGTAAGCAACCTGAGCGTAGCGGTGCGAAGTATGCTGATTTCAATGGTACGCGTATTCTTGTTGAATGGAATGATAGTGAGGCGGAATTCGAATTACAGTTCGTAAACCCTGAAAAGCGCTATTATACTTGGAAACATACTATGGTAGCCAATGCAGACCGTCTTATGGATGAAAAATTGAAGGGCTATTCGGCTGAAGAGTTCTTAATGGATGGCTCCTTGGCAGGTAGCTGGCAAATAAACATCGATTATAAAGGAAACAAAAAACTGGAACCAACCTACTTGAAGGTGACGACCTATTTCAACTATGGATTGAATTCGCAGCGAAAAGAAGTGAAAGTATATCGACTCTCCCTAAAGGACTCGAATTATAAGTTATTCAATGTGGTCAATTCTGGGAGAATAACTACGTATTAGAGAAGCATGGATAGGTTACTAATCTTACTGCTCTTTATTGCTGCTTTCACCACAAACGCACAAGAGAAACACCAAGCCATTTGGGGTACGATTACAGATGGTACCGTGCCTATTTCGGGAGTTAATGTGACACTCTCGGGTAGTGATGAGGGAACTTCCACCGATGCAAATGGCAAATATGAGATACAGGCCATAGCAGGTGACCTTATTGAATTCTCTTATGTAGGAATGAAAACCGTGCACATTCGAGTAGAAGATGTTACGCGCATTCTAAATGTGGTATTATGGCCGAAAATAGAGAAATTAGATGAAGTTGTTGTGACCAGGTCAAAACGAAAAACACAGCGTGATCTAGAGATCGATTATGCCATTGATAAGAATATTATCAACACTTCTTTTGGCTATTTGAGCGCATCAACAGCGGCCTATCGCCTTCAAGTTATTGACGGTAGTGAACTGAACAATGCCGCAGTCGATATTTTATCGGCCATTCAAAATCAACTTCCCGGTATGAGTTTAAATATCTTTACCGATCCAGAAACCGGAATTTCAAGACGAGGCCTTTCCAAAAGTGCTGGAAGGGGGCGATCGGCGATGTTCGAGGTGGATGGAATGGTATTTACAGATGCACCAACTTGGATAGATATCAATAATGTTGAACGAATAGGTTTTCTCAGTGGACTTCAAGCGGCATGGCGATACGGTTCAATGGCTGCGGGTGGAGTCATATTCATAAACACGAAGTCAGGACGTCATGGGGCCCGAGAGGAGGGGAGTGACCGACCTTATGACAGGGCCAAACTGCGTCATAATATTTTTAAAGATGATGCACTGGGAGTGAGTTCACTTGAGCAGGCTAGTCCCATATACTTACGTGAACTGTTTAAGTGCAAAACGATTGAGACGGCCGAAAGGGTTTTTGAAAGGTATGCTGAAAGCTATCGAAACTCTCCATATTATTTTATTGACTCCTACAACTTTTTTATGGAAAAGGGGCATCGCAAATACGCCAAAAGGATTGCCGATGAAGCCTTGAAAAAAGTTCAAAATAACGCAATGTTCTTAAAATCATGGGCTTATTATTTTGAGGGGCACGATGATCTGAAAACTGCGAACGATATCTATGAGCAGGTGTTCGTTCTGAGACCGAACTATGCGCAGTCTTACCGTGACTTAGCCAATAGTTATCGGTCAGTTGGTGATTTCAATAAGGCAGCAAGAATCTATGCACGATATCAATATTTAAGAGATGAAGAGCTTCTGAATATTTCCGATTCCACTGCCATAAACACCATCATTGAACGGGAATCTGACAATCTGATGGTTTTAGAAACTGACCATATGATGGCGAAGCGCTTGCTTACCGAACGTGAGGAGCGGTTTTCGGAATTTGATGGTACACGAATGATTTTTGAATGGAACGATTCCGAGGCGGAATTTGACCTACAGTTCGTGAATCCACAAAAGCATTTTCACAATTGGGAGCATACGACCTTGGCCGATTTCGAACGAATAGATGAAGAAAAGCTGACCGGTTATTCCTGCGAAGAGTTTTTGATGGACGGCTCCTTACCCGGAAAATGGCAAGTGAATGTCATTTATAAAGGGAATAAACGGCTCGAACCGGTATACCTGAAAACCACGATATACTATAATTATGGAACCATTTCACAGCGAAAAGAGGTAAAGGTGTATCGATTGGGACTCAAGAACGTCAATCAAAAATTGTTTGAAGTATTCAATTCAGGTGGTATTACAACCAATTGAGTTTAGAGGGAATCTGGCTTCCTAAACTAAACACACAGCGTATAAACCATAAACTGTTTTCTGTAATAAATTCAAAGGCAGTACTATCCAACTAAAGAACCATGAGAGTTTTTGTCAATATCATCGTAGGCCTAATTTCTTTTCTTTGCCTTGGCCAACAAGATTATAAGGGTAAAGTAGTTGACGCAGATACCAAGGAACCCTTGCCTTATGTGAATATTGGAATATTCGGGAAAGGTATAGGTACGGTATCTGATGAGGAAGGTATTTTTCATCTTCCCATTAATCAAGCACAGCTTACCACTACCGACATTGTTCAATTTTCCTCAATGGGATATAAAACCATAAAGAAAACGATTTCAGATTTGCGGTTCGTCTATAATGACTACCCTGAAATTCCAATGGAGCCTAAAAATGTAGAACTGAACGAAGTAGTGGTAACGAATAAAGGGGGCTTCAAAGTAAACGATATTGTGGGATACCAGAATTATGGTGAAAGCACGTATGGGTATTGGAAAGATAATATTGCATTGGGCGGGGAGTTGGCGACCAAAATCAAAGTCAAAAAAGGGGTGCGGAAATTGAATACACTTTTTTTCGAGGTGTACTCAAATCCTTCCGATAGTGTTTTGATACGGGTGAACCTATATGACCTTGGAAAATCAAAAGACAATCCGGGTAAGAACCTAAACAGTACAAATTCAAATATTTTACATACGATTTACCCTCAAACAAAATTAGCGATTGTTGATCTAGAACCCTATTCGATTTATGTGAAGGATGATTTCATTGTGAGTTTGGAACTGCTTAAGGTCTATGGTGAGAAGCCTATTGGGCTTATTTTGAAGGCCTCATCAGAAAAGGGTACTTATTCGCTTCGCAAATCCGCCAGCTTGGGCAAATGGGAGGTCATGCCCCAATCCGCAATGGCCTACCATCTGAATACCACGTATTTCTCAGATAAAAAGAAAGCCGAGAGCAAAGTAGTCAAAGCACAAAAATCAAAACAGAATATATCAGGATTCATCTTTTTCGCAAGAAGACCTTTGAATAATATTAAGGTGACAAACCTCACTACCAACCAGGAAACCTATTCCAATGAAAAAGGCAGATATCAAATTCTTGGGGAGAAAGATGACATCATCAGTTTCGAGGCCAAAGGGTACAAAAAAATGACCATTAAGTTGCTTGAAAAAAATAGTATCAATATTAACTTGATTCGAGAATGAATACCATTAAACCTGTAACACCCCCATATTGAATTGCTTTTCAATGGGTGCATGATTTGCAGCTTCGATACCCATTGAAATCCATTTACGGGTATCTGTCGGTTCGATGATGGCATCCGTCCACAGTCGCGAAGCCGCATAATATGGAGATACTTGGTTGTCGTACCGATTTTTGATCTTGTCAAACAGTGCGGCCTCTTTTTCTGGCGTGATAACTTCCCCTTTCTTTTTCAGCGAGGCCTTTTCTATTTGCAATAGGACCTTGGCCGCAGAATTACCACTCATAACCGCCAAATTGGCACTAGGCCAGGCAACGATCAATCGTGGGTCGTAGGCTTTGCCGCACATCGCATAATTACCGGCTCCATAACTGTTTCCGATGACCACTGTGAATTTAGGTACAACGGAATTACTTACGGCATTGACCATTTTGGCGCCGTCTTTAATAATGCCCCCATGTTCACTTTTGCTTCCGACCATAAACCCGGTTACATCCTGTAAAAATACCAAGGGAATCTTCTTTTGATTACAATTGGCAATAAAGCGGGTCGCCTTATCCGCCGAATCGGAATAGATGACGCCCCCGAATTGCATTTCGCCCTTAGCATTCTTTACCACCTTGCGCTGGTTGGCGACAATACCGATCGCCCAACCGTCAATTCGGGCATATCCCGTCAATATGGTTTTGCCATAGCCCTCTTTGTATTCCTCAAAATCCGAGTCGTCTACAAGTCGGGCGATAATGTCACGCATATCGTATTGTTCTGCCCTTGAATGTGGTAAGAGTCCATAAAGTTCTTGAGCCTCTGATTTCGGCGGTTTCGCTTTGGTTCGGTTATATCCCGCTTTGTCATATTCACCGATTTTGTCAATAATGTTCTTGATAGTATCCAATGCGGCTCTGTCATCTTTGGCTTTATAATCGGTAACTCCACTTATTTCACAATGCGTGGTGGCCCCACCTAAAGTTTCATTATCTATGGTTTCACCAATGGCCGCTTTGACGAGATAACTTCCTGCGAGAAATATACTTCCGGTTTTATCGACAATCAAGGCTTCATCACTCATGATGGGCAAATAGGCTCCTCCCGCAACACAGCTTCCCATAACGGCGGAAATTTGAGTAATGCCCATACTGCTCATGATGGCATTATTCCTGAAAATCCGTCCAAAATGTTCCTTGTCCGGAAAAATCTCATCCTGCATGGGCAGAAATACTCCGGCACTATCTACAAGATAGATGATCGGAAGTCGATTTTCTATAGCGATTTCTTGGGCACGAAGATTTTTTTTGGCGGTTATGGGAAACCAAGCGCCTGCCTTTACCGTGGCATCGTTGGCCACAACAACACATTGCTTTCCTTTGACATGGCCAATTTTGACGACAACCCCTCCAGAAGGA
Organism: Maribacter corallii; assembly: GCF_047345415.1. NCBI lineage: Bacteria > Pseudomonadati > Bacteroidota > Flavobacteriia > Flavobacteriales > Flavobacteriaceae > Maribacter > Maribacter corallii. The sequence goes on from NZ_JBLFEP010000003.1 coordinate 244,575, forward strand.
CATCCCCCGTGCTCTTCATACATTCCATCACCCACAAATGCCCCGATTTCAATACTCTTTTGATCAGCATCCAATAGATATGAAATTCGTTCCCTTGCGGTCAATTTGCCCAGTTTATGCTGCTTGTCGATTCGGGATTGACCACCTCCCAATTTCACTTTGGCGAGTCGTTTTTTGAGCTCCGAAACGAGCATTTTATTGTGGTCTTCGTTCTTGTTGAATTTGATATCCATTCCCGTAGTTTTGTACGGAATAAAGATAAGAAGAGAATTTGATTACATTTGGTAAAAACTCAAGATTACCAAAATGAAAGATGAAATTAGATGGGGTATTGTAGGGCCCGGAAATATAGCACATAGTTTTGCCAAAAATCTCAGAATGGTCAACGGTGGCCGCTTGACCGCGGTTGCCTCCAGAAATTTTGATAGGGCGAGTTCCTTTGCCGCGGAGTACGGGGCAGCGCACGTTTATGGTTCCTATCAAGAACTATTCGAGTCCGATGTGGTAGATGTACTCTATATCGCTACACCACATACCTCGCATTGTGAATTGACCCTGCAGGCGTTACGCCATAAAAAAGCTGTACTCTGTGAAAAACCGATGGGAATCAACAAGCAAGAGGTTGACCGTATGGTCAGCGCTGCCAAGGAAGGCGATGTGTTTTTAATGGAAGCCTTATGGAGCCGTTTCAATCCGGCAATTCGAAAGGTAAAACAACTCATTGAAGAAGGTGTTATAGGAAAGCTGGAATATCTCTACGCCGATTTCGGATTTTATGCCTTGGATCGGGATGAGAAGGGAAGGTTATTAAACCCCGATCTGGCAGGTGGGTCTCTTTTGGATATAGGCATTTATCCTATTTTTCTATCATATCTTTTCTTTGGTATGCCTAAGCACATTAAGGCGAGTTCAAGATTTCATACCACCGGGGTTGAAATGCAGACTTCAATGCTTTTCGAGTATCAGAATGGGCAAGCCCTGTTGTACAGTGGTCTGACCTCAAAAAGTGAAATGAAAGCTGAAATTTCCGGTCAAGAAGGAACCCTCTTCCTGCATCCAAGATGGCACGAGGCACAAGGCTATTCCTTGGAAAAGGAAAATGAATTAACGCATGTTGACCTACCCACGGTCGGTAAGGGGTATAGCCATGAAATAGAAGAGGTTCAGGAATGTCTGAGAGCAGGAAAGAAAGAAAGCGATCGATGGAGTCTTCAGAACAGCCAAGATTTGGTGGCGCTACTTGATGCGGTACGAAAGGAAACCGGCATAACTTTTCCTTTCGAAGAATAAAGTCATTTTCTAAAGGGATAGTTCCTTGATTTTTTACGATATTTGGAATTACCACCAAACGAAACACAACTATGGGAATGAATAAGAATACCGTCTTGGCATGGGCCACTTTTATCATGATAATCGTAGGACTTTCATTAATCGCACTGGGCGCTTTCCGGTACGATGATGTCGCCGGATGGGGATTTGCTGCCGTAGGTATCGGCTTTTTTGCCGTTGCCTGGGTATTCAACGCCTTGAAAGGTAGGGTCTAAGACCACATCCCATTTCTATTTTCAACAACTAATAAATTTAATTTGAATGTCTGACGATAAGAAGGTCATTTTCTCCATGTCCGGGGTGACCAAAACTTTTAAGACCGCCAATACACCGGTGCTCAAGAATATTTACCTGAGTTTTTTCTATGGGGCCAAAATCGGTATTTTGGGTTTAAACGGATCAGGAAAATCAACCTTGCTCAAGATCATTGCAGGGGTCGACAAAAACTATCAGGGGGATGTCGTTTTTTCACCTGGGTATGCTGTGGGTTATTTAGAACAGGAACCGCAATTAGATGAGGAAAAAACCGTACTTGAAGTGGTCAAGGAAGGTGTTGCCGAAACAGTGGCCATTTTGGACGAATACAACAAGATAAATGACATGTTCGGCCTACCTGAGGTATATGAGGACGCCGATAAGATGCAAAAGTTGATGGACAAGCAGGCCGATTTGCAAGACAAGATAGATGCTTCGAATGCTTGGGAACTGGACACCAAACTTGAAATAGCGATGGACGCCCTGCGCACGCCCGATTCTGATAAGAAGATCGGTGTACTATCCGGCGGGGAACGAAGACGTGTAGCGTTGTGTCGGTTGCTCTTACAAGAACCGGAAATTTTGCTCTTAGATGAACCGACCAACCATTTAGATGCGGAATCAGTACATTGGTTGGAACACCATCTAGCACAATATAAGGGTACGGTGATCGCTGTTACCCACGATCGTTACTTCTTAGACAATGTTGCCGGGTGGATATTGGAGCTGGACAGGGGAGAAGGTATTCCGTGGAAAGGAAACTATTCTAGCTGGTTAGATCAAAAATCAAAACGTTTGGCCCAAGAGAGCAAATCCGCCTCGAAGCGCCAAAAAACATTGGAGCGGGAGCTTGAATGGGTAAGACAGGGAGCAAAAGGGAGGCAGACAAAACAAAAAGCACGTCTGAAGAACTATGATAAGCTCATGAGCCAAGATCAAAAACAATTGGACGAGAAATTGGAAATCTATATTCCGAATGGACCGCGCTTGGGCACCAACGTTATCGAAGCAAAGGGCGTAAGTAAGGCGTATGGGGATAAATTACTGTATGAAGATTTGAATTTCACTTTGCCCCAGGCTGGAATCGTCGGTGTTATTGGTCCGAATGGTGCTGGTAAAACCACTATATTTAGAATGATCATGGGTGAGGAAAGTCCTGACAAAGGAGAGTTCTTAGTAGGGGACACCACTAAAATTGCCTATGTAGACCAGAGCCATTCCAACATTGACCCCGAAAAGACCATTTGGCAAAACTTCAGTGATGAGCAAGAATTGGTCATGATGGGGGGCAGGCAAGTGAATTCACGGGCCTATTTAAGTAGGTTCAATTTTTCGGGTAGTGAACAGAATAAAAAGGTCAGTATGCTATCCGGTGGAGAACGAAATCGCCTGCATTTGGCCATGACGCTAAAGGAAGAAGGCAACGTACTACTATTGGATGAGCCTACCAATGACCTGGATGTCAATACGTTAAGGGCGCTTGAAGAAGGGCTCGAGAATTTCGCGGGTTGTGCCGTTGTCATATCGCATGATCGCTGGTTCTTGGATCGTATTTGTACTCATATCCTTTCGTTTGAGGGTGACTCTCAAGTGTATTTCTTTGAAGGTTCTTTCTCCGACTATGAGGAGAATAAAAAGAAACGCTTAGGTGGCGATTTGATTCCGAAACGAATCAAATACAAGAAATTGATCCGATAATTAAAAAACTCCCGTTGTTGACGGGAGTTTTTGCTTAACAGTTTTATTGTTTTAAGGGCTGCTTTATGGGTTTCGGAATTTGACGCTCGATTTTCTCTCGGTCTCCCACAACAATTAGGGTCATGTTTTCCGGTCTGATATATTTCCTTGTCATTTCTTGAACTTTTTCAGGTGTTATGGCATGCATGTTGGCCACCTTATCGGTCAAAAACGAGTCGTCTAAATCATGGGTATCCAAAAAGACCATTTGACCGATAATACCGTTGGGCGTGGAGTTTTGAAGCACATAGATTCCAGATTCATAGTTGATAATTCCGTCCATTTCTTCTTGTGTGGGAGTCTCATCTTGAAGTTTCCGTATTTCCTTTTGTATTTCTTCCAAAGAAGCGCCCGTATGTTCGGTGGTCACGTCCGCTGCTTCGTACCAAATACCACTTTTGTATTTGGTGTCCAAATTACTAAAGGGTGAATAGGTATAGCCCTTATCTTCCCTAATGTTCGTAGTGATTCTCGAGGTAAAAGAACCTCCTAGAATAGAATTCATAACGTCTAGAGCTATAAAATCTTCATGTTCGGGTCCAACTACCGGCAGTCCGTAATATATCGTCGACTGCGGTGCACCTGGTCGATCAATGATCTTGACTCCATTGGAGACTACCGGTTTTGCATTGCTAAAATCGGATGGCTTGCCTTCGCGCCAATCGGAAAGAACCTTTTCTACGGCTTCCCGAACCGCATCACCATTGAAGTTGCCCACTACATATACTGTAGTTCGTAGGCCTCCAAATTGGTCATTATAAAACTGTCTGATATCTTCAATGGTATATGAATCGATCATCGCATCTGAAGGAAACAATCTGCCATAGGGGTGATTCGGATACAATTGTGAATAAAAATCACGCACGGCCTGAGACCTTGGTCTGGATAGGCGTACTGATAAGTCACGCTTCATATCAGCTTTCAGTCTGTCCAATTCATCAATCGGAAATTTAGGGTTCTTAAGCAGGTCGGCCATGAGCTTTATGGCATCCGGAGCGAATTCGTAAAGCACTGAGCTGCTTATAGATGCAGTGTGTAGTCCGAACGCTATATTTAGATTGCCTCCCATTCCGGCCATTTCATCTGCCACCTGTTTTGCATTTTTGGTGGTGCTTCCTTCTTTCATCATTTCTGCGAGTAAATCACCTAACCAAATTTGATCTTCTTGCTCATTGATATTCCCTGTTTTAATACTAAAGCGAATAGTGGCTTTGGGAATGGAGCCGTAGGGAACCATTACCAACGTAAGGCCGTTATCGAGTTGTACCACCTCTTTTTTTGGCAATGTGAAGTTTTTTGGAGCTCCACTTTTGGGTGGTTTTTCCCTTTCTTGAGCCGTTAGGGAAAAGAAAGTAAAGCAGATTAGAAGATATCGTGTTATTGTTTTCATTAGGACTGAGTTTTTTCGTTAGCTGCTAATAATGGGTTTACCGTTAGAATGGTTCGGTTTTTGGGTATGAGATAAGCGTCTATCGTTTTTTTAATGAGTTCAGGGGTTACTTTTTTGAATTCATCTTCTAGGGAGTTGATACGTTCAGGATTGTCATCAAATAATGCAAAAGTGCATAATAAGTCCGCTCTACCTAAACCAAAGGTGCCTCCAATATCATCGTAAAGCTGAGAACGAAGCTTTACGATAGCTTGGTCTACCGTTTCTTGGCTTATGTTTGATTTCAGATTGTTCATCACTTCATCTATTGAATTTAATACGTCCGCTCTTGAGGTCTCCGTATCGTAAGTCAGATCATACATCCAAATCATCGGACCTTTGTAATTGAACATATTCCCTAAATAGTTAATACCACCGCTGACATCCGCGGTATATCCTTTTTCTTTTTCTAGTTTTTGAGCCAAAAGGCTGTTATCCCCTTGAATCAAGATTTGGTCCAAGAGACCCATGGCATAGTATTCAGGGGTATTTCGTTCCGGCATATGGTAGGCTAGGGCAATAGCCGGTTTATTTGCCAAAGAATCGTTTTTGACGAATTCTTTCTGTTCTTCTTGTTTTGGCTCAGAAATATCCGGTTGATCGGGAATTTCTGCAGCTGGAATAGCGCTAAAGTAATTTTGAATCCACGTTTTAGCTTCCTCAATTTCAAAATCCCCTACTATGGATAGCGCCGCATTGTTCGGAGCATAGTATGTATCGAAGAATGCTTGAACATCTTCTAGGTTGGCCGCATCCAAATCGGCTAAATCGCCATAAAAATTATGGGAATTGTACCAGTTCGTATTTGCATATTGCGGCATATCCAACCATGGAAACCCGCCATAAGGTTGGTTCAATACATTTACTTTCACTTCGTTTTTCACGACTCCTTGTTGATTGGTCAAGCTGGCTTGGTCAATGTTGAGTCCCTTCATACGATCGGCTTCCGCCCAAAGTATTGGTTCTAACGTATGTGACGGAATGATTTCAAAATAATTGGTAAAGTCAAAACGTGTTGAGCCATTGTTGACCCCTCCATTTGAAGTGGTTAGTTTATCGAATTCCCCTTTTGGAAGATTCTTCGAACCTTGAAACATCATGTGTTCAAAAAGATGTGCAAAACCAGTGCGGTCTTTTGGCTCTATTCTGAAACCGATGTTATAGTAAACAGCCACAATGACCGTAGGTGCGGTTTTATCTTGTGACAGTATGACTTTGAGACCATTGTCCAATTTGTAATAGTCAACGGGTACTTTGAACTCTGCCGTCTCTTTCTTTTTTTCTACTTCTTTTTCCATTGTATTACAACTCGAAAGAGTCAATGCGAAGAAATAGAGAACAAACCATTTCGATTTAGTTTTCATGGGCACTATTTTAATTTACGTTTATTAGATGCAATCATTTTATAGGAATACACGATCGGTTTCGGTTAGTAGGCTTCTTCAGGATACCAGTCCAATTGTATCACTTGTATAGTGGTATCTTGAGATTGCACCAGTTCTTTGAACTGGGCTACGTCACTCACATCGGGTCGTCCTCTATAATGATAGGGGTACACCTCTTTTGGTTTGAATTCCAAAACGGCGCTGGCCGCACTTTCAGGAGTCATGGTATAAGGTAGGTTCATACAGATAAATGCTTTATCTATATTTTTTAAGGCCCTCATTTCGGGAATGTCCTCGGTATCTCCTGAAAAATACAGCCGCTCGTCTTCAATTTGTAGTACATAACCGTTACCACGACCTTTTTCATGAAACTTCAAGGCTTCTTCGCGTAGGTTATACATCGGTATTGCTTCAATCATAATGTCATAACGTTCTTTTGTATCTCCATTCTGAAGCACATCTAATTGTGGAGTAAAGTTATCGGGAATCATATCGGCTACGGCCTGCGGAACCAAAATTTTAGCCTTCTTGGTGTCCAAAGCCTCTAAGGTTTCAATGCTAAGATGGTCTCCGTGCACATCTGTGATGAGAATCAAGTCTGGTGGTCTTTGCTCGGCAAAAGCCTCTGCGCCTCCCACGGGGTCTATATAAATGGTGATGTCTTTCCACTCCAAAACGGTCGTGGCATGGGAAATAGGTATGATCTTTAGTTCAGAATGCTTGGTTTCGGGTTGCTTCACTTCAATTTCGGTTTTTGCCGAGCTTTCCGGTTGTTTCGCTGTTTTGTCTTTGCATCCTAGTAGAAGGCAGCATCCTATTGAAAACAGGAATAGTTCTTTCGTTAAAATTTGTAGCTTTATCATCATACTCATGGTTTTAGACCTTGTTCGGGTCGTACTGGGTTTTTGTGAGTGCTTTCAAGTTAGCGTCAACATCATTTTTATATCACTTCTTTTATAAGGTAGTTTTTTTTCCAAAGCTACCTCCTTAAAACCGAATTTTCGATACACGTGCAAGGCGGTATCTAGTTTTGTACTTGAATAAAGAACGATGGCGTCCCATCGTTTTTCAAGGGCAAATTCGATTGCGAACGAAAGTAGCCGTTGGCCAATTCGATGGCCCTGATATGCTGGGGCAACGGCCATCTTTCCCAATTCAAAGGTTCGTTCGCCAAACGGAATCAACGAGAAACACCCGACGATTTCACCCGTATCCTCAGCCGCTGCCAAAAAGATATATCCTCCAATATCGATAATCGATTCTTGACAGTTTTCCAATAGTTTTTTGTCCTTTTCCTCTACATAGAAGTAGCGTTTTAACCAATTTAGATTCAATTTTTTGAACACTTGAGCGTGTTTTGAATCGAAAGGAATGATCTTAACTTGCATTTTACTACTTTTGCATTTCATCGATAAAGTTAAGCTATACAGCGGTTTGGACGATAGTGGAATTTAATTTTTTTTGGTCAAAAAATCCAAGACCAAAACTGAGCCGTATATAGACTGATACAAACAAAAACCAATTGTAATCTAACGAGATTAATTAATTATTACATTATGACTGAAACAAAAAGTAACAACGGATTGAAGGTATTGGCAGGCCTGCTTGGAGTAGTACTTCTAGGTGTCATTATCTACACAGTAAGTCTTTATCAAGATAAAAAGAAGAATGAAGTAGCCCTTACTGAAGAAAAGAATTTAGTGGTTGAAGATTTAAATAGTTTGAAGTCGGAGTATGACAAAGCTATTTTGGAGAGCAATGCGACTAATGAAGAATTGGTTTCGGCCAGAGATAACATTGCAAAATACATCGATTCTGTAAAGTCTATGAAAGCTGATATTTCCTCACTTTCAAGATACAGAAGACAAGTACGGGTATTGACTGCAGAGAGAGAGCAGTTATTGAAGCAGGTTGATTCTTTGAAGCAATCGAACACCTTGATCGCAATGCAGCGTGATAGCACGTATACCGAATTAGAAAAGCAAACTGTTTTTAACGACTCTTTGGTTGTACAGAACACGCAGTTGGCCGATGTTGTAGAGAAAGGTTCGGCCTTGAACCTGACAACATTTAATGTTGATGCGGTAAAAGAGCGTAAGAGTGGAAAATTAGTATCTACTTCCCGTGCTAAATCTACCGATAAATTCAAGATTTGTTTTACCGTAGCCAATAACGTTATTGCTGATGCAGGTGATAGGGAGTTTTATTTGGAAATTCTTGATCCACAAGGTAACGTTCTAGGGGAAAGCTACAGCAAGACCAATGATGACGGCGCTTCTGTTACATATAGCAAAGGAACGAACTTCTATTATGAGAACAAGTCATTGGATGTTTGCGACTACATCAGCAAGCCTGCAGGTGATTTCCAAAAAGGGAATTACATGGTGAATGTATATGATGACAGACTTAAGCTTTTAGGAACTTCTAAGTTCGCATTGAAATAAGGAACACTATCCATTACCAAAAAGGGGTCAATCTTTTCAGATTGACCCTTTTTTTATTTTCCAATACCAATAAATAGGCGACTGATACCGATTATTTCAGGCTGCCCACCATATCCTCAGGTTTTACCCAGTCATCGTACTCTTCAGCAGTAACATAACCTAAATTAATGGCCTCTTCTTTTAGTGTGGTACCGTTCTTATGGGCCGTATTTGCAATTTCAGCGGCTTTGTAGTAGCCGATTTTTGTATTTAAAGCGGTTACCAACATCAAGGAATTGTTTAATAATTCCTTGATAACCTCGTGATTTGGTTCAATACCAGCAGCACAATTTAGGTCAAAGCTGACACAGGCATTACCGATCAATTCTGCAGATTGTAAGATGTTCGAGGCCATCATGGGTTTGAACACATTCAGTTCATAATGCCCTTGTGTACCGCCAATACTGACGGCTACATCGTTACCCATCACCTGTGCGCAGACCATAGTAAGGGCTTCACATTGCGTAGGGTTGACCTTTCCGGGCATTATGGAACTTCCCGGCTCATTTGCGGGTATGTTGATTTCACCAATTCCTGAACGGGGACCGGAAGCCATCATTCGAATATCATTGGCGATTTTGTTTAAGGAAACTGCTACCTGTTTCAGCGCTCCATGGCTTTCTACTATAGCGTCATGAGCAGCCAATGCCTCAAATTTGTTTTCGGCCGTTTTGAACGGAAGCCCTGTAAATTCAGCGATATATTTGGCCACTAAAACAGCATAGCCTTCGGGAGTATTTAATCCGGTGCCGACAGCGGTACCGCCTAGCGCCAGTTCACTCAAGTGTTCCAAAGTGTTCTGTAATGCCTTAAGACCATGATCTAGTTGTGATACATACCCCGAAAACTCTTGTCCCAAGGTTAGGGGAGTGGCATCCATAAGGTGTGTACGACCTATTTTTACGACATCTTTGAAATCTTCCGATTTTTTGGCCAGTGTATTTCTTAACTGTGTGATTCCCGGAATTGTGGTGTCTACCAATTTTTTGTAAGCTGCAATATGCATGCCCGTTGGGAAGGTATCATTGGATGATTGTGATTTGTTGACATCATCGTTGGGTTGAATGGTTTTTTCACCTTCTCCGATTTTCTTTCCGGCCATCTCATGGGCACGGTTGGCAATAACCTCATTGACATTCATATTGCTTTGTGTTCCAGAGCCGGTTTGCCAGATGACCAAAGGAAATTGATCATCGTGTTTTCCGTCCAGAATCTCATCGCATACCGCAGCGATCAAATCCCTTTTTTCCTCGGTCAGTACGCCCAATTCACAATTGGTAAAAGCTGCTGCCTTCTTTAGATAGGCAAACCCATAGACCACGTCCATCGGCATCGATGCTGCAGGACCGATTTTAAAATTATTTCTAGATCGCTCCGTTTGGGCTCCCCAATATTTATCAGCGGGCACTTCTACATTGCCCATAGTATCTTTTTCAATACGAAATTCCATATGTCGAGATTTTGGATTCGTACAAATTTAACGGTTTGGAGATGCATTTTAAAGACCGTAACAAGAAATAGGGACTTTTTTTAAATTTGATTTGCAGAATGTATTGTTTTCAAAGTATCTTTGTGCTGTATAAATAGATGTCTATGTTCGAATTCGATCAATATTTAGGATTTTTAGCATTTTTGACCATTTTGACCATCGGTTTTTGGTTGATGATTTTTTTATTGACGTTTGTAGTACCGTATTGGTTGGTGGGAAATATTCGAGAGTTGTTAAAAGAAAGGCGCGACAAAAAAAGAGCCGCGCGTGAAGCATAAAAATAGAAGGGAAGCATTTAGCTTCCCTTTTTTTTGCTAGGTCTTCCGTTTTATCATTGTTCCTCAAATTCGCCATCATCCCCACCACCACGACGGTCTCCATTACGTTTTTTCTTCTGATTGAAACGGTACGTGAACGATAGGTTGATCGAACGCACTCGAAATTGAAATTCACTGTCGCTCTCAAAAAACGGGGTGAAGGTTTCGGTCACACGTTTTCTGCTGTTGAATACATCATTGATATTCAGTGCTAAAGAGGCTTTGTCTTTAAAGAGGTCTTTACTAAACGCCATACTCAAAGAGGCGATTCCCTGAGATCTTGACTGGGCGGTTTCCCTTGGGCCGCGATAAAAAAATCGAGTCTGCCAATCGATTGACTTTAAAAGGGTGATTTTGTTATTCAGTCTAACAAACCAACTGAGATTTTCGGCATCAAAATTCTGTCCGTTGAAATCACCTCTTGTGATTAGGTTGAACATATTGAAGTTACCATTGATGTTCCAGTTTTTAGTGGGTCTATAACTGGTGGTGAATTCAAACCCATAGCGGTCGTTCTTTGCTAAATTAACCGGAGTTCTTCTTAAAATACTGACTTGTTGTCCATCGAAAAAGGTGTCTTCCCCGGTATCCTCCGTAATGAAGGTTATGACGTCAGTGGCCCTTTGAAAATATATAGAAGTGTTCAGCGTCAACTTCTCAAATCGATTGAGGTAACCAAAATCCACCTGATTACTAAACGAAGGTGTCAAAAGCGGATTTCCTTGGAACAAATTGGTAGGGCTTGAGCGTGACGGAAACGGATTTAAAAAGAACGATCGTGGCCTTCTGATACGCCTGTTGTATCCGAGTGATACGCTTTGTTTCTCGGTAAACTCATAGTTTAGGTTGAGCGTAGGGAAGAACCCATCAAAATTGTTCCTATTCAAATCATTGCTTTCTATCTGATTGATAATGAGTCTGGTAGACTCATAGCGTAAACCAGCTAGATAATTGAACTTTTTGATTTTACTTCCAAACTGCGTGTATACCGCATTAATGGTTTCCTTAAAGTCAAGCACATTGCTCGGATTGGTAATACCCAATTCATCAATGGTCGGTTGAATAAAAGCAACGTCATAATCGGTTTCCAGACGATTGAAATCACCTCGATACCCCATTTCGAATTGATGGTTCTCACCAATAGGCAATACATAGTCGGTCTGTAGAAATAAGCGACGTTGATCCTCAGCGGTACGTACTGTTTCACTGTCAAAACCATTTTGCTGAATCAATGAAGCCTCTACCTCCTCACTGGTTTCGTATTGAAAGGCATAGGTAAGCTTATGACCTGAATCATTGAACTTTTTGTCATAATTAAATGAATATTGGAAGGTTCTATCATCTTCGGTTTCCGCATCGAAACGGAAGCCGTTAGTTGTGTTCAGATCACTATCTTGCTGAGAGAAGTTGTTGATTGTTTCACTTGAATTGTCAGAATTCCTGATAAAAATGCTTTGCGTAATCGATGCGGTTTCATTGACATACCATTCTACCCCGAAATTGGCGTTGACCCCTTTACGTATTCGTTCACGCTCCCCATTTTCTGTTAGGCTATTGGTGAAATCACCGTTTTGATCAAAAAACTGTGTATCATTAAATGTGTTCCCTGGAGAGTTTCGGTAATTATAACCGGTATTGGTGAAGATATTGATATCTCCGGTGCGGTAGTTCAAATTGCCATTCAATCCCAAACGAGTAGGGTCTCCTAGGTTGGCCGTGATTGCTCCGTTCATACCTTGTAACTTACTTCGACGCAAAATGATATTGATAATACCTCCGGAGCCTTCAGCATCATATCTGGCTGAAGGAGAAGTGATGACTTCGACCTTTTCAATGGATTCGGCAGGAAGTTGTTGCAGGGCTTCCGTAGAGTTCAAACCTGTAATGGCCGATGGTTTTCCGTCAATTAAGATGCGCACATCATCATTGCCCCGTAATTGCACATTGCCTTCGACATCAACGGAAACAGAAGGTACATTGTCAAGTACATCACTGACGGTGCCGCCGCTAACGGTAAGGTCTTTGCCGACATTGTATATTTTTTTATCCAATCGTATCTCGACTGTAGTTTTTTCGGCAATTACTTCAACTCCTTCAAGTTGGGCCACATCAAGGGCCAAAGTTACCGTGCCGAGATCTGTGGAAGAGCGAAATGTTTGTTCAGGTAATTGGTAGGTACGATAGGAAAGGAACTCGATTCTAACATTGTATCGACCCGGAAGCGTTTCTACATCGAATTTCCCGGTCGTATCGGTAATACCCCCTGTAATTTTTTCGGGATTGCGCACACTCTGCAGTACTAAGGTAGCATACTCAAGTGGTTGGCTGGTCTCTTCATCTAGAACCGTCCCTGTTATTCGTATCGGTGATCGTTCTCCTTGTCGTTGTCCTTGTGGTCGTTGCGCGTTTACGGCGATGGTAACTAGTAGTAGTGTTACGGAGAACAGTTTCTTCATATTATTCTTTGGATTTCTTCCTTTTCTTTTGTCTTTTCTTCTCAGCTTTCTTTTGCTCCTTTTGCATTTTCGCTACCCCTTCTTTCTGCATTTTAACAAACGCTTCATACTTTTCCAATGGAAGGCCAGCTTTTAGGTCCTCGTCTTGGCGTACGGTGATTTTATCGAATGCTTCCCGCATTTTGTCGGCTGGCAGTTTTAGAATCTGCAATTCGATTCGTTCTTGAACATATTTTTTGAGGGTAGTGCTCAGCACGGCCGTCTCAAATTCATCTAAATTCAAGGTTTCGGCAATAGCCGGCATTTCACCATCAACGATTTCGGCCGCGGTTTTAGGTTTCGGTGCTTCTTTAGGGGTATCTGCTTGAGGTATGGCACTGCCATAACCTCTACCTAAACCACGTCCACGATTGGCTCCATATCCGCCACCATAGCCACCATATCCGTAACCGCCGCCGCCATAGCCGTATTGCGCCTGTACTTCGGCTCCTGTAAGTAGAACAATGAAAAAAGCGATGAGATATTTGATACTGGTTTTCATGGGATTATGATTTTACTATGATTTCAAAATTAGATGAAGGTTTAACCGAACATGGTTAAATCTTTGTTAAAAAGATGGTGCAACAAATGTACCATTTTATGGTCATTGAAGAAATTATGCATTGTTTTTGAGGGGAGAAATTTAGAGTAGTTCCGAAATGCGTTCAGGAGGTCTTCCGATGACCGCTTTATTTCCGTTCACCACGATAGGTCTTTCGATCAGTTTTGGGTGCAAGATCATCGCATCGAGAATTTCCTCGTCCGACAGCATTCTGCTGCGATAATTCTCTTTCCAGATGGCCTCATTTTTACGAACAAGGTTCTCGGGCGACAGCCCTAAACAGTTTAATATGCTCCTTAATTCGGCTTTGGTCGGAATATTTTCCAAGTATTTGACGACCTCATAATCCTTCCCGGACCCTTCCAATACGGCAAGTCCTTCCCTTGATTTTCTACATCTGGGGTTGTGGTATATTTTAATCATATGGTTATCATTCGAAAGCTGCTGACCGATTGTACAGCGCATAGCTGCTATCGGCCATCAGGAATTGTTATTGATTTTCCTCTTCTTTTTGCCCCATTGCCATGAGATAGGCCTTTAAAAATCGGTTGATGTCGCCATCCATAACAGCATCAACATTTCCGGTTTCCTCAGCTGTCCGCACGTCCTTTACCAATTTATAAGGGTGCATGACATAGTTCCGAATTTGGGATCCCCACTCGATTTTCATTTTTGAAGACTCGATTTCTTGACGGGCCTCCATTTTCTTGCGGAGCTCAATCTCATATAGTTGCGATTTCAACATCTTAAGGGCAGTGGCCCTATTGTCATGTTGCGATCGTGAATCTGAGCATGAAATCTGGATACCCGTAGGTTTGTGTACCAATTGTACCTTGGTTTCAACCTTATTGACGTTCTGGCCGCCTGCACCACTGGACCTTGCCGTTGTAATCTCGATGTCCGCAGGATTCACTTCAATCTCTATGGAATCGTCAACAAGTGGATATACATACACGGAGGCAAAAGACGTGTGTCTTTTGGCGTTGCTGTCAAAGGGAGAAATACGCACTAATCGATGCACACCGTTTTCACCTTTCAACCAACCGAAAGCAAAATCCCCATCGATTTCCAATGTTACCGTTTTGATACCAGCCACATCGCCTTCTTGATAATTCAGCTCTTTGACCTTAAAACCGCTTTTTTCGGCCCACATCATATACATTCGCATAAGCATAGACGCCCAGTCGCAACTCTCGGTCCCCCCAGCTCCGGCTGTTATTTGAAGTACCGCAGTCAGCTCGTCACCTTCTTCGGAAAGCATATTCTTGAACTCAAGGGCCTCTATCGCCTCTAATGTCTTTTCATGATGTGCTGCCAATTCATCTTCTGAAACCTCTCCCTCTTGAAGAAACTCAAGTAAGATTTCAAGATCGGTCACCAGGGTCTTTGCCTTATTGTAATCATCGACCCATTGTTTTTTCGACTGAATGAATCGCATCTGTTTTTGAGCTTCCTGGGCATTATCCCAAAAATCAGGAGCAAGTGTTTTCTCTTGCTCGTTTTCAATCTCTATAAGTTTGGCATCGATGTCAAAGATACCTCCTTAACGCACCTAGGCGATCTTGAAGACCTTTATAATGATCGGTCGTAATTGTCATTGCTCTAATTTTACGCTAAAGTACTACTCTTTTTTTTGAATTTTTGCGCGAAACAGCTGAAACATTGCCTTGTTCAGGAAAGGTCGGAATAGGTCCTATTGCTGTTGCTGACCTGCAACGATGACCGAATGTCTCGTTTCATTCGAACCAGTGGTGAACACAACTCCTTTTAAAGGGGCACAATCGAAATAGTCCTTACCATGTGCGACTTTGATGTGATTCTCATTGGCAATAAGATTGTTGGTGGGATCGAAGCCCATCCATCCTATTTCGGGAATGAAGACTTCTGCCCATGCGTGCATTTGTGAATCGCCAAAATACCCATTGCCCTGATGGAGGTAGCCTGACACATATCTGGCCGGAATATTGTTTTGACGGGCCAAGGCACAAAATAGGTGCGTAAAATCTTGACAAACGCCGTGACGATTTTTAATGATCTCATAGAGGGTGGTGTTCACATCGGTTACTTCGGTTTTAAAGAAAATATGGTCGTAAGTCCATTGATTAAGTGCCCGAAGATTTTCGAAAATCGATAAGGATCTGTCAAAACGGAAAAGGCCTGAATCGTTCTCCGGAATGGTAGTAAAGTAAGTTTTTCTTAAAAAAGATTCGTAATCCACTTTGAACTCGAGGGACTCAATATGTCTATATATAGAATGATGATGATCGGATAGTGAAAAATCAAACGGATTCACTTCTTTTTTGATGACTTTACTGGTAGCTTCAAACGTGATGTTCTTGAAGCTTTTTTTTGGATGTACCCGTATGGTTTGAAAACCGTAACCATTTATAGATGGTTCATTTATGGCGTTGAGTGAATTGGTAAAATCAGTACTGATCAACTCCTGTGAGCTATTTTCCTCTGGTACTATTAAAAATTGCCAATGCGCATCGCTAACCCAATTTTCATAGGTGTTTTCAGCCTTATATGTAATCGCGTATTCCAGTGGCATGCGCTAAGGTACGCTATTGTCCCTTATCTAATAGTTGAAAAATTCCTTTTCCATTTTTTGGCTTATCTCCCGAAGACTGTTCAGAATCTGCTCAATAAAGGCTTGAATATCCTTCTCGATTTCCTCTATAAACTTGTATTCGTATTCCGCACGTACCTTACCCACTAGAAAAGCGGTAGTGTTCTTGTTATATGCTCGGCTCGGATCCAAGATTTTAACATGGTTATAGACCTGATTCAGACTGTTCATAATGGATCGAGGGCAGTTCGGATTCAAGATCAGAAATTCCAAGGTCGAAATACTTGTAGGGGTCTTTTTGTAAAATCGACGCATCATATCATACGATTCGGCACATTTCAAGAGGGTAGTCCATTCAAAACTGTTACTGAATTTATCGCCATAACTTCCTTGTGCATTTAAAGCGTCATTGTATTTGGTATTGATGATTCTAATGATTTGGGTAGCCCGCTCGATGTTGACCCCCATCATAATAATGGCGTAAACACTATCATGAAGTAATGTGCCCCTTATTTTACCCCTTAGTACGGACGTCATCTCGGCTACGTTCATGGTAAAATCATGCAGCCCGCTTTTCATAAATAAGCCCGGATCATATTTCAACACAAAGTGATAGAACTTATTGATGGCTTCATATAATTCGGTTGAAATCAGGTCTCTCGCGCTATTCGCATTTTCTCTGGCCTGTTTGACATTGTTAAGAATGGAGGAGGGAAAGTTCGGATCAAGCCCAATGCTGTACAATACTTTTTGCTCTTCCAAAGTCTCTTCAACCTGTTCAACGGGATTGCCCACCATGAACAACATAGACCTCAGAACAAACTGTCGATCTTGTGAAAGTGCGTTCGGCGCATCCAAAGAAGAAAAATAGTTGACGTTCAGATAGCGCGCGATGTGTTCGGAACGTTCTATATAGCGTCCCATCCAAAATAGATTATTGGCTACTCTTGCAAGCATATGAGTTGATTATTTTTGAAGAACCCATGTATCCTTAGAGCCGCCTCCTTGGGATGAATTCACGATTAGATTACCTTTTTGCAAGGCCACACGGGTCAATCCGCCTTTAAGAACGAACTCCTTCTCCTTTCCTAAGACGGTGAATGTTCTGAGGTCTACGTGCCGTTGTTCGAACGACCTGCTACTATCGATATAGGTCGGATGCACTGACAATGACATAATCGGCTGAGCCACGTATTTTCTGGGTGAGGCCTTCACTTGTTCCCGTACTTGGTCGAGTTCTTTTTTTGACAGTCTATTTCCTATGGAAATACCATATCCACCGGCTTCATCAACAGGTTTGATGACCAGCTCTGAAATATGTTCCAGCACATATTTCAGTTCGTCGGGTCGGCTGCAGTGAAAAGTGCGTACGTTGTTCAAAATGGGCTCCTCCTTCAAATAGTACTTGATGATTTCGGGCATATAGGTGTACACTGCCTTATCATCGGCTACTCCAGTACCCGGGGCATTGGCCAAAGTAACGTTTCCCTTTTTGTATGCGGCAAATAGTCCGGGAACACCGAGCGAGGAATCCGGCCTGAATTCCAGTGGATCGATAAAGGCATCGTCGATTCTTCTATAGATAACATCTACTCTTTCAGGGCCACGTATGGTCTTCATATAAACGAAATCGTTTTCTACGAAAAGATCTCGCCCTTCTACCAATTCTACCCCCATGGTCTTTGCCAAATAGGAATGCTCATAAAAGGCCGAGTTGTACATTCCCGGGGTAATCACAACGACATTGGGCACATCCACTCCGTTAGGTTTTACCGTTTCCAAAAGGTCCAATAGATTTTCGGCGTAATTGGTTACCGAACAGGTCTTGTAGTGATTAAAAACCCCAAAAAGAGCCCTTTTCAACGCCGTTCGGTTACAAATGACATAGCTCACTCCTGAAGGACAGCGTATATTATCTTCCAAGACATAATAATTACCGTCATTATGCTTAATGATATCGGTGCCCGAAATATGATTATAAATACCGCCGGGGGGATCGATGCCGTTCATTTGATCCAAATAATTTACCGAAGAGCTGATCAATTCCATGGGAACAATGCCCTGTTTGATAATACGTTTGTCATGATAGATGTCCCATAAAAAAAGATTGAGTGCTTTGCTGCGCTGAATGGCACCTTTCTCAATGATTTCCCATTCTTTTGGGCCAATGATGCGGGGAAAGAGATCAAACGGGAAAATCTTCTCTTGCGTTTTCTTTTTGTCGTATACTTGAAAAGTGATGCCTTGGTTGAAAAAAGATGATTTTGCCTTATCATTAAGTTTCACGTAATCTTTAATGGAATGCTCGCCATAGATGTCAAACAACTTTTTATAGATGGCTTTTATTTCACCGTTACTGTCATGGATTTCATCGTAGAGTCCTTCACTTTTTTGATAAGAGGAAAACATTTGGTTCTTAATACTGCCCATGAAATACGTTTTCTAAAAAGATACTGTTTTTTGGATGATTAGTCAATGGGAATACGTTATTAAATACCCGCTCTAATTGCTCGGTTCGCAATTACCGCAGGTCTTTTTCGACAAATCATCGATTTGGTGAACCGTTGGGAATTGCTGCCGTACTCTCAATGTTTTTCTATAAATTTAACGCTGACTAGTTCTTTACAGACATCCTATTATGAAAAACTCTCTTTCCCTTATTTTTTTAGCCGTTTTCGGCACTATTTTTCTGAATGCACAGTTTAGCGAAAAAAGCAAGGATTTTCAAAAGTTCAACGGCTATTTCAATTTTCAATATGATGCACAGACGGATAAGATGTATTTAGAAGTCACCGATTTGGAGAAAGAATTTCTTTATGTATCCTCTTTGAGTAGTGGTATCGGAAGTAATGATATTGGCCTTGATAGAGGGCAACTGGGCGGTTCGCGCGTGGTCTTCTTTCGAAAGGCAGGTAACAAGTTGTTATTGGTGCAGCCGAATTTGAAGTTCAGAGCGCTTACCGACAATGAGCTAGAGCGAAAATCAGTGGAACAGGCCTTTGCTAAATCGGTTCTCGGCGGTTTTCCGATTGAAGAGGAACAAAATGGGAAGTTCATCATCGATATTACCGATTTTCTAATGCAGGATACCCATGGTGTAATTCAACGCTTACAAAGAAATAAACAGGGAAAGTATACTCTGGACAAGACCAAGAGTGCCATGGCCCTAGATCGCACCAAGGCATTTCCTGAAAATGTGGAGTTCGATGTGACTCTGACCTTTAAGGGCAACCCAACCGGAGCCAATATTCGATCGGTCACTCCGAATGCTGGTTTGGTGACGGTGGCCCAGCACCATTCTTTTGTAAAACTACCGGATGACGACTACCAACGTAGGGAGTTCGACCCACGATCGGGTGCCTCGCCATTTATGTACTATGACTATGCGACTCCGGTCGAATCTCCCATATTGAAACGTTTTATCCGGAGGCATCGTCTAGAGAAAAAGAACCCTGAAGCGGCGGTCAGTGAGGCTGTGGAACCTATTATCTATTATCTGGACAATGGTACGCCTGAACCGGTGCGCTCAGCCCTCTTGGAAGGAGGCAGATGGTGGAACCAGGCTTTTGAAGCGATCGGTTATAAAGATGCATTTCAAGTAAAAATACTGCCTGATGATGCCGATCCCTTAGATGTGCGGTATAACGTGATCCAATGGGTTCACCGTTCTACACGTGGATGGAGTTACGGCGCTAGTGTCACGGATCCTCGAACAGGCGAGATCATAAAAGGTCATGTGAGTTTGGGTAGTCTTCGTATTCGGCAAGATTTCCTTATTGCCCAGGCGTTGATGAACAAGCCCTATGCGGAACGCGACGACAACCATCAACCCATGCTGGAGATGGCCATAGCAAGAATACGTCAGCTATCCGCCCACGAAATAGGACACACCTTAGGGTTTGCGCATAACTATGCCGCCAGCACGAACGGCAAGGCCTCGGTAATGGATTATCCGCATCCGCAGTTTAGTATTGCGAATGGTGAAATCGATTTTTCAAATGCCTACGATGATAAAATAGGGGCCTGGGACAAGGTGTCGGTGGCTTATTCATATGAGACTTTTGCCGAAGGTGTAGACGAGAAGGCTGCATTGAACAAGATTTTGGACAAAGCAACAGCGGATGGTCTTCGTTTTATTACCGACCAAGATGCGCGTCCGCAAGGAGGTGCCCATGTACTTGCGCATTTATGGGATAACGGAGCGAACGTGAGTGAGGAATTGGAAGCCATGTTGGAGGTACGCAAAACAGCGATCTCCAATTTTTCTATGGATAACATCCCTTCGAATCAACCGAATACGGTGTTGGAAGATGTTTTCGTACCCCTATATTTCTTCCATAGATATCAGACGGAAGCCGTTTCCAAAGTGGTTGGCGGACTGGAATATAATTATGCTACAAAAGGTGACGGGCAGACTACTGTAGCTATTGCGGATAAAGGTCTTCAGACGCAGGCGCTGAAGAGTATTATGAAAACCTTGGATGCCAGTGAAATTGCGATTCCTAAGGAGAAGCTTGCTCTTTTCCCACCAAGGGCCTTTGGCTATGGTCGAACCAGAGAGTCGATAAAAGGAAAAACAGGCGTCTCTTTTGATGCGCTATCAGCCTCGGAAACCGCCGCGGACATGACTTTGGGTCTCTTGTTGCATCCTGAACGGGCATCACGTCTCATACAACAAAAATCCGTAGTTACTGATAATATAGGCCTTGAAGAGGTATTGAGCGCTGTTGTGACAGGGGCGATCAACAAGAGTTTCAAAGATGCCTATTTGAACGAAGTGCAAACCAACATTGCGTTTCGGGGATTGTTCCATATCATGAACCTGGCACAGCATCCCAATGTGCATCCGCAAGTCAATGCAATTGCGAATCAGAAACTTAATACGTTGAAATCGGAGCTCTTAAAGGCAGGGAAAAATGCCGTTCGGTCTGAAATGGTTCGGAGAATCGATCGATTTATGGACAAGCCAGAAGACTTCGAGGTGATTCCGGCCCAGAAAATCCCGGATGGTTCACCTATCGGAATGGACTGTTTTCACTAAAAGCCTCGAACACAATATCAACATCAATATCCCAAACTTTTGGAAATAAACCTCATTAGTGATACCGTAACGAAACCAACAACTGAAATGTTGAATGCCATGATGTCCGCAGAAGTTGGCGACGATGTCTTTAAGGCCGATGTTACCGTAAATGCTTTGGAAGAAAAGGTAGCTCGTTTATTCAACAAAGAAGCTGCGCTGTTCTTTCCTTCCGGAACCATGACGAATCAAACGGCCATTAAATTGCATACAAACCCAGGGGATCAATTGATATGTGACAAGTATGCCCATGTATATAACTATGAAGGGGGAGGGGTAAGTTTTAACAGTGGTGTCTCTTGCAAACTTGTCGATGGCCATAGGGGAATGATGAATTCGGAACAAGTGGAGGAAGCCATCAATCCACCGGATTTTTATCACAGTCCCTTGACGACATTGGTATGTATCGAAAACACGACCAATAAAGGGGGCGGTGCCTGTTATGATTTTGAAGAACTACGGCGGATTCGTTCTGTTTGTGATCGCCATGGTCTTGCCTATCATCTAGATGGCGCACGGCTATGGAACGCCTTGGTAAAGAAAAAGGAATCTCCGGAGCAGTATGGCGAACTATTCGATACGATCAGTGTTTGCCTTAGTAAGGGTTTAGGGTGCCCCGTAGGCTCTGTATTGTTGGGCTCAACGGAAGCTATTGATAAGGCCTTGCGTATTCGAAAGGTCTTCGGAGGTGGTATGCGCCAGGCGGGTTACCTGGCTGCGGCTGGCATCTATGCACTTGACAAACATGTAGAACGGTTGGCTGATGACCATAAAAAGGCAACGGAAATCGGGCAAGTGCTACAACAGCTCTCCTATATAAAAAAGGTAGAACCTATTGAAACGAATATCATCATTTTCGAAATCGACGAAAGGCAAATGGCCGCGGATCAATTCGTCGAAAGTCTTAGGGAAAAAGGGGTGCATCTTATCGGTATGGGCCAAGGTAAACTGCGCATAGTGACTCATTTAGACTATACGGATGCCATGCATACCCATTTTTTGGAGCTATTAAGGCAATTGTAATTGATCGGAGCTAGCGAGGTCCAGTATTCTTTTTTTTAGATTTTTGATTCCGTTTTCCATACCGGCCTCAGAGCGATAAGATTGGCTCGTGCCGATAACTTCACCATTTACGTTCTTTAAATGGAATAGAAACTGTCCGTCGTGGTTGGTCTTACGTTCAAAGGCATTGCGTTTCCCTTGAAGGATACCTAAACTTTGAACAATCCGGCTCACCTCACCCTCGTTTTGAAATAATGCGCTCGTCAACAATACACTTCCACTTTCCGCCTTCAGCGAAAAACGAAAAGAGTCATCGTCCTTTTCTTTGATTACTTCGATCATTGGTATCTATTTCCTTCTACAAATTACAACAACTATTCCTTTAGTGGAAATGATCTCATACCAAAATCAGGCCTCGACCTCATGTATGTATCGAACGAAGAATGAAAGTCAATATCCTCAAAAGGAAGTTGTTCAAGAAAAAAGGCTTCCTTTTACGAAAGCCTGTATGCCATTATTTGAAGGTTAAAGCGTCGATATCAACATTGGTATGTGATATATATTTACCGACACATGACCTTGGTTCAGGCCAATTTTGGTTATCCTGTATGGCCTTTTATTGAAATTTTTTAAGCAACGCTATGTGCTTTTTGGTTCCACCATTCATGTTATACCCCGCATAGGCGCCCAATTCCTTTCCTTCGCTATTCAGTATAGTCAATAGGGGTACGGAGTTTTTTCGATTCAATCTTGAAGATAGTTCTTTGTTGTGTTTCAGCTGTTCGGCAGAAATTAAACTCCGGTTCATTGGAATGTCAATATAGAGCAATACGTAATTTTGCGAGATCGTTTGAAAAGTGCTAGTGTCGAAGAAATCTTTCTTGAGCATTTTACAAGGTGCACACCAGTCACTGCCCGTAAAATAAACGAGCACGTTCTTATCTTCATTTTCCGCTTTGGCAATGGCCTTGTCGTAATCCGTCAGCCATGTGTTTTCCGTTCCAATCGATTTTTCTGCTTGAGCGGTCAGAAGAAAGGGGGCAACTATAAGGATTATCAGTTTTTTCATGTTGGATTTTTTATTCAGTATGAACACATTCGTCCACTTCTGTAATTGGGTGAATTTTATGTTTAACTGTAACGAATAAGGACTCTCATTTCGTACAGTTTTTCTACCAACTACTTAAAAAAACCGTCCAATCCCGGAATATTCGGCATCCCTTCCTTCGCTGCTGCAGCAAGTTCGCGCTCGTTGATTTGGGTTGCTTTTTCAATGGCGTTATTGATGGCCAGTACAAGATAGTCTTCAAGGGCTTCCTTGTCGTTCAAAAGGTTTTCGTCAATGGTCAAATCTTTCACGGTTCTATTTGCCGTTATCGTGACCTTGACCAATCCGTTGGCTACGGATTCTTCTAAAGTCACGGTATCAAGGCGTTTCTTGGTAGCCGCCACCTTTTCTTGGGTCTCTTTGAGCTTCCCCATCATTCCCATCATATCTCCGAACATACTTTTTGATTTAATAGTTATCGTTTCAAAATTACTAAATTGTAGCAATAACTCTTATTTCAACACTACAAATGAAGAAATACCAAGTTGTTCTTTTAGGATGTCTTATTTTTGCGGCTTCTTGCCAAACCGAGAAAACCGATATGGAAAACCCCACACCTCCTGTTGCAAAAAAAATACCTGAAAAACTGGTAAAGCACGAAGATGTTCGTGTGGATGATTATTATTGGATGAACAAGCGGGAAGACTCCGCAGTAATTTCCCATTTAGAGGCCGAAAACGCCTATTATGCAAAAATGACCGAGCACACAAAGGACTTTCAAAAAGATCTTTTCGAAGAAATGAAAGCCCGTGTCAAGGAGGATGATACCTCAGTACCCTATAAGCAAAACGGGTATTGGTATATCACGAAATACGAAACGGGAAAGGAGTATCCGATTTATTCTAGAAAAAAGGAATCACTTGATGCAGCGGAAGAGATTCTTTTTGATTGTAATGAACTTGCCAAGGGACATGAATTCTTTAATATGTCAAGTTTTTCGATTAGTCCGGATAATAAACTGGCAGCCTTCTCAATTGATACGGTTTCGAGAAGAAAGTATACATTACAGGTCAAAAACCTTGAAACTGGCGAGGTGCTCCCTGACAAAATAGATAATACTGCAGGTAATTCGGTTTGGGCCGACGATAATAAAACGTTGTTCTATAGCAAGCAGGATGACGTCACTCTACGTTCGGATAAAATTTTCAGACATCACCTGGGCGAACTTGAGGATACCCTGATTTTCAATGAAACGGACGAAACGTTCGGAACCGCTGTGTACAAATCAAAGTCAAAGAAGTACATCATCATCGTATCTTATAGTACGATGACGATGGAGTTTCAGACCTTACGCGCGGATAATCCTGATGGGGAGTTCAAGATTTTCCATCCCAGAACAAGGGGACTGGAATACTCCATTTCGCACTATGGGAATGACTTTTATGTACTGACCAATAAGGATGGGGCAACCAACTTTAAATTGATGAAGGTATCCGAGGGCAATACCTTGGCCAACCAATGGAAGGAATTTATCCCTCACCGAGAGGATGTACTGCTAGAAGGCATCGACATCTTTAAGGAGTATTATGTGCTAACGGAACGAAAAAACGGACTGAATGAGCTCAAAATCGTTCGATGGGATGGTGCTGATAGCTACTATTTGCCGTTTGACAGTGAAACCTATACGACCTATGTCAGTACCAATCCGGATTTTGATACTGAGGTACTGCGCTACTCTTATAATTCGATGACCACCCCAAGTTCGATTATCGACTTCAATATGAGAACGAAAGAAAAGGAGGTTAAAAAGGAACAAGAGGTACTTGGTGGTAATTTTGATAAGACCAACTATGTTGAGAGGCGTATTTGGGCCGACGCTAGGGATGGAACCAAAGTACCGATGTCTATCGTCCATCATAAGGAAACTAAAATCGATGCAAGCACCCCAATTTTACAATATGCATACGGTTCCTACGGTTCTACGGTCGACCCGTATTTCTCCACCGTACGTTTAAGTTTATTGGATAGGGGATTCGTATATGCTTTGGCACATGTGAGGGGAGGGCAATACCTCGGAAGGCCGTGGTATGAAGATGGGAAACTCTTGAAAAAGAAAAACACCTTTACCGACTTTATCGACTGTTCCAAACATCTCATTGGCAACAACTACACTAGCGCTGATCATCTTTATGCCATGGGCGGTTCAGCTGGCGGCTTGCTTATGGGCGCCATTGTGAATATGGCTCCCGAACTTTATAATGGAATTGTGGCCGCAGTGCCTTTCGTGGATGTCGTGACTACTATGCTAGACGATTCCATTCCTTTGACCACAGGGGAGTTCGATGAATGGGGAAATCCTGATGAAAAAGAGTATTATACCTATATGAAATCCTATTCCCCCTATGATAATGTTGAACCGAAGGATTATCCGAATATGTTGGTGACGACCGGACTACATGATTCACAGGTGCAGTATTTCGAGCCTGCCAAATGGGTGGCTAAATTACGGGAGCTAAAGACGGATAATCATCTACTGTTATTCGATATCAACATGGATGCGGGTCACGGAGGTGCTTCGGGCCGTTTTGAGGCCTTGAAAGAGGTCGCTCGGGAATATGCCTTTTTACTTGATTTGGAAGGGAAAGTCCTGTAGTTAAAAAAAAATAGTAATTTTGCCTCGATTTTATGTGTTTTCGAGAACGTGCTTTTCGAAGCCTTAAATAGCCTTTATGAAAAACCAGATTAACGCCTACAATAATGTTTCCGAACTTATAGGCGACACTCCCCTGATCAAACTCAACGGCATGGCTGAAGGTCTTCTTGGTAACTTTTATGCCAAGGTAGAAGCTTTTAATCCGGGCCATTCGGCAAAAGACCGTATTGCGATCCATATCATCAACGAAGCAGAGCGAAAAGGCATTCTAAAGCCTGGCAGTACAATTATCGAGACAACCTCGGGCAATACCGGTTTCAGTATCGCAATGGTCAGTATCATCAAAGGGTACGAATGTATTCTTGCCGTGAGTTCGAAATCATCTCCTGATAAAATAGATATGCTCCGTTCTATGGGAGCAAAGGTCTATGTTTGTCCGGCCCATGTCAGCGCCGATGATCCCCGTTCGTATTACGAAGTGGCCAAGCGCTTGCATCAAGAGACCACAGGCTCTATCTATATCAACCAATATTTTAACGAACTTAACATAGATGCCCATTACCGAACGACGGGGCCTGAAATTTGGGAACAGACCAATGGCCATATTACCCATTTGATTTCGTGTAGTGGTACGGGAGGCACCATTTCGGGTACTTCTCGTTATCTGAAGGAAAAGAATCCGGAAATAAGAACTATTGGGGTAGATGCCTACGGTTCGGTTTTGAAGAAGTACCATGAGACCGGTGAATTGGATACCAATGAAATTTATCCGTATCGTATTGAAGGTTTGGGTAAAAACTTGATTCCAGGTGCAACGGACTTTGCTTGTATCGACGAGTTCATTAAAGTGACCGATGCGGAGAGTGCGCATACAGCCCGTGAAATATCGAAAACTGAAGGTATCTTTGCAGGGTATACCTGTGGAGCCGTAATGCAGGCGGCCAAACAACTGAATGATTTGGGTGAGTTTGACCAAGATAGTAATGTTGTGCTCATATTTCCTGATCACGGTTCACGATACATGAGTAAGATTTACAGTGACCAATGGATGGAAGACCAAGGTTTTATGGATGCCAAGGTGGCTGAAGAAACACAACGAATTCAAATTATACGATAGGTAACGAATAACGTTATGAAGAGACGGGCGATAACTTCTTGTAGTTATTGCCTTTTTTTCTAGTCGAAAATCTATATTTTTGCAGGATAAATAAGTGTTTCACATTTATTTAACAAAAATCAACACAGGCACGATGAGAGATATTTTTGATCGAATTATTGAGAATAAGGGACCATTGGGAAAATGGGCTTCACAGGCAGAAGGGTATTTCGTTTTTCCAAAATTGGAAGGGCCGATATCGAATCGAATGAAGTTTCAAGGAAAAGAGGTTATTACTTGGAGTATCAATGACTATTTAGGATTGGCCAATTTACCTGAAATTAAGAAAATCGACGGGGATACCGCTGCGGAATATGGCGCTGCCTATCCGATGGGCGCTCGAATGATGAGTGGGCACACCGATTTTCACGAACAGTTGGAGCAAGAATGTGCTGCCTTTGTTCAAAAAGAGGCTGCTTATCTTTTGAACTTCGGCTATCAGGGTATCATGTCTTGTATTGATGCTTTGGTCGCTAAAGATGATATCATTGTTTATGATGTGGATTGTCATGCTTGTATCATTGACGGGGTTCGTTTGCATATGGGCAAGCGATTTACCTTTAAGCATAATGATGTTGAAAGTCTTGAAGTGAATTTGGAACGTGCCACTAAAATGGCCGAACAGACCGGTGGAGGAATCCTGGTTATTTCAGAAGGTGTTTTCGGCATGCGAGGACAACAAGGAAAGCTTAAGGAAATTGTAGCGCTCAAGCAGAAATACAAGTTTAGGCTCTTGGTCGATGATGCACACGGATTTGGCACCTTAGGGAAGACCGGTGCAGGAGCAGGTGAAGAACAAGGTGTTCAAGATGATATTGATGTGTACTTTGCCACATTTGCAAAATCTATGGCCAGTATAGGGGCTTTTTTGGCTGCCGATAAAGAGATCATCGACTATTTAAAATATAACTTGCGTTCACAGATGTTCGCAAAGTCGCTGCCAATGACCTATGTCAAGGGTGCGTTGAAGCGATTGGATATGCTTCGCACCATGCCCGAATTGAAAGAGAAACTTTGGGAGAACGTCAACGCCCTTCAAAATGGTTTGAAAGAGCGAGGATTCGATATCGGAACCACCACAAGTTGTGTGACACCGGTGTACCTAAACGGAAGTATTCCTGAGGCAATGGCCTTGGTAAAAGATCTTCGCGAAAATCACGGAATATTCTGTTCTATAGTGGTTTACCCTGTGATACCTAAAGGACTGATTTTACTCCGTATGATTCCAACAGCGACACATACTTTAGAGGATATAGCCATAACCCTTGATGCGTTTTCAGCCATTCGAGAACGGTTGCAAAACGGTACTTATAAGCGCCTTTCGGCAGCAGTTGCGGCAGCGATGGGGGAGTAAGCCTAATATTTGTTTTAGTGTTCTTGTTTTGAATCCCTAAGAAAACTGCTAATGAATAGAAGCGGTAATTGGTCTATCTATCTAACTCAAATCTTTTCGATACGTTCTACGTCGTTTGTAGACCACAGGATCAAAGTGTTTCCACATTTGTTTGATGGCGATGTTCTCCTCTAATTCAGGTGTACGATAGCACATTTGAATGCCTTTCTTGCTAAAGGTTTTGTAATATTCATTGAAGACAATTGCCGTAACACCTTTGTTTTGATAATCGGGATGAATCCCGATGAGGTAGAAGTAAACGTCCTTACTACTTCTCTTGGCCTTTAAGAGATGGTATAGGCCGAAAGGAAACAATTTTCCTCTTGCCTTTTGCAAGGCTTTCGAAAAAGAAGGCATAACAATAGAAAAGGCGATAAGCTTATGGTCTTTATCAACGATAAACTTAATGTACTCCGGATTTATAAAGCTGATGTACTTTTTTTTGAAGTATGCTTTTTGAACCTCGGTAATCGGTACGAAAGACGATAATTTGGAATAGGTTTTATTAAAAAGGTCGAACATTTGATCCGCCATTGGCATCACATCCTTCGTTTTGGTGAAGTTGATTTCCCGAAGTCCGTAGCGCCTTTTGATCAAATCGTTTAGCTTGATAAAAAGCTTGGGATCCGCATTGCTGGCCGGAAACTTGTTTTCCATATATTCCTTCTCCTTCATAAAGCCCAAGCCCTCATAATGCGCTTTATAATACGGATGGTTGTACCAGGTAATCATGCTGCCGATATGTTCAAATCCCTCAGTGAGTACGCCTACCTTATCCAAATTGGAAAAACCCACAGGCCCTTCCATATAGTCAAGATGATGTTGCCTGCCTATTTCGGCCACCTTGTTTAATAAGGCCTCTGAAACAGCAGTGTCGTCTATGAAGTCGAACCATCCAAAACGCACTTTCTTGATGCCCTGGTCATTGGTTTCAAGTCTATTGATAATGACAACTACACGACCGACTACGGCCCCATCTCTTACCGCCAAAAAAAACCAGGCATCGGCATTCTCAAAAGCCGGATTTTTGGTCTTGTCGAAAGACGCTAGCTCATCGGCTATAATAGGGGGTACCCAATACGGATTGTCTTTGTAAAGTGCAAAAGGAAACTTTACAAACTGTTTGAGCTCTGATTTTGTCCGCGCTTCTTTGAGGGTGACCATGAGTAGGCTTTTGTACCCTCAATATTAGGCATATTAATCGTTAGAATAAAATATCTTTCGCATACCAGGCCATAAAAAAAACGGCGGTGAAATACCCCCAGAGTATCGAAAAAATAACGTGAATCGTAGTTTCAAAGGTTTTCCCTTTCCAAAGGTCGACCGAATATCCAAAAAACTGAACTCCCAATCGAATGCCCCAAAAAATAGTCAGTCCAAGTGAAATGCGCTTTCCGAGTACAGTGGTGACCAATTCATGGGATGAAGTGATGCATAGTAGGCCCATAAAAAGAACAGTTATGGCGATAAAAAAGGTATGTACTTGCATCATCTGCCGATTGATCAAACTTAAATGTTGCAGTTCTTTCTTCCAAAGGAAATATTTTGGAAAAGCAATATGTGCAAATGCCAAAATGCTAAGGATCCCTCCGATAAGTTTTAGTTGAAACTCAAGCATGTTGTACTACAAATGTGGTTAAGAATGGAGTGATCTTGATTTCTTCCGATAGCTGCAGGTTCGCCTTTACGAAAGTATAACGCCAGGTTTTTTTAGAATGAAAATGAAAGAAACCTAGGGTATAGGCCAATAAATTTGGAAGATCTCGGAGATGTTCCGTGATAATGATCCGCCCATCTCTTTTTAGAATACGATGTAATTCCTTGAAAAATCCGATGCGTTCCAAGTCATTTCGTATTTCATGCGCACTGAGTATCGCAAAAATCACATCCGTACTTTCGTCTTCCAAGGGTATTTGGGCAGTGCTGATTTTTAATGTTCCAGGCATAGGGGGATAAGACCTACGAGCCCTTTTGATAGAAACCTCTGTATGCTTTTCTGGGTCATAGAAATCCAAAACCTGAAATGTGGCTTCTGAATACCGCGAAATGAGTAAAGGGGTGGTCTCGTCAAATCCCGCATTTACATTGATTACCGTATCCGGCTGTCCGATTGATAGCCTGTCTATCCAATTCAAGCTGTAGAGACCTGATAAGTCATAAATGTAGGTAGAAACGAGCAAGGAGACCAATACCATAATACATATGAAGCCCGCAGGTATCAGAAAATACGCTAAGGGTATCGATTCGAAGATAAAATGAGCGCAGGACAAGAAAAGAGTCAGTACTGCGGCTCCGAAGTAAAAATGCCAATTGAACACGATAATATTACGAACCCCCTGAAATGGTTTTCTTATGGTTTCCATTGGTCTTTTTTTCCTTTTTTCCATTGATACGGAACCTCTTCGATCCGAAATGCATTGGCGAGTTTTACCTCTTTCAAATGTAAGGTATTAAGGAACGAAATAGAATGGTCGACCACATGCAGTGGTTCGGGGGTCCAATTGGAGCGCACCCCTTCGATAATCAACACTTCGTTTTTAGGTTTGTTGTATGAAAACGTAAACGGTAGGGGACCTGCAAAACGTCTGGCCTCTTTCCGATTGGAAAAAGGGGAGCTTTTCGGCAGGGTTACCTCCGCTGCCGTATTTTCAAAGACCAGATTAAAGTCTGACTTCTTCGAGAAAATCCGGAAGCCATTTGCGTCGTTCACATGTGTTATATCCGTGGTCGTATAGCTATAACTGGTGAAAATGTTCCCTAAGAGTTCCATCTTCTTTTTATCGGTCTCTGATTTTAGGATATAGAGCCCACGCAGACGTTTGCCCCAACTAGTTTGGTATCTGACGAAGATTCGAAATCCAACTAGAAAGAAATCATTTCCTAGAAATTTTGGAAAACCTTTGGGACGCAGCTGTTTCGTTTGTACCATCGCCATGGCAATAAAACCCCAAGTATCATCAAATGTGTCGAGCTCAAGACATTCTGGAATCAATGGTCCAAGCTCCGTTTTGGGCACTGCAAACGATAAAACCGTGGTGCTTTTGAAATAAGCCTCGACAGGAAAAGGGTGATTTTTAGGAAATATGCTCATTAGGGACGTGATTGCTTTTTAAGAACGAATTCATTGTAATAAATCAGTCCGACGAATACCAAGGCGAAGAACGCATTCCATCTTCCCCAAAGTAATAGTCGTGGAACTAAAAGGAATTCAAGAAAGTTCATGGCGCAGATAATCGTTATTTGAAGTATGGCATTCATTCTCGACTTGAAGCCGGAAATCACCCAAATGGCCATGGTCACTTCGGAAATTCCAATGGCTGTAGTCAAGGGAGCAGCATAGGTGACCCCTAAAATTTCAGAAACGATTTCTTGGTGCCTAGGTACATAATTCAGCACTTTGCAGAAGAGTCCGTTTACGAACCAAACCAGTGCTATTAAAGTTGTAATCGCCTTACTGATAATTCCTTTGGGCAAGGTATAGCGGTTAATTTAAAAAACGTTAGTTGATGAGTGCTGCTATGTGCGCGATTAAAGACGGCCTTTTTGCGTTAAAATTCAATAACACCGTCATCTTTCTTCTTTTTTCCCTTCTTCTTTCTCTTTTCCTCTTTTTTGAGCTTTCGCAATTGTTTTTTTGAAGGCCCAAGATCAATATCTTCAGCACCCAAACCACCCGCATCACTTTTCTTGCTGCCTTTGTTTTCCTTCTTTTTCATGGCATTCTTTCTAATGGGACCACCATTTTCACCAGCTTCTTGATCTTCGATGGCAGGGGGAGGATCTTGATGGAAATCAAATCTATAGGAAAAGCCTACCGACACAAATACCCGTGAAGGGGTGTTTTTAAAACTGGCTCCCATATTGGCATCTATCTGCAATCCGTCACCAAGTAGGTGGGCTACCCCACCGCGTAGTAATACATCGGAGTAGCGGTCACTTTTAATACCTTGATGCTCGACAAAAGTACTCCATTTTGGGTTCCTGAAGGCATACGAAAGGGATACCAAATAATTGATTTCAGGAAAGTCTGAGGAGATACGATCGTAGGCAATATTCGAGATGAGTACAAAACGAGGGGTCAATCTGCTTTGGGTGGCAACCATTACGCGGTACATAACCGTTGGATCCCCCATAAAATTTGGGTTATCCAGTAGATTGAAAGTAGCTCCTCCATAAAGCGACACTGATGGAATCAGGTTCTTGAGTTGAAAAAGATTGTTCTTGCGCCAACTGTAGAGGTTGGGTTTGTTCCGTTCGGGCGATTTGTACCGGTCGTAAAGCAGATACTTCAATCCAACCCTGTTTCTAGAGAACTTGGCGAAAGAGGTCTCGATTCCTGAATTGACAAAAGTTTTTGATTCATTTTGAAAGGTGCCTTCCCAATTGAGTTCGAGTTGCTCAAAAAGAAGTCCGTATCGTAGGGAAAGATCGCTTCCTAAAATGTTCGATTGGGTGTTCAACAAGGCATGATCACTTTGTTCGAATCCCACGCCCATTTCCAGTTGCAAAACATTCTTACCGACCGCATATGCACTCACGGATAATCCGGGCCGATTTGAATTGATGACATCGGTATATTGCGAAATAGCGAAAAACGGCACTAATAAAAGGGTAAGTACCGCAAGGATCGTTGCTTTTTTCGGTTCTGGGGAATTGCCCATGGATGCGATTTTATTATTATTTTAAGACCTCAGGTTATCTAGTACAACGCAGGAATTGTATTTTTGATATATTCTACAATAAATTATATGGCTTTTTTAAAGACAGTTCTGATTATCGTCATGGTCTATTATCTACTCAAGATCGTAGCCAGACTGTTTGCTCCAAAGATTATCAATTACGCTGCTAAAAAGACCGAAGCCCACTTTAAGGAACAATTCGGAGAACAGCATCGGCGTTATGAAACACAAACGGAAGAGCGTGTGGGTGATGTAATCATCGAAAAGAAGCGAGCCAATAAAAAGGGCACTTCGGAAAAAGTTGGGGATTATATTGACTTTGAGGAAATTGATTGAGTATTTTAGCGGAAACAACCACTAAACAAACCCATGCAAACCGGTCTTAAGGCTTTTTTTATTCACTTTTTTGTTACCGTTTTCTTTGTTATTGCAGCCGTTGCCTACTTCAGCCCAGTGCTCCAAGGAAAGATTTTGTTCCAAAATGACATTGCCCAATATACGGGTATGGCGAAAGAGCAAAACGACTTTCGCAAAAAAACAGGGGAAGAACCTTATTGGACCAATAGTGCCTTTGGAGGTATGCCCACTTATCAATTAGGCGCATATTATCCGCACAACTATGTTAAAAAATTAGATAGTCTCATACGCTTTCTACCACGACCGGCCGATTATCTTTTTTTATACTTCATTGGCTTTTACATTTTATTATGCTGCATGAAAGTCGATTATCGGCTTGCCATTGTGGGGGCACTGGCCTTCGGCTTTTCGACCTATCTCATCATTATTTTTGGGGCTGGGCATAATGCAAAGGCCCATGCAATGGGCTATCTTCCTATGGTATTGGGTGGGATTATATTGGTCTTTCGGAAAAAATACCTGTGGGGCTTTCTATTAACAGCTATCGCTATGGCCCTTGAGGTGCAGGCAAATCATTACCAAATGACCTATTATTTTATGTTATTGGTCTTGATTTTAGGAGGGGTGTATCTGTATGATGCTATTCGAAAAAAATACCTCAAACACTTTTTTGTCTCCGTGGGTCTTCTTTTGGTGGCCGTTACATTAGGAATTGCCGCTAATGCTACCGGACTTTTGGCTACCAAGGAGTATGCGGACTGGAGTACCCGTGGAAAATCAGAACTGACCATAGGTCCCAATGGCGAGACCAAGGAAAATACAGGTGGATTAAGTAAAGAATACATCACCCAGTGGAGTTATGGTATTTCCGAATCGTTGAACCTTTTTGTTCCGCGGCTTTTCGGTGGTGCTTCGAATGAGGATTTGGGAAAAGATTCTAAAACCTATGTGTATTTGGTCGAAAAAGGATTGCCAAGAAATCGAGCCTTGGAATTTACCCAGAGCCTACCCCTATACTGGGGCGAACAACCCGTTACCTCTGGGCCGGCCTATATTGGGGCGATTATTTTCTTTTTATTCTTCCTTGGACTATTCATTGTCGATAAAAAAGCCAAATGGTGGCTTTTAGGAGGTACCTTATTGTCTCTTTTGATGTCTTGGGGAAAGAATCTCAGCTTCTTTACCGATTTCATGATCGACTATTTCCCCTTGTACGATAAATTCAGGGCGGTCTCTTCGGCTCAAGTGGTCCTTGAACTATGCGCCCCTGTTCTGGCCGTATTGGCTTTAGTGGCGCTTTTCGATACCACACGGGTATCGACTGATAAAATAAAGGCCCTAAAATATACATTCTTCGGGTTTTTGGGCATGGGTGCCCTATTGCTGATTGCTAAAGGGATGTTTGATTTCGAGGGCTATTCAGACGAAAACTTACGAATTACGGGTATGGAGGAGTTGCCCGATATGATTAAAGCCGACCGAAAATCCGTTTATAACAGCGATTTGTTCCGTTCCCTGCTGTTCGTATTTCTCGCCACTGCGACGCTTTGGTTTTACCTCAAGGGAAAGTTGAAGCAAAATATCGCCATAGGTATCGTAGGCGTCTTGATTGTGGTAGATTTGGTCGGAGTGAATCTAAGGTATGTCAACAACGATGATTTTGTTTCAAAACGCAGGATGACACAACCGTTTCAGGAGACGGAAGTTGATCAGCGTATTAAAGAAGATCCCGGGAAGTTCAGGGTATTTGACCCCTCAGAAGGTTTTGATAGCGCAAGAACGGCATATTTTCACCAGTCAATTGTCGGGTACCATGCGGCGAAACCCGCGGGTATTCAAGATATATTTGATTTCTACTTGTACCGAGGAAACTTCAATGTCTTGAATATGCTTAATGTAAAGTATGTCATTCAACAAGATGAGGAGGGGAGAAGATATGCTGGATTGAATCCGGAAGCCAGTGGAAATGGCTGGTTTGTATCAAAACTCAAGGAAGTCAAGACTGCGGACGACGAGATTCTAGCGCTCGCTGACCTTGATATGGCCAATGAAGCAGTCGTGAACACAAGTAAATTCAAAAATATCAATCGATTCAATTTTCAAACCGATTCGACTACGACCATTGACTTAATCGCTTATGAACCGAATCATCTGACCTACACCGCAAAGAATGAAAATGCGGGAGTAGTCGTATTCTCCGAAATGTATTATGGAAAAGGTTGGCAAGCCTATGTCGACGGAAAACCACATGACCATTTTAGGGCAAACTACGTTTTAAGAGCTATGAAATTGCCAGCCGGTGAGCACACCGTAGAGTTTAAATTTGAACCTGAGGTCGTTCGAACCGGCAGCACAATTGCTTTAGCCAGTTCGATTTTACTTGGACTAGTACTGGTCGGGGGAATCGGTTTTTCCTTCTGGCATTCCCGAAAAGAAGAAAAAGAGGAAGTCTAATGCGAAAAGTGTTGGTCATCACGTATTATTGGCCACCAGCTGGAGGGCCTGGTGTACAACGCTGGTTGAAATTCGTCAAATACTTGCGCGATTTCGGTTTTGAGCCCTTAGTATACATTCCAGAGAATCCCAATTACCCTATTATAGATACGTCCCTGTTGGATGAGATACCCGAGGGAATCAAGATGTATCGTCTTCCTATAAAAGAGCCATACAAGCTGGCTTCCTTTTTTTCCGCTAAGAAAACAAAACGCATCAGTTCAGGAATAATCCAAGCGCAGAATCAATCCCCTATAGAAAAAGCGATGCTCTGGGTACGGGGAAATTTTTTTATTCCCGATGCTCGAAAGAATTGGGTCAAACCCTCGATACGTTATTTATCGAAGGTGATTTCCTCCGAAAAAATCGACACTATTGTAACTACGGGTCCACCTCACAGTGTTCACCTCATAGGCCAAGGATTAAAACAAGGCCAAGCACTGAAATGGATAGCGGATTTCCGAGATCCTTGGACGTCCATTGGCTATCATAAGAAGTTGAAACTGACCAAGTCTTCAAAAAAGAAACATAAAGACTTAGAGCGTCAAGTACTCAATGCTGCCGATACGATTGTGGTAACCAGTACCAGTACTAAAGAAGAGTTTCAAGCCCTGACGGACGTACCGATACAGGTCATCACAAATGGGTACGATGTGGAGATACCTGCGAATAGTGATTTAGATACTAAGTTCAGCATCTCGCATATCGGTTCATTGCTGACCGGGAGGAACCCCAATAATCTGTGGAAGGTCCTAAAGGAATTGACCCAAGAGAACAATGCATTTGCGGAAGCATTTGAGTTACATCTCATAGGGGTTGTAAGTGAAGATGTACTTCATAATATATATGCGCATGAACTGGAACCTTTTGTACGCTTAACGGATTATCTTACGCATGAAGAGGCTGTACGGCGACAACGAAAAAGTCAAGTGCTATTGATCATAGAAATCGATTCGGAAGATACGGTGGGCATCGTGCCGGGCAAGGTATTCGAATATCTGGCCGCGAAACGACCCCTATTGGCCATTGGTCCCAAAGGTTGGAATGCCGGTGAAATCATCAAAGAATGCAAGGCGGGTGAGGTCTATGACTATCAAGATACGGACGTGATGAAAAGCGCTATTGAGCAGTGGTTCGAGGCGTATCAAAATGGAAAACTCCATATTGCTTCTGAGCGGATCGAAAGGTATAGCAGAAAGCAATTGACACATAAACTTGCCGATACCCTCGAGAAACTTCCTTAGACACATAGTACAGTAATCATCTTACGTTTCCCTTTGAAGTCAAATCTCGATCACGGCGTGGAATACGTTTACGCAGTGAAAAAGACCGGTTTCTATACTTCATTTTCAAAATCTCCACAATCATAATTGTTCATTGCTAGTATGAGATAATTAAACATTCTTTATTTTTTTTGATGTGAAGTTATGTATCTCAAATTCTGGATTCAGAAACGTCCAAAAATAGGCATTTTCTATTCTTTTTTGTTAAATATTTACTAAAACCGAGGGCAATAGGGTAGGGTTCATACTATTTAAAATGTTTAACGTTTGTATTAATAAATTAAACAAAAATTAATCTTAAAAAAGTAGACTATGAAAAGATTTTTAAACCCAATGAAGTGGATGGTATGTGCAGCACTAACCGTAGTGATGTTCTCTTGTAGTGACGATGATCCGGTCATTACAGTGCCCGATATGGAAGAAATGGAACCGACCTCCAATATCGTGGAGTTAGCGATTGCCAGTACGTCATTGACTCAATTGGAAGCAGCGGTCATAAAAGCGGACTTAGTAGAAACACTTTCCGGCACTGGGCCTTTCACTGTTTTTGCACCGACCGATGATGCTTTTATAGCACTGTTAGGAGTCTTGGGTGATGAGTATAACAGTCTTGATGATTTCGATACCGCAGAAGAAATCGAGCTTCTAAAAAATATACTGTTGTACCATGTTGTACCTGCTGAAGTAAAGGCTGCCGATCTATCAGCAGGGGATGTCGGTACCGCTTTAACTGATAATTCCGTAGCGGTAATTGCTAGCGGAGACTCATTTGTTATTGGAGATGCTTCGACCGTTGATGCGAATATTACTGCAACCGATATCATGGCTACAAATGGTGTGGTACACCTAATAGACAAAGTATTACTTCCTCAAGAAGCCGTAGACTTTGCAGCATCCTTGTTGGATATTGTCGATGTGGCCAGTGCCAACCCCGATTTTAGCCTTTTGGTTGAAGCTGTTGTCAAGGCCGACTTGGTGACCACCTTACAGAGTGCAGGTCCATTCACGGTTTTTGCTCCGGACAACGAGGCATTTGGAGCTTTGCTGGACGTTTTAGGTTCCAATTACAACAGTTTGGACGATTTCGATACAGAAGCTGAAATTGCTCTTTTGAAGAATATTTTATTATACCATGTAATCCCTTCTCAAGTTAACGCTAGTGATTTGGCCGAGGGTGATGTGGCTACAGCCTTTACCGATAATTCTATCTCCGTAATTGCCGAGGGTGATACCTTTGTCATCGGCGATGCCTCTGAAACCAATGCGGGTATTAGTGCTACGGATATCGGTGCCAATAATGGGGTAATCCATGTAATCAATAAGGTTTTGTTACCTCAGGCAGCACTTGATTTTGTTGGAAGTCTAAAAGATATTGTTGGAATTGCCTCATCGGATGACAACTTCAGCCTTTTAGTAGAGGCCGTCACCAAAGCCGATTTGGTCGAGACCTTGCAAAGTGCCGGTCCATTCACGGTTTTCGCTCCGACCAACGACGCTTTTGGAGATCTATTGGATGTGCTAGGAAACGATTACAATAGTTTAGATGATTTTGACACAGAGGGAGAAATCGCTCTTTTAAAGAATATTTTATTGTACCACGTAGTAGCGGCACAGGTAAAATCCACCGATTTGGCCCCAGGTGATGTGGCCACGGCATTTACCGACAATTCCATTTCGGTAATTATGAGCGGTGATACTTTTGTTATTGGAGATGCCTCAGATGTTGACGCTGAACTTTCTACTACTGATCTAGAAGCTACCAACGGGGTAGTTCATGTTATCAATAAAGTATTGTTGCCGCAAGCGGCTATTGACTTCGTAGGTTCTTTATAAGAAGATATAAGCAATTGCCCGAAAAGGGCTAAAGTTTTGATCAAAGGTCCAAGGTGTTTTCATCTTGGACCTTTTTTAACGGAAAAACCCCGCAACGGACGAATCCATTGCGGGGCTAAACAACTAACCAACCTAAAAACTATCTTTATTGCCTTCCTCTACTTCGTGAGGTCGTGGCGCTTCTGTTACTTCTTGAACTCCTCGCCGGTGCTTTTTTTACCGAACGGGATGTGGTACTTCTACTTACCGTACTTCTTGAGGTTCTTTGCGTAGGCTGTGCCACTGACCTTTGCGTCCTGTTTGACGTATTACCTCGAGCATAGGTCTTGTTTCCTCTACTGACCGGTTTTCTTACGGTTGTACTCGTACTTCTCTTAACCGTAGTCGAACGCGGGGTGCGGGTCACTTCTCTTTTGGTAACAGTCCTGCTATTGGCCGCGGTTCCTCTTCGATAATCCGTTCTTTTTACCGCACGGTTCGTGCCATTTGAGCGGGTGGTAGAAGTTCTGGCCACAGTTCTATTTCCCCTGTTTGAATTGGCGCGTGCCGTACTTCTGTCCGTTCTTCTTGCCTCACTGCTTCGAGCTACATTTCTGTTTCCTCTAGCGCTGTTTCGGGCTACCGTTCGATTACTTCTTCTGGCATTATCACGTACCGCGACTCTTTTATCATTTCTATAAATGCTCGAACGTTCTCTTCGCACTTGATTATAGCGATGTACCTTTCCTATTCTCGCATACTGCTGTCTTCTGTTGAAACGGTATGGATTGTAATACGTATATCGAAATGGGTTATAATACCTTCTATACGGTGTTGTTCGTACAAAACAGAATCCAAGGGCCGGTCTGGCAAAGAAACTGTGAAAAGGTCTGTATATGTACCTTCTATTATATACATTGATGAAACCGGTATGGTAATCATAGAAACCTCTTCGGTTGTAGTATACGAACATATTGCCCAATCGATTTACTCTACCGTTGCGATAGTTGATATCGACACTACCTATTTGTGACACTCGGCCATAAAAGTCGTAGTATACCGGAATATTCTCTATCTGAATTACGGCACCATAATCGTCATACTGTGCAAATGGACTGTAATCGAAACCGGAGTTGAAGGTTACGTTTCTACGATTTCTTCCGATTCGGTTATCAATGTAAAAGTCGAATTCGCCATCGGGATAGACCGCAAAAGTGATACCGTCCTCTAGAAAAATAAAGGAGTTGTTGTATCGATAAGCATTGCGTTCTGCAACCTTATCATCAGCTGTAGAGGCGAAGGTAGCTGTAGTACCTAAAAACATCGCCATAAAAAAGAGTGTTAAATTTCTCATGATATAAGGTTTAAGCCTGCCAACTGGCCGGCGGGTTCCCGAATGCAACTATTTACATTCGATAACTATATACCAAACAGCGTGCCAAAAAAAGATGACGATGTTTAAATAACTGAAAAACAGAACATTAAGTGTTGTTAAAAATGTTCGTAAAGAAGAATAATGTTTTCCTTTTTAGTTCAAGGTGGGGTGTTGTAGTTTTTGTTTTAGATATTTTGCGGTATGTGAAGATGTGCTTTTCAATAGTTCTTCAGGCGTACCGAAAGCAAGAAGTTGCCCCCCATTTTCACCTCCTTCTGGACCTAAGTCTATCATATGGTCGGCACATTTGATCAGCTCTATGTTGTGTTCGATTACAATGATGGAATGTCCTCTAGCGATCAAGGCATCAAATGATTTCAGTAATTTCTTGATATCATGAAAATGTAATCCCGTAGTAGGTTCATCGAAAATGAACAGTGCCTTGTCTTTTGAATTCCCTTTGACCAAGAACGAAGCCAGTTTTATCCTTTGGGCTTCACCACCCGATAGGGTAGAAGATGATTGGCCCAAAGTGACGTATCCCAGGCCAACATCTTGCAAGGGCTTTAGTTTGGTCACTAGTCGTTTCTGTTCCGTACGCTCAAAAAACGAGATGGCATCGTCAATGGTCATGTTCAAAATATCGTCAATTGTCGCGTCATTGAACTTGACTTCCAAAACCTCTTTTTTAAAACGCTTGCCGCGGCAGGTGTCGCATTCTAAGTGCACATCCGCCATAAATTGCATTTCTACGGTGATTTCCCCTTCACCCTTACATTTTTCACAGCGTCCGCCATCTACATTGAAGGAGAAGTGCTTGGCCTGATAGTTTCTTATCTTGCTCAATTTTTGGGATGCAAACAAACTTCGTATATCGTCATACGCTTTGATGTAAGTGACGGGGTTTGAACGGGAAGAACGCCCGATGGGATTCTGATCGACGAATTCAACATGCTTGATATGCTTATAGTTTCCTTCAACTGCCGTGTACTGTCCGGCTTTTTCACCATAGCCTCCAACTTCTTTGAGTATGACGGGATACAGTAATTTTTTCACCAGGGTGCTTTTACCACTTCCGGATACACCGGTAACTACGGTAAGCATATTCAAGGGAAAGGTCACATCGATATTTTTGAGATTGTTCTCCCTCGCACCCTTAATGGTGATGGAACTATTAGAAGTTCTTCGTTCAGCCGGAATCGCTATTTCCTCAGTGCCATTTAAGTAGCTCGCGGTCAACGATTGTGATTTCAAAATCTCGTTCAACGGACCGAAGGCTACTACCTCACCGCCTTGCGTACCGGCTTCAGGTCCGATATCTATGACTTCATCCGCGGCTTTCATGATATCTTCATCATGTTCGACAACAATGACCGTATTGCCTAAATCGCGGAGAGACAGCAGCACGTCAATGAGATTTTCGGTGTCTTTCGGATGTAAACCGATACTAGGTTCATCCAAGATGTACATAGACCCCACAAGACTACTGCCTAAGGAGGTTGCTAGATTGATTCGCTGACTTTCCCCTCCCGATAAGGAATTCGACTTGCGATTCAATGTAAGATAACCTAGGCCTACTTTGAACAAAAACCCTAATCGCGTGTTGATTTCCTTTAAAAGGCGCGCTGCTATTTTGTGGTCATGGTCATTGAGGGTAAGGTTCTCAAAGAAGGGTATGAGTTTGTTGATGGGCAATTCCACGAGGTCAGAAATCGATTTCCCCGCTACCTTTACATAATGCGTTTCCGGTCTTAGGCGCTTTCCTTTACAGACATTACATCTGGTTTTCCCCCTGTACCGTGAGAGCATCACTCGATTCTGGATTTTATAGCTTTTTTCCTCGAGTTGTGCGAAAAATTTGTTTAGGCCGATGAAATGATCATTGCCTTCCCAGACCAATTGTTTTTGGTCTTCCGATAATTCGAACCAAGGTTTATGGATCGGAAAATCGAACTTATACGCCGAATTGACCAGTTGATCTCGATACCAACCCATACTTTCACCACGCCAAGGAAAAACCGCATTTTCATAAACGGAAAGCGCTGTATTGGGCACTACGAGATCTTCATCGATACCGATTACATCGCCATATCCCTCGCACTTCGGACACGCGCCGTACGGATTGTTAAAGCTGAATAGATGAACGTTGGGTTCTAGAAAAGCCATACCATCCAACTCGAATTTATTACTAAAAAGCGTCATAGATCCGCTTTCGAGCTCCTCAACTATGCATTCACCGCGACCTTCAAAAAAAGCGGTATCCACAGCGTTGGCCAGACGATTATAGAAATCTTCATCGTCTTTGGTGATAATTCGGTCGATAACCAGATCGAATTCCCTTCCTATATTTTCCGGAGCTTTGTCTATTCGAACCACCTTACCTTGATACTTGATTCTCGCATACCCTTGCTTGGATAGGAGTTGTAACGATTTTGAGACCTCTCTTTCGGGTTTTATCAGTATTGGGGCTAGTAGCAACAACTTGGCACCATCCTCATACGCTTTAATATGATTTACGACATCGGTAACCGTATTCTTTTTGACTTCGTTGCCTGAAACAGGCGAAATAGTCTTTCCGATTCGGGCAAAAAGCAATTTCAGGTAGTCATAGATTTCCGTAGTCGTACCCACCGTAGATCGTGGGTTTGTTGAATTCACTTTTTGCTCAATAGCGATGGCAGGAGCAATACCTTTAATATAGTCCACTTTTGGTTTGTCGAGTTTCCCCAAGAACTGTCGAGCATAAGATGAGAGGCTCTCTACATATCGCCGCTGTCCTTCGGCATAAAGGGTATCGAATGCCAAACTTGACTTACCGGAACCAGATAAACCTGTGATGACCACCAATTTATTTCGGGGAATGACGACATCGATATTTTTTAAATTGTGCAATTTCGCACCTTTGATAATAATGTTTTCCTTCGGATTTACGTCAAGTAGTGTTGCCATGAATTTTATTAGGAATGCGAAGATACGATAAGGTCATTTCAATCACCAATTTTGTTGAATACTGCTTGAAAAATACCCCGTAGTTTTATTTTTTTTAACGAAGTATTAATTTTTTTCTATATTTGAATTCACTTAAAAGCAAAAGTGCCTATAGCAATACAATTACTTTTTAGAAATAGTTAGAATAACCCACAAGACCTTTTCGCTAGAAGAGGACGCTACATTTTAACCTCAAAAAGTAATTGTTATGAAAGTACAGCTAGAAGATTCAGTACTTATAAAAAGCTATATAAACGGAGACGAGCGAGCTCTAGAAACACTTATCAATCGCCACAATCAGCGTATTAGCAGTTTTATTTATTCGAAAGTAAATGACCGAGGAATTACCGAGGATATTTTTCAGGATACTTTTATAAAGGTCATTCGCACGTTAAAGCGAGGCACGTATAGCGAAGAAGGCAAATTTTTGCCTTGGGTGATGCGAATCGCCCATAATCTCATCATCGACCATTTTAGAAAGAGTAGTAGAATGCCAATGTACGATGGCGCTGATAGCTTCAATGTATTTTCTGTGATGGGAGACGAAAAGCTCAATGCCGAGAATCAGATTATCAAGAATCAAATCGATTCTGATTTGACCGTTCTCATAGAAGAGTTGCCAGAAGACCAGAGAGAGGTTCTTATGATGCGTATTTATAAGGATATGAGTTTTAAGGAGATTTCAGAGAATACGGGAGTCAGCATCAACACAGCCTTGGGAAGAATGCGTTACGCACTGATTAACTTGCGAAAGATCATTAACGAAAACAATATTGTTTTAACGAACTAAATTGACCTTAGGTCTAATAAACGAATTATTTGACATCAGGTCGAACGAATTGATTATATTTATTTAATGTGGCGTTTTACTAGTGAAACCAAACTTTAAATAGATATGGAAAAAATTTACTCAACATCTAAAACGAAATGTAAACTGGTCAAAGCGCAACCTCAGACAATAGATTTCTTATTGAACTATTCGAAATCGTTGAAGGTCATCAATGCGAAGGGTATACAATTCGAAAGTAACTTGAATTAAGAAACACATCCCATTCATGAACCCCGACAATGTACATTGTCGGGGTTTTTTGTTTCCGCCTTATATTAATTTTCCCTTGCGCTGTGGAAATGACAGATTACTTAAATAGTAATCCGTGTTGTAAGAAACCATTCTATATACTAAAACAGGCGTGAATTAAATTCCTTGGAGTTGAATTTGGCAACGACTTATCGCACTATTTATTTTGTTGAAGTTTAAAAAAGTGCGTTTCACATCAAAAACTGCTTGTTTGAC
Organism: Maribacter corallii; assembly: GCF_047345415.1. Classification (NCBI taxonomy): domain Bacteria; kingdom Pseudomonadati; phylum Bacteroidota; class Flavobacteriia; order Flavobacteriales; family Flavobacteriaceae; genus Maribacter; species Maribacter corallii. The sequence goes on from NZ_JBLFEP010000003.1 coordinate 289,238, forward strand.
AACAATGTTTTTTCGTCTAGCCCTGTAATATCTAGTTTTAGGTCATAATTGAAAATCGAGGTTCATACCATGATTTAAGATTCAACTCAAAAAATAACTAGATAATGACCCAAAAAAAGCTGTCCAACAAGAAATCCCAAACCTTAACAGAAAACCCTACAAGAATGGAATTACAGATTGAAGACTCAGTGCTCGTCAGAGATTACATCAGCGGAGATGAAAAATCCCTGGAAATTCTTATTAACAGACATAACCAACGAATCACCAGTTTTATTTACTCAAAAGTACTGGACCGCGATGTGACCGAAGATATTTTTCAGGATACCTTTATCAAGGTCATTCGAACCTTGAAGAAAGGAACCTATAGTGAAGAAGGTAAATTTCTTCCATGGGTTATGCGTATCGCCCATAATTTGATCATCGATCATTTCAGAAAGAACAAAAGAATGCCCAAATTCGAGGGTAACGATGATTTCAACATCTTTTCCGTTATCGGAGATGATAAGTTGAACGCCGAAAAGCAAATCATCAAGAATCAAATCGATTCTGATCTTAGACATTTGATCGAGGAATTGCCCGATGATCAGAAAGAAGTTCTTTTAATGCGAATCTATAAGGATATGAGCTTCAAGGAGATTTCTGAAAATACCGGTGTGAGTATCAATACTGCGCTAGGAAGAATGCGTTATGCCTTAATCAACCTTAGAAAGATCATCGACAAAAACAATATTGTCTTGACTAATTAATCGGGTTCCTAGAGCGATTAACAATAATTCCATTTTAGTTGCGTTATCTTATCATAACATGATGATAACTCGATATGGAAAAAATTTACACCAGAGACCAACAACATTGTAAGCTAACCAAGACCTCTCCTGAAACGATTAGGTTTTTGTTGAACTTTTCGAAATCACTTCGCGTGATGGAGTATAAGAGTTTCAGCTTCGAAAGTATTTTAAATTAAAAAAGACCCGCAATTAGCGGGTCTTTTTTAATTTATAGTAGTCGTTCAATACCTTTTTCCTTCCAATGGTCTTGGTAATAATATCTTTTTCCAGGTTCCAACCTCTAGCAGGTGAATAATCACGTCCGTACCAGATAATTTGTAAATGCAGGTCATTCCATAAATCCCTTGGGAAAAGCCTTTTAGCGTCTTTTTCGGTTTGAACGACATTTTTTCCGTTTGAAAACCCCCATCTGTACATTAATCGATGAATATGAGTGTCTACAGGAAAAGCGGGAATACCAAATGCCTGTGATACCACAACACTTGCGGTTTTGTGGCCCACCGCCGGAAACTCCTCCAACAGGGCTATGTCCTGAGGTACTACTCCGTCGTATTTTTCTACCAATATCTTAGAAAGCCCATGAATACCCTTTGATTTCATAGGGGAGAGGCCTACAGGTTTGATGATTTCCCGAATTTCATCAACTGAAAGCTTGATCATGTCATAGGGATTGTCCGCTTTGGCAAAAAGCAAAGGCGTAATTTGATTGACCCGAACGTCCGTACTTTGAGCGGACATCAGTACAGCAATCAATAAGGTATAGGGGTCTTTGTGTTCTAAAGGCACAGGAATGGTTGGATATAATTCCTGTAGCGTTTGAATAGTAAAAGTGACTTTTTCAGATTTTGTCATTTTTGTTTAACTTTGTTCAAAATATTTTAAACATAAATTTTAGTACGTATCTATATGAATACATTAAAAGCGGGGGACAAGGTGCCCGAATTTACAGCCAAAGATCAAGATGGCAATACTATCAATTTATCGGATTATACCGGTAAAAAGTTGATCGTTTTTTTCTATCCTAAGGCCAATACGCCAGGTTGCACGGCTGAAGCGTGTAATTTACGGGATAATTATGACGAATTACAGGCGCAAGGATATGAGTTGTTAGGTGTAAGCGCAGACTCGGAAAAAAAGCAATCGAATTTCAAGAACAAGTTTGAGTTTCCTTTTCCCTTACTTGCAGATGAAGACCATACGGTCATCAATACATTTGGGGTATGGGGACTCAAAAAATTTATGGGTAGGGAATATGATGGGATCCACAGAATGACCTTTTTAATCGATGAGGAAGGTGTGGTTTCAGATGTTATACAGAAAGTGAAAACGAAAGATCATGCGGCTCAGATTTTGGGTTAATAGTATCTTTATGACAAAAAAAGGCCTTGATAAAATCAAGGCCTTTTCTTCTTTATAGCGTATATTATGCTTCTTCTGATTTCAGTAACTTTTTGGTAAACAGACTTTTGGTCTTTATTATCTCAGCGATACCTTCTGGCAGCTGTTCTTCCCATCCATCTTCCCCGCTAGTGATTTTTTTCAATACATCTCTCGAGAAGATATGCATTATTTCAGGGTCGTAATCGATAATATCCATCACCTTTCCATTGTATTTGAAGAACTTATAAAGCTCTTTCATGCGCGGATGAACCTTCACGTTGTTACTGGTCATAATCTGACCGGTTTCGGGGTCTTTCATAGGATATAGATAGACCTGTAAATCTTTAAAGAACAGTTTTCCGAAGGCTTCCAAAATACCACCGCTTAGGTGACGGTAATATTTCTCATCGAAAACGTCGACTAAATTGTTGACTCCCATGGTCAAGCCGATTCGTTGTTTGGTATAATTATTAAAATACTCGACCAATCGGTAGTATTCTTGAAATTTGGAAATCATCACAAAATGCCCGAGCGAACACAATAGCTCTGCACGATCCATAAAGTCTTGTTCATCTATTTCGCCCGAAGCGCGCAAGTTCGCTAAGGTAATCTCGAATATAACGATGGTCTTGTTCATATCGACGGTCTGGTCGCGAACAAAAATATCATAGGATTTCTGAAACATATCCATATTTACCTTCGTTACAGGTCTAAAACTACCGCGAAGCGCCAGAATGTTCTTTTTGTAAAGTACTGCAGCTGGTAAGACGTTATTGCCATCAGGACCGAACATGACCGCATCGGTCATATCGTTTCTGATAAGCTGTAGGCTCATTAGTCTATTGTCGACATCCTTGAAATTAGGGCCCGAAAAATTGACCATATCTATTTCAATAGTGTCCCTATCGATGTGATCATAGAGGTATTTGAGCATCTTCTTTGGCTTGTGGTACTTGTAAAAAGCCCCATAGATAAGGTTGACGCCCAAAATTCCTAAAGTCTCTTGTTGCAATCGTGCCTCATTTTGTTTGAAGCGAACATGCAAAATGATTTCATCGAACTCTTTCTGTTTCTGATCGAGTTGAAAGCGTATGCCTATCCATCCATGTCCCTTGTAACGTTTTGAAAAATCGATTGTGGCTACCGTATTGGCATAGGAGAAAAACAAGCGCTCCGGATGCGTTTCCCTACTGATACGTTCTTCCATCAATCTCATCTCATGGGCCAACATGGTCTTTAGTCTTGGTTGGGTGACATAACGACCGTCCTTTTCAACCCCGTAAATGGCATCGCTAAATTGCTTGTCATAGGCACTCATGGCCTTAGCGATAGTACCAGAAGCACCACCAGATCTGAAAAAATGCCTTGCGGTCTCCTGCCCGGCACCAATTTCTGCAAAAGTACCGTAGATGTCGGGGTTCAAATTAATTCTGAGGGTTTTAGCTTTTATTGAAGGAATGTTTTCAAAAGCCTTGTCGCGTTTTTGAACTACTGAAGCCATTATGTTATTTTAATTTACGAGCGATAAAATCAAAGATGTGTATTGCACAAAGTTAACAAGATCGGGATATCTGAGTAAGAAACGTTTCAAATATTTAAATATTCTTTTAAGAGGTGGCAATTTCATATTCGAGGGCACTTGGTATGCTTGCTTTTACCCAAAATTCATGAATTCCGATTATCCGATTCGATTTCCCTAAATATGTCCTAATTTTGAATGTAATGAACGATAAACTGCAAGTGACTTTTTTGGGTACAGGTACCTCCCAAGGTGTTCCGGTTATAGGAAGCGATCACCCCGTATGCTTGAGCGAAAACCCGAAAGACAAGAGACTGCGTGTTTCGGTCTTGCTATCTTGGAACGACTATACCTACGTGATTGATTGTGGGCCTGATTTCAGACAGCAAATGTTGACCAATTCGGTTCATAAGTTGGACGGAATCTTATTTACCCATGAACATGCCGATCATACGGCCGGTATCGATGACATACGCCCGTTCTTCTTTAGACAGGGCGATATTCCCATTTATGCACACGCTAGGGTCATTGCATCCCTGAAAACACGTTTTGATTATATCTTTGCAGATGAGAATCGATATCCTGGTGCTCCAGCCGTATCCATTACCGAAGTACGGAACGATATTCCTTTTAGAATCGGGGATACCATGGTCACTCCGATAGAAGCCGATCATAATAGGTTACCCGTATTTGGTTTTCGCCTTAAAGATTTTACTTATCTGACGGATGTGAAGCGAATTAGCACTGTAGAGGAGGAAAAGATAAGGGGATCAAAAGTATTGGTGGTCAATGCGCTTCGTGAAAAACAACACCATTCCCATTTTAGTTTAGAGGAAGCCATAGCCTTTGCAGAAAGAGTAGCGCCCCAAAAAACCTATTTCACCCATATCAGTCACTTACTCGGTTTTCATGATGAAGTCGAAAAGCATTTACCGGAAAATATGCATTTAGCATATGATAATTTGGTCATTGACGTTTAGAGTTTAGGGTGCAAGGTTTCAAAATCATGAAATCAATAAGTTAAATCGTATTTATGAAAAAAAACATATTTCTCTATTTGTTCGTTTTTGCCGCTTTGATTGCTTTATATCTGGCGGTCAGTGGCAGTAAGATGTCCGATTCCAATATCGTGAAAATCGAAAAATTGAACTCGGAGACAGAGGTCTTGAAAGACTCTGTACAAAACCTGAACCTCAAGGTTTTGGACATGCAGTACTTCTCTTTGGAAAACAATGATGATGCCTTGGCCTATTATGAGCATTTGAGCCTTGAAGACCCATCAAGGTATATCGCGGATAAATTGTTGGAGACCAATGAGACGGCCGGTACCAACCCGCTCATTCCTTATGAGGGAATGGAAGGCGATTTTAAACTGAATAAAATCAAGATAATGAATCATAAATGGATTATCGCCGATTTTTCAGATGGAAAGTTTTGGGGAGAGATTTTGTTGAAGTATGAACTCAAGGACGACATGGGGGTCGATTTTACCCTTATCGATCACTTGTTATATACACGCAGCAATTAAAGATCAAATCGAAGACTTCAGTGATTTAGATTTTATCATCTAGCCACTTTTTGAAGGAATAAAAGTTTTGGGGAGCTACTCCATGGCCTACTGGGAATTCTTCGTAGACGCAATCAACACCTAATTTTTTCAATAGATCCGGAGCTCTCTGGGCCCATTGTGGAGGGATGACTTGATCCACCTGTCCATGTGAGGCATAAATGTGCAATCCGGTATGGGTGCCCTCTTCATATGCTTCTCTTAAGATGCTCTCGTTAATGTAGCCGCTCAGGGCCACTACGTTCTTTATTTTTTCCGGATAGGAAAGCGCTACGGCGTAGCTTAGTATTGTACCTTGACTAAATCCTAATAAGGTAATGTTATCTTCATCTAGGCCATAGGTTTTACAGGCTTCATCAATAAAGGAAACGATTTTTTCACGAGAGGCTATAGCCTGTTCATCATCACTCCATTTTCCTTGTTGCGCATCAAAATTAATGGCATACCAAGCGTTACCGAAAGGTTGCATAGGGTAGGGGGCGCGAACCGATATGATACAGAATTCGGGCTGTAGCTCGGGGGCGAAGGAGAATAGGTCCTCTTCGTTACTACCATAACCATGAAACATGAAAAGTACGGGTGGCTTTCGATCGGTAAGGGAAGAGGGGCGAATGATATGTTCTAGTGATAGCGGGGCGGTTGTCATTGGAAACTCATTGAATAAAAGTGAACCACTTCTGGAAGTAGGGGCCTAGGATAGGCACGGATTGCCGTTTTTCGGTCAGCGCTCCTATGAAGCCATATCCCCATAAAACAATATAACAGACATATAGGCCGATCCAAGCATATTCGTTGAACCACTGACTTAGAAATAGGGCGAATCCTAAAAAAAAGAGGTGTAGACCGAATGCTTGTCGTGTATGAAAACGGGCGAACTCGTTTTTGGGTTCGGCATTCATACTAAAAGCGATCAGGGATCCGACAATTGTAAAATAGGCTACGATTGCAGTCGTTTTGCCTTCTTTTTCCACACTCATTTTCCAAAAGTAGAACAACGAAACAAGTTGGGCAAAAAAAAAGAGACCCGAACAGGGTCTCCTATCAAAAGGGTTATTTTTTTCTTTATCCTCCAATAGTCCCTATAATCGGTAAGGGCTCATCTTTCAAGTTGATTGCATTGATTACGCCGAGAACCCAAAAGACCAGTACGCCTAACGAGATAATGGAAGATACGAACCACAAACCTGAGGGCAGGAACATACCCAGTACGTAGTTTGCCAAGCCCAAAATGGCTACCCTGACCGACTGGCCGATATGAAATTTTGCGAATTCATTATTACTGCTATTATTCATGATAAAGGCTATTAGAAGGCCGATAAGCGTAATGTAAGCAATAATAGCAGTGGTCTTTCCTGCTTCTTTAACTGATTGTTCCATAGTATTAAAATTTTAGGTTGGTTATTTTAGAATTTAAAGGTACTTAAATAATTACTTGGCCATTACAAATAACGCCCAGTACGGATCCCTTCATCGCAGTATTCAAAAACATACTGTTCTTCGATGATGAGGTAATATGCTCTTTTTTAAACATGTATGATGAATTCGGTTCGAATAGTGTCAAATTCGCTTCCGTTCCTTCCGCAATAGATGGTGTTGCTACCCCATAACGTTCCCTTCCTTTGGTTAATAAGGCAATAGTTGTTTCTAAATCAAAAAGTTGTTGCGCTATGCCGAAGGCACTTTCGAACCCTAAACTTCCATAGGCGGCATTATCGAATTCTACTTGCTTTAATTCGATGTTCAACGGAGTATGGTCTGAAGTGACATAATCAATGGTTCCTTTCTTGACCCCTTCTATCAGGGCTTTTGTATCCTTTTTGGTCCGTAGAGGCGGTAGTACCTTGAAGTCGGTATTAAAATCGGAAAGTGTTTCATCTGTGAAATAAAGGTTGTGCCAAGCCACACTACAACTGACATTTAATCCTTTCTTTTTACCTTCGGCAATCAGTTTTACGGCATTCGCGGTAGATATGGTAGGAATGTGAAGTTTTCCTCCGGTATATTCCAATATAAAGAGGTCACGAGCGATCTGTAGTTCTTCCGCTAGGGCAGGTATTCCTTTAAGACCTATTCTGGTGCTGACCTCTCCTTCATTGACCACTCCCTTTCCGGCAATTTGGGTATCTAAAGGAAAGGAATGTACCAGGCCATCAAAATTCTGGGCATACTGCAAGGCGATTTTCAACAAATTCGCATTCTTGACCGGATGCTTGAAGTCGTAAAAGCCAACCGCCCCGGCTCCCTGCATATCGTATAGCTCGGCCAAATCGATTCCTTTTGAATCCGCAGTCAGCGTTCCTAGCGGATGCAAACGCGTCGCACTGGATTGGGCAGCATTCTTTAAAAACACGATTGCTGCGCTACTGTCCGGTACAGGATAGGTATTCGGATTTAAGACAACATCCGTAAAACCGTTTTTTGCGGCGGTATGCAATCCATTTGAAATTGTCTCTCTCTCCTCAAAGCCAGGCTCACCAAAGCTCACACTACTATCAAACCATCCCGCGGAGACATGAAGGCCTTTTGATTCGATGGTTTTTACCTTACTTGAAACGTCGATTTTTGGAGCGATTTCATCAATGATACCATTCTTGATAAAAATATCACGTTTTTTAAGATGGAATTTTTTGTTGTTTTGGTCGACTATAGTTGCGGCCTTAAGAAGTATGTTCATTTCATCTATTTAAATCGTTTTGGTCAAACGTAACTCGCACTGTGTCCTCGGATATCCTATAGCTCATACGACTTATTCGTACAAGTCTCATTTCATGTATTTTTGAATAAGAACCTCCATTCCCATGAAAAACAGGGCTAAAATAACAAACCATTTCCAAAGCTCCTTAATTGAACTGTCTTTTTGCATACGCTCGAAAAATTCGGAAATTGATTCATTCGTATGCGTAGCATCCAAACTGGTCGGGTCGGTATACACCAGTTCACTTTCATCACGTGTATAATTGAAACTTAGGTTGCGTAGCGGTAGCTCTCCATTCATTAAGGCGTAAATGCCATCCTCAACAGGGCTATCGAAAAAGGAAAGGGAAACCTTGTTGGCAAAAGACTCTTGTTGGGGAATAAACTCGTAATCCCCTCTTTTCGCCTTGAGAATATTGTCTTTTGTCAATTTGATGGGCACATCGATTTTCGATTCTTTTTCAAGTGTGTGGTAGAGTTGAGGTAACTTCAGACTATTGACCCCGATATTGTAAAAGGTGGGTACGATCAGGGGAGAGTTTTTGAAGTTGGAATTTTCAGAGGATAATGATGCGGTAAAGGCGAAAAAATTATTCGCTCCAAACAGAAACGGATTTTTGTCTTGAAACGATAGAATACTGGGGGCAGTAGTTTTTACCCGATAATATTGAGAAACTTTAGGGTATTGAAAATTAACGACCTTCTTCTCGAATACATTTTGGTAAATCGGATGTGAAAATGTAATGTCCGTAATGCTCCGTTCTTGATTAATCTGTGCCCCATAGCTTGTAGCGAACGAATTGGCAAGTAAACTTCGGTAGGTCTCCGAATCAACAGTGGCAGCAGGGATGATCAATAGATGTCCGTCTTTACGAACGAACGCCCCAACTCCAGTGGTCAAGGCATTGGGTATTGATTCCAATTCGTTTAAAATGATTAGATGCTGATCTTCTAAGGTACCATAATTCAGGTTTTTCAATGTCCGTGACTCGAATTGAAACTCATTCTGTGTGTAGATTCGAGTTAAAAAATCGGTGGAGGCGGAACCTATGGCCAAAACCTTTATTTTTTCTTTGGTATCGATATTGAAATAAAAGCTATTATCATACATCAAAGCGGCGTCGGATATTTGGATTTTACCGACGATACTTTCATCCTTCGGCAGAGAAAAAGTAACCGTGCCCCGCTTTTGCGTATCGAAGGCTGCCGAGGTTTTGGCAATCAGCTGATCCCCATTGAACAAGGAAACGGGAATACTTTCTATCTCGTAATTACTTGAAAACAACGTGGTCAATTCGATACTTTCAGAGGTATAACCGCTAATATAAACCGAATCAATGGCGACATTCTCAACTTGAGGAGGGTTAACTTGAATGAGGTTACTGCGCAATGTACTATGAGACAAAGAGTCTGTACCCGTACCTACCATTCGCCGCTGGAAGTCCGAGATGACTACCAAATTATTCAATGTGTTTTCGTCCGGTTCAAAAAGTGTGTTTGCCTTCAGGTATATATCGGACAACTGCAATTGTTTTGAAGCGTGCGGTAAGAGTAATAGCTCGTTTTGAATGGTTTTCAAAGTGACATTACGAAATACCCCATTATTGGTGAAAAGAGAGAATTCATGGTCTTCGGGAACGCTCCTTAAAATCTCTTGTACGGCCTCTGACAGTAAGGTGCCCCCATCGGTCTTGGCCTGCATACTAAAGGAATTATCGAGATATATGACCGTGGCCTTTTTCTTTAAGGCTATTTTTTCGGCAAAAAAGGGTTGTGCAAAAGCCAATATCAGAGCTCCGAGTAAAAGGAGTCTCGTACACAGAAGCAGCCATTTTTTCAGGGTATTGCTTTTACGTGATTCGGAAACCACCTTCTGCAAGAATTTTACATTGGTAAAAGGAGTCTTTTGAAAGCGACGTAACTGAAAGAGGTGAATTAAAATGGGAATCAGCAGAAGAAAAAGAGCCCAAAGTAGTTCCGGATGTTTAAACTGCATTCCTGATTTTAATTGAGCAAATATAACTAAATTATGGTAGTTGGCTGTGGGTTCCGCACTGCCGAAAGTTAAAATTAAAACAAATGTTCGTGCTTTGAACCGAGACTTTTGAATTCATTGTGCTTTTAGCAAAAGAAGAAGTAATCGGTCATTGGCTTTTGCTCAAGTTGCCTTAAGTAGTCGCCGATTTCCTTTTGGGCGGTTGTATTGGCCACCGTAATGATGCTCTGAGGATGTTCTATTTGTTCAAGGAGGGAGTAGTGTTGAAGGTCTTGACCATATATGGATTTGCCTATTTTATTAGGGTTATCGCAAAGCCAAACGAAATCGATTTGGGCATTTTGTAATCCCTTTGCAATGGCTTTTCCCTTGTTTCCGGCACCCCAGATGACCAAAGGACGGCTGATCTCCCGGTCAAGTTTAAGAAAGTAATGGAGTTTGATGTCCAGAAAATAGTTTTGTGCGTAGTGTTCGCTTGTACGCGATGTACGGGTATCATAGTCGCGCCAATGGTGCAAGATGGTATTGCAAGGAATGCATTTCAATCCTTTTTCATAAAACCGGAAGGTCAGGTCATAATCTTCGGGATAGCGATTTGGTTCAAAGGCCCCGCAACGATCTAAGTCTGTGCGATAGGCCATCCAGCAAGGGGAGGGGATAACACATTCCTTATAAATTTCGGCATAATTAGTACCTGTGGCGGTTAACTCGTTGAGCCATTTTTCATAACGCGCATACCCATTGCTAATTCCTCTTTCGGAGAAATAATGCACTTGCCCCACGGCTAAGTGACCTCTGCCATAGGTTTGGAGGCCTCTGGCCAAGACCAGTAATTTTTCAAGGGCCATGTGATCGTCCGAATCCATCCTTGTGATAAAGTCACCCTGGCTCTTGTCATAAGCTAACCGTAATGCTTCGATGATGCCCACACCGGAATTTTTAAAGACCCTAATTCTTTGATCGTTCCTTGCAAAGTCTTGAACGAGCTGGAGACTGTTATCCGTAGAGCGGTCGTCTATTGCGATGACCTCCCAATTCGTATAGGTTTGATCCTTGATTGAATTCAAACACTCCGAAAGAAAAATGGCGGTGTTCTTAAAGGGAATCAGAATACTGATTAACGGGTTTTGCATAGGGCTAAGGTATAAAACCCAAATAAAAAAAGTGCCCGTTCACCAAACCAATGAACGGACACTAGCATGACCTACAAACCTCATTTTTAATTTCATTTGTGCCTTAAGGACTTTAAATTACCAATGAGGCCTAAGTAGGCGGCAGGGGAACCTGTAGATCATGACTTATTCTATTTCTTGCAGTTTCATAAGCGCTTCCGATTTTGAGTTGACATTCAGTTTCAGATAGATATTCTGAATATGGAAATTGATAGCACTCGTGGTGACGAATAGTTTGTCTGCAATCGTTTTGTAAGTAGCACCTTGGCTTAGGTAATCGATAATCTGATTCTCACGCTCTGAAAATGCACGGTATGATTTCGGTTGAAACATAGCGATAATCTTTTTGGCGACATCATTACTCAAGGCTGCCCCCTCGTTCTTAAGTGCCAGTAGGGCTTGATGTAGGCGTTTACCGGTTACTTCCTTGGTAAGAAATCCGTTCGCCCCGTTTTTAAAGGCCGATTTGATAATTTCAAAATCATTGTTCGCACTTGCAATAAGAATTTTGACATTCGGATCGTTTTTTCGGAAAAACTTGATGCCTTCAATACCGTTCATTTTTTCAAAGTCTACCTCTGAAATGATGATGTCGGCAGACCTTCCGTCGTGAGCGCATAGTGCGGCTTCAATAGTGGTATGCAGCGCGATCAGATTAAAATCGGTGTATTTTTCGAAATAACTTTTGTACGTGTTGTGTAGTGTTACATCATTGTCGATAATTAATACATTTAACATTTCTCGTCTCATAGTCATGTGGTTTATAGGAACGGCTCCGCAAGGTCAAATCAGCGGCCCTTTCAAAGTTGATTTTGGCGAATGGAATACCTGTGATGATAGGCTAGTATAGCCATCAAAGCAAGTACTGCTTTTCAGCCTTTCGTTTTAAATAAGTTTGGAAAAATTGATTATACTTCGCTTTTTGCTAGTTGTAGTTTTAAAGCTAAGCGAGGTGTTGTTCAAAGGTCTTGGAATGAAGACGCGATGTTGTTGGATTACGATTCGATAGCAGGGTTTGAAGAATAGTTGCGTCTAAATCGGTGTTGTTCTGTCTTGTTTTGAGGTTAAGATTTGGTTTCATACAGTAGGGGGATTTGAGGGTTCTACATAAATTGAGTTACTATTTAATAGAATTTAAATGTACTAAAGTATTGTCAAAAATTGGGACTTACATAGGATTTTTCGTTCAAATGCTGTTTTTTTTAGCATTTGTATCGTCATGTTTTAATAGTCATATGAATTGTGGACAAGTGTTGCCGTATTCGCTACTTCCATAATCCATTTGTCACCGCCATATTTTCCATTTAAATTGGAAACATACGCCTCCTTGGCCTGGTCTTTATATTCATAATCAGCGAGATAAACATAGTGCAGACCATTTTCGGTGTTGTAGAATTGCTTCGGATGTAGCCCTTTTGACTTCAACTCTTTTAGGAATGCATTTAAATACTTCTTGTTCTTGTATACATTGGCGATAACGTAGTATCCTGAATTCGCTCCAACAATGTCTTGCTGGTTCAATCTCTTTATCGGAAGCTCCTTAAAGTTTCGTTTTGCTCTAATCTTTTCCGCTTCTATTTTTGACGTATTCGAGGCCAATACAGTCTTCTGTTTCGGGGTAAAATCATCAAGATTTGATTTCAAGCTGTTTTTAATGTCGGTACGCACAGCACGTACAATTCTTTCAAATCGCTTTTCGAAAGCCCGTTCACGTGCCTTTTCAATGGAGTCTTGACGAAGAATCAATTGATCTAGAATCATTCGGTTTTCATGGGCCAGGGTATTCATTATGGCCTGGTTGGTCTCTATTTCATTGAGCGGTTCTTCGTCTTTCTGCGCTGTCAACGCCAAGATTTGTTCCTCATAATTGCGAATGATCTGATCTATTTTTTTGTCTTGGGTTTCATTGGCACTTAGCTGAACCGTTAGTTCGCTGTTTTTAAAGGTGTATGCCAAACTCACTTCATGATTCCAGCCTAAATCGTTTTCCTTATTAAGGATATCGTTTTCAAGCAAATACCCAAGCGACATCTTTTTGCTGATGTTAAAACCAAGTCCAAGTGACATGCCGTAGTCGCTATCAAAATTACTTTGTAACCAACCATACTTTGGAAGATCCAAAATCAAGGAACTTGCATACACCAAATCACTATTCTCATTTTGACCGAGCTGTAGCAAGGGCATCAAGCGTGCATCTTCAAAAAGACCCCTAGCATTTTCAAAGGTATGGGTGTATTGAAGCGAAGCCGTCAAATTTTTACTGGAAAGACCGGTGATGAATTCATTTGTGGTCTGGTTATACCGCAGAAGATCCTTAGCATAGAGACCAAAATCGAATTTACCCAAAGACAAGGCAATCCCTGGCTGAATGGCCAATTTACTTTCTTTTCGGGTCTCGGTCAAACGGTTGTCCTCTTGCGCGATCACAATGCGGTTTTTATCCAGTCCCTCGTTGAAGTACGTCAAATTGGTACCGAAACTCAGTTTGCTGTTCGCTCCAAGACGTACGGCCGTAGCATAATTGGCATTGAACCCGAATTCTTGAACGACACCAGACCATTGGCTATACACGCCGATTCCGATAGCCGTTCGATCGTTCAGCTTATTGCTAAAGCCGAGAAAGTAATTCTGCCGATTATCCTCGAAAGACGTATATTGATTTCGATGGAGGATGTTGATATACGATTTGTTTTCACGCACCAGCGAAAAGGTTGGATTGATGAAGAAACGATTGAAGTACAACTGGTTATGGTACGAGCTCTTCGAATCAAGTGTTGAGCCGGTTTCTTGCGCCTCGACCTCTTGAATTCCTAAGGAAATCAAAGTAAGGCATAAGAGAACCATTCCATAAAATTTGGGGGTATAACGGAGCATAGCACTACAGATTTGGGTTGAAAAAAACAAGTTGTGTCGGTTGTAAGGGGACGCCGGTACGTCTACTGGTCTTCAAAGACCGTAGTCGTATAATCTATTTTCAGTTTGTTGTTCAGCGCATTCAATAGATTTTCTTCTTTTTCATCGTTATAGTCCTCTCTTCTGTCACTGGTATAGGAGAAAGCGACTTGCTGTAATTTGTTTTTATTTTTTCCACGATTCGAAAGTACATAGCCAATACCTCGTTCGGCCATTAGATACATGGAGAAATCATCTTTGTTGCTGTTAATAGGGTTTCCTAAGTTGGTCGCCCAACCTACTTTTTTACGTCCTACTTGGGTCATGTAAAGGTCAAGCCCGCCATAACCTTCTCTTCCTTCCGATGCAAAGACCAAGGTCTCACCATCGATTAGACTAGGGTAGAGGTCGTTCTTTTTGGTGTTTACCTTTGTGCCCAGATTTTTAGCTGGTCCGGTTCGACCTTCCGAATTGATATCCGCAACATAGATGTCATAGTCTCCAAAAGATCCGGGCATGTTTGAGGCAAAGAACAGACGATCGCCATCTTTTGTTATAGCTGGATGTTTTACCGACGCGTATTTAGGACCTAAAGCCACCTCGCGAACATTCTTCCACTGCCCATTGATCTTATCGGTACGGTAAATTTTATAGACCAATTCTTTTTTCGACAAGACACCTTTTAGGGGTTTCATATAGACCGCTTTACTAAAATAGGCCGTCTTACCATCTGCTGTTACCGCCGTGGGCTCTTCATAGTTCGGATATTCCAATCTATTTCTCTTACCTGGGCGCATTTCGGTTTCGAAGACCTTGTTCCGTTCGTACTCTACCAAATAGTCAAGTGATTGCGACCTTAAATTAGGTTGAAAGTCGAATTCTTGGTGCACTTCGGCAGTGCTTAGTTTTGATTTACGGGCTTCAAAATCCCTTTTGAGTTGATAATCTTCCCTGATTTGGTCCAACCAGTTTCTATTGTCGGCGACCATATCGTTTGCACCGGACGTCTGTTCCAAAGCGAACCGATACCGCTTCAAGTAGTTGCTTCCTATGGCTCCTCTAGGTTCAAGGTCAACCAGTTTTTTATACCAAAAAGCCGCTTTTTCATACTTTTCCAATAGGAAGTTTGCGTTGCCAAGATCTTGAAAGATTTCTTTTTCGGAATAGCCTAGTTCCCTGAGCTTTTCGTAATTGCTGATTTCTTGAGCACTAGCGCTAAGTTTGACTTCAAAATTTTCTTGTGAAAAAAAGGTAGTCGTAAAAAGTAAAACGACACTTGTCAATAGCACATTGGGGGTTATGAAGTTTTTCATGGGATGGGGGTTTTGGATTGATACTGGGTCAAAGTTGGGAAATAGTTCCGAACCTTTTGTTAATAAAAATTCATAGGTTTTGCATTTTGACCCTTTAATAGTGTTATTCACCGATGTTTTTTGGATTTTCCAAGAGTTCTCGAATGTTTCTTCAACGAGATACTACCTAAGAATTTTCAAAAAACCTTGTTAAGAATAGAAAAAGCTTTCTATATTTGCACCCGCCTTTGCAATGCTGCGCAGGGCGACGGTGGGCAAGCCCACTAACTATACAAGGAGGAATGGCAGAGTGGTCGAATGCGGCAGTCTTGAAAACTGTTGAGGGTCACACCTCCGGGGGTTCGAATCCCTCTTCCTCCGCCAAGTGATGTCAAATCACAACAAAAAAGCCTGTAAGTCTATGATTTACAGGTTTTTTTATTCTTGCTTAAATTGTACCGATTATACTATGCAGTGTATTGATAGATAGAAATTCCCCTATAGCCGTTTTAAAAGGATTGTGGATATTTCAATAGCAAGTTGAAATTTGAAATGGATTGTAGTATTAAAAAATTACATCGGTGTTGACAGATTTCATACTTACAACAGCAAAGGTCTTTTCTTTAACAACAACTTTAGACAAAGTCTCTTTAAACAAAATTATAGTTCATTGAAAATTTGATGCATCAGGCGATTTTTGTCATTGAAACTTTCTTCCAATGAAATCATTGTCTCGGTTCGGTCGACTCCCTGAATATCATCTATCTGAAAAATGACTCTTTTTGCATGAGATGTATTCTTTGCTCTTAGTTTGCAATAGAGATTAAACTTCCCAGTGCTAATGTGCACATTAGTGATATTAGGAATTTCAGCTAGTCGTTCAATTATAAAATTAATACGGTTTGTCTTGTTCAAAAGAATACCAACATACGCAACAAAAGAATAATCTAATTTTTCATAGTCAAGTATTAGCGATGACCCTATTATAAGTCCAAACTCTTCCATTCTTTTTACTCTGACATGAACCGTGCCAGCCGACACATGTAGTTTTTTAGCAATATCCGTGAAAGGTGTCCTGGTATTCTCTATTAAGATGTCCAGAATTTGACGGTCTATTTCATCCAACATTTCTTTAGGCATAGGAACATTTTTTTGTTTAAATAACAAGAACAAATTAGACCAATGCCAATGGAAATACAACCTACCCGGGCTATTTTAAAAGGGAATTTCGAAATTTATGTTTTTCGAAACTTTGATAGGGCATAATCGTTTTAATCATAGGGCTTAATTGCCAATAATGTATTAAGGAATCACAAAAAAGTCGTGCCCATTACTAGAGGATTAGTGTTTTTAGTCCAAGAAAATCAATTGGTGCCAACGAAATTTGCTTGCTAGACCCTATTGGACCAAAATTGATTTGCGCAAACGGGCGATTAGGCTTAGTTCAGTGGGTGCCCAATTTTAAAAACCTGACGATTCCTCAGCTTTTTATTCAAAATTTGACTATTCTTATTATTAAGTGTTAATTTTTATTAAATTCTTAGTTTTATGGGATTATATTGAGATTTATTTAAGTAATTTTAATTTTGTTACCAATTAGTAAAGCCCTATAATCATGAGAAAATCCATATTTGTTTTGTCTTTGGTCCTATTATTTAGCCTTTCAAAAAGCACAGCTTCGACCCCTGAAGTAAACAAGCCGAAAACGTCTAAAGCAATAGCAGTTCAGATTTATAATATGTTGGGCGAAAACGCAATTCCAACTGAAATTCGGGGTTCTAAGGCCGAGGTTCGTGTTGCCGTAGACACCGGTAATTATTTACGCATACTTTCCATAGAAACTGAAAATGAGGAACTGGAAAAATTCATTCGTACTAGCATAGATTTTAGAAAATTAACCAAAGGAACATACGAAAAAGGCATTGTTTATCGAATTCCTTTAGAGGTTAGGGAATAACTTAAACTACTCAACTCTTTTTTTATTTGGATTAGCGAATACTCTTGAATTTAATTCAGGAGTATTTTTTTGTCCGCTATGAGCAGTATTCAAAATTAGGGCACGAGCTTTCTTGTACTGCCTATTAGGATAGAAGACCTACTTACTTGGCGGTCATTGCCCTAGGGTTGTATGCTGTTAGTTCAAATACTTCTTCAGGAGTAATACCAACAACTTTGATTCATTTTTTTTTCCTTGGAAATTCTAGTCGTCATCCCAATCTCATATGGATTGATTAATAAAAAATTCCACAATTTATAAATCCCTCTTACTAACCCGATTTATCTATCAAAGTCCGTAAAACTACCCGTCAAATCTTAATTGTCTTCTGAAGTTTGCGAGTGGGCATTTAAACCTTCAAAGCGCTGCCAATCTTTTACCCCACCGGAAATACGACCTACTCTTAGTTTTGTGACTAGTAAAGGAAGAAATGATACTGCGATCATTACCACACCGGCGCCCAATATTTTAATGGGATCTATAAAGAATTCACTGAAGGAAAATACACTAATAATCAAAATTGTGGAGAAGGGCAATGAGCACGCTAAGATATTAACTGCAAAGTCGATATTGAAGGTAGGTTTGTTTTGTTCATCTTTATCCTCCAAGGCATTTACGGCACTCATGTGTGCGAAAGGCCAAAAACTACATGCACTTTGCGGAAAGACTACCAACAGTAAAATCAGTGCGGGGGTCAAAGATGGAAACAGGAAAACGAATATTGACGATAGGCAAAACGTAATACCGGCACGACGCGCTAGCAAAGATAGAATAAGGCTGAATTCTCCTGACTTGATACGGACGGCCATACCAATGAAGAGGAGTACCAAAGGTGTCATCAGTACTTTCAGGTTTAAGATGGTATTTTGAAGAAAGTCGGGTAATGATGCGAGATTCAGGCCGAGTCCTAACAATACCAGACCTAGTATGATGACCATGTTTATGGGTTCGTTCAACAGGGAAAGTGCCAAACTTTTCAATTTACTTGCCGAAGATGCGCGTAAATTTTTTACCGAGCGTTTATGGTACCAGTGCATCGCGAGCATATATAATAGAATCAATCCGAATATTTTATTACCCACGTCGGCCAAAGCTGCTTGCGCCAATGAATCATCACCCAAGTAAACCACTATAAAAGGAAAACAAGAAAGGCCAGGTGCCAAAGAGGGCAACAGCATCATAATCGTTCGTTTCTTAGCGTTTTCTTTCTCTGGTAGGGTCGCACTCAAAATGTATTTCGACGCCGCCAACATGATTAAGTTGAATGAAAGTGCCAAGAGCGGAAAGACCAACAATGAACTTTCTAGCTTAATTTTCAGCAACGCGACAAAAATAACGGCAGGTAAGGCAACACTAAGAATCAATATCTTGACTCCTTTAAGGTTTTCTTTGGCTATTTTCCTTTGCAGGAGTATCCCTAGTCCGATGATAAGTACAAGTTCCAGTGTTTTTTGAAGCGCAAAATTCATTTCGAAAAGTGGTATTAGTGTTTTCAATCCAATAAGCAAAGACGGTTAGCCAAGAAGAGCTGGATGCCAAATGTGTCAAGGCTACCCACCCAGAAATCCAACTCTTGGGCTAACTCAGAAATCAACTCAAACTTAAACTAGCACTTTTTCAAGTGCAGCGGTAAAGAGTTTCATTTCGTTCATGGTGCCCATACTCACACGGCACCAGTTTTTACCCATGATGTCAAAAGCGCGTACGCCGACACCCAAGGCGGTCATTTTTTCCAAGAAGCCTTTTCCTTCCATTTCTATTGGGAAGATGATAAAACTGGTAGAAGATGGTACATATTCAAAGCCCATTCTAGTTAAGTTCTCATAAACATATTCACGACATTCTTTATTCAGGGTTCTCGATTTGTTCTGGAACTCGATATCATCCATACTGGCCATTGCGGCTTGTACCGAAGGGAGGGAAATTCCCATGCCGCCTCTGGTGATTTTCTGTATGATTTCTAAAGTCTCTGGTTGTGCAACTACATAACCTACACGGATACCGGCCATACCCTGAATTTTAGAGAATGTTCTAGCAATCATTACATTTTTACCTTCATTGATCAAAGAGACCATGCTCTTTTTATCTCCATCCTCCAAAAAACCCATATAGGCCTCATCAATGAAAATCGGTACTTTCTCAGAAACTCTCGAGCAGAAATCGAGCAGCTCTGCATGGTCGGTCATGCTTGCCGTAGGGTTGTTGGGATTGCAGATATATACCAATTTGGTCTCCGAATCGATGGCAGCTTCCATTCCGGCCAGGTCATGTGACCAATCTTCTTTGAGCGGAACGGGCTTCCATGTGGCTCCTGTCGCCTCGGCTACTTTGATCAAAGACATGTAGGCAGGATCTGCTGAAACGATGTTTCCTCCTTTTTGGAAAAATACCATGGCCGTTTTTTCCAATAAATCAGATGAGCCAGGTCCCATCATGATATTCTCTTGCTTTACACTTTCTTTTAGCGCAATCTTATCCATTAATTGGAACAGCTCTTTCCAAGCGTAGCGATTGCCTTTGTCCGCATACTTTTTAATCGCTTCCACTGCCATGGGGGAAGGGCCGTAAGGATTTTCATTGGCATTCAATTTTGCCAAAAGTTCTACGGGCCTATCTACCTCGTAAGGAAGGTACTCCTTAAAAAAAGGGGTATAGGGTAGATTTCCCTCTGCATCCAAAACTACTGGACGATTCGAAAAGGCCCCTTGGGCCAAATACGGTGCTGCCATCATTCCGGCAGCGGTGAGAGCGCCTCTTTTGAGCCAGTCTCTTCTGTTTACTGTTGTTTTCATAACGCGTTATTTATTTAAGTTTAAAAGTTCTAATTCATTGCTACCGGTTCTGCGTTTGCGCCGATATTCCCCAAAGCCACGATGGTATCATCTTCGGGGCTCAGAGAGACACTTACATGTGCGTCAAGAGCTACTAATGCATCATAAAATGATGTATCGGCTATGAGAAAAAATTTGTTCGTTGACAATTCGCCAGTGCTTCCATCTACATCGTCTATTGCCATCATGGTCGTTGTTCCTATTCCTGCGGCTCCACCAACTAAAATGGCTGGATGTAAAAGTCCTTCGACCGTGTTGAATAGGGAAATCTGTACCAAGGTCTGATCTAAATCCGTTTTCCAGAAAACTATTCGTCCATTAACGTTAGACCCGGTTGGATCTGTGGAATCAATCGTGTAAGCGGTGTAGGTATCTAAAGTTCCACCTCCATCCGCAACTTCTTGAGCAGATTCCAATCGTTCTAAGTCGCAGGACCCAAGGGTTATCAGAATTACGGTTAATACACTTAACTTTTTTATATATGTCTTTATCATGTCGTTTACTTTTTTAATCGTTAAACCTAAAAACTTAATGTAGCTCTTACTGAATAAAAGGCACCAAGAGAACCCTGTTGCGCATTGCCATAGAGGTAAAAGCCTCTTTCCTCGGAACGATATAAATCGGGATAATTATTAAAGATATTTTGCCCTGTAAGGGTAAAGGCCAAGTTCTCGGAAGCTTGGTACGTTATTCCTAGGTCAGAAGTAACCTGCGCCGAGAAGGTTTGATCTGAAAAACCTTGCGTGCCAGCGCCCGGAAAATTTTCATCGGTTAAGGTTCCTTCTCCGTCATCTATTCTAGAAATCTCTCCAAAATAGTTGCCTCTAAGCATCCCTGACCATTTTCCTAAAGTGTAGGTGACAGAAGCAATCATTTGTGTATTTGGAATACCTTCCTCGTAAGCTCCTATTATGGCTCGATCTATATAAAGATCTTCCAGTTCTTGATCGGTCAGCGCCGTATTCAAATCAGGAACGTTGGCACCTTCAAAGGTTCTATCGGAAATTAATCCCGAGAAATTTAAATTTAACATCCCTTCACCAACCCTATCGTTATAATTTGCTACGAACTCGATACCCTTTGTACTAATGTCCCCTCCGTTGATTCGAAAACTTGCCAAACCAGAATCTATAAGTGGTTCTAAAACTGGGGCGTCCGTTGCGCTAAAATTTCCAGTTTGGAACAAGCGATCTCTAATATCTATTTGGAAAGCGTCAATGCTGAGATCCAACTTGTTAAAGAGCTTTGCAGTGATTCCAAAGCCAAAGTTGGTGGATCTTTCTTCTTGTAGCTGTTGAATTCCAATAGTTTTTGCGACCTGACTACTATTTGGATACAGCGTTCCATCAAAAGGATCTAAATCAACAAAAAAGGTAAAGGTGTGCGAATAGTTCAGTTCTTGTAAAGAAGGAGCCCTAAAACCGTTACTGACGGATCCTCTAAAGGAAAAATTATCCGTAATAGCGTAACGTGTGGCAAACTTTCCAGTGAATACCCCACCAAAATCGGAATACTGTTCCGTACGTACTGCACCACTAACAAACCATTTATCGGTAACATCCAATTCCAAATCCAAATAAAGACCGGTAACGGAACGAAATTCGTCCGCTTCATTTTCGGGGGCGAAACCTCTAAAGCATTGGCAATTTGGACTATATTGTAGTACAGGATAAGAGCTTACTCCACCATATGGTAGTACAAGTGCATTTCCATTATCGTCCACAATTGGACTGCCGTTCAAACCTTCCAATGGAAAACCATCTGGCCCAATAAGTTCTTGATTATCTTCGGTTGCTGTAAAGACACCGGCATCACCAGCTGCATAGCTTTCCTCTTGTCCTCTTTCTATGATATAATTCTCTATCCTTAATTCTCCTCCAACTGCTATGTTAAGTCCTGCTAGAAAATCAGGATAAAAACGTGTAAGGTCAAAGTTGGCCGTGTTTTGTGTAAATTTGTGCGTACCCAAATCCATTACCGTTGGTGATGCGGATTGTAAACTGGCATTAAACGTATTGAATTGGCCGAGTCTTTGGGTATTGGTGCCAAAAGTATTGCTAAAATCAAAATCCCAATCTCCTAATTTTCCTTTGATACCACCTGTAAAAGCTATATTGGTTTGCGTATTAATCATTTGTGGTCTAAAACCATTCGGGTATAGGTCAAAATTGAAACGATCCGTTTGTGCTGCTCTGCGATAAAAACAGCCAAATCCATCTGTATTCTTAAAGCCAAAATCTCCAAAGGAATAAAAACTAGCTTCGGACGTTGCTGAAAGGGGTAATTCCAAATCATAAGAAACCACTCCTAATACACTTGGGGACAAACCAGCAAAGGTTGAGATATCCCTTGCCGTAAGCCCGCGTGCAGCAAGTAAGCCATCGTCTGTCTGAAGTTCGGCGGCAAGGGCCGCGTCACCAGCGGTTTGGGCAGCTAATAACTCGGGGTTGGTTATGATAGGATTACCTTGGGCATCTGTTCGTTCATTGTTTAGATAAGAGTCACCATATGGGGTTGCACCGCTAATATTCGGGCGAATGGCCGCTTCATTTTGACGATACATACCTGCAACATTGAGGTATCCGCCATTTTCGAAAGAGGTGCCGTAATTGATTCCAAGTTGATGGGTTATACCATCAAGCCCATCTGAGTCCTCTAGCAAGGCTTGATCCGACTCGCTTATATTGGAGTCACTAATATCAGGATTGGAATTGGTATAAAAACCCGCGGTGTAGTTTGCAGTGAATTTGTTGGTGCCTTTTCTGGTGACTATATTGATAACACCGGCAATAGCGTCAGAACCATATTGGGCCGAGGCTCCATCACGTAATACTTCTACTCGGTCTATAGCATCTAAGGAAATAAAGTCCATATCGACTGAATTTGCAGACCCACCTGTTGCTGAGCCTATCAATTGTGCCCCACTATGGCGTCGCTTACCATTGACAAGGACCAACAATTGGTTGGGCCCTAAACCTCTTAATGACGGCGGTGTTACCGATGCACTAAGGTCGCCCCCCTGTGATCGTACGGCCGTGAATGAGGGCGCAGAGGCAACAAGTAATTGGCCTACATCCAACTGTGGCATATTAATGGCCTGTTTGCTCACACTGATGACATCTACCGGGGCCGCAGTTTGTAATTTGGTTCTTCCCTGGCCCCTGGAACCTATAACGATCGTTTCTAAGAGCTGCTCTGCAGCGGGCTCTAGGGACACGTCTATAGTAGACCTACCATTTATTGGAACTTCCAATGTGGCATAACCCAAATAAGAGAAGACTAAAATTCCATCTGATGGAGCGTCAATTGTATAATTTCCATCAAAATCCGACACCGCTCCTTTGGTGGTGCCCTTTATCATTAAATTAACACCTGGTAGAATTTCTCCGCCTGTGTCCTTTGTTTTCCCAGTAACCGCAATGTCTTGTGCTTGCATGAAATATATAGGGGAAATGATTGTAATCAATAACAGAAGAACTTTCTTCATAACATAGTGTTTTGGTTAACTAACAATATGACACATGTATACATTTTTGGACGCTACCAAAACCTAGGTTTTGGATGATGGTTCATTACATGTGAAAAGAAAAGTTCCGGAAACTTCACGGTCAAAAACAACTTCAATTTTATTGCTCGTGACTGGTACAATGTTAGGGATTGAATTGGAAAAATAAAAATCCGACCTCTTTGTAAATAGCTGTTTTTAAGACGTTTAAAGATGTATAATTTGACATATCGCCAATTTTATCATCTTTTTATATCAATTCATCAGGTTTGATAATTTTGAAGAAAAAAAACTATCTATATGATTAAAAAAAATGAAAAATCATTTTTATTGATATCTTAAATCAGCCTTTGTTAAAATGAAATATAATTAAAAAAAGACCTAATTAATTGCTTAATTATTTCCAAGTTTAATAAATCATTAAATTAAATTTACCATACTGTGCTTTAGCGATAAGAAAATTACAGATTTCGCAAAAAAGATTCCCAAATGGAATTTAAAATGGCATTGATAAGTTTAAAAAGTAGAAATGAAATATGAAGAATAAGCTGGATAAGGTTGATTTTGAGATTTTAGGGCTTTTATCCGATAATGCGCAGATGCCATATACAGAAGTGGCAAAGAAACTAAGTATTTCACCTGGGACGGTACACGCAAGAACAAAAAAAATGAAAACCCTTGGGGTCATAAAAGGTGCGACCTTAAATCTAGATTACAGTAAGATCGGTTGGAAAATGACGGTTTTTTTAGGGGTCTACTTACGTGAAACAATACTTTATAAACAAGTCATAGACGAGCTTATGAAAGTACCGGAAATCGTGAAAATTCACCATAGCACCGGCAAGTATGACATTTTTGCGAAAATGCACGCCAAAGACAGCATGCATTACCGCCAAGTTTACCAAGAGGCCGTTTTGACAATCGAGGGAATAAAAGGCGTAGAGTCTTTTATGTCTGTCGAGGAGAATATGAGTAGGCATATTGAGTTTAAGTAGTATTTATCAATTTTTTAGTACCATTCTACCCCTTAGTTAACCACAAGGCTGTACATTGGCGATATCAAAATATGAATAGTTCCTCTTCCTTCGTTGAGTGATATCAAGTCATAAAAACTGTGAACCATTGATTTAAATGTTTTTTTTGGAAGAGAGTTCACTTGCGTGTATTTCAATCCCTTTTAAGTAATTCTCGACCATTGTTACTTTTGAACCACTATTCTAAAGTTTTGTCTGTAACATAATACCAATAAATGATACTTACGTATCGGTATACATCTCCATCTACTACAAATGCTATTTAATCGGAAGAAAAAAGAGAGTGAAAGATTAAAAGCTTCATTTGGGAGGATTAAGGAAAACTCATTCGATTTCACCAAAATCCGACACTACTTCAAGAATAAAGACAACTCTGGTTGTTTTCAAGTTCTATCTGATAAAACATGTGCTGATCTGGACTTTGAAGATTTGTTCGCCTATATGGATCGAACAGTTTCAAAAGTCGGCCAGCAATACCTTTATAACAAGCTGAGAGTTATTTCCACTGACCGTACCCGAATCGATTTAAACGAAGAAATCATCAAAGTGATTTCGGAGGATACCGACTTAAGAATTGCGATCCAGAGCCAACTCAAAGAACTCGATAATTACGCTGCTTACGATGTTTCGCCCCTCTTTCAAGAAGCGCATTTAAATCCTCCGAAATGGTTTTTTATCATCAAAATATTATCGGTTAGCGCGCTACTCTTGTCGCTACTGGTCTATTTTTACCCACAATATATTCTTGCTCTTATTGGCGTCTTTGTAGTGAACCTTGGAATTCATTTTTGGAACAAAAAGAACTTATTCAAGTATTTAAGTGCGATTCCTCAGTTATTAAATTTAAATCGAGTGGCCTTCAATCTACATAAGAAGGCACTTTTAAAAAAGATTGATCCCAATCTTGAAAAGCCGATTGAATTACTAAATCAAGTAAGAAATCGAATGCTATTCTTTCAGCTCGAAGGAAAATTGCAAGGAGATCTGGCAGTACTGTTTTGGGCGACTTTCGAATTGATAAAGACCCTTTTTCTTTTAGAGCCACTATTATTGTTCGGGGTTTTAAAAAGGCTGAACACGAAACGCAGGGAAGTAGAGCAGGTATTTTCATTTGTTGGAGAAGTAGATACCTTAATTTCGATCGCCTCTTTACGAAGGGGACTCGACTCGTTCTCTATCCCTAAAATTAGCCAAAATAGTAATCAACTTAACGCTGAGAGCCTCTATCATCCTTTACTACCGAGTTGTGTAACCAATGACATTTCGGTCTCAAATAAATCAATTCTCCTTACCGGTTCAAATATGTCCGGTAAGACTTCCTTTATACGTGCCATCGGGTTGAACGTGATTACAGGCTTGACTATAAATACTTGTTTTGCAAAATCTTTGACCATTCCATTCACTAGGGTATTTTCGGCGATAAGAATAAGCGATGATCTATTGAATGACAAAAGCTATTATTCGGAAGAAGTCTTTAGAATTAAAGAAATGATCTCTGAAGGCGCTAACAGCCAATCGAATTTATTTCTTCTTGATGAAATTTTTAAAGGAACGAATACCGTTGAGCGCATTGCAGCCGGCAAAGCGGTACTTTCCTTATTGTCAAAGAACAACAACTTGGTTTTTGTATCCACACACGATATTGAATTGACCGACCTTCTCTCAGAGGAATATGAGCTTTACCATTTTAGCGAAGTTGTAAACGATAAAAAAGTCGGTTTCGATTATAAACTGAAAAAAGGGAAACTAAAGCACAGGAACGCCATTAAAATATTAGAAGTCAATGAATATCCAGATGAGGTGATCATAGAAGCTAGGGCTATTGCAAAAGAGCTGGACCGTATAGGGAGAAAGAATGCCCCCACTATTTCAGATATCCCATAAAAATTGGGTTTGCTCGAACTCTCTATAGATGAAGTCATTTTGGACCTAAACCTTGTAGGCGCATCATTTCATAGTGAGGCCGTAGCTACCCTTAAGAAGTCGCTGATGTATTTTTGCAGTTGCTTAGGAATCCAAAGACCTTAAGCGATAAGTTAGTAGCTTTTACTGAGAAAGTGGACCTTGACTAAAACATACGTGCCAAAAACAGAATATACACCTACTATTTATACATAAAAACTTACAATTCATACAAAAGCAGTAAAGTTGCATCATTGAGTTTCTTAGCTTCAGGATTTAGACTTTTTCTGATTTTTTCCTGTTCCCCTTATTGATTTTTTTGTCACGCATTGCTTTGTTCCTTCTTCACAAGGACACATACCAATGACATATTGATAATTCGATGGCAATGAATATACTGACCGCAATACGTAAACCACTTGGTTCGAATAAAAGGCTTCTTGGTCTTACGACCATCGCATTGCTGATCATAGCGGTTTTGGCGACAAGTTATTGGTACCGGATCAAACAAAACGAACAAAATTTCAAGGCGTACAAACTGCAGACCCTTGACTCTTATTTCGATATCATTTCAAAACGGTTTACCAACGATATCCAAACCTACAACTCGAAAAAAGGTGAAAACTTGGCAAATCCTGGAGATGGGCAAATAGATGCTCGGGTATCTCTGAAGGATACTATTCATGAAAAAGAAAGCGAGGTCGGTAAAGCACAAACGGAAATTTGGAAAATCCTTACCAGTGTAAATACCACATTGCCGAACGACAATGAATTCGATGCCTACATCATAAGGTTTACGAGCAATGGTGGCACAGCTGACAAACCAGCAAAATACCTCAGTTCTTTGCCAGGGTCATTTCATAAGGAAATCGATGATCTTCTAAAAGACAATCAGCTCAATATCGGTGTATCGAGCGCAATACCAAAAGAAGATTCGAGATACCAACTTTTTGGCCGTGAATATCAATTTAGAGGCAGTATCGACTCAAAAGGCCTTGAAATCGATATTGCTCTTATTGGCTTGATAGGGGCGGATAAGTATAAGACCAGTACCCGAAAACTTAATTCTTGGATAATTACTCTTCTGGTGACTTTCTTGTTACTCTGTCTTTTCGGACTCCCTTTTTTTAAAATGGTATTCATTGCGGAAGACGAGCGCTTGAGTAGTAAGGATGTCATCATGGCGGGAACATCCATTTTGGTCGGAGCTCCCATTATGGTCGCTATATTTCTATCACTACTCGATTATTTCGATAACCGAGAGCATACCATTCCCAATCAGTTAAGGCACTTTGCGGAAGAACTGGTAACCGATTTCACGACAGAGAATGAGAAGGCCGTTCAACGCCTATATCGACTTGACATCGCTGGTTACGAGCCAAAAGAATGCCATACCGATTATTGTATGTGTAAGGACAAGTTCAAACCTCTGGAAGGTGCCGCCTCTGATTCGCTCCAGTACATTTTTAAGTTTGTTTCTAAAATGTATGAAAGTGGACTTGTATGCTATACCTTAAACGGTATCCGGCGCCCAAAGGATTCTCTTTCAAGAATCAATTTAAAAGAACGAATTTATTACGAGGACTTCAGAAAAGACCACAACGTCTGGAAAACCAACGATGGTATACCCTATGTAATGCGGCCCGTGGTTTCCATAGAGGACCAAAAGGAAGAGGCCGTTTATATTTTGCGCGACCACAAGGATCAAAGATATTTCAAGGTGGCCAGCGCACAACTCAGTTCCGTTCACAATCCAATTATGCCATTTGGCTACCAGTACGCGGTTATCGATAATACGGGTGAAGTCTGGTTTCATTCACGGATCGGACGTTCCACTTTAGAGAACTTTTTTGCTGTAAGCCGGAAATTCGGTGATGTAAGGGCTGCGATTAATGGTAGAGTGGCAGCACAAGGGGTCGTGAAGTATCGCGATGAAAGTCAAATATTCTATGTAGCCCCTATTGAGGGCACTAACCTGAGCGTAATCACCTTCTATGATTTAAGCCTATTACGGATTCGGGTTTCCGAGGTATTGTCCATTACTGGAATGGCCATATTCTTTGTGCTATTGCTCATAGGTCTGGTCGCCCTTTTTTCGGTACTCAAGAAGAACACGGGATCAGGTCTCTATAAGTTCAAGGTATTTCCGTTTGAGTTCCTGACTCCAAAAGAGGACAGCGAAAAGAGTTATATTCTGCTTTCCACACTGTTTTTGGCAGTGCTTACGATTGCCGTTCCACTTAGTATGTTTGTAAGTTTTCTACCCTCTTCCTCCATTATCCTTAGTTTTTTATTCATTTCATGGTCTTACCTGCTAGTGTACTACTCGCTCAAGCCAAGAACAAAAGCGAGTAAATTGGGTTTGAGGATGAGTGACGCCTTGGTGTTGTTGGCTATTTTCTTGCTCGATGTATTATTGATACGTCTCGGAAGTGGTTTATTTTGGATACTTCTAGTGGTTATTCCGGTACAAGTGGTATGCACCATCTATCTTTTCCGATTACAAAAAATCAAAGAGCACAATGCCACCGATGCTTGGGTGGGGTTTGTCAAAAAAAGAATGAATTTACCCTTTCCAAAGAACTACATTCTATTTTTATTTTGTTGGCTATTATTGGCTTCTGTATTTCCCACCACCTTGTTCTTTAAAAAGGCCAGGGAAATCAACGATTTGATTTGGACAAAGGCTGACCAATTTCATATGTCATCAGAGTTTGTTCAAAAAGAAAATCGCCTAAGGGAAAAGCTTCCCGCACCGGAATACCATGAACGTGAATTCCAAAGTGTTTATGAGTATCACCTGAACGAAGGACAATATTTGGGTACTGTATCCCGTGTTCCCATGGATCCTTTAGATGAAGAGGAAAATTATGAGTCTGACAGCTTTCGAAGACTTCTTTGGAGCACGCGACCGATTTATGATGAAAAGCTCAGGGATTTCCAAGCCATGATCTATCGAAAATCCCTTGATGAAACATGGAGGAGCAAAGAAATGGAAGATAGCACCATGTTTCAAATGGATTATGGCACTCGCCCCACAAAACTACTCACAACACAGTCACCTAACAGCCCTAAAGAGAAGGGCATTGCAGGGGTGCCTTGGTTAATGCTGGTGCTGAAAGGAATCGGACTACTTGGTATTTTGGCCTTGCTTTTCGCCTTGATTTCCTTTTTCATCGATCGCTTTATCGGATTTCGTTTTATGAATTTAAAACCCAATGATTTTGATATCAAGGGCAATAAGGAATACATCCCCAAATTTGCTAAGGTATTGGCGACAAGAGATGCCAATTCCGGATTGCTGCTTACCGGTCTTCCGTTCTCGGGGAAAACCACCTTTGCGAAAGAAGTGTTGCGTGCTGCTGGTTGTGACGAGCCGCTTATTCTGTCGATGATGCGGTTAGACGATTTACGGGAAGATACTGATATCTCAGCAATTGTAGAAAAGCTACGCAAGTATCCGGTCACCAATACCGAGCCAGTTAGAAAGAAGAGCTCTCAGGTCGAAAGCCAGAAGGAAGAAAACCCCATACCATCCCTTGAACAGCAACTACACGACGAATGCGCTTTCATTATTGAGAATCTAGAGCACCACCTGATGTCATATGAAGCCAACCGAATCAAGTTACGCTTGATTTCATTTTTGATTTCTTTAGGTAAACCAGTGGTGCTGTGTTCCGAGGTATACCCCAGTCAGATTTTGGGTTTTTACCAAAATTCACAATCTGAATCGGAAGAATTGAATATCAAACTAGTGAGTGATTTCAATGCTTGGCGAAACATTCTAAGTGCATTCCCTCAAGTGCTCATAGGCATTACCGATGGAAAGGAAAAAGTGAAAATAATGATCACTGACGAACCGGACGAAGCCATAAAACAATGTGTTGCCGATGAATTGGGGTTTGGCAAATTCCTTCCCACCCTTGCTCCGGTAATCTATGCCAAAAACTTAATAACCTTGGGTAAGACTGAGGATGATAGCTTTCAAATAGATGAACAGCGCATGGTGATGCATACGCAAAACTTAAGTCACGGGTATTATACCGACATTTGGAATTCGCTACCTACCCGTGAGCGCTACATGCTCTACGATCTGGCCAAAGATGGATTCCTGAATATAAAAAACGGGAATTCACTGTTCTCGTTAATGAAAAAAGGGCTTATCATATGGAACGACCGACCGGCCATCTTTAATCGCAGTTTTAAAAACTTTATTTCTTCCTCGGTCTCCATGAATGAAGCTTTGCGATTGGAATATAAGAACCGAGGTGAAGGTTCTTGGGGAACTATGCGCGTTATTTTTTACTTGATCATCTTAACCATACTCGTTTTTATTTTTCTTGGGGAACCCGGATTCCTGAAGGATTTTGAAGCACTTGTCGGGGCGTTGGGGGGCATCGGAGTGGTTATTCCGATATTGAGTGCACTACTGGCCCGTGGCGGACAAAAAGGGTAGTGCCGCAATTAACTAGGAACCAACAGGTACATGACCGCATCAACTCGGGTTCGTTCAGTGGCACCTTCGATTTTGTTTGCAATAACCCCCCTTCCGGATCGACTACCAATTTCTCTTGAAGGTAAGTACATCCTAGATGCAATTGGTGTTATATTTGTGCAATGGAAGAATGGTACCACTATCCATTATTGATCGTTGTTGGTTTTGCCGTCGGCTTCATCAACACCGTGGCGGGGGGTGGATCCCTACTATCGCTTCCGGTATTGATTTTTCTGGGTCTTCCGCCCAGTGTGGCCAACGGAACCAATAGGGTGGCCATCATCATACAGACCGCCATTGCCACGGCCGGTTTTAAAAGTAAGGGCGTCTCTACGGCCCCTTTTAATATTTATCTGGGTATATCCGCACTATTAGGGGCGATTATAGGGGCCCAAATCGCTGTGGACATCAAGGGGGAAACCTTCAATCGAATTCTTGCGATCATCATGATCATCGTGGTATTGATCATCCTATTCAAGCCTAAGATCAAACTGATGGAGCTACAAGAGCGTCTAACGGGGAAATACCTCTGGATAGGTGTCATCGCTTTTTTCTTCTTTGGTATCTATGGCGGTTTCATCAATGCCGGATTGGGCTTTATAATTATCTTATTTTTGCACTATGTGCACCATATGACCTTGGTACGGGCGAACGCGACCAAAGTGGCCGTCGTATTTATTTACACGCTCTCTGCCCTGGCCATATTCATTTGGAACGATAAGGTCATTTGGAAAGTAGGTTTGATAATGGCTATCGGAAATGCAACAGGAGGTTGGTTGGCCAGTCGGGTTTCTGTCGATAAAGGAGATGGTTTTATCAAGACCTTCTTGGTCATCATGGTGGCGGCCATGTCCATTAAACTTTGGTTTTTTTAAACATATTAAATTGATTCCTGAGTATTGAGGAATAACGCTATGGAAAACATGAACAGTATTGAGAATTTGGAGTGGCGCTACGCAGTTAAAAAGTTTGACGCGAAGCGAATGCTACCTTCAGAGAAGGTAGAGAAATTAAAGCAAGCCTTTAACCTCACGGCAACTTCCTATGGCCTACAGCCGATAAAGATGGTCGTTGTGCACAACAAAGAATTGCAAGAACAGCTCGTGCCCCTATCCATGCAGCAGCAGCAAGTAGCCCAGGCATCGCACATATTGGTACTCTGTATCGAAAAAACTATCGATGAAACCTACATCGCCAGTTATTTTGAAAAGGTAAAAAATGTTCGTGGTACCAGTGATGATATCTTGAGTCCGTTCAAAAATAGTCTGGTCGAAAGCTTTTCAAAAAAAGATGCGCTTGAAGTTCAAGAATGGTCCAAAAACCAAGCCTATTTGGCCATGGGAAATCTATTGACCGTATGTGCCATGGAAAAAATAGATTCTTGCCCCATGGAAGGTTTTTCGCCAGAAGGATATGATCGCCTTTTAAATTTGGAAGAAAAAGGATTGACGGCCGTTCTGGTCATGCCAGTAGGCTATCGGTCGGAAGATGATATTTTTTCGACCTTTAAGAAGGTCCGTAGAAATATGGATGACAGTATTATCGAAATATCCTAGGGGTAGGATTATCAATAAAAAATAATCAGTGAAGAATGATCAATTGGTGGTGAACCATCTGCATGTATCAATATTTAGTTGTGAATTAATTAATATCAAGTAGCAAAATACTAATATGCCAGGATTTGAACTTTTTGGAGAGGCCGAACGTGAACAAGTAAATCATGTATTGGAGTCAGGTGTACTCATGCGCTATGGGTTTGATGGCATGCGCAATGGGCATTGGAAGGCCAAAGCATTGGAAGAGGCATTGGCAAAAAGACTGCAAGTAGGGCATGCACAGTTGGTAAGTAGCGGTACTTCAGCACTAACTGTAGCCCTAGCGAGCGCGGGTATCGGAGCAGGTGATGAGGTAATCATGCCCACATTTACTTTTGTCGCCAGTTTTGAATCTATTTTGGCGTTGGGCGCTGTACCTGTTTTAGTCGATGTTGATGATACCCTGACACTTGACCCCCATGCGGTAAAAGAAGCAATTACGGAAAGGACCAAGGTAATCATGCCCGTTCATATGTGCGGATCCATGGCCGATTTGAGGGCTTTGAAGCATATTTGTGAAGAACATCAATTGTTGCTATTGGAAGACGCCTGTCAAGCCATTGGAGGAACCTTTGAGGGGAAACCCTTAGGAACTTATGGTGATCTAGGATGCTTTTCCTTTGATTATGTAAAGACAATTACCTGCGGGGAAGGTGGGGCAGTAGTTACAGATCATGAGCAGTACAAACGGCATGCGGATCACTATTCCGATCATGGCCATGACCATGTAGGAAACGATAGGGGAGCTGAAACACATCCTTTTCTAGGGTATAATTATCGTATTTCAGAGCTCAATGCCGCTGTCGGCTTGGCGCAATTGGAGCGACTTGATGATTTTTTAGCGATTCAGAAAAAGAACTATTCAACACTCAGAAGCGCATTAGAAGGGGTCAAAGGAGTTTCTTTTCGGCGCGTGCCCGAAGGGGGAGAGGAGAGCTATGCCTTCTTGAATTTCTTTATGCCAGACGCCGATACGGCAAGAAAAACACAAGAGGCCCTGACTTCGAAAGGTATTGATGGTTGTTTCTATTGGTACGATAACAATTGGCATTATTATAGAAAATGGCATCATCTCACCCAATTGAAATCTTTGGGGAGATTACCTCAAGCAGTCTATGATCAACTTCCTGATTACGGGAAAGCCGATTTTTCAAAATCCGATCATTGGGTGGGGCGTACGATTTCATGTTTGATTAAATTAGGGTGGACCGATGAAGAGGTGAACTCACGAGCACTTCGAATGAGGGAAATAATAGGGGCGGTCAGCTAACGTCTTGATTCCATTTGCTAAATCTTAATAAAGATTTAGCTATATTTAAAACAACATTTTTTATAAAGAACTTATGATAAAATTAAAGCCTTCCTTGTTCCATGTTTTTCTTATTTGCTTCGGTGTTCAGCTGCAAGCACAAACGTATTCAAGTACACCGCCTGAGGAGTCTCCAATGCCTATGAAGCCGGAGATGACCGAGATATGGGAGCCCGAGGTACCCGTGGTCACCCCAGCCAAGACGTTGGGCGACGCCCCCTCCGATGCGATTATCTTATTCAATGGAGAGAATCTCGATCAATGGGTAAGTTCAACGGATGTAACCAAAGGAGCTCCATGGAAAATCGTCAATAACGATCATATGGAAGTTGTACCAGGTTCAGGTGGAATACAGACCCAAATGAAATTCGGGGATTGTCAATTACATATTGAGTTCAGTGCTCCTGATAAAGTAGAAAGTGAAAGTCAAGGTAGGGGGAACAGTGGCGTATTTTTGCAGAACAGATACGAACTGCAGATTTTGGATTCCTATAATAACCGTACCTACCGGAATGGTCAAGCGGCCAGTATTTACAAAGACCACGCACCTTTGGTCAACGCCATGCGTAGTCCGTTGGAGTGGAATAGTTATGACATCATTTATAAGGCGCCACGATTCAAGGAAGATGGTAGTTTAGATGCCAAAGCGACAATAACGGTACTTCACAATGGGGTATTAGTACAAAATCATTCCATGATCAACGGAAACACCTACTATATTGGTCTTCATGATTACCCAGAAGCCCATGGTGAAGATGTGATTTCCCTTCAGGATCACGGTAACAAGACACAATTCAGAAATATTTGGATACGCAGACTTTAACCAGGTTAAAGGGGACTTGAATTCATGCAGTGTGGCTTAATAACCCACGTATTCCACAATTTCAAGACCGTAGCCGACGATGCCGACTCGTTTCGTATGCGCTCCATTTGAGAGCAATCTCATTTTTGTGATACTGAGGTCATGAAGAATTTGAGCACCGATACCGAAGTCACGGGCATCCATTTCAATTTTAGGTGCCTTCAGAATACCCTTTTCTTGAAGTTCCTTTAATTCGCTCAATCGGGCGAGGAGGTTAAGTGATTCGGAGTCTTGGTTAATGAATACGATCGCCCCTTTTCCTTCCTTATTGATGGCTTTGAACATATCGTCCAACTTCTTATCCGGATTATTGGTCAGGGTGCCTAAAATATCATTATTGACCAGGGTAGAGTTGATTCTGGTCAGTACCTTCTCATCTTTATTCCAAGTTCCTTTGGTAAGAGCGATATGAACATGGTTGTTGGTCGTTTGCATGTAGGCGCGTAACCGAAACTTGCCGAAACGGGTCGTAATATCAAAATCTTCCTTTTTCTCGATGAGGCTATCGTGTTCCATTCGATACGCAACCAATGATTCGATCGAGACGATTTTAAGGTCGAATTTTTTGGCGACCTCACATAGTTGCGGCAAACGGGCCATACTTCCGTCCTCGTTCATAATCTCTACGATGATGCCGGCAGGTTGCAATCCTGCCAAACGTGCAAAATCGATTGCCGCTTCTGTATGACCAGTTCTACGGAGCACCCCACCTTCTTTGGCAACAAGAGGAAAAATATGCCCAGGACGTGCGAGATCGTGCGGTTTAACATTCGTATCAGTAAGCGCGCAAACCGTTTTAGCACGATCAGAAGCACTAATGCCTGTAGTGACCCCATGGCCCCTTAAATCGACCGAAACGGTAAAGGCGGTTTCCAAAGGGTCCGTATTGTTGTTGACCATCATGTGCAGACCGAGTTGCTCACATCGTTTTTCCGTTAACGGGGCACAAATCAGGCCCCGGCCATGGGTCGCCATAAAATTGACGGTTTCAGGGGTCGCCAGTTCCGCAGCAGCGACGAAATCACCTTCATTCTCACGGTTCTCGTCATCTACTACGATAATGACCTTGCCCTTACGAATATCGGCAATGGCCTCTTCGATGGTATGCAATTGTATTTCCTTACTAATGGTATCTATAGCCATTTTTCCTATCGGATTGATTTGATTTCTTTTTTTAGTTTCGACCTAGTAAACAAATATATAATGAAAAATGCAGGTACGCCCAATAAGAAAATGGCGTAAATCAGGTTACTGTCGTTCTTGCCAATCATTTTCCTCACTTTTTTGTAACTATCAGCGGCCAAAACGATGAAAACAAGAGCGGCCAGTCCGCCAATCCGGGAAACGATGGAAAGAACACCAAGAATCGATTCCTTGGTTAAAAAGAAGCCAGCAACAACCAATAAAATGGATGAAAGATAGAGTACTAAGGCGGTATTTGAATACCGAACAAAACTTTTCATGGCCAAATCGGTTTCTTCGAATTTGGAATTGTCTAACTGCCCGTGAATTTTGAGTTCAAAAGTCGAAATCCCTCTAGACTCCAAAATATGCAGGGCCGTATCCCTGCTTTTCAAGTCCATATCATATTGCTTGTATCTTTTTGCGATATCGATCAAATTATCGTCCGAATTGGCTTGTAGTAACTTGAAATCAGCGGAATCCACCGGAAAAATGGTCTCGTCGGGGGAGGGGTCAGCATCCGTTTCGTCTTCTTTTTTGAACCGGGCGAACAATCCTTTGAAGAAGTCTATGATTCGACTAAAGGCCATCAATCCTTTATCGGCCGTTGCCCGCTTGGTGAGGGAAATCCCCAGTGGCAACATGATCAGTGTAGGTGTCCAAGCTCCTAAAATGGGGTGCATATTACCTTTATAAGCGTAGTTTTCAGCAAAAACTCCCAAGAAATAGTACACCAAAAAGAGCACGATCGCGATAACCATGGGAAGCCCCAGTCCGCCTTTTCTGATAATCGCTCCTAAAGGTGCCCCGACAAAGAACAAAATGATACAAGAGAAGGCTAAGGCGAACTTTTCATGCGTTGCATAAATGTGTCGGCGATGAATCTCATAGCGTTTATCGAGTTCGTTCCGCTTTCCACGTATCGAGGTCAGGATATTGGATACCGAGTTTTTGGCAGAATTCGTGAGTTGTACTTGTTGCCATTCCGGATAGAGGTCGACGATGTTTTCAACGACTTCACCACCGCTTTTAGCAGTCACTTTTTTGATGGGGTGTTCTAATTGGTACAGACTGTCCTTTTCGGTGTTGTTGCTTTTGACCGACGTACTGTCTGAGGGTAGTACGGTAAAGGCTCCCATTTTCGTGGAGAGTACGTTCTTTGAAAACGCACGAACGATTCGCAGGTTGTCTTTTTTTAAGGAATCCGTATCTTTTCTAAGACGCGAAACATTCTTCATTTTTTCCGTACGGGTATCGCGCTCTTCCTCCAAATCGACATTGTTGAACTCCGAGAGATCGATGTTCATGGTATAGGTTTCAAAGATTCCTTTGGCGAAGGGCTGTTTGCGCTTGCCCTGACCTTTAGACTGAACGTTTTGATAGAGATGACCATCTTGTAATACCAATTGAATGATATCCGATTTTTCACCACTGATCAATTCACCTGTATTGGATTTGACCACACGATAATTGATATTGGTCTTTGTCTTTTGGTGGATGATGACATTCTCTAAAAAGCGGTCGTTTTCACCGTATTTATTATCCACCTTAATATTCATGTCGGCACTTTCAAAATCGCTGAAAACGCCCTCCGCGATAGCCACTGCGGGCTTTAATTTCGCAATATTCCTTCGTAAGTTGAATATTTTCTGTTCCGAGGCAGGTATGACACTATTGGCAAACCAAAAGGTGCCAACACCCAAAACAAATATAAAGATGATGATGCTCAACATCGAACGTTGCAATGAAATACCAGAGGCCTTCATCGCAGCAAACTCGTAGTTTTCGGCGAACGTCCCGAAGGTCAGAATTGAAGAGAGCAATACGGTTAGCGGCAGTACCTTTTCGGTAAGTTCGGGCATTTTGTAAAAAAAGAACTTCCCGATAATCAACATATCGAGGCCACGACCGGCGAGATCATCTATAAAGAGCCAAATCGATTGGAAAATGAAGATGAGCATCATTATCGCGAACGAACTGAACAAATTGAATAGAAATCGCGATAAAATATACCGGTCTAGAATTCTCACCTTAGTTCTTTATGATATAGTACCCATCGT
Organism: Maribacter corallii; assembly: GCF_047345415.1. NCBI lineage: Bacteria > Pseudomonadati > Bacteroidota > Flavobacteriia > Flavobacteriales > Flavobacteriaceae > Maribacter > Maribacter corallii. Next base: position 327,309 of record NZ_JBLFEP010000003.1, read on the forward strand.
CTTGGTACTTGCCTTCGTCAAAGGTAAATAAGGTTTTTGATAAAGGCTGATCCGTTTTAAAAGAATTAACAGTAATCGTAGTCATGGTACCATTCTTACCTGTCTCAATAATTTTGTAGATGTGTTTGGTGACCGTATCGATGCCCATTAAAATGTGCTTAATTTCCGTATTGGAGTCAATGGGTACCAATTTTACATATTGTATTTTTCGCCCTTGAACATTTTGAAGGATATCCCAGCTGTACGTATGGCCTTCTTTATAGAAGGTCAACATTTTTGTGGGGGTAAAGGTATTTTCGTCATCCGATTTATCTTCAATGGTCACTTCTTCATTATCAGGAATGATGGTATACACCTTACTACCGTCATACAATTGCTTCGTTCCGAAAAGATCGCCTAGGTACTTATCTCCTTGAAGTGTCACCTTGCCCCGTGTTTCCGAATTGATATCGGCCTCCGTATTTCTCAACTCAAATCGAAAATCGACAGAAATGTTGTCATAGCCCGAGACTTTCTCGTATACTTCATCCAATAAGGCCTTGGCTTTTTCTGAACCTTGTGCGTTCATGAAGCTCACCGTTAAGAGCGCTAGTGTTACAAATAAATACTTTTTCATGTGTTTTTAGTTTGTTTCATTACTTAGAAGCTGGTCCAACGCGACCAAATCAGGTACCAAGACCTGACGCGCCTTACTACCTTCAAATGGTCCGACGATGCCTGCCGCTTCAAGTTGATCGACAATACGGCCTGCACGGTTGTACCCTAACTTCAATTTTCTTTGGATCAGCGATGCAGAACCCTGTTGTGCCGTAACGATTACTTCGGCAGCTTCACGGAATAGGGCATCACGATCAGCGATTTCATAATCAATTCCTGTGCCAGAGTCTTCCCCAACATACTCAGGAAGCATGTGGGCGCTGGGGTACGCTCTTTGAGAACCGATATAGTCGGTAATCTTGGCGACTTCGGGAGTATCTACAAAGGCACATTGAATACGGGTAACATCGTTTCCTTGTGTATAGAGCATATCGCCCCGTCCGATCAATTGATCCGCGCCTTGAGCATCCAAAATCGTTCTTGAATCGATTTTAGAGGTCACGCGAAAGGCTATCCTCGCGGGGAAGTTTGCCTTGATGATTCCCGTAATGACATTGACCGACGGACGCTGTGTGGCGATAATCAAATGAATGCCAATGGCCCTTGCCAATTGGGCCAGGCGCGCAACGGGAGTTTCCACTTCCTTACCAGCGGTCATGATCAAGTCGGCAAATTCATCGATTACCAAGACGATATAGGGAAGAAACATGTGTCCGTCATTCGGATTTAATTTCCTTGCCTTGAATTTGTCATTGTATTCCTTGATGTTACGAACCATAGCGGTTTTCAACAATTCGTAACGATTATCCATTTCGATACAGAGGGAATTCAGTGTATGAATTACTTTCGTATTGTCCGTAATTATCGCATCCTCGGAATCCGGTAATTTCGCCAAATAGTGTCGCTCGATTTTATTGAAAAGTGTCAGTTCCACTTTTTTCGGATCCACTAGTACGAATTTTACCTCGGCAGGGTGTTTTTTGTAGAGCAAGGAGGTGAGCACCGCATTCAGTCCAACGGATTTACCTTGACCAGTTGCACCGGCCATTAAGAGGTGTGGCATTTTAGCCAGATCAACAACGAAGGTCTCATTGCTAATGGTCTTACCAAAAGCGATAGGAAGTTGCATTTCAGCCTTTTGAAACTTACTTGATGCGATTACCGAACGCATTGATACGATTGTGGCATTTTTATTGGGTACCTCTATACCAATTGTTCCCTTACCGGGAATTGGAGCGATGATACGAATACCAAGTGCCGCGAGTGATAGTGCGATATCATCTTCAAGATTTTTAATCTTTGAAATACGAACACCTGCCTCCGGTACTATTTCATAAAGGGTTACCGTAGGGCCAATGGTGGCCTTTATTTGGGCAATTCCGATTTTATAATTGTTCAGGGTCTGTACGATCCTGTTCTTGTTTTCTTCTAGTTCCTCCTGATTGATGGTTATTCCACCGGTAACTCCATGCGGATCTAACAGTTCTAAGGTGGGAAATTTGTAACTACCTAGCTCCAAGGTTGGGTCAAATTCACCAAAATCATCCACAAGTTTGTCGGCGATATTATCCACTTCCTCTTTCTCTTCTACCGCCTTTTCTACCTCCATGGCCAATTCTTCTTGCGGCATTTCCTTAGGGGGGGTAATCTCTATTTTGTCAAAGGTCTTTTCCAACTCCGCCTCCTTTTTTAAAGAGGGAATGTCTTTCTTATGGGTATAGGTGTCGATAACCACCGGAGCCTCTTCTTTGGTATCGAGCACGACAGTAGTACTCGATTTTGATTTATCACTCGAGAACTCGGCTTTAAGATCTGAAGATTTCCTTTGAAAGTAACTTCCAATGGCTTCGGGTGAAAAATCGAAAAGGCGGACCATGATCAAAATCATACCGAAAACAAGTAAGAGCATCACCCCGATCTTTCCGGTATAGTCCTGTAGAAAATCATTCATTTCAAAGCCGACGAGCCCTCCCAAGAGCGGTTGGGTATATGCAAAGAAACCCAAGGCAATGGAAATCCAGATCATAAACACCAATCCCCAGATCCACTTCTTCAGCATGCCTTTCTGCTCAAGGCCCAAAAACATATGTAGACCGGTGAGGCATAGAAGTATGGGCAGAATGAGTGTAGCGATACCAAAACCCTTGTACACAAAGAAGTGACTGACCGCAGCCCCGAATTTGTTCAAAAGGTTTTTTGCCTCTTCATTTCTATCTTGGAACTCGGAGAGCAGGCTTTGGTCATCTTGCCAATTGAAAAAAAAAGAGACGAAAGAAAAGAATAACGCGATGCTGAAAAGCATCAAAAGGCTTCCCAGTATGATTTTATTCTGCTTGGACAATTTGTAAGACCGGGGTTTTTTAGCGGATTTCGCTTGGGTCTTTCTTACCTTTTTTGCCATTCATTGGTAGATTCTGGAGGTAAAAATACAAATTTAGAGTAGAAGGGGATTCGAATTTGGCTTCAAAAAATCTTCGGTAGATAAATGATAAAGCCAATAATGGTCGCCGCTATCGAAACCAACATTACCGCTCCGGCCGAAACATCTTTGATTACCCCGATTTTTTCATCAAATTCGGGTTGCACAAAATCAGCCAGTTTTTCAACTGCAGTATTTAAACCCTCTACGCCCATTATCGCCGCTATGGTCAGAATCTGAACGATCCATTCGGTATTCGAAATATCAAAAAAGAAACCTGCCGATGTCATAACAATGGCAATGAATACCTGTACCTTAATACTAGCTTCGGTACGAATCAAAAGAAGGGCTCCACGTAATGCGAAGCCCACACTTTTTATCCTGTTCTTGACAAATGATTCTTTAGCCATTCTGTAATGCTTCTAGGGCGGCTTTATAATCGGGCTCATCTACAATTTCCGGAACCTGTTCGGTATGAATAACCTTTCCTTCTTCATTGAGAACGACAATTGCCCTTGAATGAAGGCTTTGTAAAGGCCCGTCACTGAACTCTACTTGGTAGGTCTTCCCGAAATTTCCATCCCTAAAATCAGAAAGCATCTCAACATTCTCGATTCCCTCGGCCCCACAAAATCGGCCTTGCGCAAAGGGAAGGTCTTTTGAAATACAAAGAACTACGGTGTTTTCCAAAGCGCCGGCATCTTTGTTGAACTGGCGTACCGATTGGGCACATGTTCCAGTATCGATACTCGGAAAAATATTCATCACCACTTTTTTGCCCTTATAGGCCTCAAGTGTTGTAGCGGATAAATCCCCTTTGGTTAAAGTAAAATCTTGTGCTTCGCTTCCATTTTCGGGGAGATTGCCTAAAGTATGTATCGTATTTCCGTGCAGTGTTATCGTAGCCATAATTGTAAATTTTGATTTTCGACGAAATTAAAAAAATATGAACCGTTTTGATTCAACAGACGGTAAAAATTAAGATTACTTTACCACCTTCGCCGTCAACTGCCGGATCTTGATGCCCAAACCGGCAAAAATAAGCGTCATAATGGGGCTTAACCAATTAAAAATTGCATATACAAAGTAATCCAAGACGCTTACACCGAGAACACCGCTGTGGTACGCTCCACACGTATTCCATGGTACTAGGACGGATGTTACGGTTCCGGAATCCTCTAGGGTTCTACTTAAATTTTCCGGGGCCAAGTTCCTGTCGGCATAGGCTTTTGAGAACATCTTACCGGGCACCACAATAGCCAAGTATTGATCTGAAGCAGTTACATTAAGGGCCAAACAACTGCCGACGGTACTGGCAAACAGGCCAAATGTAGTTTTTGCTAAACTCAATAGAGATCTTGTAATTCGGGCCAAGGCTCCGATGCCATCCATAATGCCTCCGAAAACCATAGCGCAGACAATCAGCCATATGGTTCCGAGCATCCCTGCCATGCCTTTGGCCGAGAACAAGTCACTTAAAGCTTCATTATCAGAGGGTACAGCGGTGTTGATGGTAATCGCGTTTAAAATACCTTTATATCCCGATTCGAAAGTCAACATATCGCCCCCACCGATGGTAGCAACTACGCTCGGCTGAAAAATCAAGGCAAATACACCCCCCAATAGTGTTCCTATGAGGAGTGCCAATAATGGTGGTGCTTTTTTTACGATAAGGAAAATGACCACGGCGGGCACCAAAAACAACCATGGTGTAATGGTAAAGCTTTTTTTGATTGAGGCTAAAATAGCGTCTGTATCGGCAGTTCCGTTGGTGTCAATGGTAAACCCTAAAATTATAAAAACGATTAGGGTGACCGAAATTGTAGGTATCGTGGTAATGGTCATATACTTAATGTGGCTGAATAGTTCACCACCTGCCATAGCAGGAGCGAGGTTGGTCGTATCACTTAAGGGGGATAGTTTATCACCAAAGTATGCTCCGGACAAAACGGCACCGGCGGTCATACCCAACGAAATGCCGAGGGCATCGCCAATTCCAATAAGAGCAATACCCACTGTTGCCGCAGTGGTCCAAGAACTACCCGTGGCAATTGAAATGATGGCGCATATTATCACGCAGGCAGCCAGGAAGATCGTTGGGTTCAGTATTTGTAACCCATAATAAATCATGGAGGGAATAATACCACTAATCAACCAAGTACCGGATAAAGCTCCTACCATTAAGAGGATAAGCAAGGCCCCGGTAGTAGACTTCACATTTTCGGCCACCTCGGCCATCATTTGCTTATAGGAAACCTTGTTGAAGAAGCCTACAATAGCCGCCACAGCTCCACCTAATAACAGAATAAACTGGTTGGATCCGCTCAAGGCATCGTCACCAAAAACAAAAACATTATAGGCGAGCATCGCGACCAGAACAATAACGGGCAATAAGGCCTCGGTTATACTGAGTTCCTTATTCTCCACAATATTCTCATTCTCTCGATATTTAGGTTTCTTTTTTTGGTCTGCCATTATGCCATGAATTGGTTACCCTGTAATATTACGATTTTGAATAGGGCTATGCAAACTGGAATTAAAAGCCCCTAGGTCGTGACCGATAGCGGTTTGATTTCCAATTGTCGCATACATTCTACTATCATCTTGAAGGTACGTTCAATATCATTGTCCAAACCGATGGAGAATCGAATGAGTCCGTTCGATAGTCCCATTTCCATTTGTTCTTCCAAAGGAATTTCAGAAGAAGTGGATGTTCCGGGTGCACTGAAGAGGGTTTTATAAAACCCAAGGCTAACAGCAAGATATCCTATTTTTTCGATCTGCATGAGTTCCATCAAGGCATTGGCGTTTTCAAGAGACCCAACATCCAATGTCAATAGTCCCCCAAAACCATAATCGGCGTTCATTTGCTTTTTCATGACCTCATGGCCCTGATGTGAGGCTAACCCAGGATAAACCACCCGAAACCCTTCGTTTTCGAATTTTTCGGCTAGATAGAGTGCATTCCCACTGTGCTTTTGCATACGAATGTGGAGCGTTCTAATGTTCTTTAAAATAGAGGCGGCCCTTAGGCTGTCTAAAGTGCTCCCCATCAACATTCCAGCGCCGTTGTTGACATCTTTTAGACTTAAACAGAAATCAGTGGTACCACAAACAGCGCCCGCAACACAATCGCTGGTTCCGTTGATGAACTTGGTCAGGCTATGAATGACAATGTCAGCACCTAATTTGGCGGGAGCGATGGAAAGGGGAGAAAAAGTATTGTCCACTACCAATGGTATACCGTGCTTTTTAGCAAGATGCGCCAAGGCTTTAATATCGGCAACTTCCAATAGGGGATTGCTTACCGATTCACAATAGATCATTTTGGTTCGTGGATTGATTGCTTGTTCGACCTCCGCTATTGAGGTGATATCGACAAACGATGTGTGTATCCCGAATTTCTTGATAAAATTCTTAAGCAAAGCGTAGCTTCCGCCATAAATCGTACGGCTACTTACAATATGGTCGTCAGCGTTACAGAGTTGCATGATTACGGAACTGATCGCTCCCATACCGCTCGCATATACATTGGCCGTTTCCGTACCCTCAAGCGCAGCAAGTGCTTCCCCAAGATATAAGTTGGAAGGCGATGAATGACGACTGTATAAATAGCAACCCTCGGTATTGCCCTCGAACGTATCGAACATTGTCTTTGCCGATAAGAAGGTGTAGGTGGAAGAGTCCGAAATGGAGGGGTTGATTCCACCAAACTCTCCAAAGTACTGTAAATCCTGTAGTCGATTCGCTGCTTTATTGTCCATAATCATTGGGTTTTATACAGTAAAGCTATGGGCAATCCGGTTGATTAACAATCATAATTCGTATTTTTAGATTTAAAATCTTTTATTTGGCAATAAAATAGATTTAAAATCTGTTTTATTGTGTTAATCTACTGAAAACCGAAAAAACACCATGGTCAAACTTGATGAAACCGATGCGAAACTCCTAACCCTCTTACAGGCAGATTGCAAAAAGACCACAGCGGCTTATGCCCATACGCTTAAGCTTTCCACGACGGCGGTTTATGAGCGCATCAAACGTTTAGAGCGCAGCCATATCATCACCGGTTATGTGGCACTTATCGACAAAGAGCGAGTCGGGAAGGCCTTCACCGTCTTCTGTCATGTGAAATTGAGTCAGCATATCAAGGAATATGTGCTCAAGTTTGAACGTGAGGTATTGAAATTGGAAGCCGTTGTAGAATGTTACCATACCAGTGGAGATTATGATTATATTCTCAAAATACATGTGAGTGGCATGGAGGCTTATCGAGACTTTATGGTCACCAAACTTACGGCCCTAGACAATATCGGTAGCACCCAGAGTTCTTTTGTAATCAATGAGGTACGTCATACGACTGCGATCAACCTTTAAGATGTGGTTTATAAAGTATTGTTAAACAGCTACGTGGCTGTTCATTTAATACCTACTTTAAATAGCTAAATACTTGGACAATGAACAGAAATACGTTTCTGAAAATGGCGGGCGGTACCGGGCTTGTTGCAGCCTCGGCTCCTTTGGTCGCTTTTTCAATAGGGAAAGAAGAACAATTGGATAAAAAAGTGGTGGAAGAGTTCGTCAGTGTATCCCACAGCAAAATGGATGTGGTAAAATCACTTCTGGAAGAATATCCGAACCTGATCAATGCGGCACATGATTGGAAGTATGGGGATTTTGAAACCGGCCTTGGCGCAGCGAGTCATGTAGGGCATAAGGATCTTGCTCGGTTTCTTCTTGAAAAAGGAGCCCAAGCGAATATCTTCACCGCCTGTCTTTTTGGTGAGATCGATATCATTAAGCCCATGCTTTTGGCCTTTCCAAACACCTTGCATGCCAAAGGCCCTCATGGATTTACCTTATTGCACCACGCCCAAAAAGGAGGTGATGAAGCCTTGGAAGTCAAAGAATACTTAGAATCACTGGGTGCAACGAAAACCAAAATAGACTTGTACTAAACCGCGAACGAAACAAACGTTACGATTCGTGTATTGTTGGCCTTTCTTCGCATTGGGAAACGGCAAAACATTCGTACTTTTGTACCTTCATTTTTGGATATAACAATTCATTAGTAAACAATAGATATGACGCAATATGATGTAGCCGTTATAGGTTCGGGTCCTGGAGGATATGTAGCAGCGATACGCTGTGCCCAGTTGGGAATGAAAACCGCAATAATCGAAAAATATTCGACTTTGGGAGGCACTTGTCTTAATGTTGGATGTATTCCTTCTAAGGCATTGCTCGATTCTTCGCACCACTATGAAGATGCGGTAAAGCACTTTGAAGAGCATGGTATTGAAATTCCTGGGGAAGTGAAGGTCAATCTTGAAAAAATGATCGCCCGTAAGCAAGGCGTTGTCGATATGACCACGAAGGGAATTCAGTTTTTGATGGACAAGAACAAGATAACGGTGTATGAAGGGTTAGGAAGTTTTAAAGATGCCACTCATATCGATATCAAAAAAAACGACGGTAGTACGGAAACCATTGAAGCGAAAAACATTATCATAGCTACCGGTTCAAAACCTTCGACCCTGCCTTTTATTGCGCTGGACAAGGAGCGTATCATTACGTCTACCGAGGCATTGAAATTAAAGGAGATTCCCAAGCATATGGTCATCATCGGCGGGGGTGTTATTGGTCTTGAGTTAGGTCAGGTTTATAAAAGGTTAGGCTCAGAAGTGACCGTGGTCGAGTTTATGGACCGTATTATTCCTACTATGGATTCGGCCCTCTCGAAAGAACTGATGAAGACCATGAAAAAGCAAAAGGTGAAATTTCAGCTTTCCCATAAAGTCAAGTCCGTTGAACGAAAAGGTGATGAGGTCATCATCACGGCGGATAACAAAAAAGGAGAGGAAGTCAGTTTCACTGCGGACTATTGTTTGGTTGCAGTAGGGCGGAGTGCCTATACGGAAGGACTCAATCTTGAAGCCGCTGGTGTTCAAACAGAAGATAGGGGAAGAGTAGCGGTGAACGAACATTTGCAGACCAATGTGTCCAATATTTACGCTATCGGTGATGTAATCAAAGGCGCCATGTTAGCGCACAAAGCGGAAGAAGAGGGAACCTTGGTCGCTGAGATCCTAGCGGGACAAAAACCCCATATCGACTATAATTTGATTCCAGGAGTAGTATATACTTGGCCAGAAGTAGCCGCTGTAGGTAAAACCGAAGAGGAACTAAAAGAAGCTGGAGTTGCCTATAAAGTGGGTCAATTTCCTATGCGGGCCTTGGGGCGCGCCCGCGCAAGCATGGATATCGATGGCTTCGTCAAAATTTTGGCCGATAAAGAAACAGACGAGGTGCTAGGGGTGCATATGATCGGAGCTCGATGTGCCGATTTGATTACCGAAGCCGTTACAGCGATGGAGTTTAGAGCTTCAGCCGAAGATATTGCCCGTATGAGCCATGCGCATCCGACATATGCGGAAGCAGTAAAAGAGGCTGCCTTAGCGGCCACGGATGATCGGGCATTGCATATTTAAGTAAGAACAACACCATAAGAAAAAGCGCCTTCAAACGAAGGCGCTTTTTTTATCGATTATGGGATCCATCACAATAAGGAGGATTGTCCGTTTTTTTACAGGTACACAGATACGCTTTCTTAGGCTCTTCACAAGTGAACTTCAGGGGGGGAGTAGCATTGGCAGCACGGTGCGCACCGTTACAAAAGGGTTGTGTTTCACTATGGCCGCAGGTACACCAAGCATATTTTTTACCTTCTTCTAAATCTACTGCAATCGGGGAGAATTTTGTATCGCTCATATTCCAATTTTTGGATATAAAGCTAGTCAAAATGATTTTCCGTAGCGTACCCTGCCGTTAATTTTTAACGAATCCAAATAGTTTCAGGAGGAGTACTTTGGTTTTTGAAATGACGTTTCTTAAGAAAGGTTCCGCTGTCGTCCAAGTCAGGTGAAGACTGTTGCGAATATTTTCCTTTATGACCAACTTGTGCCTTTCGTAAAGCAAGGCCGTAAATGAGCAAACGACCATAAAGGCGATAGCACCTGAAATAGTCACAGCAGGAGAGAGGGAATGATGGAAAAAGCGGTATAATCCAAGTCCCGTGAAACTGCCATATAGTATGATAAAATGAATAACATATATGGAAAGCGTACTTTGACCGATTTTCAAGAAAGTACGATTGGTCAACCACTTTCGAATTAACATGAAAATGGCAAATGCAATACAAACATCACCTAGTCGAATGAAGAGGTAGTTGTTCAAGGAAATTGATAGGAACAACGGAATGCCAGTAAGTTCAGATAGTACCACAAAGAAGTCGGAAGACAGAAAAATCAAGCTAAGTCCGAAAACCGCTGCGATGGGGATGGCCCAGGAGTAAAGTTGTTCTCGTTCCTTGTATTTGTTGAACAACAATGAAACAAAGGCGCCGAATGTGGTGTAGCCCAACCAAGGTATAATGGTGAACACCGAACCGTTAGCTCGGGTCAAATAATTGGCAAATGCATCTGGGATTGCACTGAACGTTGTCGCAGCATACGCCGGTTCAAAAGTGAAAAGTAAAAGCGTGAGCGAGACCAAAGCCAGCGGGAAAAGAAATGCTTTTCTGGTGTAGGTGATGAGGTACATGCCAATGATGACCAAAAGCGATAGACCGATACAATGTAAAACATCCACCAGAAAGAAGGTATCATAGAGCTTTCCCTGTAGGAGTCCCCCAAGGTTCAATCGTAATAAATACCCTATAAACAATAATTCGAGCCCCCGTTTAAGACCTTTTTTGACCCGTGGGTTTTCAAATCCCTTTTGCGGGACCTTGATCAGCAAATAGGTAAAAATGAATCCGGATACCGTAAAGAAAACGGGTGCTGTTATTCCCCTGAAATACTTCCAAAGTAAGTACCCTGAGTTTGAAGTATCTCGAAAGGCAGTATCGAGAAGCCCATCCACAAAGTGACCTTGCAGCATCATCAAAATGGCCCATGCACGAATGGCATCGATAAAATAGAGTCTTGTACTTTTCTTTTCCAACTTGAATCGCAGGCTTTTAACGGTCTATATACTTGTTTTACAGCGGGTTTGGATGCCTTTTGGGCAAAATTAGCTAAAATTGTCGCAGAAAAGCAGTATTTGCGGTATTTTCGTTCTGCGAACCTCTTAAACGGTATTATGGCGAATCTATTGGCCTTTGCAGGCAGTAATTCAAGTACTTCGATTAACCTAAAGCTCATACGCTATACAACTTCACGGATTCCTGATCATACAATTCAAGTGCTCAATATGGCAAATTGCCCATTTCCTATGTATAGTGAGGATTATGAGCGTGAGCATGGCTTCTCTAATTCGTTGATTGAATTGAAAGATGATATACAGGGCGCTGATGGCATCCTAATTTCGGTAAATGAACATAACAGCAACCCATCGGCCTATTTTAAAAACTTGATCGATTGGTTATCTCGTCTAGAACGGAACTTTATCAAGGAAAAAAAAGTGCTACTACTTTCTACTTCCCCCGGAAAAAGAGGAGGGAAAAGTGCTCTTGAAATTAGTGAAAACATACTGGTCAGGTTTGGCGCAGATGTCGTGGCCACCTTCTCCTTACCGTCATTCCATACGAATTTCGACGCAGAAAAAGGCATTCTTGACCAGACGTTACACGAGGAATGGAATGAGGCGATAAACTCCCTTATCGCTAAGCTTTAAGAGTAGTGCGGAAGGAGATCAATTTCAAGGTCGATGACATCCTAAAATTCAAGGCGGCGCTGCTCGAATGGGCACAACAATTTGAAGAAATAGTTTGGTTGGACAGTAATGAACACGAAACGCGCTATACTTCTTTCGATGCGCTATTGGCAGCTGACGCTTTGACCTCCATAATCAGCGATAGCACAGACGCCTTCATGAATTTGGAGGAGTATCAAAGTAGGACAAAGGATTGGATTTTTGGCTACCTGTCGTATGATCTCAAAAATGATGTGGAGAATTTGACCTCTGATAATTTTGACGAACTCGATTTTCCAGACCTCTTTTTTTTTCAGCCCAAGCGGATCATTAGTATTTCAGGTACTGAAGTATGTTTCAAATACCTCAATATGGTTTCTGACGAAATCGAGACCGATTTTAAATCGGTTTTAGGCTTGAAAACGGTCCCAACGGTTCAAGAACCATCCGTTGTTCCTATTCGTATACGCATGCGAATTTTTAAGGATGAGTATTACAAACGAGTCCATCGGATGTTGGCGCATATACATCGTGGTGATATTTATGAAGCCAATTTTTGTCAAGAGTTTTATGCCGAGGACACGGAAATTGAACCCTTGGAGACCTACCAACAGCTCAATGCTATTTCGAAACCGCCTTTTGCCACCTATCTCAGGCTTCAGAATCAATATGTCTTATCGGCTTCCCCGGAGCGCTACCTCAAAAAATTGGGAGACAAGGTCATTTCGCAACCGATAAAAGGTACCGCTAGGCGCTCCTCCCAAAGAGATGAAGACCAGCGTTTGAAATCAACCTTACAACATGATGAAAAGGAACGTGCCGAGAACATCATGATTGTAGATTTAGTCCGCAATGACTTGGCGAAAAATGCTTTAAAAGGCTCTGTGACGGTAGAAGAACTCTGTGGGGTATATTCCTTTGAACAGGTGCATCAAATGGTGTCCACGGTTAGTGCCAAGGTCAAGGCAAATGAAAAACCGGTAGATATCATCAAACACACATTTCCTATGGGTAGTATGACCGGAGCACCCAAGGTTTCGGCCATGAAGATCATTGAGGAACTGGAATCCTTTAAACGAGGTGTATACAGCGGAGCGGTCGGATATTTTGCACCTGATGGAGATTTTGATTTCAATGTTATCATCCGCAGTATTCTGTATAACCAAAATAAAAGATACGTATCTTTCTCAGTTGGTAGTGCCATAACAGCGAAATCGATACCTGAAAACGAATACGAGGAATGCCTCTTAAAAGCCAAGGCGATGCGTGAGGTGTTGGAAGAGTCACGAAAAGGATGATCTATGAAATTTCAAAAGTCCCACTTAGAAGTATCCAATACTAAAATCTTCATCAGAAGTACCGCCCCGGAAAAGGTGAAAGGAGTTGTTGTATTGGTTCATGGCATGGGCGAGCATTCAGGTAGGTATGTTGACAGTGTGGTCCCGACCTTGGTCGACGGATCATTGGCAGTCGTACTCTATGACCAGGTCGGGCATGGCAAGTCTAGTGGCAAAAGAGGACATTGTTCGGGTTATACCCTTTTGATGGAGATTTTGGATACTATCGTTTCGCGAGCAAGAACTCTTTACCCACAGGTACCGTTTTTTCTCTATGGCCATAGTATGGGCGGTAATTTAGTATTGAATTACGCCTTGCGAAACAAAGCAGGGATAACAGGGGTAATAGCAACTAGCCCATTTTTGAGATTGGCATTCAAACCGCCCAAATGGAAATTGGTGTTGGGCAAATTGATGATGCGCATCGCACCATCGATCACGCTGTCTTCTGGTCTTGATCCCAACGCAATATCTAGAATTCAAGATGAAGTTGAGGCGTACCGTAGGGATCCCCTAGTGCATGATCTGGTCAGCCCGATGTTTTCGTTTCCGGTCATCGAGGCCGGGGAGTGGGCCATTACCCATGCACAGCAGTTACGTATCGATACGCTATTGTGCCATGGCTCGGGAGATATGATCATTGACCAAGAGGGAACGAAAGCGTTTCATGAGCATTCAAATAGCACCGATTTGCGGTTATTTGAAGGTGCCTATCATGAACTTCATCATGATAGTTGTCGAGAGGAGTTATTGGTATGCATAAGCGGCTGGTTGAAAGAGCGAATTGTTTGATACCTTTGAGCTGTGTTAGCCGAATTTCAAGAATATATACAAGGGCGATATCCCGCTTTAAAAGAACGAAAGTTTTTACTGGCGTGTAGTGGCGGGTTGGATAGTACGGTCTTAGCCCATTTATGCCACCGCGCCGGGCTGCAATTTGTCTTGGCACATTGCAACTTCAATTTGAGAGGTGTCGAAAGCGACCAAGACGAAGGTTTCGTCAGGGAGTTGGCGAACACGCTAGGTGTTCAACTGTTTGTAACTCATTTTGATACAATGGATTATGTTTATGGAAATCAAGTTTCTATTGAAATGGCCGCCCGTGAATTACGCTATGCTTGGTTCGCCGAACTTATGAAGGAGAGCGACTTGGAAGTTTTGGTTACGGCACATCATTCCGACGACTCCCTGGAAACTTTTCTGATCAATCTATCGCGAGGAACAGGTATCACTGGTCTAAAAGGGATACCGAGTTCGACGGTGTCCGTCGTGCGACCACTTCTGCCTTTTAGCAGATCTCAACTTTTAGAGTTTGCAAAAACGGAAGGTTTCACTTGGAGAGAGGATAGCTCAAATCAAGAAACGGTACATTTGAGGAACAAAATCCGACTCGAAGTTGTACCCAAATTGAAGGAACTGCATCCTACTTTTTTGAACAATTTTCAGAAGACACAATCCCATCTTTCCGGTTCTGCCAAGATGCTCGAAGACTATATTCGTTTATTGAAATCGAAATTATTTTTAACGGAAGAAAACTATATCCGAATTTCTATTGACGACTTGTTACAATTGGAACCCATTGGTGATTACCTCCACGCCTTGTTCGATACCTATGGTTTCAAGGCATGGAAGGATATCGAGGGTCTGCTGCATGGAATGAGTGGTAAGGAAGTACACTCCAAGACCCACAGATTGGTCAGGGACCGAGCGTATCTGCTCCTTTCCGAATTAGGGGAAAAGCCTTCGCATTCATATCTGATTCATGAGGGGGTCAGTGAAATCAAAGTACCGATTCATTTGATGGTTTCCGAGGTCAGTGCTATAGGTCTCACTTCGAAAAATATACTATACGTTGATAAATCATCGTTAAAATATCCACTGATAGTCAGGAATTGGAAAAAAGGCGACTATTTTTATCCATTCGGGATGGTCGGAAAGAAAAAAGTATCCAAATTTTTCAAAGACGAAAAAGTGGATATGATCACGAAAGAAAAACAATGGCTCGTTTGCTCTGGTGAGGATATTGTCTGGATTGTGGGACAACGCGCCGATAATCGATTTAAGGTTTCAGGTCATTCTAAAAATATACTAAGGTTTACGTACGTCAAATGAAGCACATAGTATTACTTATTTTTTCTTTTTTTCTCTGTACTACACTGGTGGCACAAACCGATGAGGACCCCGTACTGTGGTCAAGTGAATGGAATAAAGTGTCCGATACCGAATACGAATTGGTGTTCAGGGCCAAAATATTCGAAGGATGGCATGTGTATTCGCAGCACACTCCAGAAGGGGGTGCCCTGCCCACGGAATTTACTTTTGTCAAAGCGGGAACCGACTACGAACTGGTAGGGGAGACTTTAGAAAGTAAGACCGTGACGGAGTTCAGTGATATTTTTGAGGTAGATGAAACCTTCTTCAAAAAGGAAGCCATCTTCCGGCAAAAAATTGCCCTGTTGAATCCTGATGTTCGTCAAATCGACGCGAATATTTTTTATCAAGTCTGCAAAGAAGTCTGTATCCAAGGCGAATACGACTTTAATTTTGTTTTGGATGGAGGATCGGCCACGGTTGAAACCAAAGCGCTTGACGAGCGAAGTTTGGCCATGACCAATGCACTTAAGAAGGATTTGAAAAACAAAGAACGACTTACAGGTGAAGGATCGGTAAGTGCCAAAGGGTCTGGTATCTGGGGTATTTTCGGATTGGGCTTTTTAGGGGGGCTGATCGCGTTGTTAACGCCCTGCGTATTTCCGATGATTCCCTTGACCGTGTCCTTTTTCACGAAACAATCCCAGAACAAATCAAAGGGCATTTTTAATGCCTTGCTCTATGGTTTTTTTATCGTGTTGATCTATTTTCTGCTCAGTCTGCCCTTTCATGCTTTTGATTCGATCGATTCTCAAATCTTGAATACGATTTCCACCAATATGTGGTTGAACATCCTATTCTTTGTGATATTCATCTTTTTTGCCTTTTCCTTTTTTGGATACTATGAATTGACCTTACCGAACTCTTGGGGCAATACCATGGATTCCGCTTCCACTAAGGTAGGGGGCGCAATAGGGATATTTTTTATGGCGGTCACCTTGGCCATAGTTTCGTTTTCCTGCACCGGACCTATTCTAGGATTGTTATTGGGAGGAACCGTCCTCTCCGAAGGAGATTTGGCAACAAACCTATCTGCGGGTATTACCGGTTTCGGTTTGGCCTTGGCCTTGCCATTTGCTTTGTTTGCCTTGTTTCCAGCATGGCTGAATTCCTTGCCGAAATCAGGCGGTTGGATGACCACTGTAAAAGTGGTACTAGGATTCATCGAACTCGGATTCGCTTTTAAGTTCTTATCGAATGCTGATCTCGTCGGACATTTGGGATGGCTTAAACGGGAAGTCTTTGTTGGTATCTGGATTATTCTTGGGCTTTTGCTCACCGGGTATCTTTTCGGCTTGTTCCGATTTCCACATGATGGTCCGAAGAAAAAACTGTCTCCAGGCCGAAAGATTACCGCGTTCTTAAGTTTGGCCTTTACGGTGTATTTGGCACTCGGGTTAGTAAACACCGTCGATTTAAAACTTTTGAGCGGAATCCTTCCACCCGATTTTTACAGTGTGTACGAGAAGAAAAGTGATTGCCCTTTGGGTCTTGATTGTTTTAAAGACTTTGAGGAGGGCTTGGCGTTTGCAAATCAAGAAAACAAGCCCATTCTACTCGATTTTACGGGTTGGGCCTGTGCCAATTGCCGAAAAATGGAAGAAAATGTATGGAGCGAAGCCGATATTTATCCTATCATCAAAGAAGAGTACGTACTGATATCACTATACGTAGATGACCGAAAAGAGCTTCCCGAAGCACTGCAATTTGATTTTCAGTATGAATCCGGTAGGGTTAAAAGTATCGAGACAGTAGGGCAGAAGTGGGGAACTTTTCAAACGCTGAACTTCAATGCCGCTTCACAACCTTACTATGTATTGTTATCACCAGATTTGGAAGTCTTGAATGCTGCGGTGCAATATACCGATAGGGACACCTATTTGAATTGGTTGAATACAGGACTGCAACGATTCAACGCGACCGCAATGCGCAAATAAACGATCGCCTGACCGTAGTCTTTTTTTATCCCATAAATTCTCCTATCTTTTCTCCCAAAACCCGAACGATTTGAAACTATTGAGAAGAATAGGTCGCGTGTTAATGGTATTGGTTGGTATTCTAGCAATCGGTACGGCAATCTTTACATATTCACTTAAGCCCGATTATGATGGTGAGAAGACAATAGTCGGTCTATCGGCAGCGGTGGAAGTGTATTTTGATCGCTATGGTGTCCCTCACATCTATGGAAACGAACCTGTAGATGCCTTTCGTGCACTGGGTTATGTGCACGCTCAAGACCGTCTTTGGCAAATGGAACTATTGCGAAGAATCGGCAGGGGAGGACTTTCGGAAGTTTTCGGTGAAACAACACTTGAAACCGATAAGTTCTTTTTAGCACTGGGTATAGATGAATCTTCTGCCCGCGCAGTTGCGAAACTCGATCCCAATTCTGAAGCGGTAGTGTTGTCCCAAGCCTATCTTGATGGAATTAATGAGTTCGTAAAGGACGGACCGACCCCATTGGAGTTTTACCTGACGGGGCTAGAGAAAACCGAATTTACCTTGCATGACATTCAGAACGTCTTTGGCTATATGGCCTTCAGTTTTGCTCAGGCACACAAAACGGATCCCTTACTTACCAAAATCAAGGATAGTTTGGGGAGCGAATATCTCAATGATTTTGACATTGCTATCGACCCCAAGAGTACTTTGATACAAAACTTCAAGGGAGCGCCCGGTAAAAATGGGCAGACCGAGGTGGTCAGCTCGGTAATCGAAACACTTGAGTCACTTCATATACCGCTGTTTGAAGGCAGTAACGGTTGGGTGGTCGGCCCGGAAAAAACTAAAAATGGGAAGGTGATTTTTGCCAATGACCCACATATAGGGTTTGCACAACCCTCGGTTTGGTACGAAGCGCACGTTGTCACGCCAACCTATGAAAAGTACGGATATCATTTGGCGGGTATTCCCTTTCCTGCGCTCGCTCATGATAGAACCCTTGCCTATGGCATGACCATGTTCGAGAATGACGATACCGATTTTTATTATGAGGAGGTAAACCCTCAAGACCCGGACAAATACCGATGGAAGAATACCTGGGTCCCGTTTGAAACAAAGGCCTATAGTATCAGTGTTAAAGATGGGGATACTGTTGACTTTACGGTAAAAAAAACACGGAGAGGTCCGGTGTTAAGTGGGGTCATGAACGAAATAAGGCATGAGAAGCCCATATCAATGTGGTGGACCTATACCCAAAATGAAAATCAAGCCATGCAGGCCTTATACGAAATGGCTACCGCTCGTAACATTGTGGAGTTCAAGGATGCCTTGCCCAAAATTCATGCCCCTGGACTTAACATCATGTATGGTGATGTGGAGGGTAATATCGCTTGGTGGGCTACTGCCAAACTGCATAAAGTACCAGATAGCATAAACACCAAATTAATTCAAGTTGATCAGAAGGCCTATCCCGCCGAGCGTGAATATTTGCCCTTCACTGAGAACCCACAGGCAATAAATCCTCCTTGGCACTATGTATATTCGGCCAATAATCAGCCTGATTCCATTGCCGGTCAATTGTACCCCGGGTACTACTTGCCGGAAAACAGAGCAAAACGCATTGTTGAACTCCTTGAACCTAAAAACGATTGGGATCGAGAATCGATAGGTGAAATGTTGACCGATGTGACATCCGCTGTCAATCCATCGATAGTGAAGAATTTATCAAAAGGATTGGATATCAAAGTACTGAACTCGGTGCAGCTCGAACTTTTAGATCAGTTGTACAATTGGAAGGGTGATTATCCGACCAGTAGCGTTGAGGCGGCCCTGTATCACCGATGGATATACTATCTTCTTAAAGATACTTTTGAGGATGAGTTGGGCGCAACCAATTTCAATCGATTGCTAAAAACACACTTGCTCAAGCGAAACATCGCCAAGATGGTCGCCAACCCGAGGTCTATCTGGTGGAACGATGTGCGTACCGAAGCAAACGAAAAGCAGTCGGACATGATTCAAAAATCATTTTCGGAAGCCTTCGCTTCGCTCGAGAATGACTTGGGCAAAGACCCTTCCGATTGGACATGGAATAAACTGCATACGTTGGAGCACGGGCACCCTATCGGGCAAGCCGGAGGTCTTTTGCGTTCTTTTTTCAACGTAGGACCTTTTCCCATACACGGTAGTAGGGAGGTTATCAATAATCTCGGATTTGGTTATAGTGCGACGGGCTATTATGAAGTGGGCTCCGGTCCTTCGACCCGAAGAGTAGTCGATTTTTCGGATATTGAGAATAGTATGAGCATTCTTCCTACGGGCCAGTCGGGAAATCCCTTTAGTAAGTACTATCAAGATCAGGCCGAAATGTATGTCAAAGGCGCGTTTCGAAAAATGCAAATGAACCGAACGGCGATTACGGAAGACTCCGATTCCAAATTGATTTTGATTCCCAAGTGATTGTCAATTTTAACGGTCATTTCTGTTAAGCTTTCCAATTTGACAATAAACATCTGCGAATTTTATGGAATTCCTGATAAGTTTCATTTCCCCTTTATTTTAAGATTTTTTTAGTATCTTCAAAGAAAAGAATTGACTTTTCCACAACCCTATTATGAATGGGAGTTAGGGCCTTCTATATGGGCTTGAAACCCAATGAAACCAACCGATTAAGATGAGAAGAACACTATTTTCGTTGTTGTTTCTCATGGCAAGTACTATTGTCATGGGTCAAACCGAAGAGCCAAAAATCACCATTTCCTTCACTGATACCAATGTACGAGAGGTGATGAAGTCCATTGAGGAAAAAACCCAGTTGAACTTTTATTATGTTGATGACTGGTTGAGCAATGAAGCGATTTCCGGCTCATATACCGATGTTGCAGTGACGGATATATTGGATGCTATTTTCCAGAATACGATCATCAATTATTACGTGCTGGATGGAGAGAAAGTCATTTTGACCCAAAACAACATCATTTACGATGAACTGCCCAATGGTTTTTTTGATAAATCAGGACAGGAAACAATACAGGTGGGGGAAACGGAGGAGTCTACCGAAGCATTGAATCCGGTCTTCTTTCCGGAACAACAATCTCGGTTACAACGGCGGGTCGAGACCGTTAGAATAGGTAAAGAAACTCTGGAAGGCCAGAAGCGGCGGTATACCCTTACCGGGTATGTCATGAATGCCAAAACCGGTAAGCCAATTCCGGACCTTTCCTTAGTGGTTCGAAATCGAAAGATCGGCACAGTGACCGATGAGAACGGTTTTTATGAAATCGCCCTTCCGCCAGGAGAAAATCTTTTTGAAACCAAGGCCCTTGGTATCGAGACCCAGCGTAAAAGAGTGGTGATCTACAATGACGGGCGTCTTGATTTTAGTTTGAACGAGAATATCGAACAATTGGATGAAGTGGTCGTTGAGGCCGATAAAGCAAAGAACGTGGAGGAAGAGATTACGGGGTCTACGACGATAGAGTCGGAAGAAACCAAGGATATCCCTATGGTTTTGGGAGAACGGAACATCCTTTCAGTCGCTACCCAACTACCGGGCATCACCAATGCGGGCGAGGGGGCTTCCGGACTTAATGTAAGGGGAGGTAAAACCGACCAGAACCTGATTCTACTAGATGAAGGAGTCGTCTATAATCCAACTCATTTTTTCGGAATATTCCAGGCCTTAAACCCTTTTGCAACAAAAGGAGTGGATATCTATAAAGGCAACGTACCTGCTGAATTTGGTGGACGCCTATCGTCCGTGTTCGATATCACCACGATTGATGGAAATACCGAAGAATTTTCAGGGGAAGCCTCCATTGGTCCCGTGACCGGTAACTTAATGTTGGAGATTCCCGTGGTCAAAGATAAATCTTCCTTGGTGATAGGCGGTAGGGGCGCGTATTCCGATTGGATATTGCAGTCTTTAGACGATGAATCGTTAAATAACAGTTCGGCTTCCTTTTATGATATCGTCGCTAATTATACCCATAAGATCAATGAGAATAATCAGGTGAAGGCTACCGGGTATTACAGTGAGGATTCTTTCAGTATCACCTCGGACTCTTTGTTCGGGTACAGTAACCGAATGTTTTCAGTGGATTGGAAGCATAAGTTCAATGAAAAGAACAACGGTAGTCTGTCGTTGGCCAATAGTAAATATGCCTTTGACATCGATTTTGACGGTCAGGCGAACAATGACTTTTTATTAGGATACAGTGTTGAGGAAACAGAAGCCAAACTCAAGTTCAAATATCTGATGAACGACGTGCATACGTTTGATTATGGAGTTGCGGCAAAATTGTATAGTGTGAATCCCGGGTTTATTCGACCTACGGGGGGTGAATCCATTATCAGTTCGTTTGCAGTGCCCGAAGATCGAGCGTTGGAAGGTGCGATTTATATCAGTGATGAGATCAATCTCGGGGATAAGGTCGGACTTAGCGCAGGATTGCGGTACTCATACTATACCGCTCTAGGACCTTCTACCCAACGAATTTATGCCGATGGACAGCCGAGAAATCAAGCAACGTTGATCGGAAGTACCGATTTTGATGACAACGAGACCATAGAAACGTACGGAGGACCGGAATTTCGCGTATCGGGTAGATATTCGTTTACGCCGGATTTTTCTTTGAAAGCCGGTTTCAATAGTATGTACCAATACATACATACCTTGTCGAATACCACCACCGTTTCACCCATCGATACCTGGAAACTTTCAGACTCGAACATCAGACCACAGCGTTCCAATCAATACAGCTTAGGGCTCTTCAAGAATTTTGATGATGATCTTTACGAATTAAGTATCGAAGGATACTATAAGACCTCGGAAGATATTTTGGATTTCAAGACAGGTGCTCAGCTACTGTTGAACGACACCATTGAACAAGAGGTGTTGCAAGGAGAGGGACAAGCTTATGGCGTAGAATTTCTGTTGCGGAAGAACTCTGGCAAATTGAACGGTTGGTTGGGTTATACCTACTCGCGATCACTCATAAAATTCGCAAGTGAGTTTTCGGAAGAGCGAATCAATGGTGGGGAATTTTTCCCATCCAATTTCGATAAGCCGCATGATGTGAGTTTGGTGGCCAATTACAAGTTTACGACACGGTACAGTGCATCCCTCAATTTTTCGTATCAGACAGGTCGTCCGGTAACCTATCCGATCGGGCAGTACAATTTCAATAATTCCGAATATGTGTTTTATAGCAATCGAAATGAATTTAGAATTCCCGATTACTTTCGAATGGATATTGGGATCAATATTGAGGGAAATCACAAGATCAAAAAGTTCGCACATAGTTTCTGGAATATTTCGGTCTATAATGTCTTGGGACGTGCGAATCCGTATTCCGTATTCTTTGTGTCCGAAGATGGTGGGGTAAAGGCATTCAAGAGCTCAATATTCGCAATTCCGATCCCTTCGATTACCTATAATTTTAAGTTCTAATAGCGGAATTTGACCCTATGAAGTTGCACAATATAGATACCAAATATGTTCTTGTCGCCTTGTTTATGGCGTTGGGTAGTTGTGTCGAACCCTTTGTGGCCGAGACTTTGACCTTCGAGAATGTCTTGGTAATCGATGCAAGGATTACGGACGAGCTAAAACAACATGAGGTTATTCTGAGACGAACCTACCCTTTTGAGAATAGTGACTTTGAGGTAGAGTCAAATGCGACCATCCAAATTAGGGATGATTCAGGTGCGACCTATAATTTTCAGGAAACGAAAGCAGGCAACTATCAATCTACTTCAGCTTTTGCGGCCCGGCCCGATATGGGTTACACCCTGTCGGTTACCACGGCCGAAGGTAGATCTTATATATCCGAAACCGTGATGACCCCGGAGCGCATAGCGATTACCGAGCTAAAGGCCGAAATAGGATTCGACGATGAAGACAATGAGGGATTAAGTGTTCAGATCAAGAACGAGAGTGCCAATGCGGAACCCAAATATTTTAGATATGAGTATGAGGAAACCTATAAAATCGTTGCCCCCTTTTATAACCCCTTTGAGTTTGATGTGATTGATTCCTTGTTCTTCCAAGAAGAGGACAATGATCCTTTGGACATCAGTATCAAACCCCGGGTCGATGCCTCACAATTCTGTTATGCCTCTGCAAAGAGTCTCGACTTGATTCTTCGAGATAGTGAGCAAAACGTTGGCAATGCCGCCGGCAAGTTTGAAATACGATTTCTGGAAAATAATGATTTTAAGATAGCACATCGCTATAGTATTCTTATAAAGCAATACAACTTAAGTGCTGATTCGTATAGCTATTATAGTACGCTAAGGGACTTCACCTCCGATGAAAGTGTGTTTACCGACATACAACCCGGTTTATTGGAAGGCAATATTAAGGCCCAAGATCCGGAAGAGATCGTTTTGGGTTACTTTGAAATAGCCGCAATAACGAACGAACGCCTCTTTTTTGATTATGTGGATTTTTATCCAGATCGTCAATTGCCGCCTTACATCATTAACTGTGAATTGACAACAGCACCACAACTAATTGCCTTCGTACCCCATGTCGGCCCAGGTTTTGTAGTGGATGAGTCTGACGTTGTCTCGCCGCTTCTAGATGGAATACAAGCTGGTCTTATCGCCTATCATGAGGTCAATGAAGACTATGAGCCACCCATGGGCGATGGGTTGGTAGAAGGGCTGGGGCCGTTTTTTGTCAAGGCCACGGGTTGTATTGATTGTAGGGAATTTGGATCAAATGTAAAACCTGATTTTTGGATAGATTAAAAGGATGATGAGGAAGGTGTTCTATGTCATATTCGTTTTTCCGGTATATCAAGGATGTATTGAACCTTTTGTGGCCGAAACTTTTGATTTCGAAGGTGCATTGGTCGTTGATGCGCGACTCACGAATGAGGAGAAACAACATCGCGTATTATTGTCAAGGGCCCGTCCTTTTGAGGAAGAGGGTACGGTGCCGGAACGGGACGCGGTGGTGCGTATTGTTGAGGGTTCAGGTACAAACTATGCCTTCGAGGAAGTAGCGCCCGGGCAGTATCTATCATCCGCCATTTTTGGCGCAAAGGAAAATGAATCTTATCAATTACGGATCACCACCTCAAATGGTGCTTCATATACTTCTAATACCGAGACCATGCCCGAAAATGTGCCAATTGCGGATCTTGAAATACAAAGGGAAGTCAATGACCTGGGTGAGGATGGCATCGCCGTATTTGTTGATAATAGTAGTTTTGGAGTGCAACCGAGGTATTTCCGGTATGATTATGAAGAGAATTTTAAGATCATTGCCCCGAATTGGGATCCGTTCACCTTTAAGGTGATCGATTCTATCGCGTGCAGCGATGGAGACGCCTTTCAAGTGGATATCGAACCCAAAGGTTCTACCGATGGCCGTATTTGCTATGGACGAAATGCCTCCACCGAGATTTTATTGGCCTCTACCTCAAATTTGGAGAACAATAGCATCACGGATTTTCGAGTTCGATTTGTAAATCGGGATAACTACGCGCTCACACATCGCTACAGCATTTTGGTGCATCAATTCTCGCAGTCGGTCGATGCACATTCCTATTATCAAAGTTTAGAGGCTTTTAGTGTATCCGAGAGTATTTTCTCTGAAATACAACCTGGTTTTTTGGCCGGGAATATCGTTTCCGACCGCGATTCGAATGAAAATGTGATTGGCTATTTCGAGACAGCGGCAGTGAGTTCAAAACGGATCTTTTTTAATTACGAAGATCTTTTTCCCGATGAAGAACTTCCGGAGTACCCTATAAATTGTCGTACCATAGGTAACCCCCAATTGATTCCGGAAGGGTACCATTGTACGCAACCCCCCGATAGTGTCTGCGATGGAAACTGCGATTCCCCTTTGATCGGACAGATACAGACGGGTACTATTGTATATGCCGGCGTTGCAGAACCGGCAGATTTCGCGGCTCCCTATTATACCTTACCTAGGACGTGTGGAGATTGCACGGTTTTGGGTAGCAAAGTGAAACCCGACTTTTGGATAGATTAAAAAAATATGAAAGAATCAATCCTCGTTATCCTAGTTTTTTTACTCTTCCAAGGGTGTATTGAACCCTTTGAGGCAGAAACCCTAGATTTTGAAGGGGCCTTGGTCGTAGATGCGCGAATAACGAACGAAGAAAAACAGCATCAGGTAGTACTGACCAGGGCAAGACCTTTTGAACAAGACGATAGTAGTCCTGAGCGCAATGCTACGGTGACCATAGAAGAGGGGTCAGGTATCAGCTATACCTTTGAAGAGACCTCACCCGGACAGTATACGTCGACTGTGGCCTTTGGTGCGAAGTCAAATGAAAGCTACCAACTAAAAATCACCACATCTGATGGTGCGGCCTATAGTTCGACAGCCGAAACGATGCCGGACAATGTACCCATAGCGGACATAGAAATCAAACGGGCTACCAACGACTTTGGTGAAGATGGGGTTTCCATTATTTTGGATAATGAAAGTTTGGGTGACCAGCCGCGGTACTTTCGCTATGATTATGAGGAGAATTATAAAATCGTGGCCCCAAATTGGGACCCTGTAGCATTTAATATTATTGATTCGTTGGCCTGTGTTGACGGTGATGCATTTGAGGTAGGTATTAAGCAACGGGACCCCCAAAAAGAGCGTATTTGCTATGGTCAAGACAAGTCCAAAGACATTATTTTGGTCTCAACCGCTAATCTTGAAAACAATACGGTTTCTGATTTTGAGGTCCGGTTCGTGAATCGCGAGAACTATATACTGACACACCGCTATAGTATTCTGGTCAATCAATATTCACAATCGGTAGATGCACATTCATATTATCAGAGTTTGGAGGCCTTTAGTGTATCTGAAAGTGTTTTCAATGAAATACAACCGGGTTTTTTATCGGGTAATATCACCTCCATGACCGACGACGATCAAAATGTAATCGGATATTTTGAGACTGCCGCGGTGAGCTCAAAACGGGTCTTTTTTAATTATGAAGACCTCTTCCCTGATGAGGAACTACCGGAGTATCCCGTCAATTGCCGAACTCTGGGCAACCCCAGATTGATTCCTCGGGGCTATCATTGTACGGAAGGATCAAGAGGCGTGTGTGACGGAAATTGTGATTCCCCCTTGATTGGACAGATCCAAGCGGGAACCATTGTTTATGCGGGAGTGGTAGACCCTCCTGATTTTGTGGCACCCTATCTGACCCGTTCCAGAGCATGTGGGGATTGCACCGTGTTGGGCAGTGATGTCAAACCTGATTTTTGGATAGATTAACGTGAAAAAAATAGTACTATATATGACGTTTACACTTTTCTTGGCATCCTGTATCGAAACTTTTGAGTTCGAGATAAGGGAAGTGGACACTATTTTGATCGTTGAAGCGACCTTGACCGATGAACTTTCAAACCAAACCGTGTTGTTGGGTAGGGCAGCAGACTTAGAGAACGTGAACATCCCCCCATACCGAAATAATGTGACGACTTCAAGTACTCCCGAGAGTTCGGAAGTGGATACCAGGATTCCGGAGAAAAATGCCACCGTAACCGTATTGGATGATATGGGCAACACCTATCCTTTTTCCGAATCGGAACAGGGAATCTATGAATCTGAAACACCTTTTGCCACGGAAATAGGAAGAAACTATCAACTTCTGATCACCACTGCCGACGGTAGGTCATATACTTCGGAGAGTAGGGAGGCTGTGGGAAGTTCCAATTTGGAAAACATTTATGCAGAACGGATTGTAAACGATGCTGGTGAAGAAGGGATGGCCATTTATGCGGATGGAGTCGATGAAACAAATTCAAGGAACTATTTTCGGTACACCTATGAGGAAACCTATAAGATCATTGCCCCGAACTGGACCGAACAGGAGTTTGAAATCACTAGGGAAGCACTTGAGTTCGATCAATTCGACAATCCCTTGTATCCCGATGTACGGCTGGTGCCTAGGGCACAAGAAGAGCAAGTCTGTTATAAAACGGTGAACTCTACGGCCATCAAATTGGCCAGTGCCGATTTATTGGACCAGTCCGTTTCAGAGCGAAAATTGATACGTTTCATCAGCCGAAATAATCCGATTTTATCGCATCGCTATAGTGTTTTGGTAAAACAGTTTGTGATTTCCGATGATACGCATAGCTACTACCAAGTGCTTGATAGCTTCTCAAGTAGCGAAAGTGTTTTCAGTGAAATACAGCCTGGATTCTTAGAGGGGAATATTAGAGGGGATACCGAAGAAGATATAGTCATTGGTTATTTTGATGTATCTAGCGTTTCACAGAAGCGATTGTACTTCGATTATGTCGATTTCTTTGAAGGAGAGGAGCTACCGCCTTATTTTTTTAATGTCAATTGTAGTCGGCGTCTGAGCTTTCCAATCCCGAATCCTGAACGGGATGGTCCGCCAAGCCCTGACGGCGCGTGTCCAGAACCATTAATAAGTAGAATTAAAAGAGAAACCGTTGAGTTCACTTTTTTAAACGGGGGACCGGGTATATGTGAAGGCCCCTATTTTGTAACCCCAAGAATTTGTGGGGATTGTACGGCCCTTGGAACAAATGTCAAACCCGATTTTTGGATAGATTGATTTTGAAAAAGCTTATGCTATACATAACGACCTTGTTTTCATTTACAGCTTGTATCGAGCCTTTTGAGTTCGAGACACGGGATGCCGAAGGTATTCTTGTGGTTCAAACTAGCATGACCGACATTGTGAAGAATCAGTTTGTGGTGCTTTCTCGGGCCGCTGATTTGGCAAATGTCAATATTGAATTCGACTCTTTGGACGTAAGGCAGTCCTTTGTGCCAGCAACCAATGAACGCTTGAATCCCGAAAATGGAGCCAAGGTAGAATTGGTGGATGATCAGGGCAATGTAATCGAGTTTACGGATAAAGACAACGGCCTGTACGAATCGACCTTTCCATTCGGCCTAGCCGAAAATACCGACTATCAATTACGGATTCTGACGGCAAACCAAGAGACCTATGAGTCGGGGTTCGAATCACTTTCGGGGAAATCCAAGATCAATGACCTGTATGTCGAACGGGGTTTTAATGAAAACGGAGAGGAAGGAGTGATTATTTACGCAGATGGGGCCAATTTGACGGATGAGTCCGATTTTTTCAGGTATGATTACGTAGAGACCTATAAGATCATTGCACCGACCTATAGTGGGCTACAGGTGGAAATCATACGTGAAGAAGGTATTTTTGTCAATGACACTACATTTTTATGGCCCGATGTGAGATTACAACGAAGGCAAGAAGAAGAACGTGTTTGTTTCAACAGCAATAGTAGTGTAGCGATTGATTTGGCCAACACGAATACCTTGTCAGCGGCAATTTTGGAAGGCCATGTCGTGCGGTTTATCAATAGAAACAATGCCATTATATCGCATCGCTATAGCATGCTTTTAAATCAGTATGTCATTAATAGCGGGGCATATAATTACTATCAGAACCTAAGCAATTTTGCGCAGAGCGAAAGTGTATTCAGTGAAATACAACCTGGTTTTTTGGAAGGCAATATCAGAAGAACCGATGTAGAGGACGGTCTTGTGCTGGGGTATTTCGAGGTAGCCAGTGTGGATAGGAAGCGCGTTTTCTTCAGTTATGCTGATTTATTCCCCGGTGAGGAGCTGCCCCCCTTTTTCGGAAACACTAATTGCGATCGTCTGCTATCACCAGCTTTGGGAAATCCCGAAAAAGATGGACCACAACCGCTAGGTTGTCCACCGCCTGCACTGATTAGGCGGGTAAAAGCGGAAGAGCTCAACTATTTCGCTATCAATGAAGACCCTGGCGAATGTGAGGGGCCGTATTATATGACCCCAAGTATCTGCGGAGATTGTACGATTTTAGGAACGAATGTGAAACCTGATTTTTGGATTGATTAAGAAATGAAGAAGTATTTGATTTTTATTGTTGGTTTCTGTTTTATTTCAGGTTGTGTGGAGCCTTTTGAATTCCAAACAGAGACGTTTCAAGACGCCCTGGTCATTGAAGCATCCTTGACCAATGAAATAAAACGACATCAGGTAGTGCTCTCGCGTGCCGTTCGTTTTGAAGATTCTATTAACGCCCCAGAACGTAACGCACAGGTGCGCCTTTTGGATGAGATGCAAAACACTTATGAATTCAGCGAGAGCGAACCCGGCACCTATGTTTCCAATACGGAATTCGCCGCCCAGAAGGGCGTAGGCTATACCTTGGCCATCGAGACCACGGATGGAACGGTGTATCGTTCAAAAACCGAACGTTTTGAATCGGAATCCGAAATCCAAGAGATCTATGCGGAGCGGGAGACCAATGATCAAGGGGAGGACGGTATTTTTGTGTACGCAGATAGTTTTGACAGCTCGGGACAGTCGTTGTACCATCGTTATGAATACGAGGAAACCTATAAAATTATTGCACCAAATTGGTCCCCCCTTGCCTTTGAACTGACCAATTACGAACCTTGTAATCCTGACTTCATGGATCCTAGAATTATTTATGACTTGGAAATCGTAAGAAGAACACAGGAAGAACAGACCTGCTATAATACGGTAGCATCTCAAGATATCATACAGGCCAGTGCAGCCGGTCTTTCTGAAACAAAGGTCCAACGCTTCCCCGTACGTTTTATACCGGGTAGCGACTTCATATTGACGCATCGGTACAGTATTTTGGTGAAGCAATATGTGCAATCTGCCGATGCCTTCTCGTACTATCAAAGCTTGGAAAATTTCTCCTCTTCGACCAGTGTTTTTACCGAAATTCAACCAGGCTTGTTAGAAGGAAATATTGCGGCCGAGAATAATGCGGATAAGTTGGTTTTGGGTTATTTTGAAGTCGCTTCGGTATCGGAGAAGCGACTCTTCTTCGGTTTTCGCGATTTTTATCCTGACGAGCCATTCCCCTTATATGTGATGAACTGTGTGCCTTTTTCAGCGCCTTTGGAACATATATCTTATTGTTTTCAGGGTATGGTAGGCAACCCATGTCCAGAATCCCTGATTGAAGGGATGGCCAGAGGCGCAATCTCGTATTTTGATGTGAATACCTCTGACATAGAATGCCAAGGACCGTATACGGTCGTTCAACGAGAGTGTGGTGATTGTACGGCCTTAGGAAGCAATATAGTACCCGATTTTTGGGAAGAATAAAATGATTAAATTAGTAGAAATGAAAAAGTACAAAGTAGTATTCGTAGTGTTGATGTTGATGTTGGGAACACCTCTCATGGCCCAAGAAACCGGCAATAGTGTTTTAGAACAATTCAAGGACACTCCCAGCGAAAAAGTGTATGTAAGCCTGAATACATCTTTGCTTTTTACGGGGGAATATTTATTCTACAAGGTGTATTGTCTCAATGATAAGACCAAACAACCCAGTGATATCAGTACCATCGCCTATGTGGAATTGATTTCTGAAAATACAGAAGTGGTTTTCAAACATAAAATTCGACTGGAAAAGAGTCGGGGACAAGGCGATTTTTTTGTGCCTACCACTGTACCGTCAGGGAATTACAAATTGATTGCCTATACGAGGTGGATGAAGAATGGTGCCATGAACCGATTTTTTCAGGAAGACATCAGCATCATCAATCCCTATCAAACCAATCAGGATGCCGTACTTCCCGATTTATCCGAAAATGTGACCTCCATCACGGAAAACATGGCTACGAATGGGGAAGAGGACAAACGCTTCATTTTGGAAACGGATAAGGAATCGTATCCAAAAAAATCAAAGGTAGCCCTGTCCATTCAAAACTTTAGGGGAGCCTCGGGCTATGGGAATTACAATATTTCCGTACGAAAGAAGGAAGACCTAAATCACAGGCCAAAGCGTAGCCCACAGTCATATATCGAATGGCATGCCGAGCAGATGGCGAATGCTCCGATTTTCTATGAGACCATTGCCTTTGCCCCTGAAGGAAACGGGGAACTGTTAAAAGGGCGAATTCGGGCAAACTCCAGTGACTTAGCCTTGGCGAGTCAGCCGATAGCCATCTCCATACCAGGGGAAGATTTCCAGATCAAAGTTGTGGGGACGGATAGTACCGGATTATTCTATATCAATCTTTCCAAGGATTATGCGGAGCCTCAAGCCATCTTACAAGTGTTGGATGCTCCTAAAGGCAGTTACACTATCGAAATCTTGAAAGACCCGCCTCTAGACTATTCAGGGTTGCAATTTGGACGTTTCCTGATGGATACGAACATGCAAGACGCGATTGTGAGACGCAGTCTACACAACCAAATCGAAAACGGCTATTTCGCGGTAAAACCGGACACCTTGAAGTTAGATGCGTTAAACGATCCCTACGGAGGGGCCTATGTAGAAACCCTTGATTTGGACGAATACACTCGCTTTAAGACACTCGATGAGACCGTTGTGGAATTGGTGGAAAATGTGTGGACCAAACGAAACAAGGACAAGACGGTATCTTTTAAGGTGCGATCATTCGACGAGACTTACGAAGAGTCCGAATACGATGCCATGGTATTTGTAGATGGTGTTCTCATGCCGGATCAAACCGAATTATTGGAATTTGATTCTAGACTGATCAAAACGGTCAATACGGTACGGGAGAAATTCGCTATGGGCGGTACGACCTATTTTGGGTTGATCAATTTGGTGACCAAAGACGGCAATTACTACGACCTGATCAATGCGACGGGTATGACGAAAATAGAATTGGATCGTCCGCGCTTACCAAAGCGGTATTTCGCCCAGTCCTACACGGAAGACACCAATACGAGAATACCCGATTTTCGCGATCAGTTACTCTGGCAGCCCAATGTGTCGTTAGAAGGAAGCCAGATGGGTCTGGACTTCTTTACCTCTGAAGTTCCTGGGGAATACGAACTGAGGCTAGAGGGATTCTCCATATACGGCCGCCCCGTTGCCATTACCAAGACCATTACGGTGGAATAATAAAGAGTAAGCGTATTCGATTTGGTTAAAATAGTAAGATTTACTTACATTTAGACCAGAATAATACGACATGTTGACAAAAGTATATGGAAGTGCCGTTTTCGGTATCGAGGCCACCACGATAACCGTGGAGGTCAATGTAGATTCAGGGGTCGGGTATCATTTGGTCGGACTACCGGATAACGCCATCAAAGAAAGCAATTACCGGATAGCCGCCGCATTACTTAATAACGGGTATAAGATTCCAGGGAAGAAAATCACCTTGAATCTTGCCCCTGCAGACCTCCGAAAAGAAGGTTCTGCGTATGACCTTACTTTGGCTATTGGAATACTTACTGCATCTGGCCAGATACAATCTAAAAACTTAGAGAAGTATATCATTATGGGGGAACTGTCATTGGATGGCAGTGTACAACCCATAAAAGGCGCCTTGCCTATTGCTATTAAAGCCTTGGAAGAAGGGTTTGAGGGGTTCATACTTCCCGATGAAAATGCCAAAGAGGCCGCTATCGTTTCGGGAATCAAAGTCTATGGCGTAGAAAATATTAGTGAGGTCATCGATTTTTTTGACAAGGGAACACCACTTGAAGAGACCATAGTGGATACCAGAGCTGAGTTCCACAAGAGTCTGGATTTTCCAGAATTTGATTTCTCCGATGTACGTGGACAAGAAAGTATCAAGCGCTGTATGGAGATTGCCGCTGCCGGAGGGCATAATATTATTCTAATCGGTCCCCCGGGCTCAGGAAAAACCATGTTGGCGAAACGACTGCCCTCCATTTTGCCGCCGATGACCTTGCACGAGGCCCTTGAAACGACTAAGATCCATAGTGTTGTCGGAAAGGTCAAGAATACCGGACTCATGAGCCAACGTCCCTTTCGGTCACCACATCATACCATTTCGGATGTGAAAGTTTATATTGTGTAAATGTAGTTTAAATAGCTTACATTCGCAACTATGATAGCGATATATTGCCGAATTTCAGTAGACAGGGATAACCAGAAATCTATTAAGGAGCAGCAGCAGAGGGGTAAGGAGTTCGCGGACTCCATAGGTTCACCTTTCGAATATTATGTCGACCAAGGGATATCGGGAGGCGGGAAGATAGAAGACCGTCCCGAATTCGAACGTCTGGTCTTCGATTTGGATAGCGGCACCATAAAAGGGCTTTGGGTATGGAACGCCGATAGGACGCAGCGAGAGGAAATAATTTGGTTCACTTTAGCGGATTTGCTTATCAAGAAGGGTATCGATTTCTATGAAGATGGAAAGCTCATTGACCTGAACGACCCCAACACCTTTTTTCTTTATGGTATCAAATCTCAGATGGATGCCATGTACAAAAGGGTGACCAGTAAGAAAATCAAGGCCGTGCTCAAACGCAATGCCCAAGAAGGGAAAGCTCACGCAAAGGTTATGCCCTTCGGTTATATGAAAGATTCAGAGGGTTACCTTGTGGTGAACGAAGAAGAAGCCGAAATCGTAAAGGAGATTTACGTTAAGTCATTATCCGGTATCGGTAGTTCCACAATCAAAAAATGGTTGAACGAGACGGGGATACCGACCAGATACAGCACGCTAGGAGGGACGCTAACGACGACCAACCGATTCACGGGTAAGAAGACCGTAAAAGAAAAGAAGGATATCAAATGGAGTGATAAGCAAGTACAGGACATTTTACGCAACCCGATTTACAAGGGCAAGCGCAAATGGGGTAAGGAGTACTATGATTGCCCTGCTATATTCGATTCCGATTACTGGCAGAAAGTCAATGACAACCTACCAAAGAACCGGAAACACAGCGGAAAGAAGGTAGACCATCTGTACTTGCTCAAAGGGCTTTTGGAATGCGGACGCTGTGGACGTAATATCTATGGTCGAAAGCGGGCGAACCTAAAGGACAACGCCTATATCTGTAGCAGCAAGCGGATTCCTAGCGAGAACTGCAAGAGTAGAGGCATCAATATCGATTTTCTTGAAGATATTATTTTCAGCAGGTTCCTGAAGGGTGATAGATTGTTACGCATCGTCAAAAGCTCACTAGAGGACGATACCAGTAGAAATAGGGTAGGGGAATTGCTTTTGGAAAGGGAAACGCTCCAAAAGAAAATTCAGAAGCTTCACGAGCAACGGAAAAAAGCTATACGGCTAACGCTAATGGATGAAATCAAGGAAGAGGACATAGAGCCGGAATTAAAAAGGATAAGGCAAGAGGTGTCGGATATGGAAGCCAAGCTAACGAATGTCAAAGAAGATTTGGAGTTCCTTGCTAGGAGCGACGCTATGAAGGCCGATATTCAAACCGATATCGATAGTATTAGGGAGAACACACCATTTAATACTAAACGCGACCTAATCCATAAATACATACGAAGAATCATAATAAGTCACTGGGAAGAACTGGGTGAGCATGTTATAGAAATCAGGTTTAACATTCCGGTACGTACTGAAATGTTCGTAACCAATAGAAAGGGCCGCATTGCTCAATATGCAAGTCAGCTTGAGGATATGGGCTTTGAAGAGATAGAAGGTATCTGGTACGGTAATATGCTGTCGCTTAATTCATGAACATAGAAGCTAATTTGACGTTGAAGGCAATTGGGTAGGGTATTACTTAAGATTTCAACAACATACTGTTTGTAATTTAATCCTTAGTTTATGGTGTCACGAGCTGAGTTCGTTTCGATTTGTCATATATTTACTATAACACCAACGACAAAAGAGGATTAAGAACCATTCACATTATCATTATTTGACTATTCCACATCTGACAAACAATGTTGAACAAGTCTAGTGAACGGTCTAACCCTCTCTCTACTTAAATGCACCTTTAATCGGGTGCATTTGCCATATGTAAAGATACCTCCATTCGTTATTCCAAGGAAACATACTTATCAACATGAAGGTTAGTATATAAACAGAGAAGAACACATAAAAACGTTATGTTTTTGATATAATTTTTATGTGTTTTTGTATGAAATCAATGTAATGTCTATTAGTTATCAACATTTGAAAGAACTGGGCCATTAACCGCATTTACGTTCTTCATAGACATTTGGTTAATGATTACCACATTTTATAATAGGAAAACAAGAATCAAGGGGCTTTGAAGAGATAGAAGGTATCTGGTACGGTAATATGTTGTCGCTTAATCAGTAATCTATTTCAAGTTCCTCGTATTCGACCTTTTCAATAATGTCTTCCCTATCGGCTTCGCCGTTTCGTTTGTAGAGGTCTTTGCTTATCGGGTAGGCGTTGAGTTCTTCATCCGGTAAGTCTTCGTAAATCACCTCGTTAACCTCATCTTGGTCTAAATCATTACTTAACCATGTATCGATATCCTCATCATTAAGGATTACGGGCCTACGGTTCTTTTTGTTGTGGATTTTGGCGAAAAGTGGTGTCGCTTCCTTGGTCAGTATCGTGAAAGTTACCAATTTGTCAGTGGTCACGGCGTAGATTCCGGCTAGACTTATCGGAGCTTCGTTTTTGCGGCAAAAGTAAAACGGAATCTTGAAATCCTTCCCGTTCTTTTTCGCTGTATGCGGCTCAAAGAACCCATCGACCGGAATAATACATCTTCTAGTGAAGGCGCTCGGTGCGTATTGATTGGAATAGAAGAGTTTTTCCGACCTAGCATTTAGGCCTGAGCCGTACCGAATTGAGTTCTTATAGTACTCATCGGCATTGGCACCTAGATTTCCCTTCGGAATCAATCCCCATTTGACAGGAATAAAGTTATTAGGTCGTTCCTGAGGAATTATCCACATATTGGGATGTGCAAAGCCATTAGCGGAATTATAAATCAATTCTTGGTCTTCTGGCATTTCCCCTAGAAGCCTATCGCGCTCATAATATCGTTCAAGGTCTTTAGCTTTTCGGGATTGGCGGGTATTGTAACACATGGTCTTTGAGTTGATTAGACCTAATGTATAAAAAAATGTTGAAATTCTTAAGAGAGGAATTTCTATTTTCCTTTCAAATATTTTGGGTTTAAAATCTTTCCGCCATAGTCGAATAGACAAAGGCAGTCCGTACACTGGACGGTGTTATTGGTTGATTTTAAGGTTAGTACGCTCTTGCAGTGGGGACAACTGGGTAGTTGTTTTTTCTCCATGAATAAGTTTGTGCTCTGTTTCAACGCGATTCTCTCCATATATGTTGTATCGTTAAGCCTTAATATATTGTTAAATATACTTAACTTATTTGTAATACAAATGATGTAAAGATGTAAGATTCAAAGATTTGTGGATAAATATTATTGGAATATATCCTAAATATTGGATTTATTCCTAATTTAGTTTTATGAAGTCGGAACTTGTCAAACTTGAATCTATGAACGTAAAATCATTCGTGTTTCATTGCGCTTGTGGCAATGGTCGTATGGTGGTCAGAAAAGGCGATGATAAGGCCGTGCTTGATTCGGGCAAGTATGTGGTTAAGACGAATGGTAAGTATGTTGGTACGCCCCATTACTCGCAATTGAAACTGGTATCGATTATGATAGCGATGGTTGAGAAGTACGAAAGGTTCGAGTATGACGGGCATTTATACCACTCACCGGAAGACGGGGGGATTTGGACAAAAGAGGAAATATGAATATGTATAGACAAGAAAAGCTAGTTGAGAAACTATTGAAATTCCGGTTCAGGAAGCATGGTTTCTCCCAAATAAAAGTAGAGGTATACGACCGTTTCGACGGGGATAAGTACATGTGCCGATTGGAAGTCTTCAAGGGCGGTGACAGGATTGAGAACAGGGTAATGAAACATGAAGGGGAACTTACGGAATCTTTTGTTAGGCAGGCTGATGAGAGGTTATCAACTTTGATTGTTAATTCTGAGTCAGAAAAAACTGAATAGCACTAGAAGAAAACAGGAAATTTTAGATTAATATTGTGACTAACATAATAGAAGTATTTACTTAAAGGCAATAAATGTTCATGGGTTTATTTAGAAATAAAACTGAAGATTTAACAGATCAAAAAGAGGATGAAAAAGTTGAATTAATTAATCGTCCAAGGATAGGTTGTATCGATATCGAGCCTAATGTCATATGGTCTCTAGAGAGGTCAGGATTTAACTTGAAAAGGGGATCTTTAGGCACGAAAATAAGTGTTGAAAATACTGGCTTAAGAGATTCGCACAGAATAAAATTGAAAAGTGAATTGCCGCCAGGAATAAATGAACAAGATATATGTATAATAGACTTAGATAGACACAGGTCTAGACCATATGATAAAAGTGATCGAATCAATAAAAATTACACAGGTAATATTGATACTTTATTATTAAGCTGTTATCCTGAAACACTTTTCGATCCGCGACCAATATTAAGCTCGAAACTCAGAGATGAACTAGTTAGAATAAGAAATAGAGTTTTTCTCTTAATTGTTTTCTCAACATCGAAGTATGAAGTAGAATATGTGCCAGTAAGTATAAGCGAAAATAGTTATGAAAGACATCCCTTACTTCACCATAATATTTATTCGTTTTGGCCTAACGTACCTTGTGACGTACCTGAAGAAGGGCAAGAGGTTAGTGTTTGCGATGTTGATAATAGTTTACGAGTTTTCTTAAAGAAATATTCAGAAAAATTTAAATACAATCAGACCTTTTATCATCCAACAATTCATAGCTATGAGGGAAGACATGAACAAGAAAATTTCAGGCCGCTTTTAAAAAACATTAATGGTAAGATCGTTTCGTATTTTGAGTCAAATGAGTTTAGTAATCTCATGATTTTCCCACAGGTAGAAAATAAGGGGGAGTTTATAAAAGAATTTTTGACGGATGTAGCTCCTTCCCTTTTTCCTGAGATATTCCCTTATGCCACTAAATCCGAATGGAAACAGGAAAAAGAATATTGGTTGCCAAATTATTCGAATCTTCAAAAAGAAAGGAATAGCATTGAAGAAGCATTTAAAGAGAGTATCAGGAAGAATGATGCCGATATAAATGCGAACTATAAGAAGTACTCGTTTTTACATGACATCATAACTGAGACTGGGGATAATCTAGTAAAAGCCATAATTGATTTTCTAGAATGGTTAGGATTTGATGAGGTAATCGACTATGATAAAGTGAAAGACCCTACTGAAAGGCTAGAGGAAGATTTACAAGTTCCGATTGCTGATGGTCTTATTGTCATTGAATGTAAAGGAATAGGTGGAACTTCAACAGATTCTGATTGCAGCCAAATTTCTAAGATCAAGTTTCGTAGGTGCGAGGAGAGGAAAGCGTTTGATGTTTTTGCCCTATACATAGTAAATCACCAGTTACACCTTCCACCTTTAAAAAGAAAGAATCCACCGTTTTCTAAAGATCAAATTAAGCATGCTATTAATGAAAAAAGGGGACTACTGTCTACTTGGCAGCTATTCCAACTTTATGATCAAATTGAAGCTGGTATCATTTCCAAGGAAGAAGCTCAAAATGATTTGATGGGGTATGGATTAATTGATTTCAGACCTAAGAACATAGTATTGTTAGATACACCTATGAAAGTTCTAAAGGGCGGTAAGGTATGTATAGTTAATATTGATGATTGTCCAATAATGCTAGGTGATGAAATCTTAGTAGAGAAAAATGAAAAGTTCGCCAAAGCGAAAATTGTCGATATACGTGAAAATGGAAAGCCGCTTAAAGAAGCTAAATCTGGTGAGTTTGGAATAATGCTAGATATCGAAGTCAAGCAGAAGTCCAAGCTTTGGAAGAGAGATTGAACTAAATGAAATCCAAACACCTCAACAACCTAGATACCTGCATCGAAGTAAATAGTTTGCCCCTAGAGGTCTTATAACCCCTCTCATTGAGGTAATCGGCTTTTTGCTGCAATGTCCAACCTTTGCCATCCATCAGTTCTAATGCGCCTTTAGCGGCCCTATTGTTTGGATTGAGTTCAGCTTTTACCGACATCGCTTTAGCACCCTTTAATCGGCCCTCTTGCGTTAGGTTACGGGGGTTGCCCAAAAAATCACCTCTAGCCTTTTTTGCTGCTAAAGCAGACTTAGTACGTTCGCTGATTTTCTTCCTTTCATCTTTAGCCATAGCGAGCTTTATATCCTTTAATAGTCCGTCATCTTGTGGTGAGTCCGATTCGATGTATTTTATTCCAAGTTCATCTAGTCGTACGGCGATTTTGAAGCCCCCTCTAGAGAGTCTGTCCAGTTTCTTTACAACTAGTACGGCTTGATGCTTTTGGCACTCGATAAGAGCTTCGTTTAGGTTCGCTCTGTTATCGTTTTTACCGCTCGCTATATCTGTGAATTCGGCTAATAGGTTTCCCTTCGCGGAAGCTATGAATTTCCTGATGCTTTCCTTTTGGGATTCGAGGCCGAGACCACTTAAACCTTGTTCTTTGGTCGATACTCTATAATAGGCTATGTACTTCATTTGGTGAAGGTAATTTAAAATAACATAACAGTAACGTTCCTTCCAGATATGTTATAAATACTTTTTAGGACTTCCGTACCAATGAAACAAGGGGGTAGGGGTATCTAAGACAGGCGTTTTGGATAGTAAAATAGCCCTTAATAAAAAGGAACACGCATATCTACTAATTCTTTAGTAGTTTGATGTTCGATTCAAAAGGAAAAATAAATATTACTTGGTGTTTCAAAAAATGACTTGATTTCCAAGTGAACTATTGGGGTTAAAGCCAATGGGAGCAGTAGCTAACGGAGTTTGGGAGTGATTTTACAAGATGACTACTCTCCAAAGTGAGAAGTCTGTGAAGGCCAGTAAACACTAGTGTTTACACGGTTTCAATATTACTTTTATCCTTTTTTACACTTATTTCTAAGAAAAATGAAAAAACAATATATATATAGATAACGTATAGTTTTCAGACAAATTTTTCCAGTTTTTTGCGTAAAGTGATTTGTTTTTCTTTGGAGTCCCTTTATTTTCGGGGCTTCCGAGAGGAATGACTTTTAAGTCAAGTGAACTGGGATTTTTCAGTAAAAATCAGCTTAACCCCTGTATTCATTGGCCTTAACCACTAAATATCACTTGAAAACCAAAGTGAGCATGATACCTGAAAAAGTCAAATACCATGCTCATAATTTTAATAAAAAATAATCTTCGCCAAAAAAGCATCCATTAAATCATAGCCTGCATGCTCACTATTGAGGCTATCGGATAGGCCAGCGGCATTAATAAAGCTTTCGAACACCTTGACCAACTCATTTTTCGTAAAGCCCGTTCCTACTTTATCCGAGCAAGGCATTAGAAAAGACCTTCTGGGATTGCTTGTGATAAACACCCTTCCTTCATCGAAAGCATCTGCAATAGCTTCAATAAGCAAGGGCTGGGTTTTAGCCCGACCCAAGGAGCCGTCGATATTGGTTTTTTTTAGGTAGGTCTCCACCTCCTTAAAAATCTCAACGCTGGTCTTACCCAATTGCCTAGCTCGCTGGTGCTCCCTTGCGATGGTGACCATTTGCCCGTGCATTACAGAAGGGTCGATTCCTCGCCTTTGTGCGGGTTCTGAAAGATGTTCGTGCTTTACGAAATCATTATTAAGGTATAAACCTCCGTGTCTTCTGACTGAGTATGTATTTCCTGCCTTCAATTGTCTTTTAAAATATCTATTTATCGAATCTTGCATAATTGTTGTCTTTATTGACTTTATTAGTGAATCGGTTTTTTTTCCGTCTTTGCTTTGCCCAAAGCCTTGATTTATTTTCTGGCATGTTTAGGATTACCTTTCTGTAGAACATACTAAAGCGTCAATAGGTTCGTGAATCCTGTTAGCAAATCTGACACGTCTTTCTTAGCCGTCAAGCGCCCAGCAACGGAACTTTCATCTATAATCTGCTGTAAGAATGGTAGCAGAACTTTGGTCGATAGCTCTGTACAGCCAAATCGATTGTCCGAGCATTCTATAAGGACGTTCTTATCTTTATCACGAGTGAAGCCAAGTCTAATACCTTCTTTTGCCGTTGCTAGAGCTAGCGCCTCAAGTATATCAGCTTTCTTTGCAGTGGCCTTTTCGTATACTAATGTAGCAGTGGAAGCCTTTTCGACCAGCTTATCCAAATACCAATCCGAAGACTTCAGCTTTTTCTGTTCGTTCGAGTAACGAGCCCCACTATCACCAAGGTTCCATAGAAATGCGTTCGTATCAGGTTCCGTACCTTCTGAGTCATTTAGGGATTTTCCCATGCCAGACCAGTTGAATAACCTTTCCGCTGCCTTATCGAACAACTCAAAATATTCGGGTGTTATCTTGATGGTTTGAGCTTCAATTTCCAGTATTAATAAACCCTCACCGTCTCGACCCCAAACAACATCACTTTCCAACGATGACCTGTGGGCGGCATCGCCGATATGAGACAACAGTACGCTTGCGTTCCAGTTGGGGTTAAGTCCCAAGTCGGATTCCTTGGGAAGATTTGCGGTTAGGCTTTTCACAGCATTCTTGATGGTGCCAATTTTCTCTTGTTCTTTTTCCGTTTCGGTAGGTAAATTCATCGCTAGGGCATTGATTGCATTTTCACGAAGCTTTTTCTGGTGTTCAATTGCTAGGATACGGGCCTCTGGGTTGACCAGGCGTATTTTGCTTCCGGTGGCACGCTTCACGATTTTACCTCTAAGTATTAAGGTCTTCTGAGCCTTGACTTTGGGCTGCTTTGGAGATTGGCCGAAGAAAGCCACTGCTTTTTGAAATGTGTTTTTTACTGTCATTATTTATTTTTTAAGGGTTAATTAAATTGTATCAAGGTAATCCAGTGTTGCGGGCGAGAAGAGCTTGTTAGAGTACTCTATGACCATTTCAAGGACAGCCCCATAATTATTTAAATCGCTATTCAGTATATCACTGTATACCAATTCTTTAGCATCTCTGATATCAATTACTACAAAATCGGTCAATCCCCTGTTATATAGGTATTCGAGTTTGTTAGGCTCAGCACTACGGAAAATTCCGATGCTTTCGAGGTATTGCAGCCAACCCAGATACATGGGAACTATTTCATCGTTTTGAATTCTATAGATTTTCTCTATGTTTTTGGTATTACTCATTTCTATTTTTTAATTCGTTTATGAATAAATCAGCGAGGTCGTCGCCTTCTTTAAGGTTATACTCATTTGCGTTTTCTTCGAGGTACTTGCTTACCTTGATACCCTTGAAGCCTTTTAAGTATCTGGTTTTTTTAGCCCAGACTTCTGTCGCCCCAAGGTCAGGGAACAGGAATAGTTCCCTGCCTCTCAAGTGTTTACAGCGCTCATTGGATAGCATACCTAGTGAACCCGTCGCCAGCCAAATGAATTTCGACATGAAGTGTGAGCATACTAGGGCCGTTTTTTCAGACTCGACCAACGCGATAGGCTTATCGTTTCCAACTATCAAATGAGAACCAAAATAGACTTGTTCCAAATTCATGTCAGG
Source organism: Maribacter corallii (assembly GCF_047345415.1). NCBI lineage: Bacteria > Pseudomonadati > Bacteroidota > Flavobacteriia > Flavobacteriales > Flavobacteriaceae > Maribacter > Maribacter corallii. Next base: position 369,756 of record NZ_JBLFEP010000003.1, read on the forward strand.
GAATAACCTCTTTTCGAAGGCCCAGCGCTGGGAACCCAACATCTTAGACCTCTTACCGTTGTTTGGGTTGTACCGCATTTCCTTTATGCGGTGAAGCCTTCCTTTCGCGTCGATTTGCGGGAACGAAACCAGCCCATTGTATATAGTACTGGTGCCGAGCTTATATCGTTCCTTCAGCACTTTCAGGCCTTCAATTCCGATAAGTCCGCCGAGCCAAGTAAAGAAGTGGTTTTCCTTAGAGTTTATCATTCGCTCTTCCAGTTCGCTCATCGGCAAGTAATCTATTGGCTTGACAGGTTCGGGAACGAAACATGGGACACCTTTGCCTTTTGAATCTGGGCGATTATGAAAACCACACTTCATAATCCGGTCGCACTTACCAAACTCGGAAGGGAAGACCTCCAATGTTTCCGAGTCCCGGTAAAGGGTAAGCGCCTTAGCCCTTCCGCATTTCGGGCACCTCACCTTGCTATTCGGCTTGTATGGAAGGAATTCTACCATATTTTCAAGCTCTTTACGCTCCCGTTCTCGGCTATGTCCATACTCTTAGACCCAGATATATTTATAGCCTCTTCCAACCGCGAAAGGAAAACGTTTTTACCTATCGGCGACTTGCTGATGTACTTACTGCGAGAATAATCGATGTAGGTATCGGCAAATGATGAGTAACCGTCCGAAACGTAGTTTTCCAGCCATTCCATTAGGTCTATCATTCCGGGTTTCCCTAGGATTCTTTTACGCTTGCTAGATTCAGACTCTGGAACCTTTGGAAACCCATTTTTCAAGTACTGGGCTACAGCTAAAAGCATGTAGGAATCAAATGCGGCCCATTCGGTTTCATCCCACTGGTCAAAGAGTAGCTTCCCATAGTGCTTGTCTGGTGTGTTACTGGCATTCCAAAACGAGCTAAATTCTACAAGTCGCAGTCTTCGGTTTCCGTGACCAGCTTCATCATCAAGGCTGTAATTCGTTGATGCCAAGAGCTTTGGTGATTCGGAAAAAGGATATACCGCTACTGGGGTGTTTTTGGCGTTTATTTCAAGGCTTTCTGTTATCATGTTGTAAAGTATATCATGCTTGAAGTTTGGCTTCAGGTCGGATAATACAAGAACTTGTGTATCTTGGTTCACCATCGAAAATTTAAAGGGGTCGGAAGCGCTGTACTGCCTCATGTCCTTAAAGGCTGTATTCACTATTTTGGATATACCTACACCTGTAAGCCCTTTGCCAGCTCCACCTCCCTTATTTGAGTCCTCGACAGCTTCACCAAACAGCACTAGGAAGGCCTTAGACGGGTCTTTATAAGCGTGCAACGTATAGCCTAAAGCTGCATTTAAATTTGCTACAAGCTCATCCGTACTACCAGCAGCCTTGTAAACGAAGTCGGCCCAATCTGTACCTTCGGGTTCAACTAGTTCGAAATCCCTATCGATTACCTGAGTATCCCAGATAAAACCGTCCATGGATTCATAAGGCTTAACCACAATATCCACTTCGGAAACCTCTACCAAACCATTACGATAAAAGAAATAACCGACCGACTCGGTTGAGGCGACCCAAGGAAATTCGACCAGCGGCAAGAATTCAAGTAACCCCTTGACTTTGAAAAGCCTAGCTTCATTAGCCATCACCATTGATAGGATGTCGTTTTTAGTAGCTCCGTCATCCGACACGTCAGGGAAGCGCTGAATGTTCTTCTGCACAATTCTCTTCAGGTCTGAGATATCTATTTTAGACACTATTCCCTTTTCATGAATAACCAGTTCACGGCTAGAGGACTCGAAACACACTCCAAGAGATTCGAGATACGATATGAAACCAAGTGTGTCAGGCAGAACGACGTATTTGTTAGCGTCTTTCTGGTTGCGCTTAATCTTCCAAAATTGGTTCTTAGGCGGTTCGTAGATTTCGTTCTGAACGTCTTCTACAATCTTTAGTAAAGACCCCAATTAGGCTGATAATTTTTGAAGCTTGATACCTAGCATGTCGCCAATACTTTTGATATCCGAATATCTGTAGGACTTGCTACGGCCCAACGTTTTTGACGGTTGTATATCGGCCTCTTTGATGTAGCCTAGTACAACGGCGTGACTTCTGTTTAACAAGTGACATGCGTCTTTCATTGTCACATTCTCAGGTGGGGTAGGATTGAGTAGTTTCTCTATCTTCTCACGCAAAGTAACCGTAAGTTCGATGGCCTGATTCTGTTTCTTCAATAGCGTCTGATTCTCCCTCCTTAGGTTTTTCACTTCTTTTAATATTTCACTCATGCTGATAACTTTTTTTTAGATTCATCATTAGCTTCCGGCCAGAAAACTTTTTTGCAATCTACTTCGCTTTAATGCCTCTCTAGGTTACTTTTATTTACAGTTGTTTGCAGCATTAAAATTTTTTGATTAAAAAATGATATTCGATTCATTTTATTTAATTCCGCAAAGAAATAGAGCTATAGGAGATTACATAGACTTAGTTATTCGGAGTTATCGAGTGAGCATAAAAAACCCCCACTTTTTTTAATTAGTGAGGGTTCGGGGAATCAGTACCTAAATATTTTTATGTCACAAAAGCTCTTTGTATTCGGAAATCAGAGCATCCCAACCAGCTAAGACAATATCCGCTAGTTTTTCAGGGTCTTCATGTCCGAATACATCTATATTCTCGCCATGATAGAAGCCGTCGAGATGGGGGTGAAGCTCGGTCAAATCAAATCTATCCAGCACTTTAAACTGCATGAGGTACAAATTGATAATCGAATCTACCATTTTGGATTTCATGGCGACTTCCCATTGATTGCCATCGCGCCCCCTAGCGTTCAGAATTATGTCCATTCCATTTTCGACCCGACGTTGTGCAAGACTTTCTACTAATAAATTCTTGACTATCTTCCTTAAATTCTTTCTTTTTAATCTCATAACCCTATATTTGACCGTTCATTAATATTTCGCTGTTACTTCCTGACTTCACACCTAGAATCTTATTAATCCTTACCAAAAGAGCGGGAGTAAGCTCAATAGGATACGATTTCATCTTTTTAAACTCCTGTTTTTTAGATATTTGCATTTTAATTTTGTTTTGCTCACATCTTGTACTATCTCAGACGTAGCCCTGGTCGGGGGAGGGGCGTACCCACAACCTGGGGAAATCTCTTTGTCCCACAATGGCGTTTTATTTTTGGATGAACTCCCGGAATTTAAAAGAGGGGTTCTGGAAGTCATGCGACAACCCTTGGAAGATCGTGAGGTAACCATTTCCCGTGCGCGTTTTACGGTGACCTACCCCAGTAGTTTTATGCTAGTAGCCAGTATGAATCCTAGTCCTGGTGGCTACTTCAATGACCCTGATGCTCCTGTAACCTCCTCTCCAGCTGAAATGCAACGCTATTTAAGCAAGATTTCCGGTCCTTTATTGGATCGTATCGACATTCACATCGAAGTCACGCCCGTGCCCTTTGAAAAGCTTTCCGATGACCGTAAGGGCGAACAGAGTTCCGCCATTCGACAACGGGTGACCGCGGCTCGTGAACTACAGTCCCAACGATTTACCGGCTTGGATAAGGTACATTACAATGCCCAAATGAATACCAAGCAGATTCGTGAATTCTGTAAGCTGGACGATGCCTCAAAAGAAATGCTTAAAAATGCCATGGAGCGTTTAAATCTTTCTGCCCGTGCTTATGACCGGATTCTAAAGGTCGCACGAACCATTGCGGATTTGGAAAAAGTGAGCGAAGTAAACGGTAATCATATCGCCGAGGCGATTCAGTATCGGAGCTTGGATCGCGAGGGGTGGTTGGGGTAGGTTTTGAGATACATAGGGGACCAACAGTTGCAAACTGACGGTAGCGGGGCGTCGGAGGTCAATAACTAATAATTCTAGGTTTAAACCATATCAGATTCAACTTAAACAAATAGTTGTCTACATGGCAAAAAGGGTCCAATAAATGTTCTTTTTACAGTACTCTTCAGAACATAGGCAATGCTCCTTGGGTGGTGTCGTAGCTTCTTATAAGTTACTATACACTATACACTTCATGGCGTTTCGTTATTTATGTTTAGATAAAACCCCCAGTTTTTCACCCATTAATATATGCTGATATGATTGACCATCCTCTTGCATCGGGGCTTCCAAACTGAAAGTAACTCCATCTTGAAAAATCATTATAAAGTCTGATCCACCAAAGGCAAAATGTCCAAGCATATCACCTTTTTTTACACTTGTGCCGGGGATAACATTTTTTTCAAAATTTACCGAGCTTACTGCTCCCATCCCAATTGGCATTAAGGCGACAAGTCCGTATTCATTAGTTTCAAGGATAACACATCCTCTGGTCTCAATAGATTGCCATCCCGTTTTGGCGCTTGGATTAAAGGCATATCGATTGTTTTCATTATCCCACCAGAGTTGTCCGCCCGGAGGGTTGATACCTGGTATAATTCTAGCCTCTTTTATGGTGCCGCTCATAGGGAAATGATATCTGTGATAGTCATTAACATTGAGGAAGGAATGGGTAAATGTGCCATTAGAAAATGCGTCTTTGTACTGACTATCATCACCGATAAGTTTTGATATAGATTTAAGTGTAGCAGACTTTACTGGAACCCCTCCTTCATCCATTAGATATGAGTTGCCATCGATGTCCCATACGCCCTGCGGTTCTGAGTCAGCAAATGACACCACTACAGAATCTAAATCTGGACTTGCAACAGGTCTCATGTCAGGAGACTTAAGGTATCTGGCAAAGAATTGGTTAAAAGTCTTCCAGTTTGCCGGATCTTCATACCAACCGTTTCGCAGACCGAAATTGGGGTCATTTAATGCCATTTGATAATGTTCTTCATTCCAAGATTCTTCAGTATCCAAAAAAGACCCCCATGATTTACTGAAAGTGACCAGCCATTTGGCAAATGGTTCATAATACTGCAAGGCGTTGTTCACCAATCCTTGACCCTCCAACTCTGGAAGTGGTTGATCGATTAAAAAATAAAACGCGCAAAGACCCTGAAAGATATTATCAAATATTTCTGGGTATTCTTCTTTTTTAACGATGGCCCAAGGCATTGTTGTTTCTGTCCATGTAACGAACCTATAATATTCCTCAAGGTTTTGAGCAGGATTTGTATTCCTGTCGGGATTAATTTCTTTTGCCTTCTCCAGTGAAGAAACAAGCAATGATTTTAGTTTAGGGTCATTATCTAAAAGGACTATTAACTCCTTTGTTGCTTCACCATATTCAATATTTTTTTCGGGAGAATCACAGGAGAAAACACCAATGATGGTCAATAGTGTAAGTAAGAGATTTCTATAATGTTTCACTTTAATTGTTTTTTGTGTTGGTTAATGAACCCCAAAGGGCTCGGCTATTCGTATTTGCGGTTAGCATCTATTGTTGTGCGTTCTTGCTTTTATTCAGATTTGTGTACTTCAAGTTCGATTTCGACCATAAATTCCGGTAATGCCAATCCTTTTACTTCAAGCCAAGAACCAGTTGGGAATCCATTTTTATAAATTTCAGCTCGATATGCTGATTTTTCTAGCATTTGTGCCATATCAGTTGTGAAAATATCTTCTTTTATTACATCGTCAAATGTGCAACCAAAGTGTTTTAATATTTTTTCCAAATCAGCATAACAGTTTTTCATCTGCTGTTCTATATCGCCAACCGCAGTTGGGTTTCCGTCATCGTCCATACTTACCGCTCCTGAAATTTTAATGCTATTTCCAATTTTCACAGCATGGGAATATCCGTAAGCTTTCTCCACTTCTGGTCTTAACAGAAAATATTCAGGTTTATCAGATTCAACGATTACTTCTTTTTCCACTTCTTTAGTTTCTTTCTTTTCTTTTTGTTCACAACTTTGGATTCCAAAAGCCAATGTAAAAAGTGCTGCGAGTAAAGTCAGTCGGTTGGTTTTTATTTTCATGATTTAGATTATTTAGTGCCTATTTTTTTTTGCTTTCGTTATTTTTTACAATTCTTTCAAACGGTTAGTTATTAACTCCAGTATTATTTCAATTTCTTTATTCAATGGGTCGTAAAATGCCTGATTAGTGACATTTGAGCTAGACTGATATAAAACGATTTGATTTAAGAAAGGTAATGAGTTTAGCATAGATTTTATTCCTGTACTTTCAAAAGTGGTATTTACATATGATTTTCTGATTCCTAAATCTGCATAAACTCTTTCCATATTTCCTTCATTTATCATTTGTTTAATAGCTATGATTCGGTAATCGAGAACTTCTTTCTCTTGTTGTTTAATTTCATCAATCTTGCTTTGTAATCCCGCCAATTTATGTTTTAACTTGTTGTTTAGGATAAGTTTTAACTGACCAGAGCTTATAATTTCAGTAAGAACGCCAGTTTCAGGCTCAAAATTTATTTCTTTACCAAAGGTTTCACTACCATAAATTGCTATTGTTTGCTCTGAAATAGTGTCTTTAGATGTACTACTAAAGGATTGAATCATCTTTTCTGCGCCTGAAATATTTTGATTATTTTGCTGTATAACTTCTTGAATTTTAGTTTTATTTTTTGAAAATTCTTCCTGAAGTGCTAGAAGGTTCTGTTTCTCTGTTTTTCTATCTTGTTGTGTAATATTCCAATTGTTAATTTGTAACGCAATAAGAATCCCAATAACAACAAGTACAATCTCTCCAATGGCATAAATCAGATACTTACTGAATTTATTTTCAGAGAGTAGTTTTTGACGGATTTTCCCAAAGAATTTAAGCATTATGATTTCGACATTTAGAATTGAGTAACTCAATCATGGATAAGATTTCATTTTTGAGCCTTGTTAAAAGCTGTCTACTTCTTGAATTGACCGCTAAATAAAATATCGCATCATTCATCATATTTTTTCTAATTTCTTTAGTAAAATTGATTTCTGATTTGAGCGATTGGTATTTGACTTTTGTAGTATCTATTGCATTAAAATCTTCTATTAATTTTATCCATCCAGAACTTATTAAATCTTCACTTTCAAAAAATCGTTTATCTGTAATTGCATTTCCATTACTTTCTATAACAGCACTTGTATTTGCCAGAGTTTTGTAATAGGCTGCTAATTGATTTTTTATAGATAAATCCTTAATAATATTTAAGTTTCCACTCGATTTAATATCTTCAAAAGCATCGGTTGTAGCTCTGGTATCTCTAATGGAGTATTTTATAGATTTTAGAACAAGTGGTGCTATGCTGTCCAAAGACATTGAATCGTCTTGCAACCTCTGGATTAGGGTGTTATTTACGTCTATTTTTTCGTTTAAGAGAACAACATAATCGTTATAGTTTATTAAATCTTGATTAACATCTTCCAATAATCTACAATAATATTGCTGTTCTAATTTTCTATCCTTCTTGTCTTGGTTCCAACCATCTATTTTAAGGGCAATCAAAATACCAATGACAACCAAAATGATTTCACCAATGCCATAGACCAGATACTTTGAAAAACGATTTTCTTCAAGCAATTTTTGCCGGATACGGCGGAAGAATTTGATCATAAGAGAATAGTTGGTTCCTCTAAAGATATGACTTTATGAAGTTAATGGATTTAAATAATGGGGTTGATAGTCTCATCAACGCGCGGTTAGGAAAGCTAGGGGTAGTATTGTCAGTTCTTATTAAACCGAAGATGCGGGGATAGAGCTATTATGTTCTCAATCTCTATCTATTGTAATGTATATTGTTTTTTAAATTGGCTATTTTAAGCGATACTTTTGTTACAATAGGAGACTTTTCCTATATGGGTCCCATTTGTGGTCTTTTTTATATGTTCCAGAAATTCAGGTTTTAAGAGACTACGATTTTATCCATTAACCGATGATAATGCTCGACCAAAATCAATTAATACGTAGACCACTGCATTTGATAGAATCTCAGATGTGGCCTTGGTTGGGGGAGGGGCATACCCACAATCAGGGGAAATCTCTTTGTTTCACAATGGCGTTTTATTTTTGGATGAACTCCCGGAATTTAAGAGAGGGTTCTGGAAGTCAATGGAAATCATATTGCCGAGACGATTCAATATAAGAGTTTGGATCGAGAAGGGTGGTTGGTCTAGGTTTTGAGATACATACCAACAGTTGCAAACTGGCGGTAGCGGGGGAGCACATACCACATAGCGGAGCATTTGAAGAAAATAAGTTCAGACTTAGCCCCCATTTTATTTTCTGTTTTCCCCTATCCAATTTTTAAATTTTGCAAGGTCACCGTCCATACTCAATTCATCAACCAAGTATGGAGTATTCTGCAATGCCGTTATTTTCCATTCCCCTTCCTCCAGCTTTTTTAAGACCAAAAGGGGAACGGCAGCCGGTTGGGAGGCAACAGTTTCCCCCACAACATGAATCGCCCCTGAGCAATGTGCCAGTGCAATATCTGCACTCAAAAAATTGATTTTTACTGGTCGTAGGGCCCAGACTGTATTGGCATAAAATCGGTCGAATATGAAATCATGTCCTTCTGCTATCGCCTTTCTGCTCTGAATATGCATGCCAAACAACACGGTAAAATCCGCTTCTTCAGTAAAGGCCGAGGCAAATTTTTTACCACTGCCCTGTTTCCAACCTTCGACAAGGACACTTATGGTCTTTTTGATTTTTTCCTCTTCTATCTTTTCGTTGGCAATCTGTGCCGTCAAATTAAAAGACACGAAAAAAACCAGTATCAATATCTTGAATTTCATTGAAGTCTTTTTTAATTCGGGGCTATATCCCCTGATAGATTATTTGAAAACGTATTTCCTGTTTCGGACAAGGAATTACCTCCCTGTACAAAATCAATGCCCCATCCGCCACTGTCCTTAACCGTACTGTTCTCGACGGTCAAATTGCCGCTGCAATGGATTACGATGTTGCCTTGTCCTCCCGCATTGTACAATTGCTTGGAACCACCCCCGGAAATCTCACAGTAGGTAAACAGGTTGGCGCTGGTACTGGAATTTATGCCGATACCCAACCACGTGCCTTGACCTTCCGCAGCCCCTCGGAAAACGATGGGTTCTTCTGTGGTTCCCTGAGCATTTAAAGATCCCGTGGTGGGAATACAGTCCACTCCCGGACTACCCAGGACCAGGCCAGCACCGGTTTCAAACTCCAAAATGGTTCCGGCTTGTATGGTAATGGCCCTTTCCACATAGGTCTCTCGACCGGACTCCTCCGTTTCGATTCGATAGGGCACTTCTAGTTTTTTGATGGTAAGGTCAGCTTCGGTCACGGCATCCCCTTCGACCTGAATGTAAGCTCTTCCATTTCCTTCCGCATACGATGTAGCAGCATCCAACTGATTCACTTGTGGCAAGTGCATCCAAAGTGGGGCCAATTCGTTGTTCACGATCGTATTTTCCAAAAAGTCTTCCAGCTCCGCATCCTCGTCCAGCATATAGATTCCAAATTCGCTGCTATCCGTAATTGAGGAATTTTGGATGGTCACCTTACTATCACACTGCAACGTAATGTTTGCGGCAAAATCGGCGCCGTTATACATTTTGCCGCTTCCTCCACCCGAAATGGAACAGTATATCAAATTATTATTTGGACTAGCTGAATTAAAGCCAATTCCCAGCCAAGTGCCCTTTCCGGGGGTTACTCCTTTAAACGTTATTGGGCTGTCCATAGTTCCTGTGGCATTTAAAGAACCTGACGTATCTGCACAATCAGAAGACTGTTCCCCCAGTCGAAATCCCGCACCGTTGGTAAACTCTAAAGTAGTACCGGCAGCAATGTTCAAGGCATTCTTGATATTGTATTTTTTACTTTCCACGAATCTATAAGGAACGTTTAAAAGTGGCATATCCACCATATCATTTTCGATTTCGTTTTCCCGCACCTCGACATAATTTTTCGCATTCCCAAGGTAATCCGATGCTGCATCCAAAGCTCCCATCTGATTAAAATATAAACCGACCGGAGCTTCCTCATTGTCCGCAATCGTATTTCCGGAAAACTCTTTCAGATTACTTTCATCCGTAAGGAAAAAGCCATATCCATCGTTATTGGTAATGATGCAGTTGACGATTGCCGCCGATGAATCCTCATCCTTTGACAACTGAACGGCCCCTTTCTCTCCCGATTGGCCCGAAGCCGAACGACCCGCATGCATCACTATAACGTTTTCCAGGCGGTTTTCAGGATGGGTGGAACCGAAATAGATTCCTTTCCATACCCCTTTGTTATCCGAAGTGCCCAAAAACCGTATAGCATCGGTCGCGGTACCTATTGCCTTTACCCCACCGCCTTCACTGGTAAAAATGCCGCTATTTTCTCCCTCAAAAGCAATGACCACCCCCGGCTCTATGGTCAACAGTGCATTGCCCTTAACCAAAACCTCACATTGTACCACATAATCGATTTCATTGCCCGGCACCAAGTCTTCCCAAGTAGTATTTTTCTCTATCATGGTCTGGTCGCACAATGAGGCATTGGCTGTAATCACTGTAAAAGAAGGTCCTACAGTGCTTTCTCTATCAATTGCGACAGAAACTGTTCCAGAAGTCGCATTTTCTGGCACATTGACTACCAACTGTGTTGCCGAGGCCGAAGTAACTGTAGCTGTCGTGCCATTGAAGGCCACCTCGTTCTGGTTGTTGGTACTGCTGAAATTGGTGCCCGTTATCGTCACCGCTGTACCAACTACCCCACTGGTGGGGGCGATTGCTGTTATGGAGGGTTTCAAGTTTACCGGTTCATCATCCGCAATAGGTTCATTGTCCCCATCCTTGCTGCAACTTATTGCTGTGCAAGATGTTACTATGATGAGTATAAGCAACCTAAATGAATACTCATACTTTTTTAGAAATAGCGTTTTCATGATCTGTGGTGTTTTAATAGTGAAGGGGGACTTTTGTTAAGTACCAAAGTTATATTTCGACTCGACTAGGTGCTGACACTGCAGTTCCGAAATGTGCAACAGGGGTATCGAATAATGTACCGAGTGATCGTTTTTAATCAGTCTTAACAAAAAAAATCAATAGGAGGAAGGGGAAACACCGTACAATGCCTTGAAGCATTTTGCAAAGTAGGAAAGGTTGTTAAACCCAACCTGATAGGCTATTTGAGTTACGGTGTCCGACTTTTGTGAGAGCAATTGAGCGGCCCTTTTCAACCGGAAATTACGGAGTAGTTCTCCCGGGGTCTCATTGGTCAGGGCCTTTGTTTTTCGGTGCAGTTGGGTTTTGCTCATGGCCAGTTCCTGTTGCATTTGGGGTACTCCAAAATTGGCATCGGTGTGCTGTTCTTCAAAAAGGTTCAATACCTTCTCCATAAATTTTCGATCCAGCGAGGTCGTTGTGATTTTTTTCGGAGCTATGGTACGCTCACTTTTTTGGTAATACGCTTGAAGGTGCTGTCTTTGGTCGATAAGGTTCCTTGCCCTGGCCAAAAGTTCCTTGGCGCTAAAGGGCTTGGTCAAATATGCATCGGCTCCAGTCTCCAGTCCTTCGATTTTATTCGCCTCACCTGCCCGGGCAGTCAACATAATTATGGGAATGTGGCTCGTGTCGAGGTTAGTTTTCAACCTATTGCAAAGTTCCAGACCGTCCATCTTCGGCATCATCAAATCGGTCACAATCAGGTCCGGTGCGTCCGAGCTTGCCAATTTCAGTCCCTGTTCCCCATTTTTTGCTTCGATGACCCGATAGTTTTTCAACAGCTGGACATTAATGAACTGGCGCATGTCCTCATTATCCTCTACCACCAATATTTTGGGGACTTCGCGATCATCGGTTTTGGGAAACTCGAAAGACCTGGGCCCCGTAGACTCTTTTTGGTTTTTTTGCTTAGCCTCTTTGGGTTGCTTTTGAAACGTTTTGATTTTTTCCATGGGAATCTGAACCGTAAAATAAGTGCCCTTGCCCGCTTCGCTGGATACCGTAATGGTGCCATCCATCAATTTCACCAAATCTTTGGAAAGCGATAAACCAATTCCCGAACCTTCCCTGTCTTTTGTGATGCTACTGTCCACTTGATAGAAGCGGTCAAAAATAAAGGGCAATTTGTCTTCCTCGATGCCCCGCCCGCAATCGGAGACTTGGATTATCAATTCTTCTGATTCGTAAGCTGCTTCAAAAGATACCTGTTCGCCATCCCCAGTGAATTTAAAGGCGTTGCTCAACAAGTTATAGACTACTTTTTCAAGTTTATCGCGGTCAAAGGATGCCCATAAAATTTCATTGGGCACTTTGACCCGATAGTCCATATTTCGCTGTGCCGCATGGGAGTTGAAGGAGGCTGCTGCGGTACGTAGGCATTTGAATACATTGCCTTCTGTGGATCTTAGCTTTAGCTTGCCCTCGTCAATCCTTGAAAGGTCCAACAACTGATTGACCAGTCCCAATACTTTATTGGTATTGCGCCGAATCATTTTAATGTCTTCCCTCTCGAGTTTTTCTTCCGGGTTTTGTTCCAAATGCTCAATGGGACCTTGAATCAGGGTCAATGGCGTTCTGAATTCGTGGGAGATATTGGCAAAAAAATCGGATTTTAACTGGTTCAACTCTTGGAGTTCCCTGTTGGACTTTTGTTTGATTCGGAATTGGTTATACAGAAGGGCGGCCAATAAAAGGATAAGTAAGGCAACGATGATTATACCGTTACGTTCGTTCTTTCTTTTTCCCAACTGTAGCGCCTGAAGTTCTTTTTCAGAGGCCAGCAAGGCGATTTCCTGGGTTTTTTGCTCGTTTTGGTACTTTGCCTCGATTTCCTCAGCGAGATCCCGTTTTTCCAGATTATAGAAACTGTCCCGCAATGTCTCAAAGTTGATCCTTAGATTATAGGCCCTTTTATGGTTTGCTTTCGCATAATTGACTTCCGACAAAGTTTTGTAACCATCCATCTCGGTCAAATTTGCCCCTATGGCTTGGGCTATTTCTACTGCTTTGCTTGAAAACACCTCTGAGCTATCGAGTTGTTTGAAATAGAGGAACTCTTGTCCTAAAGATTGACTTGCCATGGCCATGTTGATGGAGTCATCTATTCCTCTCGCGATCGACAATGATTGCCGATAGTTTTCGATGGCCTCATTCGATTCTTTTTTATCCGAATAAATGTTTCCTATATTTTGATATACCTGTGACATCTCCCTAGTACTGCCCATCTTTCTATAAATCCCAAGTGCACTTTGATATTGCCTTAACGCGTCATCGAGTTTGCCTTGATTTCTAAAGACAATGCCCATGTTTTTCACAACAAAGGCCCGGCCTGGCAAAAAATCGAATTTCTTGAAGAGACTATCACTTTTTGTGTAATACTCGATTGACTCCTTAAAATTTTTTAGTTTTTGATGGATCAGCCCGATATTGGCCAGGTTGATGCCCGCGTTTTTTTCATTACCAATACGGGTGTTCATTTTTGAGGCTTCGGTGTAAGCCTCCATGGCCTTTTTATATTCCCCTCGTTCATTGTAAACGTTTCCCAAATTGTTGAAGGAACTGGCAACACCCTCAAAATCTTCAATCTCCTTGGCGAAGTCAATATTTGATTTAAGGTATTCTTCGCCTTTTTCGAGATTTCCCTTTCTGGTATGGGCATTGCCCAATCCGATTAGAGAGGTACTCCTGCCATCGTCGAATTTTATCTGTTCGGCTAGCGTGAGGGCTTTTTGGTAATATACTATGGCAGAGTCGTTGTTGGATTGGTCGGTCAAAATATCCCCCAATTGGTTAAGGGTCTTTACCTCATATTTTTTATCCTTGATCTTTGAAGAGAGTAGCATCGCTACTTGAAGGTGTCCCTCTGCTTCTTTTGGGTTTTCGTAGCGATATTCATCAGCCAGACGCAATAAGATATTGACCCTTGAGGAATCCACTTTTTCAATATTGAGCACGTGTTCTAGGCTATCAATTTTTGATTGCGCACAAACTTTTCCAATACAAAATATCAGTATGATAAGTAATAGTCTGGCCATCCTTAAATTTAAGAATAATCTTTTTCCCAAAACATTACTTAAGAGAAAGTGGATTCATCTAGCGAAAATTTTATTTGTGTATCCTAAATATTCCTAGTTATTAACTAAAATCTGTGTTTTTAATCGGCGGATCTAAAAAAAATGGGGGCAGAAGAAAAATACCGTTTTAAAAAAGGTTCCTTTTATGGGGTTATAGATTTATTAAGGTTAGTGCTTTTCCTTCACTTGCCCAATTTCAGTATACGAATCGCACCTTGAATTACCAAAACAAAAACAATTGTCCCTATAATCAAATCAGGTTTACTAGAACTCAACCAATTAACTAAAACTCCAGCGCTTATAATACCTAAGTTAATAATCACATCATTCGAGGTAAAAATCATACTAGCCTTCATATGTGCCTCTTCTTTACTTTTTGACTTCTGTAAAATATACAGACAAATTCCGTTTGCGATAAGAGCAAAAATCGAAACTACAATCATTGTCGAAAAATCCGGAAGTTTCTCGTCTCCGAAAAATCTCCTTAAAACTTCTACAAATCCTATAAAAGCAAGTGTGATTTGAAAATATCCGCCAAGTTTTGCAATCCGCTTTTTCCTAATTAACGTTCCGCCAACCGCAAAAAGACTAATCCCATAAACGAAACTATCTGCAAGCATATCCAGACTATCGGCTACAAGCACCATTGATTTTGAAATAATTCCTGTTGTCATTTCGATAATGAAAAAAGCAAAATTGATTAGAAGTACGGACCAGAGTAGCTTTTTTTGGTTCGTATTCTCTTCAAAATCCGTTTGGTCGGTCGGCTCCGTGGAGATTTTCCTTCCACCTAAATCTAGCTGGATAATAGACTTTTCGATTTGGTCGATTTCTCCGTTGTGAAAAACGGTCAATTTTCGATTCTCAATATCAAAATCTAAATTTGCAATACTTGAAATTCCGTCCAAATTCATTCGTATGAGATTTTCCTCAGACGGACAATCCATTTTGCTAATTTCGAATATTGTTTTTTGCATTCCTCTAAACTAAAACATAATTCTAATTGATAGGTATAGTTCTATAAAACGGTTAGTTGAAAGAGCCAATGGAGAAAATTGTTTGAGTCCTATAATATGTTCTTCTTAAGCCGCACACTTCTTATTCTTTTTGTGCTATGTTAAAGGCCTCTTAAGGCCTACTCTTCAAAAAAGCTTATTAACCAAAATACCATTATCCATAGTATATCGAAAGAATTAAGGTAGCAATTGATTCATTCAAATCGCCAAGAAACCAAACCAAATAATATGTTTAACAATAAAAAAATGGGTTTTATCCATTTTTTTCAAAGGTTTAGCTGAATTTATAGTAGAGCATTTATACTGCTATAATATCTTTTGGGAAAATAAATCTCTGAAGTAGTATTATACGCCTATCACAATCCTGTTATGTAAATAGATAATATATTCAACAAAGTCAAATGAATAAACCCTATCACCTCATATTTGTATTTTTTTTTACCATATTTAGTTCAGCTCAAAAAGAAAAGAAAGTAGATGATTTGAAAGTGGGCCTTGTACTAAGCGGCGGTGGAGCAAAGGGACTTGCCCACATTGGAGCGCTTAAAATTATTGAAGAAGCAGGCGTACAAATTGATTATATAGGAGGCACCAGCATGGGGGCTATTATAGGCGGATTGTATGCAGCTGGGTACTCAGCATCAGAGCTTGATTCTATTTTTAGTGTCACAGACTTAGGTGTTTTGATACAAGACAACCTTCCGAGGAATGCAAAAACTTTTTATGAAAAAGAAGACTCCGAAAGATATGCGGTAACCCTACCCTTCAATAATTTTAAAATTTCAGTGCCATCAGCCTTTTCGGGTGGTCAGAATATTTATAATGAGTTGGCTAGGTTGTTATACCATGTTAGAAATACTAAAGATTTCGATCAATTGCCAATTCCTTTCGTTTGTATTGCAACGGATATTGAGAGTGGCAATGAAGTTGTTTTAAAAAAAGGATACCTACCAGAAGCCATTATGGCAAGTGGCACATTACCATCACTCTTTGCGCCGGCTGAAATTGATGACCAAATATTAATTGATGGTGGTGTGGTTAATAACTATCCTTTGGAAGAAGTTTATAAAATGGGGGCCAATGTTATCATTGGGGTTGATGTGCAACATGGATTATCTGACCGTGAGTCCTTATCCTCATTTACGGAAATACTCTTACAAATAAACAACTTTGATGCCGTTGACTACATGAAAGAAAAATCAAAAAAGACAACTATTTACATCAAACCTCCTATGGAAGATTATTCAGTATTGGATTTTGCCAAGAACGATACAATAATAGGATTGGGGCAAACTGCAGCGAAGAAATTATTCGAAGATTTAAAATCCGTATCAAATCCAGAAAATAAATTACAAACTCAGGTTACCTTTCTCAAGCCCGATGACAAAATGATAATAAATGACTTGTCTTTTCTGGGAGATAAAGTAAATCATTCCAAAAAATACATCATGGGAAAATTAAAGTTTAAACTTGGTGATAGTATCACTTTTAAGGAGTTACAACATGGAATAAATAATCTGGTCGCTACTCGTAATTTTGAAAATATTCGCTATCGCTTACATTCAATTGATAATGTTGAAGAACTTCAGTTAAACTTGAAGGAAAGTAAGAACAAGAGCTTTATACGTTTTGGAGCACATTATGATGAACTTTACAGGAGTGCTGTACTCGTAAACTTTACCCAAAAAGATGTATTTACCCAAGATGGATTACTGTCTTTTGATTTTATTATTGGGGATAGACTTAGGTATGAAATGGAATATTACATTGATAAAGGGACGAACTGGAGTTTTGGGCTAAATTCAAGGCTCAACGAATTTGAAAAAGATATCCCCTATAACATTCTCTTGAATAATTATGAAGTACCCAACGTTGAAGGGGTAAACAATATAAATTTGGTTGTTACCGATTTTACCAACCAACTCTATTTAACATCCAAATTGGGTGAAGAACTTGGTATTACGCTAGGTGCGGAGCATAAGTCTTTAAGGTATAGTACAGAGACAATATCAGAAGTACCAAATGAGAACGAAAATTCTGAAATTGAATTTTCGGTGGATGATGACGATCGTCTTTTATTCGAAAAAAGCAATTATTTGAGTACTTTCGCGCAACTTAAATTAGACACGTATGATGACATATACTTCCCTTCTAAAGGAGTATATTTTGATAGCGATATCCATCTTTATCTCCTTGCATCTGACTTCAGTGATGATTTCTCCGAATTTGCAATAGCTAAAGCCCAATTGGGGCTGGCTATGCCGATAACACGAAATCTATCCGTTAACTTTGAATTAGGGGGAGGATTTAAAATCGGAACATCTGACGTCAACTCTTTTGACTTCGTCTTGGGGGGGTATGGTAATAATCTTATCAATAATTTCGTGCCTTTCTTTGGGTATGATTTCTTGAGCATCCCAGGAAATAGTTATTGGAAGTCAAGCACCACTATGGATTTTGAATTCACAAAAAAAAATCATCTTATTTTTTCCGGAAATTTCGCTAAAGTGGGTGATAACCTATACAGAGAAGGTGATTTGTTTAAAGGCCCTGTATTATCAGGATTTGGGGTGGGCTATGGTTTCGAATCTTTTTTAGGGCCTATAAAAATTATGTACTCCGCAAAAGAAATTGAAGAAGGCGAACTATTTGTAAGTATCGGATACTGGTTTTAAAAGTTTCTTTTGGACCATAAATACGTATAATTCCTTTTTGGATGTCGTTTTTCTTAAAAGATGACCAAAACAATTAATCAATAGATTGAATAGAATCTTACAAAGTTCCACCTCGAATATATTGGGTATTTTTAAGTATTGGCAACTATATATTAGTAGTAGTCTTACTTCCAAAAATGCCATTTTCCATAGTCATCTTTAAAGAATAAAGCGACTATGGACTCGTCAGAGTTGTCAAAGCTGATTTTTATTTTTTTAATTTTTCTTCCTTTTTTTTGGGAACTACGTAGTACTTGGATCTCGCCTGATTTATTAATTTGATCACTAGTCCATTCTTGTCTATTATCATCAGAATTTTGGTCGAGAAATAAAATTACTTGTTGTTCAGCTACTAAGGCATCTTCATCTGTCAAAGTGCTTTTTTCGCCAATAACAAAATTACCTATCTCTATTGCGGCATCAAAAGGTGAAGAAAGGATACCGCCAATAAAACCCATTGAAGCATCTCTTGCGGCTTTATTTGCAACTTTGTCGGCATTTGCAACAACTATATGGGCTTGCCCCATGTAACTTGAGATAGAATCACTAATTGTATTCACAGCTAGCATTATTTCGGGAATTTGTGCATTAATTGAATCTACTCTAAGGAGTGATTCATTTATAGCTAAAGTGGTTCTGTCGATCGTATTGATAACCTTGGGGACTTGCCTGTTTATCGAATCCATTCGTTCCAGTACACCCGGTATTTGGGCACGGACTAGACCAAATTCTTGAAGAATATTTGGTATTGTAGTACTTCTCAAACCATTGGTTTCAGTTAAAATAAAGGGTATTTTCGTCTGAATACTATCTATTCCATTCGTTACCGAAGGAATTATATGCAGAATGTCAGGAATGCTTTTTGTTGTTATAGTATCTATTCTTTGGTTAACAAGGGAAACTTGGTTTATAATTTCAGGAATATTTCTGTTCACCGATACTAAAGAATTCGAAAGTTTTACAATCGAATATGCCAAAAACATTAGAGATAAACCAAGCCAAAATAGTAATAAGTTCTTGAAATTTATTTTCATTAGTTAGAGTAATTTTTGTCAAAATATTTAGCAAACAAATAGTTTCAACATAAAACCAAATATTCAGTAAAAAGCATCTGAAATTTTAGGTTTCTCCGTCTAACCACTTTTTAAATTTTCCGATTTTTTCGATTGCCACCAAAATGAGGTTTGGGTCATTTAGGTTCTTGGGCACAAGTTCTATTTTTATACGTGATTGTGAAACATAGTACATTTGGCCTATGCTTTTTAAATTAATTAAGTATTTCCTGTTTATCCGAAAAAATTCTGAAGGGTTCAGTTTATTTTCAAGTTCTTTTAGATTCATATCCAAGTAAAACCTTTTACCGGATTTCATCATGACGAACGTTACCTTGTCCTCGACAAAAAAATAACCTATATCCTTTACTTCAATACTTTCCAGACGATTATTTTGCTTTATTACAAATCTCTCTTTGTATGAAATTTGCTTTGAAAAAACATTTTGGATAACTTCCTTTTCAATGTCATTCTCTGAAGAAGTATGATATTCTTTAAACTTACTAAGAGCCATTGCCAATTCCTCCCTTTTAATGGGTTTTAAAAGATAGGACACACTATTTCTCTCAAATGCTCTAATAGCGAATTCGGAATATGCGGTAGTGAATATTATCGGTGTTTTATTAGTAATACGTTCAAATATTTCAAATGAATTTCCGTCCGATAGATAAATGTCCAAAAATATCAAATTCACTTCTTGATTGTTCAAAAATGTAATGGTCTCTTCAATGGACTGTGTTCTTCCTTTGATTTGGATTTCACTATCCATTTCAGATAGCAGTAATTGCAATCTTTCAGCTGCTAAAGGCTCGTCTTCAACTATCAGCGTATTAATCATCTATTTCATTTTTTATCATTGGTATCTTGACAAGATAATGTTCATTTTTGATATCAAAGATTGGTTTTCGAGACTGAATTACCTCTAATTGGTTCTTCAGATTTTCAGTGCCGATACCAAAGGAATCATTCCTGCTATGGCTCTTATTCTTTGCTTGAAGGTTGTTCTGAACGACCACATAATCGGCATCATTAAAAATTTTAATGACCAAAGGGTTCTTTGCCTCCACCCTATTGTGTTTAATTGCATTTTCTACCAACAACTGAAGGCTCATAGGGGGAACTAGGAAATCCTTATAAGCCTCTTCAACCTCTTCATGATATATCAGCGCTCCACTGAATCTTATCTGTTGCAATCCTACATAAGACGCGATCATTTTCAGTTCCTTTCTCAAACTCACCACGACTTCATCAGCCTGTGAAAGGTTATAACGATATATGTTGGAGAGTTCTTCCACAAAGTTTTCTGCTTTCCTTTGGTCAATGGAAATCAAACTTATCAGACCGTTGAAACTGTTGAACAAAAAGTGAGGGTTCAATTGTCTCCTTAATGACAGGTATTTGGCAATCACCTTTTCTTTTTCATGTCGGGACAATTGAATTTCGATATGGTGTTTGTGCTCTACTGTGGAAATAAAATTCTCCAGAAAATAGACCAATAATACGGCCACTATACTTGCAGCGAGCACTGCAAAGAAAATAACATCGAAAAAAACACTATCCACATCATCATTGAACAACCAGTCTCCTAAAGCTTTAATCATAAATGTTATCAATAAAACCTTTAATACGATTACCTGGACCAGATTTCTCTTACCTACTTTAGAATCACTTTCAAAGCGTTCAGAAAAATACCCCCTCTTATAAAGAAATTTTCTTGTAAGATATACCCCGCCCAACAAAAACATGATAAGTGGAAATACAATGACCGTTTCGTAGATAGCTTCGTCTAAGCTATTGCTTTCAATTTCTGTTAGAAAATTGAAAAAGCAAATCAGAAAGCTTATCAACGCATAAAAATATATCCTACTTTTTTTAAACATTTGGTCTATTCAATGATTTCTATAGTTACCTCTTGAACATCAACGGCATAGAAATACCCCAATGCTCTATTACTTGGATTGTCGATATTCAACATATTCCCTCTTATCGATGCTGGTGGCGGATTACCAATAAAGGACAATCCTTGGTTTCCCGTCTGGTTAAAGAGTTCCACCAAATAACCAAAATAATCATTGGTAATGCCCAACTGTTGTGCCGTAGCAATGTCGCCTAGCTCAAATACTGCTTCCTCATTGGGGTTCACCCCGGTACGCAACTGTCCATTAAAGAATTCATCACTTTCCACTAGGGTAAGGCCATTCCCTGGATCTGGAACAATAACGAACTCCCCATTTCTAAAGACCCGATAATAGTAAAAATTCTCCTCATCTTCAGGGTCTTGACTATCAAATTTAACGAAATACCCCTCTTCTGTAAATTCAGTCTCTTCTTCAAATTCTGAATAAACACCCACAAAAGGAACTACTTCGTTAAGGCTATCGGTTCCTAAATAGGTTTCCCCGTTCCATACAATCGTAATGGTATACTCCGCATTCAAGTTGGTAGGGATACTGGAATTTGAATATATACCATTTCTAACATGTGCAAATTCATAGTCGGTATCACCATCGTTGACAACTACTTCTGCATCGGTAATGGGCGTAGGGTCTTCAGTGTCCAAAAACCCAATAGTCGAAGACAATCGAATCTGCTGTTCCGCCAAGGGCGATATGGTGTTTCTTTCAATACCCCCGTCCAGAACCAAACGGGGTTCTCCTCCATTCAGAGTAATATCTTCAGTCACGACGGTTTCGCAGCCAACAATCCAAGTGGTCAATAGCACAAATAATAATGTTCTTAAGTATGTTTTAGTCTTCATTTTGATTAAAATTTAAATTGATAAGTAACGCTTGGTACAATTCCGAAGTAAGATAATTTCACCGCCTCGGTCTCTCCCGTTGCCAATTCGACGTTATTTACCTCACCCAGTTCCCTAAAGAAAATAGAAGCGGCATTTTGTCTATTGTAGGCATTTGCTAGGCTGAATATCCATTTCCCCTTCTTACCAGGCTTTGGGTTCAAAGTTGCCGAAAGGTCTAGGCGATGATATGCCGGGAGCCTGTCACCATTACGGTTTTGGTAATCTGCAACGACCAAACCATTTTGCTCGTACTGTCCCGTTGGGTAAGTTACCGGTTTTCCTGAACCAAAAACAAAGTTCCCACCAAAGTCCCAACGATCGTTCAGTTTATAGAACGCAACCAAATTGAGTTCATGAAGCTGGTCATTATTAGCAGGATAGAACTCATTATTGTTGATGCCAAGTACCTGACGTTCACTTCTAGCCAAAGTATAGCTTAACCACCCTGTTAGTTTCCCTTCATTTTTGTTTACTTGAAGTTCCAATCCAAATGCACGTCCATCTCCCTGCGCAACCTGAGTCTCAATGTTTTCGGTAAATAACAAGTCTGCGCCATCTATAAAATCGGTAACGTCATTCATGTCTTTATAGTAAACCTCTACATTCATATCATATGCACCTTCCTTGAAATTTCTAAAATAACCCAAGGCAACTTGGTCTGCGTATTGGGGTTTTAAGAAACTACCACTTGGTGCCCATACATCTAAGGGTGTAGCTGAAGTAGTATTCGATATCAAGTGCAGGTACTGATAGGTACGGTTGTAACTCATTTTTAACGAGTTGTCGTCATTTAGTAAATAACGTGCAGAAAAGCGCGGTTCAAGATTAAAGAAATTCTTGATACTTTTTCCTGAACCAAAAGCGGTTTCACCTATAACTGGATTTTCCACATAAAGATTCTGTTCGGGAATATAGGTCAACGGGCTACCATTTTCATAGGTTGGAATGACATCACTGCCCATACGATTGAAATACGAAAGTCTTGATCCGTAGCGTATACTAAGTTTATCTGAAAGCTCCCGCTTAAAATCTATATAACCAGCACCTTCAGTAGCAAATTTTTCCTTGAATTTTTGCGGATTGATGGCAGACCCATTCAATGGACTGATTTCACCCGGTTGAAAATTATAATAGGTATAGTCGATACCTGCTGTCAAAGTGTTCTTAGAATTGATGAACCAAGTTAACTTAGGCTTTACGTTAAAATTCAAGATATTCGAATTCCATCTGAACTCAGACCCAGAACGAAGGTTATCTAAGTTATAATCATAGTTGCTGAATATTGCTGAAGTCTGCAAGAACAACTTATCGTTAAGTACACTTGTCCATCGTAAGGTACCTGAAGCATTGCCCCAAAAAGTCCCCAAAAAGTTATCGAGCTCAAAACGGTCCCTACCGAAATATCCCGAAAGAAATATTCGATTGTTCTCGTTGATGTTATAATTGGCCTTTAAGTTGAAATCATAGAAGAATAAAGTAGTATCTTCAAAATCACTGGAAAGAGGGGCGAACAAGTCGATATAAGAGCGTCTCCCTGCAAGCATGTAACTGCCTCTTCCTTCTTCCTTGTCTCCTTTAAAAATAGGACCTTCTATCAAAGCCTTACTTGAAATAAGCCCAATACCTAGCTCTCCACCAAATTTTTTGATGTTTCCCTCACGTTGCTTTACATCGAGCACTGATGACAAACGACCTCCATAAATAGAGGGTATACCCCCTTTATAGAGCTTCACATCCTTTATAGCGCTTGTGTTGAATACAGAAAAGAAACCGAATAAATGGGAAGCATTATAAATTGTTCCTTCGTCCAAGAGGATAAGGTTTTGATCGGCAGAGCCACCCCTTACATTAATCCCCGAGGAAGCATCGTTTACGCTTGAGACCCCAGGTAATAATTGTATAGACCGCAATAGATCGGGCTCCCCAAGTACGGCCGGTAGCTTTTTAATTGTTTCGGCCTTGACGGAGACCACGCTCATTTCAGTAGACCTTACGTCTTTGGCTACGCTTTTCGAAGTAACCACGACCTCGTCTAATTGTGCGGCATCCTCGGTCATCTCAAAATTGATTTTGAGATTAGCGTTCAAGTCGATCTCCTTGACCACTTCTTGAAAACCCAAATAACTTACTACTACCTGATAAGTACCCTCAGGAAGTGTTATTGAATAAAAACCATAGTCATTAGTGACTGTTCCGCTAGATGACCCAACAAGGACATTAACTCCGAACAGTTCCTCGCCAGTGGCCTGTTCTTTAACATAGCCACTTAAAGTATAACTTTTTTGTGCATTACTCGCAAAAGCAATTAACATGATGATAACGAAACTGTATCTTTTCATAAGATTAGATTGAATTTAATTTGGGACAAATCTATTTTATGAAAGGACAAAAGATTTCCTAAAAAATGTTTAACAAGGAAATATTCCGATAAAACAGGATGTAAAGGTGTTAAAGGAATTCAAACATGCATTTATCATGACTGAGAATACCGATAAATGTGCCAGAATCAACCTTAAATCCAGTAAATATGCTTATTGACAGTACGATATGTTGAGAAGGGTCCCTTAAAATTGTGAATGCCACGGTTACTCTCCCCTATTGCTGGTGAGAAAGATATTTGGGAAAATTACATTCGAAAATTGAATTAACATCCTTATTGTGTTAGTAACTATTGAATGATATTGAGGGTTTAAAACTAGCTTTGATAACCAATGATATTAGCTCGAAATTTTCAACGCTTCGGCTTTAAAAACTTTTATCCGGAATTAAAACCAAGGTGCTTAACAGAAAAATCCAAGGATAAAATAATATTCAAGCAGATTTCTTTTCCTTTGTTTTAGGTTTATTCCACGTTAAATCAAAAAAACTGAATTATGGAACTGGAACAAGCCTTGATAAAAAAAGTTGAACAATATGTGACTAATCTACTTACATTTCATCTGCCCAAAAACATATATTACCACAACATTGCACACACGAAGATGGTGGTTGGAGCGGTGCGTATAATTTCAAAAAAATCAAAATTAGAAAAAAGACAGTCCATGATTCTCGAATTGGCCGCTTGGTTTCATGACCTAGGCTTTTTAAGCAAAAATATAGGTCATGAGCATCTAAGCGCAAAGATGGCGGCCAATTTTCTAAAAACCAATAATGTGAGATCTTCCATAATATACCAAGTTACCGATTGCATCATGGCCACTAAACTTGGTGCTATTCCTGCTGACCTCACAGAGTCTATAATCAAGGATGCCGATATATTCCATATTTCGCAGAATGATTATTGGAGACTAAATGGTCTTTTACGAAAGGAAATATCCTCTATCAACTCCTCACACTATACACATGAAGAATGGTTTAGAAAAAATCTGGAATTTTTGCAGAATATTTCTTTTAATACGGACTTTGGAAAGAAAGTGTTAGAAGTGAAGAAAAGGTGGTTGATATACGAAAACGAGCAGGTATTGGAAAAAATTAAGAAAAGCAAAGAACATCTTTGGGAAGATTCTCCTTATTTATTTTCCTCTAGAGGTACTCAAGGGACTATAGAAATGACATGTGGAGACATTATTAATTTATAAAGACGTCTTTACATAAAAAATATGCGTAAACATAATGCTGATGAGTTATTGATAAGATTCATTTGTGGATTGCAACACGATTCTAACTATCGAAACAATACTTTTAAAAAATATAGCCCAAGGAAATCAGGAAGCCTTTAAACAGTTGTACGTGCTTTATAAAAATAAGGTATACAATACCGCCATTGGGTATTTACAAAATATCGAAGAGGCAGAAGAAATTACACAAGATGTATTTTTAACTATTTATAACAAAGCAAATACATTCAAAGGAAAGTCTAAAGTAGGCACTTGGATTTATAGAATAACGGTTAATAAAGCACTAAATCAGTTAGAAAAAAAGAAAAGAAGCCCATTATCTGGAAATGGAATCATGGAGTGGGAAAGTGTCGATTTCGACCATCCGGGAATTCAATTGGAGAACAAGGAAAAAGCACGGTTTTTGTTTGCCGAAATCAATAAGCTTTCTGAAAATCAAAAAACAGCTTTCCTTTTAAGTTATGTGGAGGGCCTACCTAGACAAGAAGTAGCCGATATTATGGAAATCACACTGAAATCGGTGGAGAGCTTATTGCAAAGGGCCAAACAAAACTTAAGAAAACAACTGATTGCGATCTATCCCGAAGGAAATCAGAAAAAATAATGTCTAATAAATAAACCCACACCAATGGAGAACGAAGAACAATGGGCCGAAGAGGTCCTAAAAAGCCTAAAAGGCATGGAAAGTGCCGTTCCCAAAGGCGACCTATTCGATAAAATAATAGCTGAAATCACCAACGATAAAGAAAGGGGGATTATTTCCATGAAGAATATGGCCTTGGCAGCGGTAGCGGCTTCCGTGGTTGTGATAATTAACATATACGCACTGAAATTGCAAAGTGATAGCGCCGCTCAGAGCGCAGCGGATAGTAGGGGACAGGAAATTTCCCTGTTAACTGAGTATACCTTTTAAAAACCAAAAACAGATGCGACGAGAAACACTGTATAAGATTGCGATAGGCGTGCTACTGACGGTTAACATAGCGCAGGTTTCCTATTTGTTCCTAACAAAAAAACCGGCAAATCATACCAAAGAACATAGCAAACCGAATGCGATAGAAATATTGCGTTTAAGTGAAGATCAGAATATCCGATTCAAAGCCTTCAGTAAACAGCACCATGAAGCCATGGTACTATTGCAGGAAGAACAAAAAAAATGTGTTCGCGACTACTTTACGCGACCATCGCAGGCTTTATTGGACTGTGTCAAAGATATCGAGGCAAAAAAAATACAGATTACGAAAAAACATTTTGATGATATGAAGTCAGTACTGAAAGAAGAGCAACTTCCTTACTATGAAGAGTTTAAGGATAAGGCTTTGCGATATATTCTACGATAGCATTTGTTAATTTTTTTTTAAAAGGAGCATTCAGCGAAGGATTTGAATCGGGTTCCTGTCAAAAGGTAAAATAAAACCCCATTCATCATGAGAACACACTCTTTTTTTATCCCCCTGATTTTTCTGATTTTCAATCTTAATCTTCAAGCCCATGTTGGAGGGCACGGAACACCGTTAAAGGAATGGAAACTGGAATCGAAAGAAACCTCATTTAAAGCGGATTTTATCAAATACGAGAAAGACAAGGTCTGGCTCGGCGACCCGAATCACAGGATTCTCAAATTCGACCTCTCAGATTTTACTTTTGAGGATCAGGTGTATATCCTTGAGAGAAACGAAATGATCGAGGCGCTCAATACAAAAAAAGCACGTAACAAAGTAAATACATCCTTGTCAAACTCAAAACCATGGTTTGCTTTAATAGGATTCGTTCTTTTAGTGCTTTCCGTCTTTCTTTTCGTAAGATGGAAGAAAAAAGCACATCTGGCATACGGTATTTTAGGAATTTTGGTCATTGTTTTCGTTTCCTGTAGCAACGATGACCCATCCGATGATACCACAGGGGAAATCGATTCTTTGGAAAACGATACCGTCCCGGCGAATGATATTTCATTTTTGCAATCGGTATTCGAAAGTTTTAACGGTGTCAGCACTTCTTCGGACGATACCTATTTCTATATTGCTTCCAACGGAATTCCAGACCATAATATGATGGTGGGTATTACCAATTGGCAGCAACAAGTACCCATAGACCATGGATATACGGGGGACAATAGCTGGGCGATTCCCATTCAGCCGGAACTGGCGGAAAATCCGTTGTCGACCCAGACCAATCTATTACGCGGTGCGATAGCCGTGGCCGCCAATGGAATCCCAGTTTTCAATCCTTTGAATAATAGAGGTGAAGATGCCAACGATATTGGGGAACTGGATCAATGGGGCGGTCATTGTGGAAGGGCGGACGATTATCACTATCACTTGCCACCCACCCATTTGCAAACAACGGTCGGCGAAGGAATGCCCATCGCCTATGCGGTAGATGGGTTCCCTATTTATGGCGAAACAAGCGAAGAACTGGATGAATACCTCGGAAAGTTCAATGAAGATGGGTCATATCAATATCATACCATAGCAGAATATCCGTACTTCATCGCCAGTATGCGCGGGGAGGTCAATCTAGACCCGAATACTACCGCTCCTGAAAACCAAGTGATCCCACAAGCCATGACACAGGAATTGAGACGAGCGCTGACGCCCTTGGCAGGAGCGGCAATAACAGCATTCGAATCAACCGGAACAAATTCCTATTCCTTGACCTACACAGTAGACTCGGAAGAATATATAATTAATTATGGCTGGGACGATAACGGTCTATACACTTATGAATTTGTGAATCCCGATGGCACCACTACCATTGAAACTTATCAAAGATAGAATACTTTATAGCAAACGTTGTTTATAATAGTTTTAAAAAAGATGAACATGAAAAAAACACTTAAAATCACCTTATTGATGGCGGTTATAGCAAGCTTTGGCTTTACTGGCTGTAGCGACAATGATGATAGCTCCTGTACATTAACAACTTGGTATGAAGATGCCGATGGCGATGGATTGGGAAACCCTGATAGTAGTCTAGAAGCCTGTGACCAACCGGATGGCTATGTATCCGATAATACGGATGCCGATGATACTGAAGGGACTGGTGATGGTTCAGATTCCACTTATACAGGTACAGCTTCGGTAACCCAAGGATTGGCGGAAACAACGACCGCAAATTTATTCCCGGGCGGTGTTAGAGATGCAGGCCTGGGAACGATAGAAGCCACGGACGGCGCTACATGGACGGTTCCGGCACAGGTAAACTTCACCGATGACGGCTTTCCGTTCGCATCCGATTTACATAACACTTATGGAAACACCTACAGCTCCGCCGAGGAGGCAGTAAATGCATTGGATGGTAGCGATATCGTAGAAATCGATTCCGACGGAGAAGTGATTACGGCCTATATCTTTGCTGACAATTATTTTGAAATGTACGTCAATGGTGTTGCGGTTGGCAAAGATGCCGTGCCGTTTACGGAATTCAATTCGAGTATTGTTCGTTTTAAAGTCACAGCACCGTACACGATTGCCATGAAACTGGTGGATTGGGAAGAAAATCTGGGATTGGGTTCTGAAAACAACCAGGGAAATGCATACTATGCCGGTGATGGAGGTATGGTCGCGGTATTTAAGGACGAATCGGGTGAAATAGTCGCCATTACCGGAAGTGACTGGAAAGCGCAGACCTTTTATACCGCACCGATTAAAGACTTAAGTTGCCCAACGGAAAACGGCGCGACCAGGGGTACCGATGACTGCGACGAAGCGGCTTCAAACAATGGAACGTCGTATTATGGCTTACATTGGGCCATTGATGCCAACTGGGAGGCGGAGGGGTTCGATGATTCGGAATGGCCTAATGCGACTACCTATACCAATGAAACCATTGTAGTGAACAACAAACCTTCGTACACCAATTTTACCGATGTATTCGACGATCCTGAAAATGATGCTGAATTTATTTGGTCAACAAATGTGGTGTTGGATAATTTGGTGTTGGTGAGATATACCATACAATGATCGGCATTTAAGCATTTGAGATTGGTTGGTTTTTCAACTTAGTAAAAAGGCTTCACAAGTAACTGCGAAGCCTTTTCAATAGATTACAAGGAAAAAATGGCGAATTATATGGAAACTTTGGAAAATGAAATGTGCCAAAATATATGTTGAAAAAAGTGAAATTTATGTACTGGACTTAATGATGAAAAAAATAGACTATCCCGCTGGTTCTTTTATTTATTCTTTCAATATCCGAAAACGCTATATTTTGAAACCCATACATAAAATCATGAAACTTCTAAACCGATGAATCGATTTCCAATCCTTACCCACAACGCAAAACAATCATACAAATCAACTCATAACTATCTGCAAAACAACTGTAAAATCAAAGTATAGCAAACTACCTCTGGACAGGCCCACGAGGTATTCATGGCTAACCATTATAAGATTTCGAGGTAAACCTCGAAGCATTGTGAATCTCAATTATTGAGTAAACATACGAATTAAAGAGGTCTGAGCTGATCTATGCTTAAAACGTTTGGTGTAAACCCTTTGATTTGCTTCACATGAATATACCCGTTTTTCTTTATGTTGGATCTAGAGGCAATTTCCGTAGGTAATAGAAAACCATCATATTCTTTATAACCTTTGTAAAAAGCCTCTCCTTTAACAAACTTGAACTTTTCTCTAATGGTATACTCTACTTTGACAATTCGTTTTGTCTTCGAGTGCAACCAAATAACGAATTGGTCAATATCTCTCTGAGGTTCCAACGTATTCCATGAGACGATAACACCATCTGCGGCAATACCATCAATTGTTTCTGAACCAAGATAATCTACTATAGTAGCTTCAGTTATCCTATTAGGAAGCTCAAGGAAATATTGATAAGTATTTATTGAAAATTGGTATGCATCATTTTCTTTAACGAATACATTTTCTTCAATTCTCTGGTATGTTTTTCCTTCTTGTACTCCCCAGAATTGTCCTTTTTCCTTTCCGCTGCGAATCTCCATCAAACCATCGAAGGTTTTTGGTATGTAGTTTAGGGAAAAAGTCATGTCTAGTTCTTTGAATGGGGATGATTTTTTGCCGAAAAACCCAAAGGACTCCTCTTCCAATTGCACATTGTAGGTTTGAATACCATCCCAAAGATGATTCCGGTGGGCAACTGACATTTCTTGCATCAGCAGTTTCGCTTTGGAAATATCATTGGGATAAACGTATCCTTCGGATCTCAAATCAGTATATGTGAACAAATTGACACAACCACAAAAAAGTATCACCATCAAGAGTAACATTAAAAGTATTCTAGACCTTAGTTTCATAAGATTTACATTTTTTTATTTGAAATAATAGCACAATCCACAAATACAAAACCTGCAAGTCAATGTTTGTAAGTAGCAGAGGGAGGGCTATTCTGAACGAGTTCCTTGCGTCAGAACAGCATTTTCATACCGTCCTAAGTCGGTCGCATACATATTGTACACCTCTGGCAAAAAACTTGCTAATTGGGTATATTCTGTAAGACAATGGTGAGCGAGGTCATAAAGTGCCTGATTTTTGACACCCAACTTCCTTAAAATCCACGGTAGATCTTTCCCTACCCAAAACCTGCTTCGCATTTCTACTCCATCCGGAGTATTCCTTACAAAGTGAACCATTTGCACCACCAGACGATTTCCAGATTTCACGTTTCCACAAATTGCCCATTGGTCTTTTCCCAATTTGGAAATGTCCAAACCGTACTGCTCCGGATTTACAAAAGTAATTTGAAGGTCTTGCAGGGGACCATCCTTTACCATAGCCTCTATGGTATGCTTGGTTTTTCCTTCGGGATTTGCCAGAACATATTTTGAAATAGAAAATGTTTCAGGCTCTTCATAATTCTCATAAAGAGCCGATGCGTGCAATCCGGGATACCATATTTTGTAACGCATTACATCGTAACCTACCCATTCAAACCACCAATCAATCATCTTACCGGTAGTTTTAGGAAATTGGATGTTGGTCGCTACGTAACCAGTGCCATCCTTAAGTTTGGTATATCCATTCTCTAAAGGAAGATATCCAGGTTCGAGCATTTCGTTAATATCTTCAAATGCTAGACCAGCTTCAGGTTCATGATACATTAAGCCAGCTATACGCTTATCGCTTACTCTTTTATGATTGTAATAGTACTTCGATAACGGATGCTCTTTTTCTTGTGAGGAAAGCCCCACCGGATAATCTGACGGGTCTGCTTCTTTTCCAAGACTACATGAACCCAACAAAAGTAGTGCAAATACTCCTACGCTATGTTTTAAAATGAACTTGCCCATAACTTTATTATATTTTAAAACAAAATTATCGGGTCTTCATATAAATTTCATTGAATTAATTCAAGAAATCATTTATGTCCTCGGATTTTAGAAAGCCATTCAGGACTTATACGCAGATAGGAAGCAATCATATACTGGGGAAACTCTTTGATTATTTCTATTTTATTAGCCATAAATATTTGATACCTCTCTTTCGGCGATACCGATTGTAATTTAATGGTTTCGGCTAATCGGATAAATGATTCTTCGGCAAGTTTTCTCCCGAATATTTGAAATTTTGGGATTGTCCTATATAAATATTCCAAATCTTTTTTAGTGATGACCAAAAGTTCGGCCTTCTTTAAAGCTTTAATATAGGTTTTGCTTGGATAGTTTTTGAGCAGACTATAATAATCGGATATTAACTCCCCGGTTATAAAGAAGTCCAATATGGCCTCATTCCCTGATTCCGACACTTGTGAAAGAATGAACTTTCCATTGATAATCAAGCCTGCTCTATTGCAAATTTGACCAGCATCAAGAAATAGTTCGTTTTTGTCCATTTTTAGTGGAGAGAATTTTTCTCTGATTATATCCAATTCATCGTCTGTAAAACGAGCATATTTTAATAGAATTTCATTTATCATGCAAAGTAGTTTTTTTGATAAACAATATCTTTTAACTACACTCAAGGTAATCATATCCTTTTGAAAAACCACCTGATATTTGAAAAGCATTGGCCTTTTCTTAAATCCCATTGTCATCTTCCTTTTTTAAAAGAGGGATTTATCGATTGGTTTTTGTTTTAAGATCACCTTTCTTAAAATTGGATTTAAACAAAACAAAAAAAGCCGTCGAATGACGGCCTTTTTATCCTTAAGGAATTTTTTACTACAGTGCTCTATAATTGAATTTTTGTCCACCAATTGAAGCATCCATCATCAGACCCGACTTTGGCATCACAAATACAGAAACTCCATCCTGATAAGCCGTATTGGTGGCTATACCAGAGTTTAAGGCAATTAAGGAAGCTTGAGCACCAAACTCAAAGTTACCTTCCTTGAAATCACTTAATGTCTCTGCGGTTTGGAAGAATAGAACCTGAGCCATTTCTTGTATACCAGCCTGCATCCCAATATTTATTTTTTTCATATCCACAGTACCCGTAAGCATTTTGTGCTCAACAAGAACACCTTTACCTGCCGCTCCTCCAAAAATTAACCCTGCCTTACCAACATTGGGAAATATCACATATCCTACCGAATTTTCGAATAGGGTACCCAGTTCTGGATTCTCCGCCAACAAAACCTGTTTGGCCTTGACCGCTTCCTTAGTCAATTTTCTTTCTGTTTTTGTTTGCGCCGATGATAAGGTCACCATTAACATCATTGCTACTACTGTAATCGATTTTAAAACTTTCATGTTTATATATTTAAAATTATTTACAGCGAAATTAGGAGCCGAGCCTCGGTCAAAAGATGAAATTGCGATGAAACAGGGAAAATTCTTCTTAATCAAGGTTTTTTATGGATAAGACAACTTTCATTTTGTCAATCAAACAATCATTTAGTTAAGGAATCGACAATAATGTTGTTAACAAAATGATATATTCTCTTGCCTTATAATTATCACGCTTTTCAAAGTATTTGTTTGTCCCATTTTGAGGCGAGTTATTGAGACTTCCAATGACGAAGGAGTAAATTCCCAAGAAATGTTCATAAAACAAGACTCTCTTGGTCGAGACTAATTGTTAGATAGCACCTTTTCTTTTACAAATTCCAGAATTGCATCTTTGTCATTTAAAATATCTTGGATCGAATAGGATATTTGATAGTCAGGGACGACACTCCTTTTTTGGACATGTTTGTCCATAGCATACTCGGCATGTAGGAGTGGCAAATAGATTGCTGTTTCGGTATAATCCCCCTTAATGGAGATTTGGCGCACCCCGTTACTAATACCGGCATATCCATAAGTTTCCTCGCCGACAAAAGTTGCATTTGTATGTTCCTTTAAAAGACCCGCCGCAATTCCGGCTGCCGAGGTGGTTCCACCATTGATAAGGACGGCCATTTTCCCCGTATAACTATATTCCTGAATCGGTTTATATGTCATCAGATCACGCAATACATCCGTCCGTGTTACTCTGAACTTACCGTTCTTAATAGGTAAGAGCCCAAAAGATTTGTCCAGATTAAGGGTGTCGCCTGTTAATTCGATGAAATAATCATCATTTCCCAGAGTGTATATTTCCTTTGCCGGGGCAATCGGTTTATTTATAAAATATCGGAGCAGGTAGGCCGCATTGCTTGCTTTTCCGCCTCCGTTATCCCTCAAATCAATTATCAAGTTTTGAATTTTCTTATATGAAATCTCTTTGAAACATGTTTTAAAAAAATCAGAATAGGTGTTTTCGGGGTCATCATAACCATCTTTGATAAATCTGGCGATTTTTAAATAAGCATAATTTTCCTTCTCATTTATCTTAAAGCCGAAAGCTTCGTCCACCTGCTTTAGGGATGGATATCTTTTAGCCTTAATGGTTTCATAGACCTCCTTGGAAACCGTTCTGATTCTTCTATTTGCAATTTCTTTGGTTTTAGGATCTCGATATACCATATTATGAGACTCTTGCCCTCCAAATATCTCAGGATACAATCGGCTAAACGATCTATAGGGCCCACCCAACCAATGGCACATACCGTTTAGGCTTTTACCATCCGAAGAATAATGGGCCAATATCTCAGAAATTATCTCATTGCTCAAATGTCCATCAATTGCCAGAATTTCTGAACCCTCAGGGATTTTTTGGGAGCTCATGTCCTTTATTATAAAAATCCGCTCATCTTTGATATAAACCTGAAAGGGAAGTCGTTTTTGATTATTAACCATATTACCTAATTCCCCCAAGGTATACGCCTGGGTATGCCCGTCATGAATGCCCGCAATCAACCTCAGGACAATTTTGTAAAATGCAGTGCCCTCCATGGGTTTGGAAGTCTCCAACTTCAGACGATCCACCAGCTGCTCAAATTCCTCTGGGCTTTGATGAGTATATGTTCCCGGATGGATCTTGATAAGCGCTGTTTTAAATTTCTCCAAATCCACATGCATTTGTTCTGGCTGATACATTACTGTATTCTGGGCAATTGCAATTGAGAAATATAGGCTCAGGAAACAAAGCAAAACTGTTCTGCTTATTGTGTTCATAGTTGTTAATACCGTTATCATTCACAGTAAAGACTTATAAAAAGAACCAAGGTTACAAGTAATAACAACAATAATCGAGAAGAAAGACTGGCGTTCTATTAAACGGCCAATTAAAAGAACTAAGCAAAGGAATAAGTCAAGTACCAAGAAACGTTGGTTTTATCAAACTTAAATAAGTTGAACTAGAATAAACGCAATATCTATTTTTTATTCATTATTACGATTACTGTCTCTGAAAGAACACACCCATTAAATCAAACCCAATGATTTGATTTTTTTCATTTCTGACGAATTCAATAGGGCTAATGGGTATTTCCAAAAGGTCTTTCGAAAGCGATAACATTTCTTCTTTCCAAGCACCGTTTCTATAATAGTAATAAAGCTTACCGTTCTCAAACTTAAGTCGCTTGCTAATTTGAAAGTCGTTATTGAAATATGACCCTTCATATTCTCTTAGCTCTTTTTCCGAATGTTCATGTGGATTATACTCTTTGAAAAGCCATGGTTTTTTATTTTGAAGGTCGTCATAGAAATATTGCTTAAAGTTTCCATCAATCTTAAATTCAAGAATAGCACTTGCTTCCTCACCGAACAAAAATTTATGCCCTCCAATCGGAATCAACTTTGCGATTTCATCTCCATCGAGAGAAAGAACCAAGAGCTGATCGTTCTTCAGGCGTACTGAATTTGCTTTCCGATCATCATCGTTGTAATAAAACAAGTAATCCCCTTCATATTTTTTTAATTCATTATTTGAAAGTTTAACTTCCTTAAACTTGTTTCTTTTATTATGTATTGATTTTTTGGGAACATAAAGGTCTACAAGCTTAAAAAATCGTTCTTTAAAATCCCAGTCGAATGTATTTTGTGTGGTGAAAAAAGCAATGTCCAACTCAGGAAAATATAGATATTTAGAAACAAAACCGCTTATGATCATACCGTCAAAACCCATGGCTTGGTAACCGTTATGAGTTTCGAATTCCACCCCTAGACCAAAATTGATACTTGTTCCGTTATTCAGTTTGGCTTTTGTGTGCATTTTTTTCCATAAACCAGATGTGCCTATAGTTGCGTTCTTAAACCCCTGATGCCATTTGAATATATCTGTTGGGTTGGTCAATATTTGCCCGTCTCCGGCAAACATTAAAGAATGACGGTGAGATTTATAAAATTCATCTTCATCATTCCCATAACCAATAGCTCGGTTTTCTATTATTTGGTAAGTTTTATTATCTACTATGGTCCGGGTCATTCCCAACGGTTGAAATATATTTTCATTGAGATAATTGTTATAAGAATTCCCCGAAACCTTCTCAATTATAACCGCCAATAATATGTAATTGATATTTGCATAATAGAAATATTCTCCCGGTTCAAATAGTAGCTCATTTACCTTGGTCGTGATGTTTATAAGTTGCGATTGACTTATATAATCATGAGCATGAAGGTCCAATACTCCTAAATAAGGGTCTACCTCTTTTATGCCACTAGTTTGATTTAAGAGGTGCTCTATTGTTGGTGTGCCTTTTGGATAATTAGGGAAGTTTTCTATGTACTTGTTTACAGGTTCTTTAATTGATAATTTTCCTTCTTCTTCCAATAAAAGTATGGCTGCCGCTGTAAATTGTTTTCCAATGGAGCCGATATCGAAAATAGTTTCTTTTGTCACTGGTATTCCGTAACCCATGTTTGCAATACCATATTGCTTTTCTAAAATGACATCATCTTTTTTAAATACGGCGATTGAAAACCCTGGTTCGTTCTGTTTTACCTCATATGATGCATCTACTTTAGATTCAATGTCTTGTGAAATAGATAGGTTGCATGAAAATACCACTATTAAAAAGAGGTATGGTGGGCTTAATTTATGCATACTTTGATTATTGTATTTGATTTTACTTATTTGTGGTTTTAGCTAACTTGATTTCATAATCTATTAGCGATTTCCAAATCATTGTGATTTCTTCATAAATTTTGTTTTCACCTATGTAATCGGTGTCGGTATTTGAAATGAGTATTTTACCGGTATTCCTTTTTGGATTGAAAAACATACCTGTGAATACACCGGGGTCACTTCCATCATGACCGATCATATCATCGGTTATACGAATCCACTTGTTATTATATTCAATAAAACAACCATAAAACTCCTCATCATGCTTTTCTTTTTGATAAAATCTTTTATAGCCTTCTTTAGATAAGACTTTACCTTTTCCATTATAGCCTCTAATAAGTTCAGAAAGCAATATCCCCAAGTCATGGCTTGATGACCTAAACGAGCCATTTGGATAGGAACCTTGAACATAATTAGGAATCATCGTGTCATTTGTCACAAATAACCTAGAACGGTTTTTGCTTTGTATATTTTCTGGTCGCCAACTTGAGTTATTCATTTTCAAAGGGTTCAAAATATGTTCAACCGTAAAATACCTAAAGTCTTTTTTCGATGCGTTTTGTATGATTAAAGCACATAAATCCGAACCTATATTTGAGTATTCCCTAATCTCACCGGGTTTGCTATTTGCAAAAGGAAGTGCATCATCAACACTACTAGAAAAGGCGTTTTCAAGATACACTTTCAACGATTTTTTTTCACTTGCCTTTTTGAAAAAATCATAGTAGTCTTCTGCTTCGTTGTCTTGTAGTTCTATCTCATCCTCTAAAAAGAACTGGCTATTGTAAATTTCGTCTTTATCAATGATAGATGATGTATGATAGGCTAGATGCCTAATCAAAATTTCGTCATTGGGATAATTTGGATTGATTACTTTAAAACTTAAGTATTTGTTTACTGGCTCTTCTAAGCTAAGAAGATTCATTTCTTCTGCCTTTATCAACGAAAGCCCTATTAACACCTTAGATATGGAAGCTACGGGCTGCGTAGTCTTTGAGGTATATTGTTTTGCACTATCTACATCTGCAAAACCAAAGCCTTTTTCAAAAAGAGTTTCCATATCATTAACCACGGCTACTGAAAACCCTCTAATTAGATTCTTGTTGTTTGCCCTATTTAATTTTTCAATTAAAGTTCTAGATGAATTGTCTATTTTGTCCTCTTGTGAGCTCAGGAGATAGGAAGACAAAATAAGAAGGATGAAAAGAATAAGATTTTGCATAGTTGATTGTGTTTTGGTTGAGAAAGGGTTCTACAAAAAATTAATCATACAGCCGATTTGTACGACATAAGTGATTGGATTGATGAATAAACTCCAACAATAATGCGCGTTGTAATTTAATACCACAAAGAAAGCGATGAGAAGAAATAATAGTACTACACCTAAGGGTAGTTTTATATGTCAGGGAGTTTGAGTCTTTAAAGTCAAATCAATACGGTCGCTAATAACATAAGAAACAGCCTCCGAGATATTGGAAACCTCTAATTTTTCAAAAAGTTTTTTTCTATGGAATTTGATGGTGTCTTGTGAAACAAAAAGAGCCTCGGCAATTTCTTTGATGGTGGCGTTCTTTATAGAGTATTGTACAATTTCTTTTTCCCTATTGGTGAGTGTCACTTTTTCGGATGATGTCCAGCAAGAATCTTTTAAATTAAATGAGAACATTTTATTCTCTCCTTCTTTATAAATTCTAATATTACCGGCGCTACTTGCTGAGGAAAGGGAGACTACACAGAGTGCTTTCCAAATTTTACCATCTTCAGTTAGAAATAAGGGAGTTAGTTTTTGATTGATTAAGATAGACCTTTCATCACTCTGTTTTAAATGAAAGTCATAGGAAATGATATGTTTTTTACGTTCGGAAAGTTCAATACTTTCATAAAAATCAAAGCCTACTGTATTTATAGTAAGTAATAGTTTTAAGTCATTTTCTGGAACATGTTTAAAGTAAAAATCATATCCCATTTTTTGAACATCTTCTGAAGAATGTCCACAAAGAAAAAGTGGGTTTTCAGAAACATAATCAAACCCCTTAGATTGATAATCGACTATGTAGATACTTTTATTTGTAATTCTAGCGAAGGTTTTTACCGTTTCTAGATAGTCTAAGTTTTGCAGCACCGTCTCGTCCGAGACTTTGTTTACCGTATTTTTGAAAGAAAAGAAATCATCTTTACTAGCCAACGCCTAATTTTTACCCACAATTTAATAATAAATCATTAAAAACTCCCTATCGATGCCATAACACAAGGATAAGGAGAGTTCAAAAGTACTAATCCAAATTTTAAGAGGTGAGTCACTAATAAAGCTTACTCGCATGAACAGATAAAATCCTAAGTCAATCAATAGTTTTTATATATTCTTTTTAACGGCCAATTAAAAGAACTAAGCAAAGGAATAAGTCAAGTAACAATAAACGTTCGCTATTTAAGAAACCTTCATTTTTCAAAAGTTTTTGAGATCAAAACAGTATTCACTTCTTGTTCAATTAAAGTTTTCATAAAACTGGACACTTGACTATTGGATGTTCAGACGTCTTAAGAAATCATAAAATCTCTTCCCATTTTCTCATTTCATCATCCTTTAAATAAGGAATCCAAATCCTAAATGTAAATCGCGCATAGTATTCTGAAATATCAGATTCTTGATCCAAATATTCTTTGGCGCTCAGCCATGATGTAATGGAAAATATAAACTGTTCTGCTAAAAACAAAATCTGATTTTCACTAATCTGTTCCCTGAATATACCTTGATTTTTGTAAAGCTTAATAATTTGTAAAATCTGGGTTTTCTTTAAATTGAACAAATCCAAAGTAGTTTTTTTGATCTCAGGGAGCCTACGCCAAACTACTTCATTATCCTTAAAGAAGAAACGGTATGTAAACATGATCTTGAAATTGTCTTTCATCGAACCTATTACCTCTTCCTTGTCAAATCCTTTATCCGTGAGTCTTTCAGCACCTTGAACCTCGGAAAGGAATTGAGCGAACAAAGCTTTAAGCACCATATCTTTTGTAGGATAATGATAGTGTAGATTACCCTGGCTCATGTCAATGGATTTGGCTATGTGTCTAGTGGTGACCTTCTCTACCCCGTTTGAATTGAAAAGGTCCAATGCCTTGTTTAAAATCTTTTGTTTCGTAGTCATTAGTTCATTTGAGCTAATTAATTATATTTGCTTTGTAAAATTAGCCTAAATGAACTAATCATGAAAATTTCCAAATGTATTCTGTCCATAGTTTTTTTAACTTTCACAGCGGGTTGTAGTAATTATTATACTAAGCAACTCGTAAAAGAAAATAAAAGTGCGCTCCCGATTCTCATTAAAAATGTTCACATATTCAATGGAAAGGATAGCTCCCTAGTTCTAAATAAAGATGTTCTCGTTGAAAACGGGTTCATAGAACGTATTACCGAACATTCCAAAACCAAAAATGATCAGACCTACCATATTATTGATGGAAATGGCAAAACACTGATGCCCGGGTTAATTGACGCCCACGTACATTTGTCAGGAAGCGGTGCTGTCCCTTGGGAGAACGTGAGTGCTGATGAAACCTATAATCTAAAAGCCTATCTCCACTCCGGAATTACGACGGTCTTTGATTTGGGAGGTATGGCATCGGATATAGAGAAACTATCACAAGAAGTTGGTAAAGGTGAACTATTGGGACCTACAATATATCATAGCCATATACCGATAACGGTGAAAAACGGCCATCCAATTCCTTTAACAAAGGAAATTCTGGGTTGGCCTTTAAGATCTTTTATAAATATGCTTGCCCCTACGATTGAAAAGGCCGACGATGCGGAAAAAGTCATTCAAGAGTACTTAGAGGAAAATGTGGATTATGTCAAAATCATATATGATCGGATTCCTCCTGATTCTCCTGTAATGAGCTACGATGTATTACAAGCTTTGATTGATCAGGCCCACGGCAAGGGTTATAAAGTCTTTGTACATATCGGCAGTCCACAGAACGCCGTTGATGCCGTAAATGCTGGTGCCGATATTCTTGCTCATGGTGTTTGGAGGGGTAAGCTGACTCCCGGGCAGGCGGATATTATCGCAAGTTCAAAAGTGCCAATAATATATACTTTGGCCGCGTTTCAGAACGTGAACAATATTAATAAAGGCGAGTATTATCCGGAAGGCATTGATACTTTATTAGTTCCCAAAATTATACTTGACCCGGTAACGGGAGCAAAAGGGTTAGATGTCGAAAGCCAAAAAACCATGAAAGCTTTTTTTGATGACGTTACCGATAAAAGCCAGTTCTTGTTCGATAACTTCACATTGCTAAAGGAAAGAAATGTTCAATTTATATTGGGAACGGACAGTTCTCTACCTGGCACCTATGCGGGAAGTACTTATCTACAAGAAATTGATGCTTTAAAAGCCTATGGACTTAGTAATTTTGAAATCCTCTCAGGTGCTACTCATTTACCTTCAAAACTCTTTTTGGATAATCCCGATTTTGGAACCGTCGAAGTAGGGAAAAAAGCAGATCTTTTGCTCATAAATGGAAATCCATTGGAAAATTTAGAGCTGATCAAATCTCCCGAAACAATTTTACAGAATGGGAATATTATCGTAAAAGTTGAAAAATAAATACTCACCATTTTTAACTTTTTTCATTCCAATACATAAGAAAGTCTAAAAAACACTTTACAAATACCTCTATGAAACTCTTAATTGATAATAGAATCGTTCAGCTTCGCGATGTGCAAGAAGGTAAAAATTGGATGGGTCCGAATTTTAACAAAAAACTCGCTCTTATTACGCAGGATTCGGCTTTTGTTAGACCAAAACCAAATCTTCACAGTATAGCTGAAATAATCTCTCATCTTACAACTTGGCGAAAAGAAACAATTTTGAAAATTAAAACAGGAAAGGGGAGTATTACTGACGATGGAGAGGCAAATAATATTTAAAGCCTTGACTTTTCAGTGGCCGCCCCGGTTCTGCCATTGGTTTCACTTACTTTTCTGTTACCAAAGGGATACGTGAAACTTAGATTGTATATGCTTGACCTGCCCGATTCAGAGCTGTAGTTGACCTCAAATTCGTCACCAAATGCCTCCCGTGTTAAAGAGCCCACTTGTGAACGGATATCGAAACTTTCAAAAATATCCGTAACCGAGAACTGGAGGCTACTGCCATTCTTAAAGGTTTTCTTGAGTCCAGCATTAAGCATACCAAAACCGTCGACTTGGGTACTCCCGTTAAAATGCTTAGAAGTATACCAACCCGAAAGCTCTAAGGAGAAGTCTTTTGGTAGCATCATGGTCTGACTTCCGCTGAAATTATAATGCAGGTAATCGTGGGTTAGTTTTTCAGTGGTATGCAACAATTTGAATTCCCGGATTCCGAAAGTGCCATTCAGGTTGATATTCCACCAGTTGTTGATGCGAATAGGAATGTTCGTTTGCATATCCATACTGCGCTGGTAGTCCAAATTGACGGGAGCGATGACCGCAACGGTACTTTGAGGATTTTTGGTGATCTGAAAACGGGCGAAAGGATTTTTCTCTTCCGATGCGATCAAAGACACACTGAATGATCTGTTAGAATAGGTGAGGGTAAGGTTATCCGAAATGGCCGGCAACAATTGTGGATTACCGCTGAATACCGATGTTGGTCCGTTATAACTCAAAAAAGAGGCCAAATCGCTATAATCGGGTCTTGTAATTCTTTTGGTATAGGCCAAATTCAATGCCGTGGTATCTGAAAGGGAATACTCAAGAAATACCGATGGGAAAAGCTTGCCAAAACTTCGGTTCAACGTGGCATCGCCAAAATCTTGTGACCAATTTTCATAACGGAGACCTACCTGTGTTTTTAACTTTTCGCTGGTAGTATGATCGACCATCGCATAAAGTGCTGTAATTTTCTCGGTTGTGCCGATCCTACTGATAAAACGTTCGTCCAAAACAAAGTCATCGCCCTCTTGTATTTCGATACGGGCATCATTTCCTGTTCGGGAATAGGAACCTTTCAAGCCTCCTTCTAAAACGAGGCTTTCGTTGAGTTCCTTCTTATAATCCATTTTCAAGACCCCTACCTTGATATCGGTTTCATTTGATCCACGGTTACCTCGATTATAAATCTCACTATCTGGCTGATAGAAATTCCCGTTTTCGTCAAAATAGGTGCTGCGTACAAAATTTGGGGTTTGGCTATTGTAGTGCACATAATCGGTCGTTACCGAAAAAGTGCTTTGGTTTTCCGTGTCCTTCCCTTTTTGTTCGAAGTAGGCAGAGGCCGTGGTGTTTTTTCTTGTTCCATCCCCATTTAAATTGATGCGCGCATCGAGATAGGGGTCGATGACGAAGTCATACAACACCCTGTTTTGGGTAAAAACCAAAGGTTTCGACTTGTTGTAAAGAATACTGGCACCCACTAAGGCAGCTTCCGATATGCGGTATTCATACCCCAAGTTGATGTTATGGTTCCGATTTATTTGCCGGGTATTGCTGGTAAAAATGATATCGGTATTACCTCCTAGAACGGGAAGGTCCGTCACGCCTTCGCCTTTCCATCCACTTGAGGAATCATCATAGGAAAAAGTATACGCTCCAAATGCAAAACTACGCTCCCCACCATAGTTTAAGGAAAAATTACTCGTTTGTTTAGGTCCTTCCCCATACCCACCACTGAGGCCAAGGGCGCCCTTTAAACCTAAAGCTTCGTTTTTGGCCAGTACAATATTAATAATACCTGCGTTTCCATCCACATCGTAACGTGCAGAGGGGTTGGTCAATAATTCGATTTTTTGAATGTTATCGGCACTCATTCCATTCAGCAGTGATATTAAATCGGCAACAGGAATCCGTTGTACTTTACCGTTGATCATGATTAAGGTGCCACTCTTGCCATTGAGGGAAAAACCATTGTTACGGCGATCCAAAATCACCCCGGGAGACCGTTCCAAAACCTGTAACGCGTTACTCCCCTTTGTTAATATACTTTCCTGAACATTGATGACGCTCCCTTCTTGGGTGCGCTGTATCAATTTCCGCTGCCCGATTACGGCAACGCCATCCAACTGCGTAATATCTTCACGCATAGTAATGGAAGGGAAGGATTTTCGTGCTGATATAGACGAGATGGTAAAGGGTTCAGAGGCCCAGGTTTGGTAGGATAGTAGGCTGATACGAAGGATGTACATTCCTTCCTCGGAAAGTTCAATTTCAAAATTCCCATTTTCATCAGTAATTGTTCCAGAGTGTAATGCGTCGTCGGGTACAGTGTGAAGGGTAGCGTTTGCATAGGCTATGGGTTTTCCATCTTCGTCTAAGACCGTACCTGAAACCTGTGCCGATAGGCTAGTTGCATACCCCATGAAACATAAAATACATAGAAGTTTAGATCTCATTGCAGTGTTTTGGCTGCAAGTAGCGTCAATTACCACAGTTTTAAAAAAGAGCTTGACCAGGGGGAGCATTTAATTTATGAAAGGGGAATTCCCTCTATTTCCAGACATCCCATCGATAAAAACAACCCAGAAATACCCGTCGTCAATTAAAATGTACCGCACATCACCTTCCATGACATAGATTTGAAAAAACGGGTGGGCCTACGACCGTATTTTGAAGGTAGCAAGAAGCATCGCCGACTTAGCAAATGAAACAGAAATTAACGAATCTCATATCAGTGAAGCCATTCAATATCGTTCCCTAGATCG
The DNA here is from genome assembly GCF_047345415.1 of Maribacter corallii. Taxonomy (NCBI): domain Bacteria; kingdom Pseudomonadati; phylum Bacteroidota; class Flavobacteriia; order Flavobacteriales; family Flavobacteriaceae; genus Maribacter; species Maribacter corallii. Next base: position 413,937 of record NZ_JBLFEP010000003.1, read on the forward strand.
AGAGGGATGGTTGGGCTGAACTTATTAAGATTTAAAATAATTTTATTCACCCCATTAAGCTAATAGATATGCTGATCTTTTTCATATTTTCAAGCAAGGTTTCTTAAATGGAACTCACCTTTGGCCTATTCAAATCTTCATACATAGAGACACACTTCTTCTATCAGGGTATACCCTGAATTTTTAAAGTTCAGCGTATGCCCTGAACTTATTTTTACCTCTTCATACTAGCTTGCGGTTGTAATTCTATAATAGTCTAATTATGAAAACGACCATAAAACTAATATGCCTTTTAGGGATATTGATTTTCGCAAGCTGTAGTAAGAATGATGATAGCCTAGATGTTCTGCCTGAGGTAAATCTAAAAAGTAGCGCAAAACAAATAACCGGTTTTGAATTTAACACCTCTAACAATAATGGGTTGTCTGAGAAAATAACCGCCAGCATTGATGAGGCCAATAAAACTATTAGTGCCCTTGTACCCTACGGTGCAGACCTCACTTCTTTTACACCTACTACTACTGTTTCTGACAAGGCAAACATAACACCAACAGGAGCACAAGATTTTAGTAGCCCCGTGATCTATACCATTACAGCGGAAGACAATACAAAAAGCACCTACACTGCAACTATAACCACCGCCCCAAATACAGAAAAAGCAATTTTAAGCTTTCAATTTTTACTATCGGAAAATCCTTTTGACATAAATATCATTGCGGAAATAGACGAGGAGAATAAACGTATCACATTCAACGTGCCGGATGGAGCAGATATTTCTGCCCTATTGCCCACCATACAAACCTCAAATGATGCCTCTATCAGTCCGCAAGGGTTACAAAATTTTGAAGAAACCGTTACGTATAAAATTACTGCGCAAGACGGTTCTACTACAGAATACGAAGTTAGGGCAACACTATCTCAAAGAGCCGTACTCATTGCCATTTATAATGAGAGTCCCGGTAATACCTTAGGATGGGATATTGAAAGTACAGATATTGGCAATTGGCAAGGCGTAACTATTGATATAGATGGCCATGTGACCGGTCTAAATCTATCCGATAAAAACATTGAATATTTATCTCCTAAAGTCGGATTATTAGACCATTTAACCTTATTAGCTATTGCCAGAACTCCTTTGAAGTATATACCCAAAGAAGTTGGGAGTCTAATCAATTTAACGTATTTAAATCTGGTACAAACCGAAATTAGTAAACTTCCTGAGGAAATTGGGAATCTCAATGAATTAAAAGTACTCTCCCTTAGTAAAGGCAATTTAAGTACCCTCACCACTCAAATAGGAACTCTTGTTAATTTAGAACATTTAGCACTTGGCAACAATCAACTTACCCAAATACCCCTTGAAATTGGGAACCTCAGCAAATTGGTCAGTTTAGAACTGACCAACAACCCGTTGACTCAACTTCCTCCTGAAATTGGAAACCTATCATCTTTGGTTAGTTTAAGCCTAAATGGATTAGAGTCCGTTCAACTTCCTCCTGAAATTGGAAATCTCACTTCTTTGGTCTTTTTAGGTTTAGCAAGGAATGACCTTATCGAAATACCTCCAGAAATTGGAAATCTATCCGACCTTACAAATTTGGATCTAAGCAATAACCAACTTACTAAAATACCTCCTGAAATCGGCAACCTCACCAATTTAAATTATTTGAGTTTAAACAACAATCAATTGACCGAAATCCCTAGTGAAATAGGCAACCTGACCAATTTAGTCACTTTGAATTTGCTAGATAACCAGCTAACAATTATCCCATTTGCTGTATGTCAATTACAGCCGCTACATGGCACTGATCTTCAAGTGGATCCAGAAGTATTTTGTACAAGTTCTTCATCAAAAATATAATCGATAAAAAAATATGAAAACAACACTCAATAGAACAGTAATCATTGTACTCTTTTTTGCAGCCCTTTTAGGTTGCCAAAAAGATGAACCCATGGCGAAAAGTGACGACCCTATAGCGGAAACTCCGTCGCCTACAACCACTCAAAGTACAATCACGGGCACAATAGTAATACCCACAGAAAGTGTTATTGACGTTAACAATCTGACCATCGTATCACCAATTGATAAAGCTACCGTATCTGATGGCACCTATGAAATTGCCACTCAAGAAGATCAATTCCTCACTCAATTGGTAAGTGATGGCAATGGCGATGTACTGTTAATGGGTTTTAGCTACCCTGGGCAAACTGATTTTACAATCGACACGAAATCAACTGCTTTGGCCATACTTATGAATTTGCCATTCTCTTTGTTGATGACCAAAGAAGTCAAATTGGAACTCATCGCTAGGTTTTTGAGTAATCCCGATTTCTCTAATTTAGAGACGGCCATTGAAAAAAACCTAAACGAAAACTTGAATCTCTTAGATGTTTCAAGCGAGGAATTAGCGACTGCGATATCCGTTTTTTACAATCAAACCCTATTCCCTCAAGCGAGTAAAACCAGAAAACTGAATTATTCTTATGACCCGGTAGATATTCGTCTCACCAACAATGAAATCACCTTTGTAAACTTGGGTAAAACCTATGATACCGAAATTGGTATTTATAAAGACGATGTAAAAGTCAAACGTATTACCTCTGAACGCATTACGTTTTTACCTACAACCATTGGTGGTGCAATAGGAGCCTTCGCGAGTGCATATGGTGGTACAGCATTACCAGGAAATCTACAACCAGTGGAATACAAATATACGTTCGATGAAGACGGCCAATATGACATCAGAATAAGAACGGGCAAATTAGCGGATATCTCTACAGAAAATCAAGTAGCGCTTTTAAGTAATTATATTAATTGGGGTACAGATTTGATTCTTGAAGTATTACCATTGGGCGATTGCGTTCAACCCATTATCGCCGATTTTAAACAGCATGCACAAACCTTCGGGTCTTTTGGTGATGCGACCACCCAACAAGAAAAATTAGGACTACTATATGACGTGTTGTATACATTTTTTAACCAAACCCAAACGCTGGTCAACTGCTTAGGTAGCGGAGGCCAATTGACGGATTACCTCAAAAAATTCGCGTCACTGTTGAAATTCTTAGACTTGGTCGGCAAAATAGGCAATGGCGGCAATATATTGGTCGGTATTGCACAATTGGTGGCCGATAATGGTAAAATGGATGTTTGCTATCAAGTTCAAGGGGATGAAGTAACAGAATGTGATGGCTGTGATCAACAAAATTCATTTACTGACCAACGAGATGGAAAGAAATACTGTGCTGTGACCATAGGAAATCAAACTTGGTTGGCTGAGAACCTAAATTATGAAATAGAGGGGTCTTTATGTCCGGAAGAAGAACAAGTCATTGGATGCAAAGGTTCCAACGAAAATTGCGGGACTTATGGACGTCTATATAATTTAGAGCAATTAGATATCGCCATTCCCGATGGTTGGCATCTACCATCTCGGGAAGAATATGTGGCGCTAGTGGACTTTCTTGGCGGTCCTAACGAGGCAGCATCAAAGTTGAAGGCCGATTCCAATTTATGGAATTTCGATGGTGCGTCGGGCACAAATAGTAGTGGATTTTCAGCATTACCGGTTGGTTATGTTATCCCATATGCTAACACTTACCCATTTGAGTGTGCATACTGGAAATTTGGCGATTTGGCAACTTTTTGGACATCAACAAGAAATGATCGACTTACCTCAGACCTCGAAGATGATGTTCATGAATTTTTTCGAATACTTAAATTCGGACAAACTGGTTTCTCCGGTGTTCAATATGAAGCGGTAGAATATGGTATTCCACCCAACACCGGTTTATTAATTCCAGTAGAGCACGCCTACTTTCCAGTACGATTAATTAAGGACTGAGTTTGATTTAAAATCCAATACCAGCAGACTATGAAGAATATAATATTTCCACTTTTTATATTGCTAGCTATAAAAGTACAGGCCCAAATATCACAACATGTTGAGCTACAAGAACTTGGGTTAAGCTTTGATATTCCAGAAGGTTGGCGCGGACAAGTAGATGGTGATTATATCGTCCTTGGGCATCAGAGTATACCGGGTTTAATGATACTATCGTCAAATACGAATAGCAGTGCTAAGGACCTTAAGCAACAAGCTGAGCAAGGGGTTTTTGAAGAGGGGGTGCAACTTACTGCCGATAATGCGTTTTTGATAAAAAAAAATCGTGTGGAAGGCACGTATTCCGGAACCTTCAATGGGCAACAAGTAAAGGCCTATGCAATTGGGTTAATCAATGGCTTGGGGAAAGGCATGAACATTTTGATCTTGACCGAAACCACCGCCTATTCACAAGCGCATAGAAAAGAAGCGAACAAATTGGCAAGTTCCGTTGAGTTCTCGCAAGCGGAAGATAGTAATGCAACCTCTTTTTGGAAACAAAAACTCATGGGCAAGCAACTTTATTTTGGGTTGACCCGAGGTGATGGGTCCGAAAAGCGCACCATTGATTTATGCAGTGATGGCGGCTTTGCCTATTATGGGAATTCGCACATTGCCTTTGACGAAAGTTACGGATTCGGTTCTGCTGGGAGCAATGAGAATGACTCAGGCACCTATACCATATACAGCGTTGGGGATACATCCGTTTTGGAGCTCGCTTTCACCGATGGAACTATTGTTGAGTACGACCTATCAACAAACGAAGAAGGCAATACTTTTTTGGATAATTCAAGATATTATGTTCAAGATTCAAATTTTTGTCGCTAAGTCCGCACATTAAAGGCATTGCATTACCAAAGGCCAGAGCGCCCAAATCGGTGCTTTAAATTTAAAGCGTATCTTGACTAAAGAAAACCACAAGTTTTGAAAATAGTACTAACAGCACTACTCTTTTATATCACCCCGTTTTCTGGGTTTTCGCAGAACGATTCCATTACCATTAAAAACCTATTGGATCTTGGTTACGAATATGAGCAAAACAACCCTGATAGTGCGATTATCACGTATAACAATGCTTATGAACTTGCCAAGAAAGCAAAACTTGACTTTTTTGCCGGAAAGTCAAATCAATACAAAGGCATTGTCTATAGCGATATGGGCAAGTATGATTCAGCTATTTATTATTATGAAAAATCGAAATTTTATTTCATCAAGAACAAGAACTTAAAAGTTGTTGCCGATGTCAATGTCAACATCGGTAATGTACACAGCCTAAAAGCAGATTATACCAAAACGGTCACCTACTACTTAAAAGCTTTGCATATTTATGATAGCATAAAAGAACCTAGTAGCACTTTAGTGGCCTATGGAAATCTCGCGACCATTTTCGAGAAAATACATCGTTTTGAAGAAGCAAAAAACTATTATTACAAATCCATTGAAATAGCCAAGAAATTAAGTGATTCCACTCAATTGGTTTATAACTATTACAACCTATCCAGTCTTTTTTTAAGAGAAAAGAAAAAAGATAGTATCATTTCCGTGTTGACAAAAGCCAAACAATACCTTTCTAAAAATGCCAATCCACATCTATCTTTTCTTATCGAATACGGGGAGTCACAGTATTTTCTTGAATCGAAAAATTATCCGAAAGCCCTAGAATTGGCACAGAAGGCATTGGAAATCGAAAAAAAAATAAACGACCCGAATTATATGGCCATGTGCCATATACTGATAGCAAAATGTCAATTATTCTTAAACCGTTTGGATTCAGCGGAACAAAATGCTCGGCGCGCCATTGATTTTGGAATAAACAATAAGGATGTATTAATGAATGCCTATAGCTTATTGTCAGACATATTTAAATCGAAAAAGAGTTACAAAGCGGCTTTACACAACACAGAAATCTATTTCAAATATTACGACTCCTTAATCAACGAAGGGCAAAGGAACACTATAAATTCATTGAACATTCAGTACGAAACCGAAAGAAAAGACAAAGAAATCGCTGAGCAAAAGCTAGCTATAGAGAAGAAACAAGTCGAGCTTCAAAAAAAACAGACCCAATATAGTATCATGACCGGGATTACTATTATTCTTTTAATCAGTTCCCTCATGGGCTGGTTTCTATACCAACAGCGACAAAAACGAAAAAACCAAGAAATCTTGACATTAAAAAGGGAACAACAAGTGAAGACTTTGGAATCTTTAATGGAAGGTGAAGAGAAAGAGCGATTCCGTATCGCAAAAGAATTACATGATGGCGTAAATGGTGATCTCTCGGCCATTAAGTACAAATTGACATCCATGCTAGAACATAATACGGCAGTTGTCAACGAAGTAGTCACCATGATCGACAAGTCAAGTGAGCAAGTACGGGCGATCTCCCATAACCTAGTGCCACCGTCACTTGAGAGGTTTAATCTGGTAGAAGCCCTGGAAGACTACTGTGGTACTATGAACGAAGTACACGAACCAAAAATCGACTTTCAACATATCGGAGAGCATCCACAGCTGTCAAAAAATAATGAAATCAATATCTATAGGATTGTACAAGAGCTTGTCAGCAATAGTATTAAACATGCGAAGGCAAAGCAAATTACTGTACAGATAAGTTGTCACGAAAATAATTTACAGATTACCGTCGAGGACAATGGCAAAGGTTTTGATCCGACGACAAGTGAAAACAAGGGCATCGGATTAAAAAATATAGCATCAAGAATCGAGTATTTGAAAGCTGCACAAGACTTGGTAAGCAACAAAAAAGGGACGTCCTTTACCATTGAAGTAGATACAACCAAATTAAATGACAACTAAACTAGCCATAACCGATGATCATGTTCTGGTACTTAATGGTATTGAGGCCATGCTCACTGACACGCCTGAGATAAAGGTTGTTGGAACCTACGACACCGCCGAAAAGACGTTAAAACAAATTAAGACGGACAAACCGGACATTCTTCTTTTAGATATCAACCTACCTGATATGGATGGGATGGAACTTTGTAAAATACTGCATAGGAAACATCCTGAACTTAAAATATTGGCATTGACCAATTTTGAAGAAATTTCTTTTGTAAAAAGAATGCTACATCACGGGGCCAGAGGTTATTTGCTCAAAAACACCCAAAAAGAGGAAATGATAGATGCTTTAAAAACGGTCTTGAAAGGCGAGCAGTACCTTCAAAAAAAAATCGAAAAAAAATTATTGAATCGGGCGTTAGGTAAACAAGGAAAGAGTACATTCATACCAAAACTGACCCGAAGGGAACAAGAAATTTTAGAAGCCATAGCAGAAGAACTTACTACGCAAGAAATCTCAGAAAAGCTCTTCATCAGTGTAAAAACAGTTGAAACCCACAGAATGAATCTTATGAGTAAATTGGGTGCTAGAAATAGTGTGGGGATTGTTAAAAAAGCTATTAATTATGGGCTGTTAAACTAATATGGCATAATAACCGGAAAATTCAAATCAACACTTAACCTTAGACTTGCGAAACGTTTCAGGGAACGAACTCTTCAGAAGGCTCCTTGCATGGGTTGAGCAATACATTTTGTTGAGATTACACTAAATTTTGTTTCAGCTTTGAGTAGTATTACACAAATTAAATGGTAGACTTCTTTTTTAGAATATAATGATATCTACTTATAATTAAATTTTATAGCTAAAATTGCGCGTACTGTAGCGGATTTAGAAGAAGTATAAAAAGTCAATGGCAACAACTCTATTGCCGAGGTGGTTCAGTATAGGGACCTGTATGGAGAGGGGTGGTTGTCCATTTCATTCAAAACCTGCGCATTAGAGCTGAAACGAAATCTTGTTTTGAGCTAGTGTTACTTCGCCCGGAACGTATACCCGATCTTAAAAGACCCCATGATAGTGGCCGTATTGGTCTGGCCCCAATCTTCGCCAATAAGATTCGGGCCAACATCTAGTTGAAGGGTGAAACCTTTTGTCGCGATGTACTCAAAGCCTAAGGGAATGTATACCCCAATTTGAGATTCCTTGTTGCTCGACCCTGAAGAACCCATGCTACCGAAAATGTCCCCTACGCTGAACACGACCTCTCTGATCAAGTAGACTTGTAGTCCCCCGTACCATGCAAAACGTTTTTGGCTTCTGTCCGTCAGATATCCATTAAGACCAATATGTGCATCCAAGCCCACACCCAGACCAAAATTCATTGCGATTCTTTTAGTGGTATTATGATTGACATGAATACCCAATGCTTCAGGTCCAAAAAATTGCAGCATCAGGCTCGTGCTCTTGTGGATCGGATCGATGTCAGTTTGTTGTGCATGTATCGGGGTTGCCATGATGGCCATAGTAAGTAGAACGAAAGATACCGAACGTTTATGGAGGGGAACTAACCTACGATAACACAAAGAGCTGGTGTTGATCATGCTAGTTGTTTTTAAGATACTATAGGGTAAGATAGTAAATTATTCGTTGTGTGGACTTGACATCGGGGAAACGTGCAACGATACCGTCACAAGAAATGGAGAGACTACAACCAAAGCAGTACTAATTAACCCATAATGGCTTGAAAATTATTTAGTTACAATATTTTCGCAGATCAGATTATTTTATATCTTAGAGTGTTCAGAATTAAGGAGATAAAGTCCCCCCGGCTTCATCGCCGCCTAAAGTTTTTTAGGTGGCCTACGAAATGATTTTAGAAATGAGCGGGACAAAGAATATTTTCTTCATTTACACAAAAGAGGACAGCACACTGCTCTTACAAGTATTGGATCAGCTTTACCCTTTGAAAAAAGAAGCAGGAGTTTCATTTTGGTACGATGATCCCATTTACCCCGATAAAAGCTGGTATCCTCAAATCGTATCGCGTATTGAAGAGGCGGATGTTTATATCTTTCTCATTAGTAATACCTTCATGTATTCGAGCTTTATACAGCAATTGGAGTTTAAGCAGGTCGTAGATCGTTACAGGAACAATGATGCTTTGCTCATTCCAATCCTCATCGATGACTGTCCATGGGACATTGATTTCAGTTCCGACGAGTACACCTTCAGTTTCAAACAACTACAGGTATTGCCCGAAGCGGGAAAACCCTTGCGAAGTTGGAGTTCGCCCAAAAAGGCCTTGGATGTAAGTGCGGATTATATCAGAAGAAAAATTGCTTCTACGATTGCGTATTCTGAGCGTCTAGCGTCCAAAGTGGATGCCGCTGCGATTCCCGAGGATATGCCTCTGAAAGATACTACTGTGGATAAGGCGAACGATACTGTAGCGCCGAAGGCCGAAACTGCAACCAAGTCCAAAACCCAGGATTCCGCGGAAGGTGAAGAGGTCGAAGAGAAGACGGAGGAAGTGCTACCGGAAGTAACGGAGGAAGTCGTGCCGACGGCAATCGAGGATGTGGAGGAAGTTGCACGAACCACGTATCAGCACGAGGAGGAAAGATCTCCTAACGATAGCGTAACCGAGGATCTTCCCCCGTATCAGAATGATGAAACCCCACCTAAAAATACAATCAATAGAAAACGGATACTTCTTGGAATAGCCGCAACAGTACTCATCATTTTAGGAAGTATCGTGCTTTCGCAATTCGGTAAGAACTCCGAAGGAGAGCTACTACCGGAAACTAAGAATGGAACAAGCGCAACGGATGCTTCTAGTCCAAAAGAGGCAGTACCCGCTTCAACAAGTGAAGTATCCGTAGCAGAGCAACCAGAGGCTTCAAGCTCGAATGCGGCAGCTGCGGAATTGACCTTGACTATTGGTGATTCTTATGGCGATGGACTCATTTTTGAAATCGACACTAACGGAAAAACGGGTAGAGTTGCCCACCGGAACGATTTGGGACCCATGATATGGACCGATGCCCTAAAAATTCACGAAGAATTGGGGGAGGGCTGGCGCTTACCGACACACGATGAATTGAAAAGCATGTACGACGTCCTTGGAAAAGGAGCGGATAACGATGGGCATTTTGCGGACGACCTGTATTGGAGCGCAACGCCCTATGATGAAAACCAGGCGAAGTTAGTTCGGTTTACTGATGGCAACGCTTCTTATCATTACAATAGCCGGGGAACACATCGACAATTTTTGGTTCGGGCCGTACGTGATTTCGAGCGGAAATAGAGGCTTTTCAAATTAGGGACTACAATTTGTGAAATTTGGTTTTGGTAATACCCACGACCCTGTATTGATACTGAAGTACCTACAATTGGTTACCTTAGCAACGTTCCAAACGGATAAGTCTTGGTTGAACTTGATTGCACCGCTAAACATAGACTGCATTTCTGTAGCACTGCTAACGTCCCAATAGGAAATGTCTTGATTGAATTTAGTTCCACTAAACATTCTAAAGAAATTCGTGACTTTGCCCACGTTCCAAGAAGAAATATCCTGATTGAAAATGCTTTGAGCGAACATTCTGTCCATATTCTGTACGTTGGCCGTCTCCCAAGAGGAAATATCCTGATTAAAAATGCTTTCCTCGAACATTTCGCTCATATCACGTACGTTGCCCGTATTCCATGAGGAAATTTCTTGGTTAAAATTACTATAGGAAAACATTCCCCTCATACTTTCAACATTGGCGACATTCCAAGTGGATAGATCTTGATTGAAAAGATTACCTTTTCGGCTATACTCAGCTCTACCACTGAACATCCCATTCATAAACCTAACGTTGCTAACATCCCAATTGGCGATGTTTTGAGTGAAGGCAGTACTAGCGAACATATAGGACATATCCAACACATTACTGGTATCCCATGAGGAAATATCTTGATTGAAATCACTTCCGGCGAACATTCGACCCATATTGGTCACGTTACTCGTATTCCAAGATGAAATACTTTGGTTAAATCGACTTTCCTCGAACATTCCAATCATATTTTTAACGTTGCTCACATCCCATGTCGCGATGTTCTGATTAAAAGTATCCGTGCTCATAGATGGTCCTTGGTAACCAAAATTTCGGAACATGTAGGCCATATTTTGCACATTGGAGACATCCCAATTAGAAATATCTTGGTTAAATGCACTAGCTTGAAACATACCTTCCATATTGCGAACATTACTGATATCCCAAAAAGAGATATCTTGATTGAAGTCACAGGAATCAAACATATAGGCCATATTCTCAACATTGCTAACATCCCAATTAGAGATATCCTGATTGAATTCACCCCAGTTGAACCCTCCATCCAGGCCACTATTGTGTTCACCCCCAGAGAACAATCTAGCCATATTTGTCACGTTGCTTACATCCCAAGAGGAGATGTCCATATTGAATCCGGTACCCCAAAACATTCCTAACAAATCGGTTATGGTACTGATGTCCCAGTCCTTAATGGATGCATCCATATAAAGGTTTGCATTTGCAAACATATTACGAAGACTGGTACATTGACTGAGATCGGGGACGTCTTTTGCCGATACGCGTACACCTTCAGCTGCAAAGGAGGATTCCATAGATGACCATTTTATATCTCCCCATTGTAGAACCTCTGTTCTGTGGTCGTGAAGGAAGGTATAGTAATCTTGCAAACCAAAGGCGATTTTTGGGAACTGACCATATATCTTAATGGGATACACGTAGATACGCTCAGTAGCAGCATACTCATGGGTAATATCACCATTTACGTGGGTGTCAATGTGTCCATCACCCCAATCAACCATATAATCATAGGTGTAGGCAGGATCGGTAGGTATAGTAACCTCATAGGACTCAGATTCCCAGTAGAGCCAAGAATGGGTAAATATAAATGGACGTTCTTGTGGTTGAGACTTAGTGCTAGTCTCATATTCTTCCGAAAACGAAGTATTTCCATACTGGTCTTCCGTGTAAATTTGCCAATAATAAGTGGTGTTTTCGGTTAAGGGAAAGGGGTTGTTGTTTCCAACGGTCTGAATGTGAAGGGTTAGTAGGTTGTTGGCGATAGCTGTAGCACCTACATATACTCCAGGGCTCGTTCCAAATCGGATATACCCTTTACTGCCTTCGTCAAGTTTCCAAGATACCCTAAAAGAGGTCTGACTTATTTCATCGACATTCACTTCCGTAATGATCGGAGGTTCCTTATCAAGTTGACTTCCCGTGCAGCCTTGAGCGTCTACCTCCTCATCTTGTGGAGAATCAGGGCAGAGATCTTTATCGTCGGTTACCCCGTCTTGATCCGAATCTTTTTGACTGGCAGAACAGCCATTTTCGTCAACCGTTTCTCCGGCTGGGGTATTCGGACATTCATCTTGATCATTGGCAATACCGTCTTCATCGCCATCGACCTGCGAATCGTCACAGCCAAATTCATCAACTTCGGCACCTTCAGGAGTATCGGCACATTGGTCTACATCGTCGGTTACCCCGTCACCATCCGAATCTTTTTGGCTGGAGGAACAACCATCTGAATCAACGGTTTCCCCGAGAGGGGTATGGGCACATTGATCCACATCGTTCGGCACACCGTCCTCATCCCCATCTATTTGTGAAGGACCACAACCGAACTCGTCAACTTCGGCACCTTCAGGAGTGTCGGCACATTGGTCCACATCATCGGTTACCCCATCACCGTCGGTATCCTTTTCACTAGGGGAACAGCCACTTTCATCTACCGTTGCTCCCGCTGGCGTATCGGGACAATGATCCGCATCACCGATTACTCCATCACCGTCCAAATCGTCCAATTCAAATTCGGCGGTAATCTTGAAGTCCCCACTGAGCACGATTTCCAAGGGATTCGCATCGCTTGACATCCCACCGTTCCACTGCTTGAAGCTATATCCTTCTTTTGGTGTCGCAGTCAAGGAAATCTTTTCACCTCCGGTGAATTCTCCTGATTGCGGGCTCACACTTCCACCTTCGCTTGGTGTGGAACTTACTTCCAATGTATATTTTGGAGTTTCTTCTTTCTCGCAGCCCCAATAGAAGAAAGCTATGATTAATAGTGCTAAGGGTATTAATTTCTTCATAAAGGGGTTCAGTCGTTGTATAAAATATCCTACTTGAATATAAAGAAATAAATATACCTGTTTTGAATTTGGACGAAAGAATTTATAGACGGCTACCCCTTATAAATCGACAAACGGTATAATTTACACCATGATTTGCATTGGGACAAATGAATTGGAACAAATTGGGTTCACGCTAGAGAAATGTACGGGTTGTTTCCAAAAACCAATTGATAGAATCGATAATCAAGTTAAAGCCTGTTCAACGGGCAATTATACTGATGGGATAATCAGATTTTTCTCGCCTCAATGATCAACGTCTGTACCTTGTAGAATTCAGGTGGATACTCTGCTCGGCCATTTCCGTCCAAGCCTTGTAGGTCGGCCAAGTCACTTTCACCGACCTCTTTTCGTTCCACTTGTTGAAACTGGAACTTTTCTACGAGTTCCTTCAGCGTTTCATAACTGTGAATGACCTGATGCCCCCAGTTACGGTAGAAATTGTTGATGACATAAATGTTGTAGTGGTCACTGTCGCCAACGACCTTGGTCTGTTCAGGAATAAAGTATTTTTTGGCGAATTCAATATAGGCTTTGTTGACCTTGTCCTCTTGGTTATTATAGAGCCCTTGAAGAAAACCGACATGGGGTAAAGCCAAGCGCATCACACCATTTGGTTTTAACACCCGATAGCACTCCGCGAGCATATTACAGGAGTCTTCAAAATAAAGATGCTCGAAAATGTGTTCGGAATAAATATGATCGAAGGTATTGTCCTCAAATGGAAATTTGATACTGGCATCAAGATAAACGACTTCCGGTTTTTGCGGATAGAGGTCCGTATTGAGCCACCCTTTCAAAACATTGACCCCCGTGCCGATATTAAGCATCGGTCTATCGGCCTGTTTTAAATAAGATCGTATGAGTCGTTTTGATTTGGCCCTTTTGACCCTTGTTTTGGCATTTTGATAATACGTGAACGGAGCGATTTTCAATAAATCGATCAATTTTTTTTTCATAGCGGGCAATTGTTGCTGTTCTAAGGTAGCTAATAATTGGGTAATGGAAGTATATCTTTGGCAATAGACCGACCAACGGTAAGGTATATTTGGCATACCGCTTGTTTTCGGTACCCGTCGCCCTAAATCTTATGAAATGACTACGTTCTAGTCCGCTATTTTAATGAGTACCGCCTCACAACTTTTTAAATCGGAATTCAAGATAATTTTTTCGGAAACGGGTCCATCCTTAATTTCAATGGCTACGGTATTCGGTGGTGATGTACCCAAATTATGGGCATATAGAAAGAGATCGTTCGATTTATTCGGGTCTAATTTGATATCGAAAGTTTTATTGCGATAAGTCAGTAGGTACTTTGATACGACCGCTTCTCCATTGAGATAAATCGATACGATGTCACCGTCAACACGACCGTGATCGCGCAAATTGATTTTGATATTTTCACTTTTGACCTGGATCTCATTGACATAGTTCAGATTTCTACCGTCAAAACTCTCTCGTACAACTGGTTTTTCTTCTGACACTTCCAATACCTTTTTGGCTTCGGTTTTAACAATGGCTTTTTCCTTACGGGGGGCCTTTTTGATGGTGAAAAAGGGAGTGGCGAATTTTGCAATCGAATATTTGTTATCCGGAAAAAGTTCAATACCGATGACCCGGTAGTTCGTACCCTCCGCAAGTCCTCGATCCAATGATACGTCTTCAACGAATTTGTTGTTCTTGAAAATTCCGAGTTCCTGAACCACCATATCATCTTTGGTCAGATAGAACTGTATGGTCTTGTCGTCCGGAATGTTCTTGGTATACCATTCCATTTTGACTTTTCCTGGAGACAACCAGACCGAAGCACTGTTCGGAAGTGTAATTTCTATTCGCGTTTGTGGCGGAGCCTGTTTCTTGCTATTCGAAAGTGTAGCATGAATAGGTGTGGCATAGAACAGTAAAATACCGATTGCTAAAAAAACTATTTTCTTCATTTCAATATCATTTGAAGGCAATACAGAAACGAAAAATACCTGGTAATATTGTGAATTTTACCTCCGTAACGGAGTTTAGGAGGGTTTAAAATAAAGAGAAGCGGCATTTGCCGCTTCCCAGTTTTACTGCATCCTAGCGCTTAGGTGTACATTAGAAGTACCAATAGGGCCCAAATAATGCAAAATGCGCAATAGGCATACAAAAGACTAGCATAGATTGAAGTTTCCTTCTGCATACGTATGAATTTGTTAGTAAAACGCGAGAAGTGATATCAGTACCCGAACCATTCTGTCAAGGGAGGATAATTTCGACAGATGACCTTGAGCTCGATAAACGTGTGTATTTTATCTATGAGTACCCGATACACAGATGGTTACAGATCAAGCCTTATCGATAATTTTGGCCGTTCGACGGGCCGGTTCCTTAGCCAAGTACCTTTCGAATGGCCTTTCCAAAGAGTTCTACTTCCTCGACTTTCCCTGTACTGATACGGGCCCAGTTGTAAAAAGGAGGGAATGGGCGACCGATCATAATATTCTCCTTTTTCATATCCGCTATCAACCCGTCAATATGCCTCCCAGACTTAAAGAAAACAAAGTTGGTATGTGACTTGATGTATTCCAAACCTAGATCATCCAAAGCCCCATAAATGAGTTTTTTTCCCTCAGCGTTTTTCATGAGGCTGAATTTATAGAATTCATCATCCTTCAAAGCCTCTTTTGCGGCGGCGATGGCCAACATGTTGGTTCTGGCCATCACGCTTCGCTTCAATCGTGAGGCGATATCGGGTCGCGTGACCAAATACCCGATACGAAGCCCTGCCATGCCATATACCTTTGAAAAGGTCTTAGAGACGATAACGTTGTTGCCTTTTTTGACCAATTCTACCATAGAGGGGTAATCGGGCTCAAGAATAAAATCATAATAGGCTTCATCACTAAAAACCACGGCCTGCTCGCTCATGGATGCACAAAAATCCTGCAATTGGTTTTTTTCGATTATCGTACCTGTGGGGTTATTGGGATTGCAAATGTAAATGAGCCGCGTACGTGTGGTGATCCGTTTGGCCATGGCCTCCAAATCATGATTAAAGGTAGCATCTACCGCCACCCGATGTACGTATGCGCCATGTGCTTCCCCATAGCGAAGAATCTGTTGAAATGTAGGATCCGCCGCGATAATTTCACCGCCGGCCACCCCGTACACCAATCCAGCGGCACACAGGCCTTCCCCTGAGCCACCCGTGACGACGATATGGTCTTTGGTCACACCTTCCTTTTCAGCGATCATTTCGACAAGACCGGATAGCGCCTGAAAAGGATACCGGCATGCAGCATCATATGAGTCGGTAATTGCCGCCCTGACCCGTTTTGAAGGGCCATAAGGGTTTTCGTTGGAACTCAATTTTATGAGTCCATTAGAAGTAACTTTATCCGGGGTTTCAACTGCAAAAGCCTCCAAGCCACCCACCAGGGCAAAACCACTGGAGAGTCCAACGGTCTTTAGCCATTTTCTACGATCAATGTTTTTCATTTCATATCTTTTTGAGAGCTAGAAGATACGAATAATAGTGTTGGTAAGTTCTAAACGGTGGTTACAAACCGGTTTTGAGGCTGAAGCGAAACACGGTCGGATACGAACAAAAAAAGAACCATCGCTATCTGCGATGGTTCAAGAATCCTGTTAACTCCACAACCATTTGGATTCAAAGCTGAAATTCTTCATTATTCGGTTCTTCCTTGCGCGGCGAAGCGGGTACGAAAACATCCTTTAATACATAAGCTCCGATTAAGGTAATGCCTAATGAAAGTAAGTGAATTGCATAACTCCAATCCAAAACTTTAAGGATTGTTCCTGCGATTACGCCCAAAGTTCCTACGACAAGTAGACAGTTCCATAATATTTGTCCTAAACTATTTTTTGCCCTACGGTCCTCATCGAGAAAATAAGCGGTTCCTTCCATAATGAACCAAGTAAGGAAAGCAATTGCGGTGATGATCTGGAAGAATAGGGTATAGGGAAAGTCCAGAACCCTGAAAATTCCGTTTGTAGACCAAAAGACGATCAATACCAATTTGGTATAATCGATGAATCGCTTTTCGGTTTTCTTGGCGAATCGAAGCATGTATAGAACTCCGATTAACGAAAAGCCCAATAGCATGACTTCCTTGGCATAGGGCCACTCCAATATTTTGGCCAACATTCCGAATAATAAGATCGCAATGGACACTCTCAGCGGTAGCTTCAAAATCTTTTTCATGGGTGACATACAACTGTTTTTTTAGGGGATTAAATTGCTTTGATGTTCGCTCGCAATCCTTCCATAATACCGATAATATTATGAACGGTTTCTTTGAGATAATATTTAATGAGAACATGTGGAATTCGAATGGTGGTAAACCCGTTTTTAAACGAGTGCATCGCCTCTTCCAAATCGTTTATGGCCTGTTCATGTGTCAACATATGATATTCACAATCGATCTCAATGTTCAACTTCACCCGTGAAATAGCTATGTCTACTGACTTCTTGCCATCCCACCATTCTAGCATTGCACTTACGCCTTCCTCCTTTAGTCCATAATAGAGCTGTATCGCTTCTAAGGGCGTTCCATTTTGCTTACGCAGCTTTTCCATTCGTATTCTATGCTGACTGCATAGTTCTACACCTAGGGAGCTCATGGAGTTTTTGTGGTCAACGTAACCGAGTTCTTTATTACATTCTAAACACGTCATTTAAGTAGGTTAATTGTGGTTTGGGATTAGTATAACCGACGCTTTTTTGGAATATTATATAATCTCGATGTACGGTACCCCACTTTTAGACGAACTGCAAATTTTTAGATGAAATGCACAAAATTTGTTAAAATGAACCTCTGAATTTATATGGTTTTCATAGCAACGGAATTGGAAAGAACCTTCTATATTTACCCGATAAGTTAACAACCGCACTAGAGATGTTCAAAAAAATTGGCCCCGGTGTCCTCGTGGCCGCAGCCTTTATAGGTCCAGGAACCGTAACGGCCTGCACCCTTGCCGGTGCGGCATTCGGCTATACGCTCTTGTGGGCGATGTTGCTTTCGATCATAGCAACAATAGTGTTACAAGAGATGGCCGCGCGATTAGGGATCATTACGCAAAGGGGATTGGCCGATGTCATCAAAAGTGAATTGAAGACTCCTTTGATTCGCTATAGCGTCATAGGTATTATATTAGGGGCTATAGTGATTGGTAACGCCGCTTATGAAGCGGGTAATATCGGGGGAGCTACTTTGGGACTTGAGGCCCTTTTCGGCGTCGATTATGTAAATTATTATCCCTTAATCATAGGTATATGTGCCTTTGGTCTATTGTATATCGGCAATTATAAAGTGCTTGAGAAAGTGTTGGTGTCCTTGGTCATCGTCATGAGCTTGTCTTTCGTCGTGACCGCGATTATTACTAAACCTGATCTAGGTCAGATCTTTAAAGGTCTTTTTATACCTGAAATTCCCCAAAACGGAATATTGACCCTTATCGCATTGGTAGGTACGACCGTAGTGCCGTACAATCTTTTTCTACATGCCTCTTTGGTCAGCGAAAAATGGAAGTCAAAAGATGACCTGAAGTCCGTACGGCGCGATACCTATATTTCAATCGCATTGGGCGGCATGGTCTCTATGTGTATCATTATCGCGGCAAGTACAATACAAGGTGAAACGATTACGAATGTACTTGATCTGGCCAAGGGACTTCAACCGCTTTATGGTAGTGCGGCGAAGTACTTTATGGGGATAGGACTTTTTGCGGCAGGCGTGACCTCGGCAATTACAGCTCCTTTGGCAGCTGCCTATGTGGTAAATAGCTGCTTTGGCTGGCGGGTAGGATTGCAGCACATCAAGTTCAAAATGGTCTGGATGGTTATTCTCGCTTTGGGCGTCGGTTTTCTCTTTTTTGGATATACCCCAATTGAAATCATTAAGTTCGCCCAAGTAGCGAATGGCATTCTATTACCCTTGATCGCCGTGTTTTTACTGTGGATCGTAAACAAGGTTTCGGTTATGGGCGACTACAGGAATACGAAGTTCCAGAATGCTATCGGTATCCTTATTATAGTGTTGGCACTGGCCTTGGGATTAAAGAGTATATTTAAAGTAATTGGTCTATTATAATGGAAAAAGTAGCTATCGATATCAATTGTGATGTAGGTGAAGGTGTCGGGAATGAAGAAAAGATATTACCCCTGGTCTCTTCATGCAGTATCGCTTGCGGAGGTCACGCAGGAGACCTTAAGACCATGGCACAGGTCGCAAAGATCGCAAAACAACATAAGGTCAAGGTCGGTGCACACCCTTCCTATCCGGATCGGGAGAATTTTGGGCGGGTAAGCCTGTCAATGCCCAAGGAGCAATTGATCGATTCCTTACAAAAACAGATGGCCGAGTTCGTTTCCATTCTAACGGAAGAACAAATTTCGCTATACCACATTAAGGCGCACGGAGCACTTTATAATGATATTACGGTAGATAGAGACCTAGCACGTACGTTTTTGGAAGCCATTGAACCCTATAAAAAGGATTCCTTTCTATACGTACCCTTTAACTCGGCCATTGAAGGAGAGGCCCTGGTGTCCGGTTTTCAGATAAAGTATGAAGCGTTCGGAGATCGTAATTATACCGATGAAGGCCTGCTCATGTCAAGAAAAAAAGAAAACGCCGTCATTCAAGAGCCCCAAGCCGTGTTGGAACACATTGCGCGAATGGTGCATGAAAGAGAGGCCAAGCTTCCGAGTGGGAAGCGCATACGAATGTTGGCCGATACCTATTGTATCCATGGGGATACCCCATCTGCTTTGGAAATATTAACGTATATTTCAGCTCATCAAATCATGTATAATTTGCATATCAAGAAGTGAGCGATTATTCCATCTCCATACGCCAGTTCGGCGTTCATGCTATTTTGGTAGAATGGCCTCCAAAAGTCGAGGAATCCATTCTTGATGATATTCTACTGTTCTCCAAACACTTAAAGCAAAATTGTCTTGACCAATCGGCATGGGAAATCGTGCCCTCTTACAATTCGATTACCCTGATCCACCGCAAGAGTCCTATTGCTTTCTCCGAACTACGGACAGATATCACCAAATGGTATGCCGAGGATTTCACCTCTGAAAGTCGGGAAAGGTTTCTGTGGAGACTGCCGGTGTGTTATGATCTGGAATTCGGAATAGACCTGCCCGAAGTAGCTGAGCGGCTGAAAATGTCAATAGGCGAAGTAATCGAGCTCCATACAGCCTCGCGGTACACGGTATACGGTATTGGTTTTTTACCAGGGTTCATGTATTTAGGAGGCTTGCCTTCAAAATTGGAAATTCCTAGAAGAAAAGAACCGCGCCTTAAAGTGCAGAAAGGAGCTGTTGGCTTGGCCGGGAAGCAAACGGGTATTTACCCGCAGGAGTCACCAGGGGGGTGGAATATTATCGGAAATTGTTCGGTCGCGATGTTCAACCCCGGCAATGAAGACCCCTGTTTTGTAAATGTAGGAGACAAGGTGCAGTTTTATGCTATAGAAAAAGCCGAATACGACCTGCATAAAATAGAAGGGGAGGTCGGGATTTATAAATTGGAAAAAATCAAGTTGGATGCTTAGACTGCTAAAATCAGGATTTTTCACCAGTATTCAAGATGAAGGTCGCTTCGGTTATCTGGACAAGGGCGTTCCGGTTTCCGGCTTCATGGATTCGTTCTCCGCTACAAAAATCAACTTGCTACTGGAGAATGAACCAAACGCAGCCTTAATGGAGATGACCATGACAGGACCCACCATTGAATTTGAGGCACCCACCTATATCTGCTTAGGCGGTGCCGAAATTTCGGTAACCTTGAACAACAATCCGATCCAACATTATAAGATACACAAAGTCGAAGCTGGTGATATTCTATCGTATGGACGATTGAAAAAAGGGTTTCGAAATTATTTGGCGGTAAAAGATGGTTTTAAGACCGACTCCATCTTGATGAGCCGATCTCAATACTTTCCGGTGACCATTAAAAATTGTTTGAGCGATAGGGCGGAGGTGCCTTATGATGGTGTGAGCATCTTTGAACCCAAAATATCGGAAATTAAGGTCGATTCTTTTTTGGATGAAACGATCTTGGAGGTGTCGAAAGGCCCTGAATTCGAACAACTGCATGACAAACAATTAGAGCGGCTTTTCGCTGGCGAATTCAACGTAGCGAAAGAGAATAATCGTATGGCCTACCAATTGGCCGATACCATTGAGGGACATCAACTTACAATGTTGACTTCCGCCACTTTACCGGGCACCGTGCAGTTAACGCCTTCCGGACGATTGATTATTCTGATGAAAGATGGTCAAACGACCGGCGGATATCCGAGAATTTTACAGCTTTCCGACAAGGCGATTTCCGTTTTGGCACAGAAAAAGTTCGGAGATGCTATCGCGTTCAAACTTTTAAGGGCCTGATTTTTTTCAACTGCTAATTTTTACCTATCATTGTAGTAATGAAAATAAATAAAGTAGTAGTCAATGTGCTTCTTATTGTCCCATAACGGGATGATATGGATTTTCATTGTCAAGAAAGCCTGTATCGAAACCCGATACAGGCTTTCTTTTTTAGGAACAATCCAAAGTCCGATCTAATGCATGAATATGGTATGAATAGAAGGTTTAACCTATTGTAAATAAAGGAGTTGGCTAAAATATGGCAAAATTGACTTTACATCCACCTGTTTTGGTTAAAACGCGGGCTTTAGGAAACTTCTATATTTGTTAATAAGCGCTGAGATGTGCGAATAAAAACCGGAATAGAACACGATAATGGAATTAAACAAATACAGTAAGAATGTAACCCAAGACCCAACACAGCCAGCGGCACAGGCCATGTTATACGCTATTGGGTTTACCGATGCGGATTTCGAAAAGCCACTGGTGGGTATTGCCAGTACAGGTTATGAGGGCAACCCCTGTAACATGCACTTGAACGATCTTGCAAAATTGGTGAAAGAGGGGGTGAACTCGAAAGAGACGGTCGGACTTATTTTCAATACCATCGGCATAAGTGATGGTATTTCGATGGGTACCCCTGGTATGCGTTTTTCCCTTCCTTCTCGTGATATCATCGCGGATTCAATGGAGGCCGTTGTTCAAGGGATGTCATACGATGGCTTGGTGACGGTAGTCGGATGCGATAAAAATATGCCTGGCGCTTTAATGGCGATGTTACGATTGAATCGCCCCGCTATTTTGGTTTATGGCGGAACAATTGCTTCGGGATGTCATAACGATAAGAAATTGGATATTGTCTCCGCTTTTGAAGCATGGGGCGAGAAAGTAGCCGGTACCATGGAAGAATCCGAGTTCAAATCGATTATTAAGAAGTCGATCCCGGGTGCGGGGGCCTGTGGAGGTATGTATACAGCCAATACTATGGCCTCGGCTATTGAGGCATTAGGAATGGCTTTGCCCTACAATTCTTCCAATCCTGCGATAAGTGACAACAAAGAGGCCGAGTGTGTGGCGGCAGGGAAGCAGATGCGAACACTCATTGAAAAGGACATCAAACCTTTGGACATCGTGACTCGAAAATCATTGGAAAACGCCATTAGACTTGTGACCATAACAGGAGGCTCTACCAATGCGGTGCTGCATTTTTTAGCAATTGCAAGAGCCGCCGATATTGAATTTACATTACAAGATTTTCAACATATCAGTGACACTACTCCGTTCATTGCCGATTTGAAACCTAGTGGAAAGTACTTGATGGAAGACGTGCACAGAGTGGGTGGAATACCGGCTTTGTTGAAATACCTATTGAAAAACGGCTTACTTCACGGTGATTGTATGACCGTTACAGGCAAGACTTTGGCCGAGAATTTGGCGGACGTTCCTGATCTGGAAGAAGGCCAAGATGTCATCCGCCCGCTAGACAAACCGATTAAGGCCACCGGGCATTTACGAATGTTATATGGCAATTTGGCCCAAAATGGTTCAGTAGCTAAAATTACAGGAAAAGAAGGACTGCGTTTTGAGGGAAAAGCCAAGGTTTTCAATAGTGAATACGATGCGAATGATGGCATTCGAACAGGACTTGTTCAAAAAGGAGACGTCGTAGTGATTCGCTATGAAGGTCCTAAAGGAGGTCCCGGTATGCCCGAAATGTTAAAACCGACCGCTGCCATTATGGGCGCTGGTCTAGGCAAGGAGGTTGCGTTGATTACTGATGGTCGCTTCTCCGGTGGTACGCACGGCTTTGTCGTAGGACATATTTCGCCCGAAGCGCAAGAAGGAGGAGTCATTGGACTCGTAGAGGATGGTGACACGATTACCATTGATGCGGAGACCAATTCGATAAATGTGGACGTTTCAGAGGAGGAACTGAAAAGACGAAAGGAAAACTGGGTAGAACCGGAGCTAAAATTTAAAAAAGGCGTGTTGTATAAGTATGCACGCTCTGTATCCTCGGCCGCACAGGGATGTGTAACCGATGAGTTTTAATAAAAAAGTACACAAAGTGATGACACGTATCTTACGGAGTCACTACGTCGTACTTGAACTTGAGTTTGGAATATGGAAACAGTAAAAGAAAAAAACCAATCCGCCAATGAGGCTAAGCCAAAGGCGGAACAGCAAAAAGGCACCCGTATGAGTGGGGCCGAAGCAATAATCCACTGCCTTTTGGCCGAAGGTGTCGATTTACTTTATGGGTACCCTGGTGGTGCGATAATGCCTGTTTATGATGAGCTCTACAAATTTCAGGATAAACTGACCCATATTCTAACACGACATGAACAAGGAGCGACCCATGCGGCCCAAGGCTATGCTAGGGTTTCGGGTAAGGTTGGTGTTGCCATGGCTACCTCAGGTCCCGGAGCAACCAATCTGGTCACCGGTTTGGCAGATGCGCAAATCGATTCGACCCCGATGGTCTGCTTGACAGGGCAAGTACCCAGGCATCTGTTGGGCTCCGATGCCTTTCAAGAAACGGATATCATCGGTATTTCAACACCGGTGACGAAATGGAATCACCAGATTACCAAGGCTTCGGAAATTCCCGAGGTAATGGCAAAGGCGTTTTATATCGCGAAATCTGGGCGTCCAGGCCCTGTTTTAGTGGATATTACAAAGAACGCCCAATTTGATGAGCTGGATTTTACCTATGAAAAATGTACCGGTGTGCGCAGTTATAAGCCCGTGCCGAAACCGGATATGAGTGCGATCAAAAGCGCTGCAAATAGTATCAATGCCGCCAAAAAGCCCTATATCGTTTGGGGTCAAGGCGTCATTCTAGGAGAGGCGGAAGAAGAATTGAAGGCGTTGATCGAAAAAGCAGGCATTCCTGCAGCATGGACCATCATGGGTGAATCTGCCATACCGACCAGTCATCCATTGAATGTGGGCATGGTAGGGATGCATGGAAATTACGGGCCGAATATACTCACCAATGAGTGTGACGTACTATTGGCCATCGGTATGCGATTTGATGACCGCGTTACGGGTAGTTTGGATACCTATGCCAAGCAGGCGAAGGTGATTCATTTTGAAATCGATCCAGCAGAAATCAATAAGAATGTAAAAGCCGATGTAGCCGTTTTGGGGAATGCGCGAGAAACCTTAAAACTATTGCTTCCGTTAATAAATGAAAATAGTCATGAGGCTTGGCATAATGTGTTTAAGGAAAAGTATCAAATTGAATTCGACACGGTCATCAAAAATGATATCCATCCGACAAAGCCTGGACTGACGATGGGTGAGGTAATCGAGGAAATCAATTTGGCGACCAAAAATAAGGCAGTTATCGTTACGGATGTAGGACAGCATCAAATGATCGCTTGTCGCTATGCCAAATTCGAGGATTCAAAGAGTAACATCACCTCAGGGGGATTAGGAACTATGGGTTTTGCCCTTCCGGCAGCCATCGGAGCCAAAATGGGGGCTATGGAGCGTGAGGTCGTTGCCATTATAGGTGATGGCGGATATCAAATGACCATACAAGAGTTGGGGGTCATATTCCAACATCAGATACCGGTGAAGATCGTAGTATTGAACAACGATCATCTTGGTATGGTCAGACAGTGGCAAGAACTGTTCTTCGAAAGCCGCTATGCATCCACGGTCATGGTGAATCCTGATTTCGTGAAAATCGCCGAGGGCTATCATATTGAGGCCAAATGTGTAAGCGAACGCAAAGATTTGAAATCGACCGTAGCCGAAATGATCGCTTCCGACAAACCCTATTTTTTAGAGGTGAAAGTCGAAAAAGAAGATAACGTGTTTCCAATGATTCCTTCAGGAGCGTCGGTTTCCGATATTCGATTGAAATAATAGCGATTAGAAAAACAGGTAAAAACAAAGAATACGCCATTTAGTAATATATAGATCCAGTGAACGATTCCTATATTTCGGATATTCCGAGCATACATTCTGAGATAGTCCGTAAATCCGAAGAAATCGGATTTACCATGTCATCTGACCTGTATATCGGAACACTGTTGAAAACACTTATGGCTTCCAAGCCAAAAGGAAGTTTTCTCGAATTGGGTACCGGGATCGGATTAAGCCTAGCATGGATGGTCGATGGTATGGGTGAAGAGGCACGCTTGACTACTGTTGACAATGATCCAGAACTTATTGAAATCGCGAAACACTATTTCGGGAACGATAATCGACTTGATATTGTCTGTGAAGATGGTGCCAAGTGGATAAAGGCACATAAAAATCTTGAGTTCGACTTGATTTTTGCCGATGCCTGGCCTGGAAAATACAGTGAAATCGATGACGTATTGCGCATGGTGAAGATCGGTGGGTTTTATATTATAGATGATATGAGAGCTCAGCCAAATTGGCCGGAAGGGCATGAGAACCACGTCAATAGATTGGTGGATTATTTAGAAAAACGAGATGATTTCAACCTGACCAAAATGAATTGGTCCACAGGTTTGATTATCGCGGTGCGAACAAAATAGTTGTGATATAAATAACATGGAAAAACAGTGGTTTACTATTTCGGTCTACTCCGAAAATAACGTAGGATTGTTGAATAGAATATCTGGAATATTCTTGAAAAGACACATCAATATCGAGAGTTTGAATGTTTCGAAATCGGAAATATCGGGCGTCTCGAAATTCACTATCGTCGTGCATATCACGGAGGACTGGACACGCAAGATAGTAGGGCAAATTGAAAAACAAATCGAGGTCATCAAAGCCTTTTACCATACGGATGAGGAGACCATTTATCAAGAATCGGCCTTATTTAAAATCGCGAGTAGCCTTTTGTTCGATGAGCGTCAAATTCAAAATATCATCAAAGAGAGCAATTCACAGATCGTAACGGTCTCACGCGATTTTTTCGTTTTGGCGAAGACAGGAAGAAAACACGAAATCGATGAAATGCACGACCTTTTTGAACCCTTTGGCATCATGCAATTTGTGCGTTCGGGTAGAATTGCCGTCACAAAATCGGAAATGAGAATTACGGCAATGTTAAATGAATTTCAAGAACAAGAATAATTAAATAATAACCTTAATATACATTTTCCCGATACGGGAAGACACAAAGAGAATACTATTATGGCAAATTACTTCAATACGCTATCCTTAAGGGACCAATTGACCCAACTCGGTAAATGTCGATTCATGGAGTCAAACGAATTTTCTGATGGCGTATCCGCACTTAAAGGAAAGAAAATCGTAATTGTAGGGTGCGGGGCACAAGGATTGAACCAAGGACTCAACATGCGCGATTCAGGATTAGATATCTCCTATACGTTACGTGAAGCTGCGATTTCAGAGAAAAGACAGTCCTATTTAAACGCGACGGAAAACGGGTTTACAGTTGGCAGTTATGAAGAATTGATTCCGAATGCCGATGTAGTCATTAACCTTACTCCTGATAAGCAACATACCAATGTGGTGAGTACGGTGATGCCCTTAATGAAACAAGGCGCAACACTTTCGTATTCCCATGGCTTCAATATTGTAGAGGAAGGAATGCAGATTCGGGAAGATTTGACGGTCATTATGGTAGCACCCAAATGTCCGGGTTCTGAAGTACGTGAAGAATACAAAAGAGGGTTCGGGGTACCGACCTTGATTGCAGTGCACCCCGACAACGACCCACAAGGTAAGGGATTGGAGCAGGCGAAGGCCTATGCCGTGGGTACAGGAGGCCATCGGGCCGGTGTTTTGGAATCGTCTTTCGTTGCCGAGGTCAAATCCGATTTGATGGGTGAGCAGACCATTCTCTGTGGTTTATTGCAGACCGGAAGTATTCTGTGCTTCGATAAGATGATCGAAAAAGGAGTGAATGCCGGTTACGCATCCAAATTGATCCAATACGGATGGGAAACCGTTACGGAAGGGATGAAGTATGGTGGAATAACCAATATGATGGACCGCCTATCCAACCCGGCGAAAATAAAGGCCTTTGAACTTTCAGAGGAATTAAAGGATATCATGCGCCCATTGTTCCACAAGCACATGGATGATATCATGACCGGACACTTCTCGAAAACCATGATGGAAGACTGGGCCAATGACGATAAAAATCTATTGGGGTGGAGAGCTGCCACTGGGGAGACCGCATTTGAAAAGACACCCGCAGCCGATGTGGAGATTTCCGAACAAGAATATTATGACAATGGGGTGTTGATGGTAGCCATGGTCAGGGCAGGAGTAGAGCTGGCTTATGAAAGTATGACCGAATCCGGAATCATCGGTGAGTCCGCTTATTATGAGTCCTTGCATGAAACGCCTTTGATTGCCAATACCATTGCCAGAAAGAAACTGTTTGAAATGAACCGTGTCATTTCGGATACCGCTGAATACGGATGTTATTTGTTCGACCATGCGTGTAAACCGTTATTGGCCGATTTTATGACAAAAATAGATACCGATGTCATCGGTAAGGGGTATGGTGAAGGTAATGGCGTGGATAATGCCAAATTGATTCACGTCAATAAAGTACTTAGAGAGCATCCGGTAGAAATCGTGGGGGCGCGCCTTAGGGAGTCCATGACCGCGATGAAGCCAATCGTATAGGCCTTTTTCTTAAGTCTATCAGTGGATAGGCGAGTTCCCCCCATAAGGGAAAGGGCAATAAGGACCCACGGGTTTCCTGTGGGTCTTTTAAATTTATGGAAATTTGAAAAACGCATCGAGATGAACACACCTGAAATACCTGCAGCTTACCAAATCACTGAAACCATCGATCAACGACAGTATTTGGTCGACGGAACACTCAAAGAATGGTCGGGTAAAACAGCGGAAGTCTATTCGACGATTTCGGTTACGGAAAGCTACGCCCCCACCTTTTTGGGCAGCGCCCCTGATATGGGCGAAACGGAAGCATTGGAGGCATTGGAAGCCGCTGTTCGGGCCTACGGAAAAGGTCAAGGCGCTTGGCCCACCATGCGTGTCAGGGACCGGATTTCCTGTATGGAGCGTTTTGTCGAGAAAATGAAGACCAAACGCGAAGAAGTGGTCAAACTGCTCATGTGGGAAATCGGGAAAACATTGCCCGATTCCGAAAAGGAGTTCGATCGTACCGTCGAATACATCAATGATACCATAGAGAACTATAAGAACCTAGATCGAGACTCCGCCAAATTCCAAAAGAAATCGGAGGTGTTGGCACATATTAGAAGAGGTCCGCTCGGGGTCGTACTCTGTTTAGGGCCCTATAACTATCCACTAAACGAAACCTTTTGTTTGCTGATACCTGCCATATTAATGGGCAATACGGCCGTTTTTAAACCCGCGAAGATCGGGGTATTGCTGATAACCCCTTTATTAGAGGCCTTTCAAGAAAGTTTTCCCAAAGGGGTAGTCAATGTTGTATTCGGGCGAGGCAGGGCCATTGCAGGGCCGATTATGAAGACCGGTAAAGTGGATGTACTCGCGCTAATCGGTCATAGTTCCTCTGCAAACGCTTTACAGGAACAGCATCCGAAGAGCAACCGCCTGCGGCTCGTATTGGGACTTGAAGCTAAAAATCCTGCCATTGTGCTACCGGATGCCGATTTGGATTTGACGATCGATGAATGTCTGGCGGGCACCCTTTCCTTTAACGGACAACGGTGTACGGCCTTAAAAGTGGTTTATGTACATGAAGAAATCGTGGAGGAGTTCAACGAACGTTTTAGCGCAGCAGTAGACAAACTTCCGTTTGGCAACCCCTGGGAGAAAGGCGTGAAGCTCACCCCTTTGCCCGAAGCCGGAAAGCCAGCCTATATTCAAGAATTATTGGACGACGCCATTGAAAAAGGAGCCAAGGTGCTGAATGAAAAAGGCGGGCAACATTTTGATAATTACATCTGGCCTGCTGTGGTCTATCCAGTAACCAAGGATATGCGAGTCTATCAAGAAGAGCAATTTGGGCCGATTATTCCCATTTTGGCTTTCAACGATATTGAACAACCATTGGATGATATGGCCGAGAGTAATTATGGACAACAAGTGAGCCTGTTCGGTAAGGATGTCTATACCCTAGCTCCCTTGATCGACACCCTGGCCAACTTGGTTTGCCGTGTCAATCTGAATAGCTCGTGTCAACGTGGTCCGGATGTGTATCCGTTTACTGGCAGAAAAGATTCGGCTGTGGCGACGTTAAGTGTTCATGATGCCCTGCGGTCCTTTTCGATTCGAACTTTTGTGGCTTCAAAAGACAATGCGCTCAACAATGAGATTCTTGAGAAATTGTTGGAGACACGGCTGTCCAATTTTGTGAGCACGGATTATATTCTTTAAAACATTTTTTAATCGCTGGAAACCTGTTTTGAGGTTGCCAAGGCGATGACCCGTCCTTGGTTGCCGACCGCATTGTAGAAGTGGTAGACGATACCGTTCCATTTGATGACCCATGGCTTGTGTGCATATTCCCTATCGTAATCCTTCGATGGCGCGATTAGGTCTGGTCCGGTCCAATCTGTCCAGTTGATCAGGTCATACGAACAAGCAAAACGTTCAAAAGCTCCAGGTTTCCAAAAGGCACCAAAATAGAACATTACGTACACATCATTGATTTTGGTAATTTGAGCATCCCCGCAAATACCTTTTTTACGCGTGATTACGGGATCTTCACCATAGCGTTTCCAATTTAACATATCATCTGAGACAGCCATACCTATACTTTCAAAATCCCCATCTCCTTTCGCATTGTAGAACATCACGAAGGGGCTGCCCGTATGTGAGAGCGTGTCTTTAATGACGAGACTCTTGTAGATGGTTTTGTTTTCGAACCAACGGGCATCTTCATCATTCGGTGAAAGCACTGGCGCCTGTTTCGTCTTCCATAGCTGCACCTGCGTCAGGTCGTCGGTCTGTGCCAGACCAATTTTCAAGACACCCTTTTCATATCCGCTGCTATTGCCGCCCAAATAGGTCATCCAATACGAATCTTTGTAGTTTTCAACGCCATAATCCCCT
Organism: Maribacter corallii; assembly: GCF_047345415.1. NCBI lineage: Bacteria > Pseudomonadati > Bacteroidota > Flavobacteriia > Flavobacteriales > Flavobacteriaceae > Maribacter > Maribacter corallii. Next base: position 444,170 of record NZ_JBLFEP010000003.1, read on the forward strand.
CCCCAATCATACTGGACTAAAGAGACATAACCTGCCTTTTGATTGGCATCCCAAGTGTTTTGGGTAAACGATAAAAGTTTGCCTTTTGATTCCCATTGGAGCAAATCCGGACTTTGCGCTAGCCAAGTCTCATAGCCTTGCCCGTCAAAAACAATATAGGTCATGTGCCATTGGCCATCTTTTCGGAAAATAGTTGGGGAGTCGATCAATTTGGTGGTATCAGGGTGCTGAAAAACTACCCCGTATTTATATGGGGTTTTGATGGTATCGTAGATGTCCTCCATAGTGGAAGGTGAAACAAGCTTTAGACTCCTGCTCTTTTGCCCACCACAGGCGTAGAGGATAAGAATACCTGTCAACAGAACCGAAAATATGCCGAGTGTCCTCATTCGACCAATTCTTTTGTTGTCCAGTTGCGTACACCCACTTTTTTTGCCCAATCCTGCCATAGCTGTTCCATTTCCTTTACTTTTTCGGGCATTTGAAGTGATAGGTCTTTGGTTTCGGTTCGGTCGGAGTTCATATCATATAGTTCCCAGGCATATTCGCTCTGCTCATTCCATTTTGAAACCAGTTTGTAGTTCCCGGACCGGACGGCCTTGTTGCCTTCATGTTCCCAAAAGAGCGTGCGTTCTTGCAACGGCTTTTTTTCAAAAGAAGGTGCCAAAGAGATGCCCTCCATGGGCACAATTGAATTCGTATGATAGTTTTTTGGATAGTTGGCATTGGCCACATCCACGCAGGTGGCCATAATATCGATGAGATGTCCGGGTTGGTTTCGGAATTCATTTTTTGAGGCAATACCTTTAGGCCAGTGTACGATTAAGGGAGTGGCGATGCCCCCTTCGTGAACCCAGTGTTTGTACATCCGAAACGGAATATTGCTCGCGTTGGCCCAAGGTTTTCCATAGCCGAGATAGGTGTCGGCAGTTCCGGGTTGAAGGCCTATTCCAGATAGTACGGGTTTTCCGTCCCGTGTGTATTTAGGAACCATTTGGGTCTGTAGTTCATCGTCGCCCATGGGTCGAATCGAATCCATTGATACGTCCTTGTGATTTGGCTCGATTTGCGCACGAAAACCAAATTCTTCCGCACAACCGCCATTGTCCTGTAGAAAGAAGACCAAGGTATTTTCCTGAAGTCCCTTGGCTTCCAAAGCACTCATGATACGCCCGATGCCTTGATCCATATTATCGACCATGGCCGCGTAGACTTCCATGAGCGAGCTGTACCAATCTTGATGTGGTGTTTCCTCCCAATCGGGTATGCCATCCTTTTCAGGTAACGGCCATTCAGGTCTTAGTAGCCCTAAGTCTAGCATCTGAGTGTACTTTTCCACTCGCATCACATCCCAGCCCGAATCAAATTTCCCTTTATATTTTGCAATGTCCGTTGGTTTTGCGTGCATCGGCCAGTGCGCCGCGGTATACGGCACATAGAGAAAAAATGGAGTATCTGGCTCGTTATTTTCAATAAAGGAGACGGCATTGTCCGAGATCGCATCGGTATAATAGAAATCTTTTGATGGTGCTATGAAATCATTGTCGCGTGTCAGTGAATTGGGGTCATAAAAACTTCCCGCTCCGTGAATGGTACCAAAGAATCGATCAAACCCGCGTTGCAAGGGCCAATTTTCCTTAGAGGGATGCGCTTCATTGGGCTTATATGGAGTCACGTGCCATTTTCCGGACATATACGTTGCATAACCGGCTTGTCGTAAAACTTCGGCAATCGTTACGGCTTTTGCGCTCAAATCGCCATTATAAATATCATTTCCATGATCATTGACCATATGGCCGATTCCCGCTTGATGCGGATAAACACCAGTTAACAAGGCCGCCCGCGAAGGACAACAGCGAGCAGTATTATAAAATTGGGTATAGCGTAAGCCGTTTTCGGCCAAACCATCCAACACAGGGGTTTCGATGACCCCTCCAAAGCATCCGATATCCGAATATCCCATGTCGTCGGACATGATCAAGACAATATTGGGACGCTCGTCCTTGGAAGCGGGTGCTCCACAACCAACTAACAATAATGCGATCCATCCGAAATAAAAATACTTCCATTTTGACATCAGTAGCGGCTTATGGGTTATCTAGATTTTGAAGTTAACTGATTTCAGAGAAAATTCGACCTTGGTTTCGTAAAAAGAACAGGCAGATTCAAGACTTAGAACTAGACCATAGTCCGTGACTCCATAAGTACTACCTCATACAAACACTTTTAGATCAATTTCTCTGTTTCAGATGCTTTAGAGGTTTATTCTTACTGTTTCTTCATGGCTTTTCGCCAAAACGGAAAACAGATGGATGGCCCTGAGGTATTTTTAACGTAAAACATGCATGTCTTAGGTTTTCTTTGGCAAGAATTGTTTCCGGTTTTGACAAAACTTGGTTAAGTTTGAATGTCCCCCATGGCATGTTTTGTATACTAAAACAGTCCTTTTTTCAGTTATGGATATACCAGATGCGGCTTGGTCCGTATCATACCAAACCTTAAACTTGACCTGTGAGTAAATTAAAATTCTTGGTTGGCGGTGTTGTAGTCATCGCAGCCTTGTTTACGGTATTGGCACTTAATGTGCTGAAGAGCGAATCTGCACGCGAGGCAAAAGACATCGGCGTAGAAGTGATGACCACACGTATTTCGGTCTCCAAAAAAGAAATCAAATTATATAGATCACGTCAAGAAAGGCTTCAAAAAGCCTTGGCAGGATATTTTAAAAAAGCGATACAATCAGGAACCATGGTAGGTGCCGGGGTTAGTATCGTAAAAGGTGATTCCATTTTGATTTCCGAGGGGTATGGCAAGCGAAGCATTGGAGGCGCTGCCGGGGTCGATGGAGAAACCGTATTTCGGCTAGGTTCCCTTTCAAAGGGATTCGGTGGGGTCTTGATGGCAGATCTAAAACAAGAGGGGCAATTGGACTTCAATGACAAGGTAGTCGAATACCTGCCCGAGTTCAAATTTGGGGATGAACAACATACCCAAAAAGTAAAGCTATCCCATATTTTATCGCATACGTCAGGAACACCCTATCACAGCTTTACCAATTTGGTAGAGGCCGGACTTTCCGTAGAAAAAATTGCATCACGTTTCAATGAAGTAAAGCCGATAAGTGAACCGGGGCAAATGTACAGTTATCAAAATGCCATGTTTTCCTTAAGTCAGGAAGTAGTGCGGCGGGCGACAGGTAAAGATGTCAAGACCCTCTTGCGCAAACGCTTTTTCGAGCCGCTGGGAATGTCTTCCATATCGATGGACCATAGTACACTACTGGAGAGCGACAATGTGGCCATGCCGCATTCCAAAAGGCGAAAGGGATGGAGAAGTTTACCTCTACGGGATCGATATTACAACGCAGTCGTCGCAGGTGGAATCAACGCAAGCTCCCTCGATATGGCCAAATGGATGCGCTTCTTGTTGGGGCATCGGCCCGAGGTGATGCCAAAAGATGCGATACAAGATGTCTTTGAACCTTTTGTCGCCTTGAACTACAATAACAAGTACTACCAACGTTGGCAGGGTCATGTACAGTCCTCTTATGGGTTTGGATGGCGCATACATGAGTTTCAGCAATCGGATTCCCCTAAAAAAACGACCGTTTGGCACCATGGTGGCAGTGTGAACAACTACCGAAACGAAATCGCCCTTTTTCCTGATACCGATCTGGGTATTTGTGTGCTTTTGAATGGGAATTCAAAATTGGCCCGAAACGTGATTCCGGATTTGTATAGGATTGTCAAAGATATCCAAGATCAATTCCCTGCAGAATAGCCAGGTATCTTCAATTAAATAGACCCCTTTGAGTTTCAAGACACTAAGGTGTGGCAATTTGTTTCTGGTGTAAAATCCTTCTATATTTAGCAATCACTAGCTATCAAAAGAAAATACATGGTCAAAATAGCCTATATCGGTGCAGGCAGCTTGCAATTCGGACCGATAATCGTGCAAGACATTTTAATGAGCACGACACTATGTAAGAATGGTTTGGAGATTCATCTCATGGATATCGAGAAAAACCATTTGGACCATGTGGTCAAACATGGCGAATATGTCAATGAGAAGCTGAAGCGCCAAGCCCATATTATTGCTACTACAGACAGGGATGAAGCCATTAAAGGAGCTGATTTTGTTATTTGTGCTCTTGAAAAAGACCGAAATGTCTATTGGGCGCAGGATTTTCATATTCCCAGAAAGTATGGTTTCAAACAAGTTTACGGCGAAAATGGGGGAGTTGGCTCGCTCTTTCATGCACTGCGAAATATAAAGGTGATTATGGATTTGGCCCGCAGCATGGAAAGGTTATGCCCAAATGCGATGCTTTTGAACTTCTCCAATCCGGAACATAAAATATGTGAGGCGGTAACACGATTGACCACAATACAAACTGTGGGCCTATGCCATGGTGTTTTTATGGGGCGTGAACAGTTATCCGAATTATTACAGGTTCCCCTAGATGAATTACAAACCAAAGCATGTGGTATGAATCACTTCACATGGTTTCAAGAGATTAAGCATAAATCTACAGGTGAGGATTTGTACCCGAAATTACGAGCTGTCGAACAAGAAGGCGATTGGTTGGCGAAATGGCATGAATTGGCCTTGGGCAGAATTCTGTTTCGCAGATTCGGACAGTGGCCTTCACCCGCTTCCAATCATTATGGGGAATATATTCGTTGGGCAGAAGAATTTGTGATTCCGCAATTGCAATTTTTCTATGACCCTTCGGATGGTCATCCTTGGGAAAACAATCAAATTCCGGAAGGCGTGTATACCGTTGATCGGGTGGATTATGAACGGAAATGGACCAAAGACTGGACTAAGAAATTACTACCGGTAGGAAGTACGGAAGAACTGCAACTACAGAACGAAGATGGTAGCTTTAAGAGTTCTGGTGAGATAGCCACGCAAATTATGGAATCGGTTATTAGTAATGAAAGGCAATGGCTTGAAGCGGTCAATGTACCGAATAAAGGAGCTATTCCGAATCTACCCGATAATTTAGTGGTGGAGCTTCCGGCTTATTGCGATACTGACGGAATTCAGCCTGTTGCGATGCAGCCGATACCCGAAGGTATAGCGGCAACAATTCGCTTGCATGCCAGTATTCATCAACTTCTGGTAGAGGCCTATGATGAACAATCAAAGGATAAATTGTTGCAAGCTATTCTTATTGAACCTACGGTAGACTCTTATCGAAATGCCATTGATATGTGCAATGAAATGTTGACCTTGCAAAAAGAGGTATTACCTCCGCTCCATTAAATGCATAGAGATCTCCAACTCCAAAAACTAGCTGCCTATGGGACTTGAATTCCTAGATTGGGCCGTGATTTTTGCATACCTGCTATTGGCAATAGGTCTCGCCTTTTTTGTCGTAAAGCACAAATCGAAGAACATAACGGATTTTTTTGTAGCAGGTCGCAATTTGCCTTGGTGGCTTTTGGGAACTTCAATTGCTGCGACCTGGTTTGCCACAGATGCTCCGTTGGCGGTCACTGCCTTAGTTCGCAGTAAAGGTATTTATGGCAATTGGCTATGGTGGTATTTGGGCGCAGGTATTATGATGATGGTATTCTTTTATGCCAAATATTGGCGTAGAGCTGAGATTTTGACTGATGCCGAAATGATCGAACTGCGCTACAGTGGTAAATCGGCTTCCGTGCTTCGAGGGTTTACGGCCGCTTTTTTCGGAGTTTTCAAAAACTGCATTTCCATGGGATGGGTGATTCTCGCCATGCTCAAATTTTCGAATATTATGCTAGGCTGGAGTGCTGAATTCGCTCTCGGTATTACCTTGACGTTTGCCTTAGTGCACACACTGACTTCAGGCATTAAAGGTGTGGTGATTTTAGATATGCTGCATTTTTCCGCAGGCGTCATTAGTACGATGATACTTGCAGTTTTGGTACTTATTCAAGTCGGGGGGCCAACGGCACTGGCTACTCAAATTGCCGCAAGATCCGATGCGCCGGCGGGTGTGTTGGACATGTTTCCCGATTTGTCCCATATCGGGGCTACCGAGATGATCGCTTTTGTATGCCTTATTGGTGTACTATGGTTGGGGCAAGCACAGGGCGATGGCTATATTGTACAACGCTTATTTTCTGCCCGTACCGAAAAACATGCGATCAAAGCTTCACTTTGGTTTGCGGTGGCAGGTGTCGTGATCTTGACATGGCCATGGATTGTGGTCGGTCTTGGTTCCATTGTTATTTTACCCATTTCAGAGGCTTCGGAAGCACTTTTGGCCGACCCTGAATTAGCCTATCCAATGATGATCAATGCGGTCTTGCCCGTCGGCCTCAAGGGACTTTTAGTCGCAGCCTTTATGGCTGCTTTTATGAGTACCATTGATACGCATTTGTGTTGGGGCGGGTCGTATATGGTAAATGATATTTACAAACGGTTTATGAATACAAAAGGAGATGACCGCCATTATTTATTGGTGTCTCGAGTGAGTATTGTACTGTTATTGTTGCTTTCGGCCATCGCTGCATGGCAAATGGATAGTATTGCAGGCGCATGGATATATATCATTGAAATTGTGTCCGGTATTGCCATTATATTGATGCTTCGTTGGTTTTGGTGGCGTATCAATGCTTGGTCCGAAATTGCAAGTATGGTCTCGGCTCTGGTGCTGGCCAACGGGTTTTTATGGGTGAAATGGATGCATAGCTTTGGGTGGATCAATGACAAGGCCTTGACCGTGGTCAATGGATGGTATCAAGATGACGTGGCTCTAATCAGGGCCACGGTCATTCTTTTACTGTGTACGGTTATTAGTTTGGTGGTCACCTTCGTTACGAAACCGGTGGACAACGAAAAGCTACTTGCTTTTTATATCAAAGTTCGTCCAAAAGGATGGTGGAAGCCTATAGCCGAACAAGTTCCCGAGCTCGTGGATAAAAGTAGCTCACGGGATTCTTGGTTGGGTTTTGTCTTTGGCGTAATATTTTTAAATAGTATTTTATTTAGTGTAGGTCATTTGGTATTAGGTAGTTATAGTATTGCACTGGTATTGATACTTGTGGGTATAGTATGTGGCTGGATTACCCTGAAATTAGTGGAATCGGCTAAAACAAAAGAGGTCTCATGAGAATCCAATACTTCGAAAGTGAGGAAACTATGGGGCAGCAAGCGGCCGAGTTGGTTTTACAGGAAGTAAAGCGCAAAACGAATGCCCTGCTCTGTACAGCCACCGGAAGTTCTCCAAAACCTCTTTATCGTCATTTGGCAAAGCATGACAAGTTCTTTGCCAATGCAAGAATCATTCCCTTGGATGAATGGATCGGACTTTCCTCTACCGAAGGTTCATGTCATTCATACATCAACGATTATATACTACAACCCTTGAAAATTCCGATAGCGCGCTACCTAAGCTTTAATGTAAATGTGAAATCCCTGGAACGGGAATGTAAACGAGTTCAGGAATGGTTGAATCGCGAGGGCCCCATTGACCTTTGTATTCTAGGTCTGGGAAAGAACGGGCATCTCGGTTTTAATGAACCCGCAGATGAACTACAACCGCATTGTCATATCGCAAACCTGACCCCTGAATCGCAAGGACACCATATGATAAGAGGCGCTGAGTCAAAACCAGCTCAGGGATTGACCCTTGGAATCCAGGATATTCTAGCTGCCAAAAAAATCATACTCTTGGTATCAGGAGCGCATAAAAAAGACGCTACGGAACAACTGCTATCCGGTAAAATCACTACTAACTGCCCCGCGACCTGGCTTTGGAAGCATGATAATGTGGATTGTCTTATCTTGAAAGGGAAAACTAAAAAGTATGTTCAACAATTTTAAGAACAAGGTGGCCATAGTCACCGGGGCCGCATCTGGACTAGGGATGGCTATTGCCCATAAGTTATCCGAACACGGAGTCGAATTGGCCCTATTGGATAAAAACGAGGACACTTTATTGGGCTTGCAGGCCTCTTTGCAAAACCCGAATGAGGTGTATCCGATAGATATTACGGACGAACAGCAGGTTAAAACCACCATTCAATCGATACATCAACGATTTGGAGCTGTTCATATCTTGATCAATAGTGCAGGGATTGTGGGGGAAACCAACGTAAAAAGTCATTTGGCGGCAACTGAGAACATTAAAGCCGTAATGGATGTTAACTATGTCGGCAGTTTTTTGACCAGTAAATATTGCTTACCGCTCATGCTGCAACAAGACTATGGTCGAATATTGCATATCGCTTCCATTGCCGGAAAAGAGGGCAATGCCGGTATGTTGGCCTATTCGGCATCGAAAGCTGCCGTAATCGCCATGACCAAAGTTCAGGGAAAGGAATATGCAGAAACCGGTATTACCGTGAACGCCTTGGCTCCGGCCGTGATTCGAACGGCAATGGTAGCGCAAATGCCCGACGAGCAGGTGAAGTATATGACGGATAAAATCCCGATGAAACGTTGCGGTACCTTGGACGAATTGGCCCATATGGCGTTATTCATCGTTAGCAAGGAAAATAGTTTTTCCACCGGATTCACCTTTGATCTGTCAGGTGGTCGGGCGACATACTAAGAATATTTCAAATGATGAAGAACAACAAGCGTCATACAGAAGAAATCACCATTGGGGTAGTAGGGTTAGGTCTTATGGGCTGCAGTATCACCACCTGCCTTTTGATGGCCGGACATCAGGTCATTGCCGTAGCACCCATACCCGACGACCTGAAACATGCGGAAACCAGAATACAAGCCCACTTACAGAAATCGTATAAAGAGCAATTGACAAGGCTAGAACCGGACACCCATCTGAGTAGCTGTACGATTACAGAGGACTATACAAAGCTTAAGAGTTGTTATCTGGTCATAGAATGTACGCTTGAGAACCTGGAAATCAAGAAAACGGTATATCAAAAAATCGAATCGGTCGTAGACGCCACTTGCCTTTTGGCCAGCAACACCTCGGCCATACCAATTACGTTATTGCAACAGCAAACCACCCATCCGGAGCGCTTTTTTGGATTGCATTGGGCCGAACCTTCCCATATCTCCCGTTTTTTGGAAATCATTTGCGGAGCGCAGAGCAATGTTCAATTGGGGGAAGACTTGTATGAGCTCTCCCATGCTTGGGGAAAAGAACCGACATTGGTACGGAAAGACATTCGGGGCTTCATCACCAATCGGCTAATGTATGCCCTATACCGTGAAGCCTTTCACTTGGTAGAGAACGGTTACGCCTCGGTGGCGGATGTCGACCGCGCCTGCCGCAATAATGCGGGGTATTGGATGACTTTGGTGGGGGTTTTCCGTTGGATGGATCTCACTGGAGTACCTGCCTATCATACCGTAATGAAGGATTTGTTTCCGACCTTGACGAATACCACCGAAGTGCCCAAACTAATCGATGATATCGTGGCAGCAGGAGGGAAGGGAGTAGCCAACGCCCAGGGTTTTTATGAGTACACCCCTGAAGAGGCCAAACTATGGGAAGAAACATTTATGGAGTTCAGTTATGAAATACGCAAACTGGCCGCCAAATATCCCGTAGATGTCGTGGAGCAAAAAATGAAGCGCAAAAAAGGGTAGGTTTTAAATTTCAGGTTTCAGGTTTCAGGTTTCAGGTTTCAGGTTTTGCAGTTTATTATACGCTATACGCCAGTCGCTTTGACTTGACAGATCTTACTTCAAGCTTCCGACATCAAACATCAAGCACCAAATCCCAAGCACCAAACATTGATTACAAGTTCAGGCCATTGGAATTTGGAATTTGTTTTTTGGAATTTATCAATCGCCAATCGCCTTGATACAGCTAACGGTACCCTTTCGTATAGACGGTACGATTGGTCGTGGTCAATCCCCCGAACAATCCTTCGCGCGAAGTTTCGACGATTAAAGTCGGTTCCCATGGCGTTCCGCTGGGGGGTTGAAGCCAAAGGGTCTGCGTGACCTTGCTTGTGAGCCACTTTCCGCTTTTGGAATCTTGAAACGGGTATTGTGACGTAATGACCAACCTAGCACCTTCCCAAGTACTGGTCGAAACGATCGGCTTTCCGGTCCGGCCCATTTGAATGGGGTTTTCGGAAGAAGAACCATCCAGGGCAAAGTGATACGAGACTAGTTGTTGAATTTCCCGTGGGATAAAAACCACGCGTTCTACGTCTAATTTGGTTGGCGTATGTTGTATCGATATCTTATCTCCCCATCCGCTGCCTAACGTGGGCATAAGGGGTTCTTCTTTTCTATTGATGACGGACACCCGATGCAAGACCGTAGTGGACCAAGTCCCGGAAAAATCAGGATTCGCCATGGCCGCACTTCGCGGACCGAGTGTGGTGCTATCCGAACGGGTATAGGTTTGTACGGGCGCGCCTGAATTTATCGGGGGAGCGATGTAAGGGTCCGCCGCATTGGCACTAGCACTTACCCTCGGATGTTTGATAAAGGTCGCTTCGTATTCCTGTACGAGTTTATCCATAATACCGATGACCCCAGGATAATAGTCTTTCACATCGATTTCCTCCCGGGGATCGACACGTAGATCGAATAGGCGTACCAGATTATCCGGTTCAGGATCCGGCATTTCGGTTTTGTAGACATACCACAGTTTCCAATCCCGCCACTTGACCGCCATAATTTGTCCAAAGCGTTGGGTGAAAATGGCACTTTCTCGATTGGAATGGGTTTGTTTTCCTTCCCAAAAGGGTACTTGGTTGACCCCATCGATGATACGATCTTGAGGTACGGTATCCGGAGCACCGGCCGCATGGAGTATACTTGTAAATAAGTCTACCTCGTGCACCATTTCATTGGAAACCTGTCCGGCAGGGATTCTTTTAGGCCATCGGATGACGGCTGGGGTTCGTACCCCACCTTCCATAGCCGAATTGTAGTACCCGCGCCAAGGGCCCGGAGAACCACGCCATGGGCGTCTCATTTCCGCGCCATTATCAGTGCACCAGATGACTAAGGTATTGTCCTCAATTCCCGATGCCTTTAGCTGATCTAAGATCAATCCCACATTATAATCGACATCGGCCATGGCATCCCCCATATCACCTGCTCCGGTAGTACCGGCCTTATCAGGGTGGGGCAGTGCGGGAAAATGCAATTGGGTCATGGCATAGTACAAAAAGAAAGGTGTATTCTTCTTGGCATTTTCCTTGATGAATGCTTTACCCTTTTCCGCAGCCTCGCGATCGATGGTACGTCTGGTCTCGGGGGTAAAGGGCTTTACCTTTTTGGATGGAGACCCAACGGTACCTTCCCAAATATACGGAGCTGGTTGTAAGCCGGGGTCAAAACCTTCCATACTGGGAAATTGGGATACATGCGTGGTACCGGGAATGCCGTACCATTCGTCAAAACCCTGTTGGGTCGGTTCGCGCTTGCCCTGCCAATTTTTTGCACCCAAATCCCATTTGCCGAAAAGTGCGGTCGCATAACCTTCGGTTTTTAAACGTTCGGCCACCGTTTCCTCCCATAGGGTGGTACCCGCATAATAGTCTTCACCGGCCCGAACCGCGTAGCGCCCGGTCAAGATAGCGATCCGAGAAGGCGTACAGGAATACTCCACATTGAAGTTGGTCAGGCGTATGCCCTCGGTTCCGATTCGGTCAATATTGGGCGTAGGTACCCCTCGTGCCCCTCCAAAAGCCGCTACTTCACCCACCCCGAGGTTATCCGGGAAAATCAAGATGACATTAGGTTTTTCCTGAGCCAAGACCGGTCCTTGGACCAGTAAGAAGAGGGCAATAGTGACATATGATCTTTGGGCGAACAGTAGTTTCATGGATGCGATCGGTTTACTCGATAATCGAGATTTAAAATGCTACGATGCCTGCCTGCCGGACAGGCAGGCTTGCGTCGAAATCATTGTTAATTTTCCTTCTAATGCCTCGTGGGCTTGCCCCGAGGTTATTTACTTCGATTTTGCCCTGAAGATACAAAATAGATGGATGTCTGTTCTTTTGTGGATCTATTGACTTGATTCGATAAACTTGATGGCCTCGATAATATTCCGATCTCGGGAAAGGTTTTCAAAGTTGGTCTGTTTGATCACTTCAATATCCGGTACGACGGTCTTCGTGAATTTGGCGGATCGATCGGTTCCATAGCTTTCCGTAATTGCGGCTTTTATACCGAACGGAAGTTCATACAGGTCGTTGGCCGTGGTACTCCCATAGCTTTCCTCACCGATTACGATTGTATTTTTACGACCTCTAAAACCCAAGAGCACAAACTCACCAGCACTGTTCGTAAGGATTCCGGATATGAGGGCGACCGGAATCTTGGGCTTCGGTTTGGCGGTTGGTTTGACCGTGGTGTTGACCTTATGGTTTTGATACAGCACACCATCGACAAGACTCGTAAGCGTGGTTGCATTTTTGTTACTATCCAAATCCAGCAAGAGCGTTCCGTTGCCCAGTAGGTGGTACAATCCGGCTAACATGACATTGGAGTTGCCGCCAATGTTCAGGCGCAGGTCTACGATCCATCCTTTTAGGTCGTTCGATTTGTCGATTTCCAAAATAGCATCATAGATCTTCTGGGCTGCCTGATCAAGTTCTGCTGTGGTTGCATCTTTTAGTAACATTCCGGGTATGAGAACATAGCCGTAGCTCGTATCGACAACCTTGGTTTCGAACCCTCTATTATTTGAATAGGCGTCCAGCAGACTTTGGTTGAAATGGTCTTTGACCAGTTGCTTGCCCAGCGTACTTTTATACCAGTCTTTTTCTGCGAAAAGCAGAAGATGGTTTCCCTGTACCGTGTCGAACAATTTTACGGAAGTCGCCAACGACTTTTGAAATGTGCCACTTTTCAAAGCCTCTTTTTTGATATAGGATTTCACCGATGGCCAATCTACCTTGTCTGCATGTAGGTAGTTCTCTTCCAACTCTTCGAATAGTTTGTCGTACAAGGTATTGACACTGTCTTTAAAGGTGAATCCCTCACCTTGGCTATGGACAGGGGAGATGAAAAGAAAAAGCCCCGTAAGAATGCTTAAAACTGCTGATTTCATTGTTTTGAATTTTAAAGTTAACAGCATCAAAACTACGGGCGGTCCCATGGGCTATCAAGGAAAAAGAGGGTAAGAATGTCCAGAAAAAAAAATATGGACGTATTAGCTGCAATGGGCTTCTTTGTACTGAGTAGGTGTTAGGCCGGTTACTTTTTTGAATACGGCATTAAAAGAGGATTTTGAATTAAATCCTGCATTTTCGGCTATAGCCAAGAGGGTAAACTTCTTTTGTTCTTCCGCCTGTAAGAGCGTTTTTACTTTTTGCACCCTTAGTTCATTGATATAGGTTGAAAAGGATACCCCAAAAGTCTCGTATATGTATTGCGATAATTCTTTTTCCGTACTGTTGACCAAAGCGGCCACCTCGGCCATCTTTAAATTTTTGTTCACAAAAATTTCTTCTCCGTTCATATAATGGGCAAGATTTCGAGCCAATGGATCTGAAAACTCATTTTTATCTCGACCCTCCTCTTTTAACGTATGCCGGTTGAATAAAAACCTCAGTTTGACAAGTGATTCGAAACCGACCCAATAAATATAAACGGAGTTCAACATCAGGAGTATGGAATAGACGATGCCATTGTAGGCATCTCCCACGGCATGAACAATTACGGCGAGCACAAGGTGTAGGCCAGTAAACACCAAAAATGCATAGGAAAATTTCAGAAGCCATTCCCAGTTTTTACGGGTGATATTGGTTCCCCTAAGTCGAGATTTGTTCTTTTTCAAAAATCGTATGGCCAAACCTACCAATAGCAGATTCAAAAGCAAATAGACATACTCGTTGTAGGTGAAAAAGCCACTTTGATACACGTTCCAGAAGATATCTTTGTCCTTTCCGGAGTGTAGCACGAAATACCAATAGGCTCTCAAGATACCATAGCAGAAAGCAGGTAGGAATAAGAGGTAGTTTATAGCGCTCTTTTTTTCAGTTGGAATCTGATGTATTATGTACAGATAAAAACCTGTTCCGATGAGATATTTATAGGGAAAAGGGAAAGCGGCCAAAGGAATAAAGCCTATAGCGTCAATGTCTATGTATTTCAGGGCATAAAGGAAATTAAAAAAGGCTAAGGAAAACAGAAAGAGGAAATAAAAGTGAAAGGCCCTTACATTTTCCTTTTTCTTATGGTAGAGGTACACGCAAACCGCAAAGCCCTGTATGGCTCCAAAAAGAATGATAATCGCAATTATGGTGCCCATGCTTTTCCACCTTTTTTTAAAGACGATTGATTTGTGATGATGTTACGTAAGGGTAACCAAAAAGAAAAATTCCGCCATATATCCGTAGTCTATAAGCGGTGACGTAATTGAACTACAAAAGGTTTTTGGAATCGGGGAAGCTCACCTATTTAAAAATAGGCGAGTTTGAAAAAGATTATTACTTTCGCGTGAGCTAATAATGACGATTCTAAATAAATTCTCACTGGCATAGCACATACGAAACCAAAGAACTATGTCGCTCTATTTGATCATACTGACTGTTTCACTTGCCGGACCACTCGCTTTGAGTTTCGAGAAAAATCTTAGGCTCTATACGCGTTGGAAATACCTACTTCCCGCCATTTTAATTACGATGATCGTTTTTGTTGTTTGGGATATGGTTTTTACGCATCTGGGCTATTGGTTTTTCAATCCGATTTACAATTCGGGCATTTATATCAACAAGCTCCCTTTAGAGGAATACCTGTTTTTTATTGTTATTCCATATGCATGTGCCTTCTCCTTTTATGCGATTCAATTCCATTTTCCAAAATTTAAATTATCCGAGCGTTGGACAACGATTTTGACATTTGCGATAGTGGTGTTATCGGTCATCGTATCATTTTTGAATCGAGAGCTTAGCTACACTTTTGTCAATTTTTTGGTGTTGCCGGCAGTGCTTTTGTTAAGTTATTTTTTCGCTAGGGAAGTGGTACAATACTACCTGCCCATATATCCTATTTTACTCATTCCGTTTTTTATTGTCAACGGAATCTTAACAGGCACGGGAATTGAACAAGCGGTTTTTGATTACAACCCTGAAGTCTTCATGGGAATTCGGATTCTTTCCATTCCTTTAGAAGACATGTTTTACAATTTTTCGTTGCTTCTATTACCATTGGCGCTGACCCATATGTTTGAAACGCGATTTAAAAGAGTGGAAAACGCATGAAGGAAGTATTGATCGGTATAATAGTTGTGTTTTTGGCCATTGGCCACGTGTACAGGAAGTATGGGCCAACTGCGCGAAGGAAGGACCGCTCGGTCAGTGAAAAATTTCTACGAATGAAATGCTCGCCTATCAGATGAATCGGATCCTTACATATCTAGTGAATGAGGGGCTGCCCATTACGTTCATCATTTTTTACGCTGTTGGTCTGGGCTTGTATTTTACCCCTTTTACACATGACCTCTTTGTACTGATTACACCGTATACTTTGGTTTTGGTTGCCGTGGCCATCTTTTCGCATCACAAGGGATGGACCTCAAAGACCATTGCGGTTTTGGCGGGTATCTTTGTGGTAAGCATTATCATCGAAATTATCGGTGTAGCAACGGGCAAAGTATTCGGCGAATATGTATATGGCAATGGACTTGGTCTCAAAATATTCGATGTGCCCATTATCATTGGTCTTAACTGGGTTTTTCTAGTCTATGCTTCCAATAGTATTATCTCAAAATACACATCGAAAAACGGTTTGATCATCCTAGGGGCAGCCGCCCTGATGCTGCTTTACGATAGCTTACTTGAAAAAGTAGCTCCTTTGATGGACATGTGGTCCTTTTTGGAAAACGACCCACCCCTGCGTAATTATGTGGTCTGGTTTCTATTGGCGTTACTATTTAATTGGAGTATGCAACATTTTAAACTAAATACACACAATAAACCCGCACGCTGGCTGTTTTTTATTCAGTTCTTCTTTTTTGTAATCATCGCGATCCACAATGAATATTAGAAAATGATACGAGCCAAGCACAGTACATTCGTTGTGAAATTTTCCAACTATTATACCAAGATATTAGTAGGCTTTTTTTTTGGGAAGTTAAAGTACACGGGACATTTCGAAGACAAAGGATTACCCATACTGATGATCGGCAATCATTTTTCGTTTTACGATGGCTTTATTCAAATCTTATTGAACCTAAAGGTTTTTAAGCGGCGGTTTAATTTTATGATGCTCGAAAAAGAGCTGCGTAAAAATATGCTCTTGACTAAAATCGGCGCTTGTTCAATTGCCAAGGGGAAACGCTCTAGTTTGGAGAGTCTCAAGTATGCGGTTGAACTCTTACAGGATAAAGAGAACCTGTTTCTGTTTTTCCCGCAAGGAAAAATCAAGAGTATCTATACGCGAGAGTTCATTTTTGAAAAAGGCTTACTTTCATACCTTTTAGAAAACGCTAAAAATGATTTCCAATTGGTGTTCAATATCAACCTTATTCATTATGGGACAAATTTGAAACCCGATATTCATGTATATTACGAAACGCAGCACATAAACGCGGATACCACGGCTGAAGATGTGGAAAGCGCGTTTAATCGGTTTGCAAAAGCATGTTTTACTAAGCTAGGGGCAACATGATCTATGTATGTTATTTTCTTCTGGGAGTACTATTGATTCGGTTGTTGGTCGTCTTTGTCAACTACCTTTCATTTGCCTATTTACCAAAAGCCACGCCATTGACAAAGGAGCCCTTTGTTTCCATTTTAATACCTGCGCGTAACGAGGAAGATAATATCGGCACTTTACTGGGGCAATTATCACGCTTGGACTACAGTAATTTTGAAATCATTGTTTACGATGACCATTCGGTAGATAAAACGGAACATATTCTAAAAGAATGGGCAGCCCGTAACCCGGCAATTAAGATCATTACCGGAGGGCAACTTCCCCAAGGTTGGTTGGGCAAGAATTATGCCTGTCACCAATTGGCTAAGGCCGCTACAGGTACGATATTACTTTTTTTAGATTCGGATATCAATGTGCAAAAAGAATTGTTACAGCGCAGCATCGGGCATCTTCAAAAGTATAACCTTCATTTGTTATCGATTTTTCCAAAACAAATAGTGAAGTCATTCGGAGAAAAGGTCTCGGTACCGCTGATGAACTGGATTCTATTGAGTTTGCTACCCTTACCACTAGTTCGAAAGACGAGAAGCAAGGCCTTATCCGGTGCTAACGGACAATTCATGATGTTTAACGCCGTTACCTATAAAACCTTATGGCCCCATGAACGGTACAAGTCACATAAGGTAGAAGATATGGCTATTATGAGACTGTTGAAAGAAAAAGACCTGGCGTGTGATACACGTTTAGGGGACAACGACATTTCTTGCCGAATGTATGTTGGCTTGGATGCAGCCATTGAAGGATTCACGAAAAATGTATTTCACTTTTTTGGGAACAGTGTGGTAGTCACGATCGCTTTCGGATTGATTACAACGCTTGCCCCCTTTATCATCTATGATCAGATGGGGGTATGGTGGTTGGCCATTTATATCTTGGGCATACTATCGATTCGCTTTTTTGTAAGTTTGGCGAGCCAACAATCCGTGATCCAAAACATGGTATTGGCTTTCCCGCAACACCTGGTGTTTCTTGTCATCATTATCAAAGGGCTGATCAACAACAAACGGAAAAAAATAATATGGAAAGGCCGCAACATATTACAAGAGTAGTGCTTGTAGGCATCACTTGGTTGCTTTCAATGCAATCGGGTTTTTCCCAACACGCGTACCGCGATTCCATTTATAAGGCGTATTCGCGGGGTAAAATGGATAAGTGGTATACCATCATGCATGGGTGCGAAGCGCAGGTGGATGCCAACAAAGTGGAAGAACAAATAGAGCTGCTCAATTATTATTACGGCTATACAGCTTGGTTGGTGGGCGCTGAAAAGTACGATACTGCTGAAACATATATTGACAAATCAGAAGAGCTCATTGAAAAGTTATTGGAAGAGTCCCCTGAAAACGCGACCCTATTGGCATACAAAGGGGCCTACCTTGCCTTTGAAATCGGCATCTCCAGTTTAAAGGCGATTTTCCTCGGTCCGAAAAGTATGAAGTATATCAACAAGTCCATCGAACTGGATCCGGAAAATATTCAGGGGAATATTGAAAAGGGCAATTCGATGTTCTATCGCCCATCGGCTTTTGGGGGCGATAAAATGGAAGCGATCGCCTACTATATCAAAGCGATCGAAAGCTTTGAAAAACAAGGGTTGGTAGTCAATAATTGGCTGTACATCAATACGCTGACCGCACTGGGACAGGCGTATGAAGCTACCGATCAAATACAGTCGGCGAAATTGTGTTATGAAAAAATAATTCGCATATTCCCCAACTTTATGTGGGTTGAAGACGAACTCTATCCTGATTTGCTGGAGCGTCATAAGCTGTAATAATTTCTATGGAGTACATGAAGTTCGAGAGCCATCATATCCTAAGTATCCTCCTCAAACGCTTGACCCTTCTCGTATGTTTGTTTTTTCTTGTTCCCAACCATGCGCAACGCACGCAGAAAGATCAGGTTAATTTGGATAAGATTCCCCCACGTATCATTCGCGCCTGTTGCGCTTTTGGTTATGATTTGAAGGTATGGGGCGTACCCTTTGTATCCATCGATCAGGTCATCAGTATCGATGATCTGGGCGAACATCGCTATATGGGGCATAAACGGGAAGGCATCGGAACCATATATTCCCATAAAGGAGGTTTTATAGACATTGCGCACCTACGGGACCAAATTGACTGGACCCGTTATTTATTCACCACCATTGTAGCGCATAAGGGTAAAGGAGCGGTGGTCTTGCGTTTGCGTAACGAAGCAGGCCGTAAAACGCTGCATTTGAATGTACCCGCAGAGTTGGATACTGATGATTGTATTCAGCTTGCGGGAAAAATTGCCTATGACTTTTCCCTTTGGCATGAAATATCAACCTGGTATGGGGCATCGACCGTGCCTTTGGTACCGGAAAAGTTTTCTAGTTTTTCGGTGGAGGACCTGTATTCCAATTTACTTGGCATACACGTGGGGATGAAGACCTTGCGTTCAAAGCGCCCTTTTAATACTGCGGCTACACAGCTTATCGCTTCCACATTGGATAGTTTAGCCGTTGTACAAACAGCACAGGAAACCTATGACGCCTATGATGCCGTACATGATAAATGGTATACCAATCAAAAGCGGGTGCCCCGCACGAATATTACGCTAAAGCGGGATCTGGATGTGCTCAAGTCCACTCGGCCCTGGATCGTTCCTGAGGTGAAGGCTGGCAATAGCGATCCTATTGTTTTAGCCGTACCGTTGGAGACGGCCAAAGGTGCTTTACTTACCGACTTTTATCGATTTACCATTGATTTGAATCGCAAAATTCCGATAGAGGAGATTTTTCCGAGTTACGAAAGTGACCGTATCGACCAAGATGATTTTGGGGTCTTATTGCAAAGCATCGCCAATGAATTGCAGCTGATGGAATACGATAAATTGGCGGAGCACAGATAGTAATTCCTGTACTTGCTTACGACTATTATTTTTTGAATTTCGATAAACGCGGCTTGAATTCAATTGTAGTATCCTTAAACCAATTGGTATCGATTTCGGCTATCCTATTGGTTTTTTATTCTTCTACGGTCATTAACTCCGTAAGCCCTTGTGGCGAGATTACATTGAATTCACCATTGTTCGCTATTACATTGATTTTTGTAAACGTGCCTTGATAATACCAAAAAAAGTCGGTTGAAATAGGCTGCGGGTGCTGACTATAAAACTGTTCGACAAGCGGCTTGAGCCTTTGTATAAACAGCATAAAATCCAAAGGGTTCTCCTTTGATACTTTGCAGATGTTTACGATACCTTTATTGGGGATGGCCACTACAGATCCCCATTCCCCGACAAATTCGGGCGCGGTATGGGCTAGATCCAAAGCAAGACTGGCACCATAATCTTCGTTCTCCATAAAATGGACTTCAATTTGGTGTCCGTTGGCTTCTATCGGTTCCGTGGCTTTCGTGAATTCTTGTCGGTTTACGTTTTTCTGGGCAATTTCAAAAACTTCCTCAGGGGTCTTATTCCACAGATCGAATTGATCGTTCTGAATAGGGGTGAAAGTAGAGGGCAAGTCTAGCATTAGGACGGATACCGTACCGTCCAGGTCCTTTTTTGAAATGAGGTGTTCAATGCCACCATATTGGGCAAGATAAGTCGCCTCATAAATGCGAATGCTCAAATAATCGACTACGGTTTCAAACCTATTGAAATCCAACTCTTTTTGTTGCGCAACGGATTCATGCATGCCCTTAAAATGGGATTGAATCAGCTCAGCCCATTTTGTTTTTTCCAATTCCGCGCATTGCAGCATAAGATTGTGAAGGTTCACCGTGGAATAATCTTGTCCTTCTTTCAGTTGAACCGCTCCTTTTTTGATGGAGTCAATGTCGTAATGCTGAGAAATGGCTTTTACCGATTCGTCAACGAGATATCTGTACTCCTTTTTTGAGATTTCATGTTCAAAGCCTTCCGGAAAGCTGTAATCTATTTTTTGCGTGTAGCCATTAAACGAAGTGATAATCAGTACAACAAGTAAAAGTTTGCGCATAAAGCTGGATTTTAGGAAAATAACAGTGTCAGCTAGTTTATTGAGGTGCAAAATAAGGGTTTCTACCTCCTGTAAGCTATAAACTCGATAAACAGGGGTATCTTCTATACGAACTTGATACAACCGGCGTGGAGCGCCTTACAGGGGCTGATTTTATCTGGGGTATGCTGTGCACTACAACTTCGATAGTATGCTGTTGAGGGAACCGATATCCGCTTTCTTTTTCAAGTAGCTATCGAGGGTAGGATCTCCCATATCCTGGATCCGGTATTCCGGTAATTTTTCCGAGAATAGGAGCGACACAAAGGTATCGACCACTCGCTCTTTAAGCCCGTGGGGGAGCTGGTGTTTGTCGACCAGGGAATACTCCATACCGATATGCGTGATCTCATGTATGATCGTATTCGCAGGGTTTTGGTACTGCATGAATCCGCCCGCTTTATTCGTCAATAGGGTGATCTTTCCCTCATCAGGGTCATAACTGCCTCCGGTTCCATATAGGGTAAAGACAATTTTGTAGGTATCGAACCTTTTAAAATCCCAATCCCAATCGCATTGCGCTGATGCGATGTCATGAACCAGGGTATTGATCAACGGGAGTTGATCCTGCACCTTTTGTAGGGCCGGATCGTAATGGGTGGGGTCGAAGACGTGGGTTTCGACAAGGGTATGAATCGCTGCATAGTCGTCATTTCCAAAAGTTCCGTTTTTCGATTTTACGATCAAGGAATCGATCAACGGATCCTCGGGTAGGTTGATGGTATAGCCTTGCTTCTCAAAAAAAGCGATGTCATGGATCGTCCTCCAAATCGAGGTCGCTTCCTGCGCTGCGGTCGGTGGTACTAGTTCAATTGTAGCGGGTACGGTTTGGGCTATGCCGCACCAGCTGGTGAGTAAAAAAAGAACAATAGGGTAGTATTTAGGGGGCCTCATTCGTAGTTTACTGCATATTTTACCTGAACAAAATCATTAACATAATCACTTGCCTGGGCTTTTTCAAGTTTGATGTCTCCAAACGTTTTTCCAAACAAAGGAATTCCCTCGCCCAACAGTATGGGAATTCTAGTGAGGGTTATTTCATTTATTAGTTTAAGATTAATACATGATTGAATGGTTTTCCCTCCATCTATATAGGCGTGTTGATACCCTTCTTTTTCTAACGTATGCATTAAATCGGCTATGTTTCCAGAGAACATTTCCACTTTTCCTTTCAGGTTGTCCGGAGCTTCTTTTACCGTAGTACTCAAAACAATAATTTTCATATCTCCATAAAACCACTGTTCAGGAGCTAGGTTCATACTGGAAATCATTTCCATACACTTCCGTCCCATAATCATACAATCTACGGAATCCATAAAGGATTTAAATCCCATATCTTCTGTGCCCATATCAGCTTCTAAATTCCCCGCTGTATGTAACCAGTCAACGGCTCCATTTGGTTTTGCAATAAATCCATCTACACTAGTGGCGATATAAACTGAACATTTCATGATTTAGAATGCTATCGGGCGGGTCGTCAAGACAAACGCTTTGGCATTATTAAAGGTAAAGGTTATTCTGAACACATAGGTATGCGACACCGGTTCTTTCTCATCAAAGTAGAGTACATAGTATTCGGGAAATGACCGATCCACGTACCTAAGGTTGAACTCCTGTATCGTGAACTCATACT
This sequence comes from Maribacter corallii, assembly GCF_047345415.1. Classification (NCBI taxonomy): domain Bacteria; kingdom Pseudomonadati; phylum Bacteroidota; class Flavobacteriia; order Flavobacteriales; family Flavobacteriaceae; genus Maribacter; species Maribacter corallii. The sequence goes on from NZ_JBLFEP010000003.1 coordinate 466,417, forward strand.
TTGCAAAAGTATGTTGGCTATTGATTTCCGGAGTGGAATGAGGGTGAGCTGTTCGGTATCCTCTTCCAGCACCCTAAACTCATCCGTATTCTTTTTGACCTCGACAACCATACCTTCCAATTTGTCGTCGTATGGCATCCCATAATCGACGACTATGCCTTGCTCGAGGTAGGCTTTATTGAGATCTTCATAATACTGAACCACAGCGTCTCGACTACTGGAAACAAAATCAAAGTAGAGTAAAATTTCATTCGCCTCCGCGAATTGTCCTACAGGGGTAGGCGCTATCACAGGGAAACCGTCGGTACTGGTATACATGGTGGCATAATCAAGGGAAATGGAGTCCAGTGTCACCCCTTTGTCTAGAATAGCGGCGATGTCTGCTGTGTTTTCAACCTCCGATAATTCTTCATCTTCAGAGCAACTCCAGAACAAGATAAAACTGAGAACGAAAATTTTGAAAAGGGGTTTCATGGCCGAGGTTTTTGATACGATATAAATAAGAGCGATACGAGTTGAAAGGGTTGCGTGTACGTATCCCAAAAGTACGGTCCGTATGTTTACGATGTACGGATTGCCACCAAGCGCAAAGCAACCAAAGCCCTTTGTGGGCATCTATCAAGAAAATCCAACGGGAAATAACAGTTGGGTAGCACCTAAAAAGAGGTCCCATGGTAAAAAGTATCGGGTTTGCGTTTGCATTTGTTGTTCTACTCGTTCTGGCCAATTGTTCAAAAGACGACTCGGATCCGAAGCAAATCGAATTGGGCGTCTGGATTTCAACCGACAAAAAAGACACCCTGGAATTGATATCACAAACGAATTTCAATAAGTCGAATCCCCTGATGCAAGATGAAAATTATGACTACAAACTGTTGTCAAAGGACTCCATCCGAATCGGCTATCGCGGACGTTTGTTCATCGATATTGAACCGACGCACCATAAATATACGCTAGCGGGAAATGAAATGACCATCGATTTTACGAATACATTTTGCTTCGGATTTGATGAAAAGGTCGTAACCTATATTCTGGAATAAACGCCCGCTATTTTTGTCCAACTTCTTTATGGTAGTTCAATTCCCCGCCCATGTAGGATTCGAATTCATATGATGAAGACTTGCCCATTTTCGTGCTACGGTTAAATTAAACAAAATGATGTTTCAACGGGGCATACCCCTGCTATTTTCTATTTCCACACCTTATGGGATTGGCCTAAAACACAACATATTAATTATCTTTGAGACACTGGACTAGGGCTTTTCATAGGAGGTTGTGTTGTACACAGTTTTTGATTTCCGCTCCTAATTTTTCAATTCTTGAATCGAAACCAGAAATTTCTTTCCAGGCTAATTTAGCTTCTGAAAATGACCTCTGTGCTTTTCCACATTTATTCATGTCCAAATATGTTTTTGCAAGTTGATAATGCGCTGATGCTTTTTCATATTTATCATCTGATTTTAAGAGCACATATTCCAATATTTCTGTTGATTTTTTGAATTCATAATCTTTCCAGTACAAGAGACCTAAATTAAGGCTCGCATTTAAATACGACGAATCTGAAACCTTAAGTGAATGTTCAAAATAAATTATTGCTTGATGATAGTTTTTCAATTCATGTTCAGTATTTCCAAGATTGTTTAATAGGGTTGAGTTTTCTGGTTCAATTTCTAACCCAAGCAAAAATTTATGTTTTGCTTTTTGAAAATGAGCGTCTTTAGCTAAACCTACTCCTTCAGCATTTAATTGACGCGCCTCATCTCTTTTAAAATTATTTTCTCCAAGATAAACTGAAACACGGCCGTCGTCATGAAAAATGACTTCAACGTCTTCATTTCCATCTGTTCTAGGCCTATCATCTTTACATGAAGCCAATAAAACCAATAAGAAAAGTAATAAGCGATTCATATATTTTAAAATGAAAGCTCGAATAAATTGTGTACAACGGTCTTGTATAAGAATAGTAGCGGATTAAAATGCACTAACTTTTCGGCTAAACACAGACCTTAATTAATATTTACTTACTTTCGATTTAGCACTAAAACCGCTATTGTTTTTATACGTTGTTGTGCCCAGTGCTTTATTCTTCCTCTTCTTTTTTATTAGTATTTTGCCAATCATCAGACAATGATTTCCAATCTACGTTTCGTTCAGATTTTCCAGTCCAAACATCCCAGAAATCTGGGTCTTCGGATTTTGGTCTGTGTTCTTTCTTAAGATTATTCATTTCTACTAGAATTGGAATAGGTGTCGCCCAACCTAACAAAATTGCTTTTCTCGTTGGCAAAATTGGAAGCTCCTTTAGTAAACCACCAATATTGTCAGGTACAAGTTTTTTTACAAGTTCTTGGTCTCTGTCGTTTACTATTCTATGTAGTAAAAATGTATTACATTGTGATAAAACAGTAGGTGATAATTCTGATGGTCTTTGAGACGATAGTGTAAGACTTAAACCAAATTTTCTTCCTTCTCTTGCTATTCTCTCAAAAGATTCTGTGCAAAGTTGAGAAGCAGAAATATCATCACCGCCTTCGTGATATCGTTTAATGAAATTATGAGCTTCTTCCATCACTATATTAGTTGGAAGTAATTTGTTGTAGGTTCTTCTATACCTCTGCAATGACTCAAATACAACTCTTGAAATTACTGAAACAACTAAATGAGTAATGTCCGAAGGGACTAATGAAAGGTCAATAATTGAAATTCCATCAACTGTACTTTCTAACCAATTATCTAAAGTAACGTCCTCGTTATCGCCAATGATTGAACTCATTCTACTATCTGATAGCATTGTTCTAATGCGCATTGTCAAAAAGTCAACAAACTGAAGTTTTCCTTCTTTTTCGGCTAAACTGTCAACATAATTGGCTATTTCGTTAACTGGAAAAGGAATGGGATTGTCTTCATTACTGTCTACAATTGACTCAGGGAAGTGGTCAGTTATTAATTCTTGAAGAAGTGAAATTATTGTTTCAACTTCATTTACGCTAAAACCGTTGTACCATTCGTTATCATTGTATACACCTCCATAGTTACCTGCTCTAATTCCTTCTAAATCGTCTGCAATAGAAATCAGAATAGCTTTTATTGGTTCTTCAAGTTGAAGTGAATAGTATTTTAATCCATCAATAATAGAGCTAAGTTTTTTACCAAATTCATTCCTACCAGGTTTTTCAGAATAGGTACTTGGTCCATTGTTTAAGTTGGATTGAATCGAGAAAAGGTTTGTTAGAATAAATCTTTTGGTTCTGCCATAACTAATAGATGATTTATCTATTGTATTAGTTTTTAGTTCTCTAAGTGCTTGTTTTAATAATGGTCTTTGAGTTCTACCACTTGCATTTGAAAAAGAACTCCATTCATAGCTATTCCATAACCAAGCAGGCACTTTTAATTCTTTAAATACGTCTGCTTCTTCTTCTGATACTTCTACTTTGAATTTTTTTACTTCACGGTTTAAATCATTGAATGCATCTGTGTATTCTCCATTTGGGTCTAGAATAATGAATCTTGAATTTAATTTTTTACCAGATTCTAAATTTTTGGAAGCTTCTTCTAATGACCACCTTATTACACCTGCAACACTACAAGATTTACCACTTCCTGTATTTCCCAATATTGCTATGTGTCTTCCAAATAGTTTGTCAGGATTAATTTTGACATTTGCATTTCCTGCAATTGGTGCGATTCCGATTTTTACGTTTGCATTTTTCTCCTTGTTTTCTACAATTGATTTAAGTTGAGTATCTGATGGCAATATAACACTATCACCAACAGAAGGGAAACTATAAACACCTCTTTCAAGTTGATACTCTTTGTTTTCAATTTTACCAATTTGCTTAAGTGTTCCCATTGGTGTAATTGACATTTTTCTCAATGGAAAAGGTAAATCAATTAAGTCAAAATCTCTAAATCCTTTACGTTTTGGGTATTGACTATGTTCTACTCCAAGCCAACTTATTAGACCAACCAAAGCTCCATTTTCATTTGGTATGAGCACAAAACCATTAATTCTAGGAAATAACGTAGGCACGCCAGTATTCAATGCAGTATTTTGAGGTGCTGATAAATCTAATACAACTCTAATTTCATTTGGCGAAACATAGTCGACTGTACCAATGGTTAAATTACGTAAATGGTCAAAATCAAATTGCTGTAATTTCATTAGGCTTCAGTTTTTTGTTCGGTTTCGCCTTCTCCAAATCCAGCTTTGTTGTCTCCTCTGTTATCTTTTATTTTTTGCATTTTCACCGTTAACCTATCAATAGCAGATTTTGGTAAATAGTGTTCAACTAGATTTTCTAAATTCCCAAAATGTTCTCCAATCATCAATGTACATTGTGCAGAATTCTTGTCTTCTAAAAATCTAATGATTCTATCTCTACCCGAACCGTAATTAGGGGCTTCACCTTCGTTAGAATAATTTCTATCCCAAGCAATAACAACTAAATGAGTTGATGGAATGGTCATCATATCTTCAATAACTCGGTTTATATGACTATCGCCAAAACCATAGCCATACGTGATAATGACCGAATTTGGTTGACAAATCGAAGAAGAAAAGTCTCTAAACAACTCGGCATAAGGATAAAAAGCAGTTTCGAGGTCTTTAGAAGAATTAGGGTAAATAACAACTTGGTCAGTTATATTTTTTGGAATAGCTGGATGACTATCATCTGCTCCAAATGGCAATAGTGTTTTAATTATTCTATCGCTATCAAAACACCAATCAATAGAACCGTGAAGTTTAGTAATTCGAGCAACACCTTCCGCATATCGAGGTTCTCCTCTTATACCTGGTGGATTATAATGATAATCTAATTCTAATCGAGTATTTCTGAATATTGGTTGTATTTTTCCTTTGAATCTATCAAGTAATAAAACACCAGTTTCATCACAAGCAAGTTCGATGAATCTATCATAATTTGTGGTAAACAGATTTAATCGTTCGCGAGATGCTGAACGACTTGTAAAACTTAAAACAAAGCTTTTTAAAAGGTTAAATGCCTTTATTGCTCCCTCTTCTTCCTTATGAAGTTTTTCAAAAAATTCCTTTTCGGTTGAAAGTATTGAGGAAATAAAAGTTCGAAGTTTAGCATCTAGTTCTACTGCTAGTGTTTTTGCTCTCTCATCATCAATTATGTTAAGTCCATTTATTAATTCTAGCGTTACCCTAATATCGTCTTCAATGTTTGCTTCACCACGATTCATATCGACCGCAGATTTATCAGCCTTTGCTTTAATTTTGTCTTTGAGTTCGTGTTCAAGAGAAAGTCGCCACATTTCTTGAGGCTTAACACCTGCAACAAATGAAACTGAACTAGTTAAACCAGAACCTATCAAAACTGATAAATGCTCGCTTTGAAATATTGCTGAAAGCCAAGGTTCTACTTCACGTCTTAATTCATCAGTTGATAAATCATCTTCTTCGGATGTACAGATTAGTTTCGTATTAGTCTTAAGTATGTGTGTTTTTGTCCAATCTATTCCGAAAAATTCCATTTATTGTTTTTTATTTAGTTCTTAATTGTGTTTTTCCGCATTGGGCACAACTTGTTTATATCGATGTAAATACATCTTTATAGGCCCCCATGAGCCTCAAAGTGATACATAGGGGTATCCATTTCGTCCATTCCGTTTTGGTGTGATAATAACTATTTTGGCGACCAGATAGCATCCCCTTGGCCCTGCCGCCGGTTATGACTCCAATACCATTCCGAATTTACATAAAATCCCACAAATCCCTTACGAAAATCCGTAATCCATCGCGTATGGCATCATTTGCGAATCCTACCCGACTTTCAGGGGTACACCGCACTTGATAATTTTCTAGCTTTGAAAACGTTCCTATGGAGACAACTTATGCGACAGCCCTTTTCCTTTTTTACGATACTCTTACTAGTGGTCTTCCCCTTTACCGCTTTCTCCCAGCAAAGTCCGGCCCCGGATCTCGATTCCATTACCGAAGATGCCTATCGCCGGATGTTGGAACGCCAACGCCTAGAGGCCGAAGCACTGACCTATCCCATTTTTATATCACCCACCTACGACCCCGATATTGAGGTCTATACGGTAGAAACCGTACCGAGTCCCCGTGGTCCCGGGCTCTTGGGCTCCATCGTCGACCCCACAGGGCTTATCGATTCGGGCGCGCAGCAGCGGATCAATGAACGGTTGTATGAACTCGAGCAAAAGTCCTCCGTGGAAGTCGCCGTGGTACTACTCCCGAGTATCGGACAAGACATCCCTAAAAGCTTTGCGGTGGCCCTCTTCGAAAAATGGGGCATCGGAAAGGCCGATACCGATAACGGACTATTGATTTTGACCGTGATGGACCAGCGTCGTACCGAATTCGAGGTGGGTTATGGTTTGGAGGGCATTTTGACCGATGTGGTCTGCTATCGGATCGGGACAAATGAAATTGTACCCCTTTTTCGGCAAGGGGATTATGCAGGCGGTATCGAACAGGCGGTACTTCGGATTATCTCCTTTTTAGAACGTCCCGAGGCCATCGATGACGTCTATGGCTATGGGGTGTTGCATGAGGCACCGGCCTTTGTATGGCAATGGTACCACCTGTTGTTGGTCCTCTACGGAATGATCTGCTTGGTCATGGGCTTTTGGTATTTCGGTCAAGCATTTGCCATTCAACGTTCGAAGGATGATTATTACGACAAATACCTGCGGTTGTACCAATTAAAGTTCGGGTGTACCGATATGCTCTTTCCGCTACCCATGCTGTTCTTTGCCCGAATGACCAAAAAGCGTTTGGACCACTACCGCTACGCGCCCCGTTTTAGCAAAAAGAACGGGCAACCGATGAGCCTGCTTTCCAATTACGATGAAATCGATTTTTTGGAAGAGGTGCAGCTCTTGGAAGAGGAACTGAAATCAGTGCTCTATGATGTGTGGATGACCGAGGATCAAAGCGATGTGATGATCTTGGAATATGAGGGTCCCAATGGCCGGGACTATACCCCATGTCGGCAATGTGGGTATCAAACCTTTGGCAAGCGGACCTCTTTGGTGGTGGTTTCGGCGACCTACGACCATGCCGGTACCCGTATCGACACCTACGAATGCCGCAACTGCAATTATCAGGAGGAAAAAGAGATCACCCTCCCACGCAAAGTCCGTTCCAGTAGCACTTCATCTTCGTCGAGCAGCTCTTTTTCATCTTCTTCGAGCAGCAGTTCCTCCTCATCCAGTTTTGGGGGAGGCAGTTCCGGTGGGGGCGGGGCAGGGGTAAGTTGGTAGTCCCGCTTTACAACGAAAGTCCTTAAAGTATTCAAACGACATTCAAAATTTTCTTGTGATGGGTTAACCTTTTTTTGGCCACTACATAAAGCCTTAAAGATCAGTAACCCTTAACAGAAGAAATCATGATACATAGTCTAAAGTATTTTTGTTGTTTGGTCATCGTTGCACTGCTCGCCTCAAATTGTCAAAAAGACAATCTAGCTGAGGCCGTTCTTACCCAAACGGAAATTGATGAACCTACTGCTGCTGAAGTGGACAAGGGCACCCTCAGCATTACCGCCCAGTTGAAGGGCGCGATAAACATCACGACAGCGCGGGCCTTGACCTTGGAGGAAGCGTTGGATTTGATGCTGGTCGAGATTACCAGTGTCGACGGACAGACCATTTTCGTTTCCGAGAACTATCGTGATCTGCCTACGAACATTGAGCTGCCGGCGGGCAACTATTCGATGTTGCTATCGAACTTTCCCTTAAGCGACGTGCGTTTTGATCAAGGGGTGTACGGCGATTATATTCCGAATTTTGAAATCGTAGCGGCTACGAATACGAAATTGAATCCCGTTTTGAAACTATTGGATTTGGCCACCACGGTAAATTTCTCCAGTGCTATTGTGGCGGCATATCCTGATGTATCGGCCTATGTGGCCAGGTCTCAACTGCCCGCATCCATCTTTTCGGAATTTCCGACACCCTTACGATATGAGGTCGTCGATAATGGCCGTCGGGGATACCATAGTTTGTTTTCGGGAAATCACACTTCCGGTTTTACCGAACACACCGGAGAGTTGTTCATCCTTATTTCTGCAACAGGACCATCGGGAGATGACATACGGGTCTCACGGGTCATCAAAGGCGCAACAGGAAATCAACAGTATACGATCAATGTAGAGATGGCCGATCCCACCACCACATCATTAAATGTCACCATTGCCTCTGAAGAGGATCTCACGGAAATCATTACGTTTCCAAATTGAGAAAAAAGCACGATTCAGTCGGTAATCCTAAGCGCACATTTGCCTAAGGAAGCCCTAAAATGGGTAGCATTCGGCTGCGGTCTTGCTGACCATCGCTAAAAAGTATTGGCATTTTGTGAAAAAAAACGATACCTTTTGTGAACACTAACTATAGCGATCGTTTCGATGGGATTTCATGTCACTGCAGATTTAGTCCCCCTATTCCGTGGTCTGGTTACAGGCCTGCAGCCCTATGCCGCTGCACAAGAGGTGGGTTTGGTTTTTGAATCGGAAGTGTCGCATTTGCAAGCCTCCTACAATCCCGAAGAGACCTTATCGGAAATCACTGTGCTGCTCAGTCGTGTGATTACCTATACACCACAATCGTATCAGGTCACGGTGTCCATAGGCCAGTGCAACGAGCATACTGGTCGCTGCCTATTGGCCATTGAGAATACGGGGGTCGACCTATCGAAATTGGGTGAGCTACTGTCCTCCGTCAAAAACGGACTTCTGGTAGAACGAAAGAAGAGCGGCACCCGATTTACGGTATCCATACCGACAAATGCCCAGGGTTCTTTTCTCAAAAAAGAGGACAGCAAGGGTACGTTGCTTCCCAAAAAATACCCGAATTACTATGCGGCCGTGGTCAAACGCCTGACCACACATTTCTCGAATACGGACAATATGGTCAAGGCCGCGGAGCAAAAAAGTAGCACCGAAGGCGTTTTTTTGAAAAAGGTGAACGCTGTGATTCAATCGCATATATCGAATCCTGATTTTAAGGTAGATACCTTGGCCGATGCTATGGCCTTGAGTCGAACGCAATTGTTTCGCAAGATCAAGGCGCTGACCCAAATGTCACCGCAACGGTATTTGCGTTTCACGCGATTGGAAAAAGCGAAAGGCCTGTTGCAGGCGAAAGATAAAGATTTGAACGTAAGCGAGGTATGCTATGAGGTCGGGTTTGCCAGCAAGAGCCACTTTACGCGATCCTTCCAAAAGGAGTTCGGTTTTAATCCCTCTGATTTCGTCAAAAGCAGAAATGTAACCTAAGTGCAATTTTTCGCAACCTACGGTCAATTTTCCATACCATAGCGTTCCTACCTTTATCCTTGTCCGATAACAGTAAATAACCTCGGAGCGAGCCCGCGAGGCATTAGAAGTAAAAGTAACATTGATTTTGACACAAGCCCGCCTGTCCGACAGGCAGGCGTCGGAGCATTTTAAATCTCGATTATCGAGTAAATAACAATCCTATGGAACAGCTAAAAAAGAACAGAGAGTTTATCATTACATATTTCAATGCCATTTCCGGGAATGAGAAAACCAGGGCATTATCCGAACAGTATACCTCTGATGAAAATTTGATAGCGCATATCGAATTCTTCGAAGGTGCTTTCCCGAAATACGAATTGTTTATCGAGGAAATCATGGCCGAAGGGAATAAAGTCTTGATCCAAGGTAGAGCTACTGGGGTCAATACAGGTGCGTTTAACGGAATTCCAGCAACTGGAAGAAAAATGGACTTACCGTTTGCAGTGCGTTATACGATAGAGAAGGAAAAAATAGTGGACCATTGGCTGATTGCAGATCAGATGTTGTTGTTGGAACAATTGGGTATTATGGAACCTCAAACCGTTGAAAATTAAGCACGAACTATGGACCAACTAAAGAAGAACAAAGCGTTCATTATCAAGTATTACAATGCGATATCGGGTGTTGAAAAGACCCGGGAACTATGTGAACGCTTTATGGAAGATCCAAAACTGATCGACCATATTCAATTTTTCGACCGTGCTTTTCCGAAGTATGAACTCTTTATCATGGAAATGATCACCGAAGGCAATCGGGTCATTGTTTATGGAAGGGCTACGGGTACCCATAAAGGGGAATACCAAGGGATACCGCCCACCGGAGGCCAAATGGATCTGCCCTTTGTCATTCGCTATACCATTGAAAATGAAAAAATAACCGATATGTGGTTGGTGGCGGATCAAATGATCTTAATGGAGCAATTGGGGGTCATGCAAGCCCAAACCACAGCATAACTTATTCACCGATTCGTATGAAAAACAAACTTCTTCTATTCATCGTGATGGTCTTGGTCTCATGTGCAGAGACCCACACGGCGGAAAACCAAAAACTTAAAGCTGCGGTAGCGGAACATGAAGCCCTGGTACAGACCGAGGCGCGTACTAAAACATTCATTGAAGGATATCTCAATGATTTAAAAAGTCCGGACTGGAACACAAAAATCCTGAAATACCTACCAGCGGATTCCGAAGCATTTCTTAAGGAACATACGGTGTTTCGAGAGTCGTACACAAACTACAGTTCAACCATAAAGCATATGGCGGTCGATGGTCAGGAGTGTATCGTTTGGCTCGGGATTACCGCGAACTATGGAGCGACCTATCCCATCGAAAGTGGCAGTTATGGGGACGAAGCCATTGCCGCTTTTGAACCAAAAAACCAAGAACTTTCTTGGGACGAAGTCTGGTATTTCGATGTCGTCGACGGACGATTTGGTGAGAAATGGGGCATGCTTAAGGACTTCACCGGGATCCTCGAAGATTTGGAAGCGGTAAAATATTAGCATCATCGAGCCGTATTCGAATAGCCGAAATCGGAAGTTTTAGCAACTGAAATTCTCATCTCAAATGGAAGGCTATCACATCCAATGTACGTCTGTCACATCGAGCGCAGTCGAGATGCTCGTCAGTAATCACCTTGTTCTTGACTCCGCTCGAACTGACCGTATTTTCTTAATTTTCCCGAGCTTCCTGGAGGGGTGCGTATAGTTCTTGAAAGAGTTTAATATAGACAACTTGAGTTGCCCATTCCGGATATTTTCGCAAGGTCACTTGTTTTAGATAAGAATCGTAATTTCCCTGACTTCCCCAATGACCATACGCTCTTGTTTGCGAACCGTCGCTTTAAGGGGCAAAAGATAGGTATTCCCTTTTGTATCGAACCAAATGGCGGTTTTCCATTGGGTATCGCCAACAAGGGCAACGACTTTCAATCTTCCCCAGCCTTCTTCGTGCTTCCCGAATAATGCCCTAATTTCTTTGGATACTTTCGTGGGTAGGGACACAAAATGCCACCCACCTGCAGCTCCATGTTTCCAGACCTTTGCGGTAAAGTTATAGGAAATGGTACCACTCATAGCAACTAGGGTTGACTAGCATTAATTATGGAATGAGGTAGGACCCTACTGAATATTCTGGGCCAACCAATCCCCAACTTCTGACGTTTTATAGGCTTTACCACCTTCCGCAAGGTCTTCGGTCACGATACCTTCTGCCAGTGAGGTATTGACCACATCGCGAATGGCTTGGGCCTCTTCGGTCAAATTCATATCCTCAAAGAGCATAGCCGCGGAAAGTACGGTAGCCAACGGATTGGCAATATCCTTTCCGGCTGCTTGTGGATACGATCCGTGAATAGGCTCGTACAAGGAGACCTTACTCCCAACAGAGGAAGAGGGCATTAAGCCCATGGAACCTGATATGACCGATGCTTCGTCGGTCAGGATATCCCCAAAAAGGTTCGCGGTGATCATGACATCATACGAACTGGGCCATTGCACCAGACGCATGGCAACGGCATCGACGAATTCATAGGAGACTTCGACCTCAGGATAGTCTTTTTCCATGGCCTGTACGGTCTCTCTCCATAATCTTGAGGATTCCAACACGTTCGCCTTGTCGACACAGCACAGTCTTTTAGAACGCTTCATGGCCATTTCAAAACCTTTTTTTGCCAAACGCTGGATTTCAAAACGCTGGTAGGTCATCGTATCATAGGCCGTGTTGTCATTGTCTTTTCGACCGCGTTCGCCAAAATAAACACCTCCGGTCAGTTCCCGTAGAATGATCAAATCGGTACCCTCGATGCGTTCACGCTTCAAAGGGGATTTATCGATAAGGGAAGGAAAGGTAAAAGTAGGCCGCACATTGGCGAACAAACCTAATTTTTGACGCATCTTTAGTAAGCCTTGTTCTGGACGCACTTTTGCTGAAGGGTCATTATCAAAGCGTGGATGTCCGATAGCACCGAACAAGACCGCATCCGCGTTGGCGCAGACCTCATGGGTCTCATCGGGATAAGGCTCTCCAACCGCATCAATAGCGGCGGCTCCCGTCAAGGCGGGCTGCCAAGTGATATCATGTTGGTATTTTCTGGCTATGGCATCACAGACTTTGACTGCCTGGTCGATAACTTCCGGTCCGATTCCGTCTCCGGCTAAAAGGGCTATGTTTAGTTTCATGTTTTTTTCGCTGTGCGAAAACGCTATACGCTGATCGCTAAATGCAATTCACGAATCGTTTATCGCAGTTTTAGTATTTAGAGTTTCGTTATTAGGCTATTTAAACTTCTTCTTAATTTATCTACTTTATCATTTAGGTTTGAAAAAAATGGTGTTTCCAAATATCTTAAGTCCTTTGCGAGGACTGTGAAATATTCCAATTCATTCGCCGAACCTTGGGCTATAATGAGAAATCGCCTGAATTCCGCGTCTGATTCCCTACCACACCCTTCAGCTATATTTGCTGGAACCGAACTGGAGGCTCTTCTCATTTGACTGACCATACCGTACATTTCCTCTTTTGGAAAACTTCGAGTTAATCTGTAGATTTCCAACGTCACTTCATGACCTAGTTCCCAAACTTTATATTTTCTATAATCTCTCATAGTTTTACTCAATCCAGTATAAGCGCACGGCGAAAAGTGATTCGCGATTCGCTTTTAGATGATATTCAACATCTTCTCGGTAGCCTTGATTGCGCTTACGGTTTGGTCTGAATCCAATCCCCTTGAGATGAGTTCCTTACCATTAAGTTCCCAAGTGATTATCGTTTCACAAAGTGCATCGGAATTACTTCCCGGGGGAATGCGCACGGCATAATTGACCAAGTTGGGCAATTCAAGTTGCAGTGATTTGTATATTTTTCGTAAGGCATTCACAAAGGCATCATACTGCCCATCACCAGAGGCATTCTCCTCATAAGTCTTTCCGTTGATCTCCAAGGATAGGGTAGTGGACGGTTGCAATCCCTTGGCATGGGTCAAAACATACGACTTTACGAAAACCTTTTGCTGGTAATCCGTATCCAATACATCGGAAATGATATAGGGCAAATCATCTTTGGTAACGCGTTCTTTTTTGTCCCCGAGTTCGATAATCCGGGCGGTGACCTTTTTGAGTTCCTCATCGTTCAAGGTCAGTCCTAATTCTTGTAAATTCTTCTGAATATTCGCTTTACCGGACATTTTACCCAGTGCATATTTTCGTTTTCTTCCAAAACGTTCGGGCATTAAGTCGCTAAAGTAAAGGTTCTTTTTGCTATCGCCATCAGCATGTATTCCAGCAGTTTGTGTAAAAACACTATCACCTACGATGGGCTTGTTTGACGGTATGCCCACCCCAGTGAACGCCGAAACCAATTTGCTCACTTTAAAGAGTGCTTTTTCGTTCACATTGATGGTTACCTCAGGTAAAAAGTCGTTGATCACGGCAATGGCACTTGCCATCGGAGCATTTCCGGCGCGTTCTCCCATTCCGTTTACCGTAAGATGCAATCCATGACATCCGGCCTTAACGGCTTCCATGATATTCGCCACGCCGAGATCATAATCGTTATGACCATGAAAATCGATATGCATATCAGGATGTCTCGATATAATTTCCGAGAGAAAGTCAAAAGTCTCTGTATAGGTGATAATTCCTAGTGTATCGGGAAGCAAAACCCGTTTAACGGGTTGGGTAGCGAGGAAATCCAAAAATTCGAATACATATGCCTTGGAATTGCGCATACCGTTACTCCAATCCTCTAAATAGATATTATTGATGATTCCCTTTTGTTCCCCTGACTTGAAAATTTTCGCGATATCGGCAAAATGTTCTTTAGGAGTCTTTTTGAGTTGGTATTTCAGATGGTTCAATGACCCTTTGGTCAAGAGGTTTTGCGATTTCGCTCCGGCTTTCTCCATCCATTTTAAGGAAACGCCACCATCTACAAAGGTCAGTACTTCAATTTGATCCAAAAGGTCTTTGGTCGCGGCCCATTCGGTAATCTGTTGCACTGCTTCAAGCTCACCTTCGGAGACACGGGCGGAAGCCACTTCAATTCGGTCCACTTTGAGCTCGTCAAGCAAAAGCTTCGCCAAGGTCAACTTTTCTGATGCTGTAAAAGATACCCCAGAGGTCTGTTCACCATCACGAAGGGTGGTGTCCATGATTTCCAAATAGCGCTTTTTCATTTTAGAAAGGCCTTGTCTTCGCAAACTCCTGAATACCGTCTTTGATGTTCAATAGGTAGTCAATATCGTCGAAGCCGTTTGTCATGTTTCCCTTTTTGTAGTCATTGATATGAAAAGATTCGCTTTCCCCTGTAGTCAAAATGGTCACTTTTTGTTCAGGAAGGTTGACTTCGAATTCCGCAGCAGGGTTCTTCTCGATTTCCCCGAATATCTTTTGAAGAAACTCGGCACTTACTTGAACCGGAAGTACGCCGATGTTCAGACAGTTTCCTCTAAAAATATCCGCAAAAAAGCTAGAGATGACGCATCGGAACCCATAGTCATACACCGCCCAGGCCGCGTGCTCGCGTGAGGAACCGGAACCGAAGTTCTTACCACCGACCAGAATCTTTCCGGTATAGGTGGCATCGTTCAAGACGAAATCCTCTTTTGGGGAATTGTCTTGATTGTACCGCCAGTCACGGAAAAGATTGTCTCCAAACCCCTTGCGCTCTATCGCCTTTAAGAAACGGGCAGGTATGATTTGATCGGTATCCACATTCTCTATCGGTAATGGAACTGCCGTTGATGTCAGAATATTGAATTTATCGTATGCCATTTTTTTTTGCTTTTTGCTATTTGGCCATTGGCCGCTACCTTTACTCGATAATCGAGATTTAAAATGCTCCGACGCTTGCGTCGAAATCAATGTTAATTTTCCTTCTAATGCCTCGCGGGCTTGCCCCGAGGTTATTTACTATTTTGTGCACCAGCTAAAGGCTAGCAGCCGATAGCTAGAAGCAAGTTCGCTATACGAACTCTTCTTTCATTAACTCCCTTGGATCTGTAACCTTTCCGGTAACCGCCGCCGCCGCGGCGACGAGTGGACTTGCCAATAGGGTTCGTGAACCTGGGCCTTGTCGTCCTTCAAAGTTTCTGTTGGACGTACTTACCGCAAGTTTCCCAGGGGGCACCTTGTCATCGTTCATCGCCAAACAGGCCGAACAACCGGGTTCGCGTAGTTCAAAACCCGCTTCCGTTAGTACATCCAAAATACCTTCCTCCTTGATAGCGCTTTCTACCTTATGGCTTCCGGGAACCAACCAGGCGGTTACGTTATCCGCTTTTTTTCGTCCCTTAACAATAGAGGCGAATGCCCTAAAATCTTCGATTCTGCCATTGGTACAACTACCCAAGAAAACAAAATCAATCGGTTTTCCGATCATGGAATCGCCCTCATCGAACTTCATATATTGTAGCGATTTCCTATAGGTAGTCGCCCCGCCTTGAACCATATCGGATGTCGGAATGTCGTTGGAAATGCCCATCCCCATCCCGGGATTGGTACCGTAGGTGATCATTGGTTCGATGGACGAACCGTCAAAGGTCAATTCTTTATCGAAAATCGCGTCTTCATCTGTGTATAAGGTTTGCCAATAGTCCATGGCGGTGTCCCAGTCGGCACCTTTTGGAGTGAACTCCCGCCCCTTGATATAGTGGAAGGTGGTCTCGTCTGGCGCGATCATTCCGCCTCTGGCTCCCATTTCAATACTAAGGTTACAGACGGTCATACGTCCCTCCATGGTCATATTCTTGAACACGTCACCTGCATACTCCACAAAATATCCCGTAGCTCCTGAAGTGGTCAGCTTTGAGATAATGAAGAGGGCAACGTCTTTTGGAGTCACCCCATACTGCAATTCCCCGGTAATATTGATGCGCATTCGTTTGGGTTTGGGCTGCATGATGCATTGTGAGGCCAGTACCATTTCCACTTCTGACGTTCCTATTCCGAAAGCAATGGCCCCGAAAGCCCCGTGGGTAGAGGTATGTGAATCCCCACAAACAATAGTCGCTCCTGGTACGGTAATACCGTATTCCGGACCTACCACATGTACGATCCCGTTTTTTTCATGGCCCAGACCCCAATACGAAATACCATATTCATTGGCATTTTCTTCCAACATTTTTAATTGATTGGCCGAAAGCGGATCCGCGACGGGCAAGTGTTGGTTGATGGTCGGCGTATTATGATCAGCCGTGGCAAATGTCTTCTCAGGGTGCAGAACGCGAATCCCTCTATTCTTTAATCCTAAAAAAGCGACAGGACTGGTCACCTCATGAACCATGTGACGGTCGATGAAAAGCACATCGGGTCCGTTTTCGATTTGATGGACCACATGAGAATCCCAAACTTTATCAAATAGTGTCTTTTTTGCACTCATAGTTTCAAATTAGAAGCTAGCAAAGCTAATGAAACAAGGTGTTTTTAAGAAATTCTACTGCCCTAAATTACGATGTTCAACCACAGCAAATACAAAAAATATTAACACCGCTGTCTTAGAGTTTAACATAATGCTAACGATTTGAACTTGGTCATGTAGTTATCTTATTTTGCAATCAAATTAATATTTCAACAATCTAAATCAATCAAAATGAAACAAGTGTACAAGAAGGCCATTTGGGTATGGTCATTTATCCTGCTTTTATTCGCGACCCCCGTGATGGGGCAATTGAACCTTCCGTCAGGTAGCCAGGTTGCTACCGTATCACAGCGTGTCGGCATTTCCGATATTACGGTCACCTATTCAAGGCCTAGTGTCAACGGACGCGAAATTTGGGGTGCCTTAGTGCCCTATGGAATGAATAATTTAGGTTTCGGTACAGCCGAAGAATCTCCTTGGCGGGCCGGGGCCAATGAGAATACGATCATTGAGTTCAGTAGCGATGTGAAAATCGAAGGGAAAGATTTGGCAGCCGGCACCTACGGACTCCACATGGTCATCAAAGAAGATGGCGGGGCCACCATTATCTTTTCGAAGAACCATACGGCCTGGGGAAGTTATTTTTACGAGCCTTCGGAAGATGCCCTAAAAGTTGATGTGACGACGAAGGAGGTTGCCCATACCGAACAATTGACCTTTTCTATAAATGATGTCACGGCAACCACGGCTACGGTAGCCTTGAATTGGGAGAAAAAACAGATTCCCTTTACGGTCGAAGTAGATGTGCCGACTATCGTGTTGAACGATATTCGACAGAAATTACAGAACTCCCCAGGATTCAACAGACAGACTTGGGAACAAGCGGCCAATTACGCCCTGAATAATGATGGTGACCTCAATGAGGCACTTGGTTGGATCAATGGAACAATTGAAGGACAGTTCTATAGCCAGAAAAACTTCAACAACCTGAGCATCAAGGCCGGCATCTTGACCAAGCAGGGAAAGACGGCTGAAGCGAATGCGGTGATGGACGAGGCCCTGGGTATGGCTACGGTTTTCCAGACCCATGCGTATGGAAGACAATTGATCGCGCAAAACGACAAGGAACGTGCGATGAAAATTTTTAAACACAATGCCAAAAATCACAAAGGCCAATGGCCGGTCGATTTTGGATTAGCTCGTGCACATGCGGCAATGGGCAACTATAAAACAGCCTTAAAGCACCTTAAAATTGCGGCAGGTCGTGCTCCGGATCAGCCCAATAAAGACGCGATTGCAGGATATCTCGTGCAGTTGGAAAAAGGTGAGGATATCAATTAGTCCTGAACTTTTTTGATAGCATTAAACCCGCATTCATACGCGGGTTTTTTATTTGGGCATATAGGTCTTTCGCAAACGAGATATGCTAAAAAATACACCGATGATAATTAAGATATACAGTCCGTACGAATCAATAAAATGAGCAAAAGGGGTTTGAGCGATTACCGGATTATTGGTATTATAGCGAATGGTGAGGGTATCACCAGGAGCCAAGTTGCGACCTACCAATGGAATGGACCACAATCTGACTTCGGTCTCATATGTGTGACCATTCGCTGCCGTAAATGACGCTCGGGCATAGGTGTAGCTCGATCTTTTTCTAAGCTTAGATCTTGTTTCCAATACTTCAGCTTCGGTTTCGATCCATTGCGTGGGTCCGGGAGCTACGTTATTTGCGGCGCGAGCCTGCACAATGACGAAACCAACAACGACCAAAATGGCTATGAGGTCTGATTTCTTCATGGTGGCGGTATACCTACAACGTACCACAAGCGCTTAGGCCGTGATACGTCATAGGAAGACATTTAATTAGGGTGTATTTAAGCGGTTTCAGCTGAATCATGCTGTTTCTCTTCCTCTTGGTCTTTTGAAAAGTAGGACGAGTAGATGCCATGTATCACAAATAGACCGATAATCCCGAGGATGATCTTGCCACCGACGCTATGCATAAAAGACACTTCGGCCTCGGCGGGAATTTCAACATTGGCGATTTCGGCGATTTGTTTCAATTCTTCCGGGGTAAAGACCAGATATTCATCACTATCTTCAACGTATCCCACAATTTGAGGTTCAGAACTACTGTAGGCCAACCAAACGATATGGTTGATCGTGTAGTAACTGCCGATATCGAAATACCGTCCATCTTCTAATTGAAATTCCTCTTGGTCTGGTAAATCGACCATTTTGATGATTTTGTCGGCTGTTCCGTAAGGAATGGGTATTCTGGCCTTGGCAAATGAAAGTTGCGAAAAAAGCGCTGCTACTAGGGTAAAAATGGTAATTGTGATTTTCATACTACTGGGGGTTTAAATGATTATTTGATTGGTTTATTGCTTAGGGACAAAATTCGTTACGTTCTGTCATCTGGGCATCCCGGTAATGGGCGAAATCGAAACCCCTAATTTCAGTAGATATGCGGAAGTTATTTGTAGTATATATTCCGGAATCCTTTATCAAACGTAAGTTTTTTCGAAATCGTATGAATTGTAGGAAAAGTATTTAGATGACCTATTGGTATTTATTGGACAATAAAATCAACTACTCTAATTTCAATATTGATCAATTGGGTATAGACACGGCGTACCATTATAAGCCTATATCATGAAATTAAAAGGGTTTAAAAAAGTCATGAACCTTTCTTTTGATATTAAACGATAAAACAAGTTGTTCCTCGATTTGTGTTGGGCTATTCCTTGCAAAAGAGGTCAAAAGGTTATTTTTACCAAAATCAAAGATTAAACAATGCAAAGAAAACTCCTTCTTCTCTCCATACTTTTTTTGTTTCTACAATGCTCCAAATCGGCCGATGAAATATTACCCGATGCAGAAGATGATAAGAACCCTCCCACAGAACAGGAGAACGAACCACAAGATGATAGTACCGAAACAAAGGTTTTATCTATTTCGGTACAGGTAGACGGAGACTACTATACAAACGGTTTTGAAGGCACGCTGTTTTTGACAAATAAAGATGGTGAACTGCTAACTAGTAAGAAGCTCGAAAATGATGTTAATAATATACTTGAGCATGAAGTTGAGGTGGCAAATGATTATGATTTAACTTATATCATGCTCAATACAACCGATACCAACTATCCTGTTGATATTCATACCTTTATGAATATTGAAGCTGGCACTTTCTTTTTAAAAGCGCTTGAAAACAACACGTCTGTTGATAGCGATGTAATCATTAACTTTCTCAATACGGGATTTCCCTTAGAACAACTTAATTCTTTTACAAACTCTTCAGTAAATGATGCTTCTGGTTCAGGTTCTTATGAACTAGACACGAGGCCTAGTTGGTATTCAGGAAGTTTGTATGTTGCATTCGTTAGCCCAAATGATGGTTTTCCAAGATACTATTTCGAAAAGGATATCGACCCAAATAATAGTTATAACGTGAATTATCAAGAACTCCCTTCAGTTGAAAATGAGATTCAAATCGGCTTTCCCCTCGGAGCGGACATTATAAGAGCGAGACTTTGGGGATATCTTGAAAATAACGGACAAATGGAGTGGTTCTCTGTTGATGAGTCTGAAAAGGCAAATGATAGCTACTTCTTTCCTGAGGGAGTGTTTGATGGTTTTGAATTATCAGCTTCCTTAACTTTTGGAACCACTTCTCAAAAAAGTTATGATATTTCATATTTTGGAAAGCCACAATCATTTCAATATACCCTCCCAGATTTAGATGGTTCCGTTCTTAGTAGTGAGTTGGATGATTTCAATTTTGTACCTGAACGGGCCTACGATTTCGGTACTGCATTTTATGGATATTTTGTAAATGAAACAAGGACATTTTACCGTTATTATATTCATGGCCTGGGTGAGGATAAGGTCGCTTTTTCAAACGATAGCCTAATCGATAAACTTTTTGAAGAGGAACTAAACATTAATTCGGGTAATTTGAAGTTTGCCCACTACACCATGATAAACAATTCCGCCTTAAAAGGTAACTACAATGGTTTTATACAATCTTTAATCGATAGGAATACGGCAGCATTTCCAGAAGGTACTTTGGTCGAATCCCTTAGATTAAAATAAGGCCTAGCTGATATAATTCCAAATATTCTTATACTTCACCAATTGGGCATAGGCATGGCGAATGACCAGATGCTCTGGTTTTTCCAGAGAAGGGTCTTGCTTAAAAAGCTGAAGGGCATGGTATCGGGCGGTTTTTAAAATAGCATTGTCCTTGACGATGTCTGCAATCTTTAGATTCAAAACGCCACTCTGTTGTGTTCCCATAATATCTCCGGGTCCACGAAGTTTCAAATCTACTTCCGCAATTTCAAATCCATCGTGGGTACGCACCATGGTTTCAAGTCTGGTCTTGGCCTCTGACGAAAGCTTATGGCTTGTCATCAGAATACAGAAACTTTGATCTGCGCCCCGCCCCACACGGCCCCTGAGCTGATGCAACTGTGAAAGCCCAAAACGTTCTGCACTTTCGATGATCATGACGGAGGCATTGGGCACATTGACCCCCACTTCGATGACCGTAGTGGCGACCATTATTTGGGTTTCACCACGTACAAAGCGATCCATTTCATAATCCTTGTCCGCTGGCTTCATTTTCCCATGAACGATGGAAATGCGATAATCGGGTAGGGGGAAGTCGCGTGCAATACTCTCGTACCCGTCCATCAGGTCCTTATAATCTAAAGCTTCGGACTCTTGGATCAGTGGATAAACGATATAGATTTGGCGTCCTTTTTTGATTTCATCCCGAACGAACCGAAAGACCTTCAACCGGTTGGAGTCAAAGCGATGCACGGTCTTAACGGGTTTACGCCCCGGAGGTAGTTCGTCGATAACGGAAATATCCAAGTCCCCATACAAACTCATCGCCAGCGTACGTGGAATAGGGGTTGCCGTCATGACCAGAATATGGGGTGGAAATTCATTTTTGTGCCATAACTTGGCCCGTTGCGCCACTCCGAAGCGATGTTGCTCGTCAATAATGGCGAGTCCTAAGTTCTTGTATTTTACTTTATCTTCCAAGAGCGCGTGGGTGCCGATCAGTAGTTGTAGTTCGCCGTTTTCCAATTGCTCATGGATAGGTTTTCGTGCCGATTTTTTAACCGACCCGGTCAACAAGGCACAACGTACCCCCATGTTTGCCAATAGTTCGCTCACTCCGGCGTAATGCTGATTGGCCAGAATCTCGGTAGGCGCCATCAAACAGGCCTGATAGCCATTATCCACGGCCAATAACATCGTCATGACGGCAACGATGGTTTTACCGGATCCAACGTCTCCTTGTAGCAACCGATTCATTTGGGCGTTACTGCCCAAGTCATGCCGAATCTCTTTAATAACCCGCTTTTGGGCATTGGTCAACTCAAAGGGCAGGTGTTCTTCATAAAACTCCTTGAACCGTTCGCCGACCTGGTCAAAATTGAAGCCCTTGATCTTTTGTTTGTGCCGTATGTTCTTGGCGATCAATTGCATTTGAATAAAGAAGAGCTCTTCAAACTTCAAGCGAAATTGTGCTTTGGCCAATAGTTCCTGATTCTTCGGAAAGTGGATATTCAATAACGACTCACTCTTTGGCAACAGTTTTAATTCATGGATAAGGGTCTCGGAAAGGGTTTCGATAAAATTTCCTTTGGTCTCCAGAAATAATTGTTGGATCAGTTTACTGATCACCCGATTGGTAATGCCCCGATTGCTCAACTTTTCGGTGGAGGGATATATGGGTTGCATGAACACCTTCAATCCTTTTTGGTGCTGATCTAATAATTCCATCTCCGGATGCGGCATTGAAAAGCCCCCACTATACCAGTTGCATTTTCCGAAAATGACATAGGGCGTATTGATCTTCAAATTTTCACGAATCCATTTTTGACCCCGAAACCAGATCAGTTCCATTTGACCGGTATCGTCGGCAAAAGTAGCGACGAGACGTTTTCCCTTTTTTTGTTCTACGCTCTTGAGATGTATGATTTTCCCAACGATCTGCACTTCGGCGCTACTGCGTTGTAATTGTGAGATTTTGTAATACTGGGTCTTATCCAAGTACCGGTTCGGAAAGAGGTTCAGCAGGTCTTGATAGGTATGAATGCCCAACTCGCCCTGCAAGGTTTCGGCCCTATTTGGCCCGACCCCCTTAAGATAGGTGATGGGAGTTTGCAGGAAATTGGTATTCATAAAACGAATTTAGGGGTTCATGAAAAGAACTCCAACAAAAGTCCTTCCTTAATGCTTCATGCGTATGTACCTATAAGTCTGAATAAAAGGAGCAATCATAGGGTCGGATGGATAGACCTAGCTTCCTGGAAAGAAGGCCATCACTACGGTTTGGTTAGGGCGGGGCGTATGAAAATGGTACATTTGGTCCGGACTTTGAAGTCACAATAACATGAATCGATTTTTAGGTTTGATTTTTTTCCTCTATACCGTGTTCGGATTCACCCAACATCAGGACAAGGTCGATTTTACCTATGCCGATGTTTATGTAAAGCTATTGCCCCAAGAGAAAAGGATTCAAGGTACCGTGGCGTACAAATTCAAGGTTTTAAATGATGTGGATTCGGTATTTCTCGATGCGAAAAACATGAAATTCGGCTTTACCAGTATCAATGAAAAAGTAGCGGATTTCGAGTATGCCGATGATGTGCTTATTTTTCGGCACAAGTTCAAGAAAAATGAGACCTATTCCCTAGGTATCGGCTTTGAAACGCAACCAAAGCAGACCGTTTATTTTATAGCGTCGAATTATAAAGGCGAAATACCCGTACAACCGGGTCCATTGGGAGATGGAAGTGACCTAGCGATCGAATTCGAGGCGGTGGACCAAATCTGGACACAAGGGCAGGGGAAGTATACCAGTCATTGGCTGCCTAGCTTTGACGACATGGAGGAGAAGGTCGAATTTGATCTGACCCTTGCCGTGCCCAATGAAATGCAGGTGATCGCAAATGGCAAGAACATCCATACTTCGCGCAACACCAATGGGGAGATCACGGAATGGCATTTTGATATGGAACAACCGATGAGCAGCTATTTGTTGGCTTTTGCTGTCGGAAATTACCAAAAGCAAGAAGCGATGTCGACTAGTGGTATTCCCCTTGAGAACTACTATTATCCCGAGGACAGTGTAAAGGTCGAACCGACCTACCGCTATACCAAAAGAATCTTTGACTTTTTAGAGGAGGAGATCGGGGTACCTTATCCTTGGCAAAATTACAAACAAGTTCCTGTACGCGACTTTCTGTACGCCGGTATGGAAAATACGGGGACGACGCTATTCTCCGACGGCTATGTTATCGATTCCTTAGCCTTTGTAGATAAGAATTACGTCAACGTGAACGCTCATGAAATGGCACACCAATGGTTCGGGAATCTCGTAACCGAAAAAGACGGGCATCATCATTGGCTACATGAGGGTTTTGCCACGTACTATGCGTATTTGGCCGAGAAACACCTATTTGGTACGGACCATTTCTATTGGAAGTTACATACGACTTTAAAACAGTTACAAGAGCAGTCTGTTGGGGGCAAAAGGGAAAGTTTACTGGATCCCAAGGCCAGTAGTCTCACGTTTTATGAGAAAGGAGCCTGGGCCTTAGTTGCCTTACGGGCTGAAGTTGGGGACGCCGCCTTTACAAAGGGAGTCAAAAGCTACCTCAAGCGCTACCAATTCAGGAATGCCACGGTGGATGATTTTTTGCAAGAAATCAAGACGGCTAGCAAAAAGAACCTCTCGAACTTCAAAGGAGTGTGGCTGGAGCGTACCGAATTTCCCTTGCAGCAAGCGAAATCCCTTTTAATCTCTAGTTCGCCGTCCATCAAGCTTTGGTACGATTTGCAAGCTGCCCAAACCGATGCTATCGATTACCTCAGCTACTGGGATGCCACGACGTCCGTCCATTTTAGAACAGCGTTACTGGAGAAGTATCATTCCTCATTGCCACAAGCAATTTATGAGAAGGCGTTTTCTTCGGATACCATTCCCATTCGCCAAGCCCTTTTCTCATCACCTGACCTAACCAAAATCTTTGGAAAGGATAAACTGGAAACACTTTTGGAGGACGAGAGTTATATCACAAAAGAACTGGCCCTCTTTTTTCTATGGCAGAACTATCCTGAGGACCGAGAAAAGTATTTGAACACCACCAAGACGTTTCACGGCTTACCCAACAAGAACATTCGTTTGCTTTGGTTGACCTTGGCCATGCTATCGGATAATTTCAACGGACCGATGACCAAAGATTATTTTGACGAGTTAAGCACTTATACCGATCCGAGCTATGGTTTTGAGCTACGGCAGGGTGCCTTTTTATATCTAAAAGAAGCCTTTGGGTTGAATGAAGATGCTTTGACCAATCTGGTCAAAGCGACCAATCATCACGCTTGGCAATTCAAGAAATTTGCTAGAAATTTGTTGGATGAATTATGGGAAGATGCAGACTATAAAACACGCTTACAAGACTTGGCGCCCAAACTAAACCCTGAGGATTCTCGTTATTTAACTAGTAAATTGAAAACTGAATGAGGGCATTGGTCATATCGGGCGGTGGTAGTAAAGGCGCTTTTGCCGGTGGGGTTGCGCAATTCTTGATCCAAGAATCGGGCAATGAGTACGACCTTTTCGTAGGTACGTCGACGGGAAGCCTTCTTATTTCGCATTTGGCCCTCGGAAAATTGGACAAGATCAAGGAGATTTACTCCAATGTAAATCAAAAAAGTATTTTTAGCAACTGCCCGTTCATAGTGCAGAAGAAAAATGGTATTGACGAAATATCGATCAACCATTGGAACGTGATGAAGAACTTGATCAACGGTAAAAAGACCTTTGGTGAAAGTGAAAACCTGCGGCAGCTCATTCGGGATAGCCTTACGGTCGCGGAGTTCGAAGAATTGAAAAACGGGCCAAATGATGTGGTGGTCACTGTATCCAATTTATCCCTGAATCAAGTAGAGTACAAGTCGATAAACGACTGCACCTATGACGAATACTGTGACTGGATCTGGATTTCAGCCAACTACACGCCATTTATGAGCTTAGTGCGAAAAAATGGATGTGAGTATGCCGACGGTGGATTGGGAAGCATTGTGCCCATTGAAGAAGCCTTGAAAAGAGGGGCGACTAACGTAGATGTAGTCGTGCTGCATACCGAGGTGAGCTATATGAACCGCATGCCATCGCGAAATCCGTTTGAGTTGTTGACCACGATGTTGAGTTTTATTCTCGACCGGATCGAACACCAGAATATCAGGATTGGAAAGTTCGTGGCGAACCAAAAAGATGCCATCATCAACCTTTACTATACGCCTACCATTTTGACGACCAATTCCCTGATTTTCGACAAAACGAAAATGACCCTTTGGTGGAAACGTGGCTATTTATATGCCAAGAACAAAAATGAGGAAACAAATCCTATTGAACCTAATGAACATGAATAGGGATGTGTAGTATGCCTTATTTTCGGTTGGAATTATGAGCTGCCTTTACCAAAGACCGCTAATCTCCTTTTTAACGAAAGCTAGCGCCGTAGCGGAAGGATTTTGCTTGTCCATGGTCTCCGTCAATACGTCTTCACGAAGTTTATCGGCAGAGTCGGTTTCGCTCATTGCCGCTTTTCGAATCATCTGAACGGTGGCACTTTTGGCCGCTTTAATGATGTTCCAACATTCATCGGTAAGGTATATCTGTTGTGATAGATTATGCTCGAATTCGTTCTCAATGTTTTTGATCAGTAATTTTTCGTACGCATCTTTATCCGCGGATTTAGGTGCAACACGAACGACCAAACTAGGAATCGAAATCCGTTCTAGAAACAAGGCCATACGTTCATATGCTTGAAGGCGAATGGGCAAAGTGGTCGTTTGGGTCTCTTTGTGTAAAAGAAATCTACGTCGCCCTTCTTCATTGTTGGTATGCATTCGAAAGAAATAGAATGCGATGGCACCGGTTACTACGGTGGGTAAGAAATAGGCAAAGAGTTGAAAAATTTGATCTCCAGTCATTTTTGGTGGTTTGATCCCGAAATTTCGGGGTGATTACTGCAACTAAAACGACGATTTTTTTGAAAAAGTATACGTGTTTTCGTGTTCCTTCCTCTTTGCTTCCTCTTTGGAGTGGTAAGATGAATGAGGTCCGCTAGGTGTAGCGAGCAAGACGGGTCGAGTAGGGAGTAAACCGCCCATCTTTTTTCTGTAGTTGGGAATCTGCACAGCCCTAAACCAAATGTATTAGAGCCCGGGTTCGAGTGTAGAAAGTACATACGTTTCGACTGCGCTCAACGTGACATTCGGTCTGAATTTGGACTTGCGTTTGAGTTTTGTATTTGAACTTGAAGCTTGAACTTGTCTTAGTTCTTCATATGCGCCTTGACCATTTGGTAGAACGCGTCGAATTTGGGGTGTATTTTGATCAAAACGCCTTCTTTTAGATTTCCATCTTTTCCCAAGGCGGTAATCCGGTCAGGTGCGATTTCGAGTTTCTGCAATGCGTTGCGTACCGACGAGGCCTGTTGGGCCGGAAGATCTAGGTCGCCTGTCATACTCAATCCCTCTATGGTCACAGCCATGCTAGGGTGAGCGGCCAACAGTTGCCCTATTTTTTGGATCCAAGGTTCCGCTTCGGTTTTTAAGGTCGCCTTCGTATCACTCTCGAACAAAGTACTTAAATCGGAAGAGATGATGACCATACCATTGGAGACGCCGATCTTTGCATTTTCGCCAAGGGTCTGTTTGGCATTCGTCAATACCAGCAGGGCCGTAGAATCATTGCCCGCAAGCGCATCATTAATGGCTTTTAATTGTCGCTCTTTCTCATTGAGTTGCTCCATAGCCTTATTGAAGTTGCTTGAATTTTTGGAAGAAACCTCGGTAAAACTGGTCAAACTTTTTAAGAGGGTGGCGTTGGCATCCTGTAGTTCGGTAACCTGCGACTTGAACGACTCCGACTCCGTTTGTGCGACTCTTTCCTTTTTTCGGGCATCGGTTACTTCCGTATTCAACGAATCCATTTTCATTTTTAGCGTCGCTACTTCAGCGATCAAATCACTCTTTCGCTGAGCATAGATACTGGTTGTTAGCGTTAAAAATAGACCTAGTAAAAGTAAAATTCTCTTCATAAACGTCATTTTTTGGGATGTGGATAGCAATCAAATACCCGGCAAAAGTATATTATTTCGTCGATTCGATGAAATTCTTTCCACCGAGATATTGACACTCATAGAGTGCTTGGGTACCCTGAAACGGAACTTCGGTCTTGTTATACCCATAAGTGGTTCTTAAGTTTCGCGTCAGGTCGATATCATCTACATTGACTTGAATGTCGTGCATCGTAAATTGACACGGGTGTTCGTAACCTGCGGCATGCGTGATTTCAACGAGTTCTTTACGAAAGGTCTTGAAGTACTGCGCCAACCGGTCCGATTTCAGGGGAATGTTAATGCCCCGTTGCCGCCATTTGTTTTGGGTCGCAATACCTGCGGGACACTTGTTGGTATGACAGACCTGTGCTTGTATACAGCCGATACTCATCATCGCCTCGCGGGCAACATTGATGCAATCGACCCCCATCGCAAATGCCATGGCGGCTTTAGCCGGGAAACCCAATTTACCGCTACCGATAAAAACGACACGTGAAACGAGGTCGCGCGTTTGAAATACTTTGTACAATTCCGAAAACCCGTATACCCAAGGGAGTGAAACATGATCTGCGAAGGATGGGGGAGCGGCCCCTGTTCCGCCTTCACCACCATCAACGGTAATAAAATCAGGCCCTCTACCCGTTTTCAACATCATATCGGCTAGTTCTTCCCACTGATCTAATTTTCCAATGGCCCCTTTTATTCCAACCGGTAGTCCGGTTTTCTCGGCGATGGTCTCAATGAGTTCCATCAATTCGGTCACAGTGCCAAAAGCTTTGTGCGTCGCGGGGGAAAGTACATCCTTTCCGGGCGCAACACCGCGTATTTCAGCCAGTTCCTTGGTAATTTTAGCTCCAGGAAGTACACCTCCCTTACCAGGTTTCGCCCCCTGCGAAAGTTTGATTTCAATGGCTTTTATACAGGGATTCTCAGCGACTAACCGTTCCAATTTTTCAAGCGATAGATTCCCATCGGAAGACCGTACCCCAAAATATCCTGTTCCGAAATGGAACACCACATCACCGCCTTGTTTATGGTAGGGCGATAGGCCACCTTCACCTGTGTTGTGATAGGCGTCCGATTTAGATACACCCTTGTTCATGGCCTCGACCGCAGCAGCCGATAGCGAACCAAAACTCATGGCCGAAACGTTGATGATCGACGCCGGCCGATATGGCTTTTTACGTTTGTTGTAAGCTCCCATGACCTTGGCGCAAGGGAGAAAGTCCTTATGAGCCTTGTTCGGATGATTCTCCGGCATTTGAAATGCCATCATCTGGTTCTTTACAAAAATGTGCTGATGGGCATAGATATCGCGGTCGGTACCGAAACCTTCATAGTTATTCTCCTTTTTCGCAGATGCATATATCCAACTCCGTTCTATTCGATTGAACGGCAGCTCTTCACGGTTGTTCGCCACAAAGTACTGACGCATTTCCGGCCCGATGCTCTCCAACCAATATCGCAAATGTCCCACCACGGGATAATTGTGCGATATGGTATGGGCCTTTTGAATGAAAATATCGCGAAAGGCCACAAGTCCAAGAAATACGATAATCCACAGCCACCAGGGAACATTCGAAAGGCTCGTTAGTATACTGTCCATGACATTAATTTAAAATTCAAGGAACTCATCTTGGACTTTAGACCGAAAATGAATTTTGGTTTTTACATATTAAGATAGTCAAGACTCATTTCGGTCAAGGCCTTCACGCCGAGAATCAGTCCACTGTCATCGATTTTGAAATCAGGGGTATGATGCGGAAAAGATTCCGTATTACCCGGAGTCATTCCGCCTAGAAAGAAGAAAAATCCTGGTGCTTCCTTTTGGAAATACGAGAAATCCTCCGCTCCGGTTATGGCTTTTTGTGTCTGTACGCTAGCAGTGCCCGCTACCCGCTGTAGGGTAGGTAACATCTGATCGACCAATGCGGGCTCGTTATAGGTGATCTCAGTAGCTTCCTTGATTTCGCACGTAGCTTCCCCACCATAGGCTTTGGCAATAGTTTCCGTCATTTCGATCATACGCTTATTGATCAGGTCTTTCATGTCATAATCCAAGGTGCGGATCGTACCGATCATCTCAGCACTTTCGGGAATGATATTGAAACGAACCCCACTTTTGATTTTTCCTACTGTAATTACGGCCGCCTCATTGGTCAGATTAGCTTCACGGCTAATAATGGTCTGGAGTCCGTCGATGATCTTCGCACTGATCAAAATAGGATCGACTCCTGACCATGGTTGTGATCCATGGCTTTGCTTTCCTTTTACCTTGATCGTAAAGCTCTGTGCTGCGGCCATTGTTCCGCCTGATTTATAACGTATGGTCCCGACAGGGGTCTGTGAATTGATATGCAGACCGAAAATGGCATCTACCTTAGGGTTTTCCATGACGCCTTCTTTGACCATAAGAAGCGCTCCACCTTCTTCACCTGGTGGTGGTCCTTCTTCTGCCGGTTGAAAGATAAATTTTACCGTACCCTTTATCTTGTCTTTGTTCTTTGACAAGACTTCCGCAACGCCCATTAAGATGGCGGTATGGGTATCATGTCCGCAAGCGTGCATAACGCCAACTTTTTCTCCTAAAAATTCTGAAGTTACGGTTGACTTGAACGATAGGTCATTACGTTCCGTGACTGGTAAGGCATCGATATCGGCCCGCAGGGCAACCACCTTTCCGGGTTGATCTCCTTTTAGTAGACCGACCACTCCTGTATGGGCCACACCTGTTTGTATTTCAATTCCCAACGATTTGAGATGTTCGGCTATTTTCTCGGCCGTTTTGAATTCGCGATTACCCAGTTCTGGGTTTTGATGGATATCCCGGCGCCATTCCACCACCTTGGATTCAATTTGGGAATAGTCCTTTTGCAAATTAGGGCCTTGCGCAAGGGCAAAACCCCCGGATAACAATAGTGCTACTAATATTTTTTTCATTTTGTGTTTTTAAAATTTAATTAGTCTGTACTCTTGGTCTTGTAAATGTATGAGGGCCGTCATAGCGGAGAGGGACAGTTGTACCCCTTCCATAAGGTCTTCTTTGGGAAACCCCCTAGCGTTCGATGATTGCCCGCAGAAAATGATATCGACCCCGGCATGCTGTAATGCCTTGATCAATTCACTATTCGGGTTTGCGGTTCCGTATCTTTTTTGATAAGCTGTATCGGAAATGATATCTTTTGACGCTTGATTATGGACCACCAAAGCGGCTTTTAGATTTTCAGCGGGCACTCCACTCTGAGCATGCATATTTAAAAAACGCGCCGCGGTTTCGATACTCGCATTAACCTTGTCATGGCTTTCGGGACTATTCATGATATCGAAAACAGCCCTAAAGGTCTTCGTGGTGTCAACTTTGAAGTCCGGTTGCTCAATGGCCCAAACGGCGCCATATTCTTTAATGATAGGACCTTTGGATTTTTTTTGTGCTGATAGATTTAAGGAAATGGAAAGTGCAATTAAAAGTGCGGAAATGTAGCGGGTACCCATACGATATAGTTCTGGCTCTAAATATATTCAAATTCAATAAAACCCTCGCTCATTGTTCATAATTATTGACGTCTTGTTTTTTCGATACCCTTTATTATGGCTAAATTCACCTTCCAATAAAAGTATAGGAATTGAGTAATTTCATAGATGAACTGAATGATGCCCAGAAGGCCCCAGTGCTGCATAAAGATGGGCCCTTAATGGTTATCGCGGGTGCCGGTTCAGGCAAGACCCGAGTATTGACCTATCGTATTGCACACTTAATGGCGCAAGGGGTAGACTCTTTTAATATTTTGGCCCTAACCTTTACCAACAAGGCCGCACGCGAGATGAAAAAGCGAATCGCCGATATTGTGGGTACCTCCGAGGCGAAAAACCTTTGGATGGGTACTTTTCATTCGGTATTTGCAAAACTCTTGCGCTATGATGGCGATAAACTGGGCTTTCCCAGTAATTTCACGATATACGATACTCAAGATTCCCAACGCCTGATCGCTTCGATTATCAAGGAAATGGGACTTGACAAGGACATCTACAAGTACAAACAGGTACAGAATCGTATCTCGTCCTATAAAAACAGTCTAATTACCGTAAAGGCCTATTTTCAAGACCCTGAATTGATGGAAGCTGATGCCATGGCCAAGCGCCCTAGACTTGGGGATATTTACC
Organism: Maribacter corallii; assembly: GCF_047345415.1. Classification (NCBI taxonomy): domain Bacteria; kingdom Pseudomonadati; phylum Bacteroidota; class Flavobacteriia; order Flavobacteriales; family Flavobacteriaceae; genus Maribacter; species Maribacter corallii. The sequence continues at coordinate 498,412 of NZ_JBLFEP010000003.1, forward strand.
AAAACTACGTCGATCGCTGTTTTAAAGCAGGGGCGATGGATTTTGATGACCTTTTGCTGCGAACGAACGAACTACTCAATCGCTACCCTGAGGTATTGGCAAAATACCAGAATCGTTTCCGCTATATTTTGGTCGATGAGTATCAAGATACCAACCACTCGCAATACCTTATCGTAAAAGCGCTATCCGATCGATATCAAAATATTTGTGTGGTGGGTGATGATGCGCAAAGTATCTATTCCTTTCGGGGAGCCAATATCAGTAATATCCTGAATTTCCAGAAAGATTACGACAATGTCGGCATGTACCGCTTAGAGCAAAACTATCGCTCTACAAAGAATATCGTCAACGCGGCGAACTCCATTATTGCCAAGAACAAGAACCAACTTGAGAAAGTCGTCTGGACGGCCAATGATGAAGGAGCGGCCATTAAGATCCACAGAAGTACCACAGATGCCGAAGAAGGACGCTACGTAGCGGGTTCCATATGGGATCATCGGATGCAACAACAAATGCGCAACGGTGAATTTGCTGTGTTGTACCGTACGAACTCACAATCCCGAGCCATTGAGGACGCGTTGCGCAAACGCGATATCCCTTATCGGATCTACGGGGGCCTCTCTTTCTATCAACGTAAGGAAATCAAGGACGTGTTGTCTTATTTGAGGCTCGTCGTCAACCAAAAGGACGAAGAGGCGTTGAAACGGGTCATCAACTTTCCGGCTAGGGGTATCGGCAATACCACGGTTGACAAACTGGTGGTTGCGGCCAACCACTACGGAAGATCCATTTTCGAGGTCATCGAAAACTTGGAGAAGATCAATTTAAAAATCAATTCGGGAACCAAAAGAAAGCTTCAGGATTTCGTCACGATGATCAAGAGTTTCCAAATCATGAACGAAGGTGTCGATGCCTTTGTTCTGGCGGAGCATATCGCCAAGAAAACAGGAATTCTTTTGGAGTTTAAAAAGGATGGTACCCCCGAGGGTATCGCCCGTATGGAGAACATTGAGGAATTGCTCAATGGTATTCAAGACTTTGTAGAAGGGCAAAAAGAGATCGATGAAGCCACAGGAAGTCTTTCGGAGTTCTTGGAAGATGTAGCATTGGCAACGGACTTGGATAAAGACACCGGCGATGATGATCGTGTAGCCCTGATGACCATTCATTTGGCCAAAGGGCTTGAATTTCCTTATGTCTATATTGTTGGTATGGAAGAAGATCTTTTTCCTTCCGCCATGAGTATGAATACCCGAAGCGAGTTGGAGGAGGAGCGAAGACTGTTCTATGTAGCCCTGACCCGAGCTGAAAAACAGGCCTATTTGACCTATACCCAAAATCGATACCGTTGGGGAAAACTTATCGATGCGGAACCTAGCCGTTTTCTTGAAGAGATCGATGAACAATATGTAGAGAACCTCACACCGATCGACAATGCCGGGTATCGGTACAAACCCCTAATCAACAGTGATATTTTCGGGGAGGTTGATAAAAGTAAACTGAGACAAACGAAACCGCAGAATGGGAAGCCGCCGTTGGTCGGAAAACCCAACGAGAACCAGTTGCGTAAGCTTCGTAAGTTAAAACCCGAATTGGCCGCTCCAGTAGGGAATACCAATAAAATCGATCCGAATCTGGCGGAGGGCGCGCTGGTCAATCACACCCGTTTCGGTCGCGGTAAGGTATTGAAAATCGAAGGGGTCGGTAATGACAAAAAGGCGGAGATACAATTTGAGAAAGGAGACATCAAAAAATTATTGCTGCGTTTTGCGAAATTGGAGGTTTTGTAGTTATGGTGTTTTTTAGATGGTATCTTCCAAATAAAAAAATGAGACAGATCAAGTTTTTCCGACCGCTACTATGCTTGTTTCTTTTTGGATGTACCACGTCCGATAGTCAAGAACCGGCGGTGGTTGCCGAACAAGAAGAACCAACCCCTACGGTGGTAGCCAAAAACCCTGATGATGCCGACTATTGGGATGATGCCGAACTGGTTTGGAGTGACGAATTCGAAGGGGAAACAATTTCCGAGGATAACTGGCTTTTTGAAACCGGTGGTGGTGGATGGGGCAATCAAGAACTTCAAAATTATCAAGAAAACGGTAATGCGGAGGTCAGTAATGGTACCCTAAAAATTACGGCTAAACGGAATATGGATAATACCATTGAAGGTGCCTTTACGTCAGCCCGAATGAACAGCAAGGAAAAATTCAAGTATGGCCGTATGGAAATTAGAGCGAAAATGCCCGAACATAAGGGAAATGGTATATGGCCTGCGCTCTGGATGCTAGGGAGTAACATACAAACAGTGGGATGGCCAGCGTGCGGGGAGATCGATATGATGGAGTATGTGAGTTTTAAACCGAATAAGACCCACTTTTCCATTCACAGTACACGAAACAATCATGCCGATGGCACCGAAATTACTTCTGGCGCTGTTGATTTGGAGACGATAGAGGAGGAGTTTCATGTTTTTGGAATGCTTTGGTCTAGGAAATATATCAAATTCTATATCGACGATATGGATACCATTGCGTTCTCATTTCGTCGCCCCACTGTTTCAAACGTGGATAGTTGGCCCTTTTCAGGTGATTTTTATTTTTTGATGAATATTGCCGTGGGAGGAACTTGGGGAGGTCTTGAAGGTGTTGATACCAGTATATTACCCGCTACTATGGAAATCGATTATGTACGGGTCTATCAAGTGGACTAGGTCATGCCTCGAATTATAAAACGTCGCAATGAACGCGACAGCTGTGAAAGAAAGCTATATGCTCATTTTTAAATAATTCTGAAAATGAATCGAGATCCATTAGTTGAAGTTTATCGACATCCACTCCTACAGGCAAGTGATTTGGATCAACTTATATCGGTGCACCGCCCCATCAGCTTTGAAAAAGGAGATTTCATTTTAAAAGAAGGAGCACTATCCAACGCCTATTATATACTGGTAACCGGATTGGTGCGATCGTTCGTCTTTGATTTCGATCAAAATGACATTACTACGAACTTTATTTCAAAAAATGAATTGATCCTAGAAGCTTCGTCTCTCTTTCAGGGTATTCCAAGCCAAGAGAATTTTCAAGCCTTAACACCTTGCCATTGCCTGAAAATCGATTTCGAGGACTTTCAGAGGTTATTTCACTCGATTAAAGGTTTCCGCGAATGGGGTCGCGCATGGATGGCGGAAAGCTTGTTTCAACTTAAAAAAAGATCGCTCTCGATGATAACCGATTCCGCCACGGACCGGTATTTGAACCTTTTGTCACAGCAATCGGATATCCTTAAAAATGCACCCCTAAAGGATGTTGCCTCTTATCTTGGCATTACCGATTCTTCCCTTAGCCGAATACGTAAAGAAACGGCCAGAAACTGATTTCTTGTCATAGGACAAGTGTACCCCATATTTTTTGATTTAAGTTAGCTCTATGGTTCGGGATAAGCCTGTGATCAAACAAGCTTGTTCCCTCTATTTTATGCGAGTTTAGTCATCAATTAATTCACATTCAAATCATGGAAAACGAAAAAATAATGACGCTTCATCCACAAGGAAAAAAGGGAGTGAACATTCTAAAACGACGGTACGATGTCATTAGGGATTTTATCATGGAAACGCTATCCGATCATTCGGAAATAGCATACCAAGAACTGGACAAGTTGGCCGTGCAAAAACTAAAGGACTCCTTTGATGGTAAAGTCGGATGGTACGTTGTGTCGGTAAAACTTGATCTCGAAGCAAGAAATTTGATTGAACGCGTTCCGAATACAAGTCCCCACGAAATCCGCCTGGTCACTAACGCACAGCTAGTGAATTCTTAATAGTAATGCTAGACATACCTCTTATTATATCGATTGCCTTTATCGGCACAACGGTATTGACTTTCTGGCTGTTTTGGAAATCCTCAAGATTTTGTAAACCCGTATTATGGGTATCGATAGTCTGGTTGATGCTTCACGGCATACTGGCCTTTTCAGGTTTCTACCAAAATTTGGAGGCTCGACCTCCACGAATTACCTTGACCTTAGGGCCCAGTATACTTTTCATCGTTCTGTTGTTTTCTTTTGAAAAAGGACGAAGTTGGATAGGGCAACTGAACCTTAAATGGCTGACCTTGCTTCATATCATACGCGTACCGGTAGAGCTTATTCTATATGCCCTTTTTGTGCAGAAAGTAATTCCCGAGCTGATGACGTTTACCGGTAGAAATTGGGATATTCTAGCGGGGATTACGGCACCCCTAGTCTATTATTTCGGCTATGTTCAGGGTACCTTAGGACGAAAATTCATTCTATTTTGGAACGTACTTTGTCTAAGTCTTCTACTAAATATTGTAGTCAATGCACTTTTATCAACGCCATTGCCCTTTCAACAATTCGCTTTTGAACAACCCAATAGGGCCTTGTTCTATTTTCCGTTTATTTGGCTACCGGCCTATGTGGTGCCTGTGGTCTTGTTATCACATGTAATCGTGATTTACAGGACAATGAAGACCCCGTAACTTGCGTTACGGGGATTATATTCACTAGCTATTGAACAAAAAGGGCGCCTGACGAATGAAATCGTCCTTTGAAATATGTTCCTCCATAAAGAAGGCCAAATCCGTCGCACTGATTTCATCTCCTTTACAATCGGTCAGATCGCAATGTGTATCAAATCGCTCGTCTGTCTGTTTGATCATGGGCAACCGGATCAAGGTCCAATCCACATTACTTTGCCCCAAAATGTCATATTCGTATTGCCGATCCCTAGTGGATTCCGGAAAGTTGGCATGCATCCAATCGGTGCCCGCTTGGGTCTTGGGTCCCTTTTCGTCAAAAGGTGTATTTACATTTAACCCAGCAACGAGAATGTACCTTTTGATTTGATGTTGAGACATGGCCCTCAAGATATTTTTGGTAGCCTTACTGAAAACGGTCGGCTCACTCATAGGGCTGCCGCCTAGGGTGCTAAGAACTGCTGCGCAGCCCTCCATTACCGTCTGAACGGTGTCGTAATCCCTCACATCTCCGTAAACGACTTCAAATGAATGATTTTTAGTCTTGAGGTTTTTAGGGTTTCTAACGAGTAGTCTAAGGTGGTACCCCTGCTCTAAAAGTGTTTCGACAAGGTAACGTCCTGCCTTACCGGTGCCGCCAATGACGGCAATTTTGAAAGTATTTTTCATGTATTCTCTTTATAATATGGTTATAGAAATAGTGACCGAGAATGAAATCGGTCTAAAGCGTCGATGGGTATCGACAAAAACGAGTATGTTTTATAAAGAGAATCTAATGATTCAAAGATAAAGGTATTTTCCAAAAGAAAATAACCAGTACCTTCGTATGGTGAAGTGTTCGATATGGCAGAATTCATTAAACTATATGAGGAGAATCCGAACCCTAGGGAAGTAAAAAGGGTAGTGGATACCCTCCGCAAAGGAGGACTCGTTATCTACCCGACCGATACCGTTTATGGTCTGGGCTGCGATATCACCAATTACAAGGCCTTGGAACGTATCGCCAGGATCAAGGGGGTCAAACTCGAAAAAGCGAACTGGTCTTTTATCTGTGCGGATCTGAGTAACCTATCTGATTATGTACGCCAAATCGATACGTCTACCTTCAAAATATTGAAACGGGCATTACCCGGACCTTTCACTTTTATTTTACCCGGAAACAACAGCTTGCCCAAACCGTTCAAAAAGAAAAAAACAGTAGGTATTCGAATACCCGATAACAACATTATCAATGCGCTTGTCGTAGAATTGGGAAATCCGATAGTTTCAACTTCTATCCGTGATGAAGACGTGCTCTTGGAATATACTACGGACCCTGAGTTGATTTTTGAGAAATGGCAGAACTTGGTCGATATTGTTATTGATGGGGGATACGGTGGAAATATGGCTTCAACCATTATCGATTTGTCACAAGAGCAACCTGAACTCATACGCGAGGGCAAAGGCGATTGGAATAGTATATAAACAAGAAAATGCGCCAATGGCGCATTTTCTGGATTTCTTCAAAACAGCGTCTTACTGTCTATTCGTTTATTGCGGGATCTTTCATACCCTCTTCGATCATGCTATAGAACTGATCGATTTTTGGAAGAACTACAATACGTGTTCTTCTATTCTTTGATTTCTCACTTGTAGAAACGGGAACGTACTCAGCTCTACCGGCGGCGGTCATACGTTTTGGGTCAACCTTGTAGTCATTCTGCAAAATTCGAACTACAGCTGTAGCTCGCTTTACACTCAAATCCCAGTTATCTAAAAGAATTCCATTTTTGTTGTAGGGTACATCGTCAGTATGACCTTCTACCATGAACTCAAAATCAGGTTTGTTGTTCACTACTTGCGCCACTTTACCCAATACGTTCTTGGCCTTACTTGTGACATTGTAGCTTCCACTACTAAATAGCAATTTATCGGATATAGAAACAAAGACAACTCCTTTTTCAACACTGATTTCGATATCCTCGTCGTCCAAGTTTCCGAGAACACCCTTTAGGCTTTGTACCAACGAAAGGTTAACGGAATCCCTGCGTGTAATCGCATCGTTTAATTTGCGGATAGTCAAATCCTTTTCTTGAAGACTTTCCAATGATTTCTCCAAGTTTTCAGCACCTTTTGTAGTCAGGGTCGTCAAATTGCCCATATTGTTGATGAGCTCCTGATTATTCGCCTTAAGGAAAGCATTCTGATCTTCCAAGGTCTGTAATCTTGAAGAGGCGGTCGCTTTCTCCTCCAGACAAGTATTCAATTTTACGGTTGCTGAATTCAATAGATCTTCTGTTTCCTTAGCTTTCGCCTCTAATTCGGCATACTTCTTTTGCGATACACAAGAAGAAAGAAGAAGGGTAACTCCTAAACAGCCTAAAATGATTTTTCTCATAATGATGTGTTATTATTAATTGTGTTATTTGTTCCGGTTTTTTGAAATACGTCACAAAACTATAGAATAGTGTACTTCGTGATAATCAAAATTAGTTAATCTTTTACTAATACGTTAAAATTCTTTACATGATGTACGAAGTGAGACCAAACAATGGATTTCGTGGTATAATACTTTAATATAAAATTGGCTTTTTCACGTTTTCGGTTCATTTTCCTGAATTGCCTATAGAAACTGAGGTGCGCCCGCAAGATGGCGAAGCAATGAGTGAATTTCAACTGAAAGATAAATCGTATGGCCGCTACGCCATCTAAGAGCAAGCGTAGAAAGATTACGTATAGTGCTTTTCCCTTTGGGAGATTCTTGGTAATTGAAAACAGGGAGTTCCTAAAATTCAGATACGTTTTTTTCGGATTCATATTACTCAAGGTCGAACCGCCCAGATGATATACTTTAGATAAGCCGACATAGTAGGTAGAATAGCCCTTATTCTTGGCCCGCCAACACAGGTCGATTTCCTCTTGATGCGCGAAATAGTCTTCATCAAAGCCTCCAAGCACTTCAAAAACGTCACGTTTGATGAACATGCATGCACCGGTCGCCCAAAAAATATCACGAACATCATCGTATTGTCCTTCATCTTTTTCCAATGCCTGAAAAATACGTCCTCTACAAAATGGGTACCCGAGCTTGTCGATAAATCCGCCGGCGGCTCCGGCATATTCAAAATGATCCTTTTTCTTGAGGTCAAGAATTTTAGGTTGAATGATGGTAGCGTCAGGCAGTTCTTCAAAAGCTTTTAGTATAGGGGGTAGCCAGTTCTCAGTTACTTCCACGTCGGAATTCAAGAGGCAGAAGAGGTCGGCATCGACATGTTGTAGGGCATCGTTGTAACCTTTGGCAAATCCGCCATTGGCTGAATTTTGTACGATTTTCACCGAAGGATAATTGGCCTTCAGGAAATCTATCGAACCATCGGTCGAAGCATTATCGGCCACATAGATTTCAGCCTCGCCCGAATATTGGGTAACTGATGGCAGAAAGCGCTCTAGTAGCTTTTCTCCATTCCAATTTAATATGACGATGGCGACGCGCAAAACGATGGCAAATTAACGGCTAAAATCAGGAATATCTCTTAGAAACGTATATTTTTCTTGCTCCTCATCCATTTTACAGTAAAAATGGGCTAGGCCATTGGTGACAATCAGGTAGTTGGCCTTAAGTTCTCGATTGTAACGTGCAATTTGATTAAATGTATTTTGATCAATGGTGATTTCAGGGGCTTTACACTCGACCAAAACTTCAATGGATCCGTTTGGGTTAAATACGACAATGTCATACCGTTTGGTCAAGGTATTGACCTTTAGCTGTTTCTCCACATTGATGTGACTTTTCGGGTAGTTCTTGGATTTTATCAGATAGTTGACCATATGTTGGCGGACCCATTCTTCTGGCTGAAGCACCACGAATTTTTTGCGAATGTCATCAAAAATGTAGGTTTTATTTTCGCTATTTTTGAGCCTGAAACGATATGAAGGAAAGTTTAGCGGAACCACAGCGCAAATTTGATGAATTTATTTGAATGGACGAAGTAAAACAAATAGTAGGCGCTATAGATCAGGGCAATATAAGCCCCATTTACCTGCTTACAGGTGAAGAGCCATACTATATCGACCGGATTGCAGAATACATCGAAAAAAACGTACTTTCCGAAGAAGAACGCGGTTTCAACCAAATGGTGCTCTATGGCAAAGACGTGTCAGTAGACGATATCGTGAGCAATGCCAAAAGGTATCCGATGATGGCTGAACGGCAAGTAGTTATTGTAAAGGAAGCCCAGCATCTATCACGGACCATAGAAAATTTGAATGCCTACGCAGAGCATCCCCAGCCCACAACTGTTTTGGTTTTGTGTTATAAGTACAACAAGTTCGATAAGCGCAAAAAGGTCTACAAGAGCATCAAAAAGAACGGGGTTTGTTTTGAAAGCAAAAAACTATATGAGAACCAAGTTTCCGATTGGATACGACGGGTACTGCAGGGTAAGGGGTACCAAATATCACATAAAGCAGCGATACTCCTAACGGAATTCCTAGGAACGGATTTGAGCAAGATCAATAATGAGCTTGAAAAATTACAATTGATCCTTCCAAAGGAAAAGGAAATCACTCCCATGGATATCGAGGAGCATATCGGTATTAGTAAAGACTATAACAACTTTGAGTTAAAAAAGGCCATCGGAGAGCGAAATGTGTTGAAGGCCACAAGGATTTTGAATTACTTCGCCAACAACCCCAAGGATAATCCTTTCGTAGTTACAGTGACGCTCTTAAATACCTTTTTCACCCAGTTGCTGAAATACCATGGCATGAACGATCACAACCCCAAGAACGTGGCCAAGGTACTGGGTGTGAATCCATATTTTGTTAAGGAGTATCAAGTCGCCGCCAGAAATTACCCGATGAGAAAGGTGAGTCAGATCGTATCTAGTCTTAGAGAGTTGGACCTTAAAGGTAAGGGAGTGGGTGCGACCAATGTGCCGCAGGGCGATTTGCTCAAAGAGTTATTGGTAAAGCTCTTGTAACTACTTTTTGTCCACACTGAATTTTCCTGGGCCAACAAGAATGATAACAACGAAAAAGGCCAAAAACAAAAATGCTTTTTCTTTTGTTCCGAAGGGATCTGATGCATGCACGATGAAAGCCGCAACAGCCATGGTAATCGCAGGTGGAATTGCAACCCATCGTGTTTTAAAACCGACTATCAATAAAATAGGACAGATAAACTCTCCGATAACCGCAAGAAAAAGGGAGGGTGCAGGTCCGATTCCTATGGGGTCACCGAATTCAAAATTGCCACTAATGAGCTTTTGAAATTTAGGCAGTCCGTGTGTGAGTAACATGGCCGAAGGGAGAATTCGGAGAAGGGCCAATCCGATGTCCTTTGTTAGGGAAGTAGTCATAAGTCGTGTGGTTAACGGAAGCTAAAGTATCTATTTTTTTTGAATTTGCATAAGAACTTGATCTATAGCCTGTACAAGCATATCTGCATCATGCCTAGTAAAACTCAGGGGAGGCTTGATTTTGAGAACATTATCGTAAGGTCCGTCCGTACTGATTAAAATAAATTTTTCACGAAGTCCATTTTTTATGCTTGCGGCCAATTTTGTATGCGGAAGACCATTTTGGTCTACCAATTCCACACCCAAAAAAAGACCACTACCACGTATATCGGCAATTTGGCTATGTCGTTTTTGAAGCTGTAGAAGACTTTTGGTCAAATGTGTACCTACATCCAAGGCTTGGGCTTGCAATGATTCCTCTTCGATAACGTCCAGAACCGCTTGACCAATGGCACACGATACCGGATTTCCACCAAAGGAGCTGAAAAATTCCAGTCCATTGTCAAAGGAAGCAGCGATCTCAGCGGTGGTTACTACCCCACCAATTGGGTGACCATTGCCCATCGGTTTCCCTATGATAACCATATCAGGAACTACCTCGTGCATTTCAAAACCCCAAAAATGACTTCCCAGGCGACCAAAACCTACCTGGACTTCGTCACTGATACAAATACCTCCCTGCTTGCGAATTTCGGAATAGACTTGCTTCAAATACCCTTTGGCCAAGGGTACCTGACCTCCACATCCCACAATAGGCTCTGCAATAAAAGCCGCAATTTCATTTTCATTTTGAGCAATGCGACCTTTGGCCCGTGTAGCGAAATAATCGCCGGCGGTACCATTATCGTCGTATCCGGAACCGAAAACCTTGGGCATTTCGGTCTGAATAATATGGTCTTGCCTGCCTTGCCCACCTTCATGATCATACTTGTAATGACTGATATCAATGCCCATTCTTGTATTGCCGTGATAGCCGTGCTCCAACACCATGACCTTGGCCTTTTTTGTATGGGTCATCGCCATTCGAATGGCCAGATCACTAGCGGCACTACCTGAATTTACGAGAAAGACCTTGTTCAATTTTTCGGGAAACTTATTCAGTAGTTGCTCACTGTAGGTTAATAAGGCTTCATATAAATACCGGGTATTGGTATTCAGTTTCGCTATTTGTCGTTGCCCGGCCTTAACCACTTTAGGGTGACAATGTCCGGCCAACATGATATTATTGTAGGCGTCTAGGAAGGTATTTCCGGAAGTGTCATACATATACTGAAATGCCGACTGGTGCATTTGAATGGGAGTAGTATAGCTCAAGGAAAGGGCTCCACTCAAATATGCTGTTCTTCTTGTCCATTGTTGCTCCAGGGACTTTTTGGGGAGTAGGGCAAGGTTAGCCGCCTCTCTAAAAGTATTGGTTGCCTTGAGCGGGTTAATGGTAAGCCACTTTTTCAAAAGATCCCACGCCGGTTTTTCGCTTATCGTGATATACTCGGAATTAGGTTTCTGCTTTTTGGCATAGGCCGAATTGCAGACACTGGTACAAAGTCTTGCAGCTATGAGGTAGTATAGCACATCGATTTCCTGTGTTTCCAGGGGCCTTATGTTCTGATATCCGTTGATGAGCGGTGCAGCGACTTTAAGCGGTTCTTCTTTGTTCATCATCACATAGGTCAGCGCCACAGCAACTTCATTGATTACCCAAGTAGTGCACATATCCCCAAAGTCAATAATCCCAGTTACGTCGCCATTTTGAGTAAGTACATTCCAATCATTGCCGTCGTTATGGATAATGCCTTTTCGCAATCGAGAACCTATGGGCAGTACATGCTCATTGAACTGTAAAAAGAAATAATCTACAAGATTTCGGTCTTTGGAATCTGGAATATATTGTAGATAGGTATAATTGGATTGGAAGTGGCGCAGGTCCCACTGCGTTTCTTTCGCGGCAATCGCCGGTGAATACAGCGGTACCGTAACGACATCCATTTTTGCGAGGAACGTTCCGAAGGAATACAAGAGCTCCCGGGTATGGGGTACATCTCCTAGGAATTCCCCTTCTACAAAAGATAGGAGGCGGTACATTTCGTTTTCTTCTACCAAGATGGATTTTCCACTTCCCGTAGGGATACCTTTCGGAAAGTTATAGCTCTTTAACTGCGCCACCTGCTCCAGTATCAATTGCTCTCCCAATAACAATTGTAGCGTTTCATCCGAGTAGGGGTATTGTTTCAATACAAAAGTACCTTGTGGGCAGTTCACTTTATAATTGACACTATCGTAGCCCTCTAAGGTAATCAGTTCACAATCTTCGAGGCCATAGTGTTTGGCCAACATACTTTTGAGACCCATAAATACGCAAATTTCTCTAGACCAAACTTAGCTTAAATGAACTGAAGTAGGAAGGATATTTTCAGAATGGAGATGAAAAATTAGTGCAGTTTAGTATATTTAGAGTTATATATTCATCAAAAATCATCAATCATGAAAAAATTAATCATCACCTTACTTCTCTCTTTGGTTGCCATTCAGGAACACAATGGGCAAGGCTTTGAATTCAAGGCCGATCAAATAGATATCAAATATGAACGCTTTGTGCTGCCCAACGGTTTAACACTGTTGGTTCATGAAGACCATAAGGCGCCCATCGCTGCCGTAAACGTCTGGTACCATGTAGGTTCAAAAAACGAGAAGCCTGGAAAAAGTGGTTTTGCCCATTTATTTGAGCATCTGATGTTCAACGGGAGCGAGAATTTCGATGACGACTACTTTCAGGCGCTGGAGCGAATCGGAGGTACCGATTTGAACGGAACGACCAATTCGGATCGTACCAATTATTTTCAAAACGTGCCGGTTTCCGCGCTCGATCAGGTGTTGTTTTTAGAATCGGATCGTATGGGTCATTTATTGGGCGCTATAGATCAAGAGAAACTGGATGAGCAACGGGGTGTTGTTCAAAACGAAAAGCGACAAGGTGAGAATCAACCTTATGGGAGACAGCGAAATATGTTGACGAAGGCGATGTTCCCCAAAGGGCATCCGTATTCTTGGACGGTTATCGGCGAAATGGAGGACTTGAATGCAGCTTCTTTGGAAGATGTGCAAGAGTGGTTCAAAACCTATTATGGTGCTGCGAATGCTGTAGTAGCGGTTGCCGGAGATATCAACCCTCAGGAAGTGTACGCAAAGGTTTTACGCTATTTTGGAGATATTCCTTCTGGGCCTACCATTGCCCGACAAGAGGTGAACATTCCCGTACATCAGGGAGATACCTACGAGGTATATGAGGATCGGGTTCCGGAAACACGTATTCTTTTTGCTTGGAATACGCCTCAGTTCGGGGATAGGGAGGACTTACACTTTGATTTAATTTCGGCCATACTGACTGATGGCAAAAATTCAAGACTGTACAAAAAACTGGTATATGAGGACCAAACAGCAAGTTCCGTAGTGGCTTATCAAGGGTCTAGTGAGATCGCGAGTACTTTCGTGACATGGGCCAATGTGAAGGCCGGTGAAGATGCCGATAAAGTTAAAAAGGCGTTGGAGACAGAGATTGAGCGGTTGATTGCCGAAGGGCCTACCGAAGCCGAATTGAAACGAGTGAAGGCTGCTTATTTTTCGAGATTCATCAAAGGACTGGAGCGTATCGGTGGCTTTGGAGGTGTTTCCGATATTTTGGCATCCAATGAGACTTATTTTGGAGACGCCGCATACTATAAAACGGTTTTAAAGTACATAGAAAATGCCACTCCCTCCGACGTGCAAAAGACCGCTCAAAAATGGTTGACTCGTGGAAAGCATACGATCATTTGCAATCCCTTTCCGGAATATACCGTTTCGGAATCTACAGTAGACCGTTCAAAACTACCGGAGTTAGGTACCCCTAAGAACTCGAAGTTTCCAGAGCTACAGCGGGAGAAACTTTCGAACGGCCTAAATATTGTTCTTGCCAAACGCACGGGAGTCCCGACCGTAGTCATGAACCTGATGTTCGATGCAGGGTATAAGACCGACTTTCTGGCCAGCCCAGGTACAGCGTCATTGGCAATGAATTTATTAGATGAAGGTACCAAGGAAATGACCTCTTTGGAGATCAATGAACAACTACAGCTTTTGGGAGCGAGTTTATCTACTTTTTCGAATCAGGACAATTCAAACATCTATCTGAATACCCTAAAGCAGAGTTTAGAGGCGAGTTTAGATGTATTCGCCGATGTTGTGATGAATCCTTCGTTTCCTGAAAAGGAGTTTGATCGACTCAAAGCGGAACAGATCAATGGTATAAAGCGTGAAAAATCACAACCTTTTTCAATGGCGCTGAGGGTTATGAATAAGTATATGTACGGAGAAGGACATCCGTATAGCAATCCATATACAGGCACAGGATATGAGCATACGGTAGAAAAGCTTTCCCGCGAAGATGTTTTAGGATTTTACAATACTTGGGTCAAACCGAATAACGCTACCCTGGTGGTCACGGGCGATGTGGAAATGAAAGATTTGAAATCCAAACTTGAGAAAAAGCTAGGGCGCTGGAAAAAAGCCGATGTTCCTTCCATATCCTTCAAGACCCCGCAAGTGAATTCAAAGAATACCTTGTACTTGATGAACAGACCTGAGTCACAGCAGTCCGTAATCATCGCGGGCCATTTGACCGACAAGTATGGAGAGGTCTCTGAAATCGCATTGGAACAAATGGTAAGTATTCTCGGAGGGGACTTCACTTCGCGGATAAATATGAATCTCAGGGAAGACAAACATTGGTCATATGGTGCTGGAGGGCTCGTGTTGAATACCAAACAAGAGCGTCCGTTTTTGGTGTATACCTCGGTTCAAACGGATAAATCAGCAGAGTCGGTTACGGAAATCAGAAAGGAAATTTCGGATTTCGTTTCGGGCCGTCCAGCGACAGAGGAGGAAGTTGAAAAGGTAAAGACGAACCAGATTTTGAAATTACCCGGCCAGTGGGAAACCAACGCCTCAGTGAACGGTTCGGTCTCTACGCTCGTGAATTACGGTCTTCCAGATGATTATTATCAAAGTTATGATACCAATGTACGTGGTTTAACGACCTCTGATGTGCAGAAGGTTAGTAAGAAAATCGTCCGCCCCGAGGCTATGAATTGGTTTATGGTCGGAGACCGAGCTAAGATCGCTAGTAAACTAGATGAACTTGGCTTTGATAATATTATCGAAATCGATGCGGACGGTAATCCGATCAACCCTGCCATGAAGGAACAAAAGGAGGAATTGAAAAATTAAAGCTATTTTCTATAGGTGCGTGCTATCTTAAATTGGGATATTCCTCAGGATCTGACTCATTTAAGATGGCATATACCTTTTCGAAAACATCTTCTGTATTCGGCTTTGAAAAATAGTCCCCATCGGAGCCATAGGCCGGTCTGTGAGCTTTGGCCGTTAAGGTTTGTGGTGCACTGTCAAGATAGCGGTACGCACCTTGCTTTTCAATAATTTCATTGAGCAAATAGGCCGAGCATCCGCCAGGAACATCTTCATCAATGACCAACAATCGATTCGTTTTTTGGACACTTTTTACGACATCGTGTTCAATATCGAATGGTAATAGGGATTGGGCGTCGATGACTTCAGCATCAATACCGACTTCTTGAAGCTCTTTCGCCGCCTCCATTACGATACGCAGTGTAGAACCATAGGAAACCAAGGTAATGTCAGCCCCCGTTTTAATAGTCTCTACCACTCCAATAGGGGTACAAAACTCTCCGAGATTGTTCGGCATCCGCTCTTTTAAACGGTAACCGTTCAAGCTTTCGATGACCAAAGCGGGTTCATCACTTTTCATCAATGTATTATAAAAGCCGGCCGCCCGTGTCATATCCCTAGGAGATAGAATGTACATGCCACGGAGCACATGTATCAATCCACCCATAGGAGAACCGGAATGCCATATACCTTCAAGACGGTGTCCTCTTGTTCGAACGATTAATGGTGCTTTTTGTTTCCCTACTGTACGATAGCGTATCGTTGCTACGTCATCGGTGAGCGTCGGCATCGCGTAAAAAATATAATCCAAATACTGAATTTCCGCAATAGGTCGTAAACCTCTTAAGGCCATTCCTAATCCTTGACCTATAATTGTCGTTTCTCGAATACCCGTATCGGCAACACGAAGTTTTCCATGTTTTTCTTGTAGTCCTTCAAGCCCTTGATTTACATCACCTATTGCCCCACTATCCTCACCAAAGACCAATATCTCGGGATACTTATGGAATAAGGCGTCGAAATTATCCTTCAAAATCATGCGCCCGTCCACTACTTTTACTTTAGCGCTATACTCAGGTGGTATAGCAGCAATGTTCGTTGCCTTATTTGCGTTCTCACTGTACAGATGATCACTATAATTGGGCTGTTCTTTTTCCAAGAACCCATTTGTCCAGTCCAGCAAGTTCTTTTTCTCAACGGAGTCCTGCCCTAGAAGATATCTCAGCGCCTTTCTTGCCGTGGCCGCCAAGTCTCTTTTAATGGGCTCTTCAATTGCCTGAAGATCATTGGTGAGTTTGGTGATAAAGGCTTTGTTCTGACTCGTGCTTGCTGCTTTATTTAAGAGCTGTACCAGTATTCTCTTTTGTTCGAGATGCGCTTCCAAGTATTCGGCCCATGCTTCCTTCTTTGCGGCACGAACGGTTTTTTTTATTTCCAGTTCTATAGCATTGAGTTCCTCTTCATCGGAAATACCGGACTCAATGATCCATTCCTTAAATCGCTTATTACAGTCGTTCTCCGTTTCCCATTTGAGGCGCTCCTCACTTTTATAGCGTTCATGGGAACCGGAAGTGGAATGGCCCTGCGGTTGCGTTAATTCGGTAACGTGTATAAGTACAGGTACGTGTTCGTCACGGGCAATATCGGAAGCATTTTCATAGGCGTGCATCAATCCCGTGTAATCCCAGCCCTTTACTTTTAATATTTCGAATCCGGGCTGTGCTTCATCACGTTGAAATCCTTCCAGGGCTTTTGAGATATCCTCTTTGGTCGTATGGTACTCCTGAGGAACCGAAATTCCGTAATCATCGTCCCAAATACTGATTACCATAGGCACTTGAAGTACTCCTGCGGCATTGATGGTTTCAAAGAACATTCCTTCGCTTGTACTGGCATTACCTATAGTTCCCCAAGCAACTTCATTTCCGTTGACGGAGAATTTAGCTGAATCGATGTTCTTAAGTTCACGGTATACTTTCGAGGCTTGGGCCAAACCTAGCAATCGGGGCATTTGCCCAGCCGTACATGAAATATCGGGAGCAGTATTTTTCTGTTTGGTGAGGTCTTTCCACGATCCATCTTCGTTAAGACTGTACGTCAAGTAGTGTCCTATCATTTGCCTACCGGCGCTCATCGGTTCTTTTTCCATATCGGTTGTGGCATATAGCGCATGAAACATGGCTTTGGGGGTCAGAAGGCCTAGGGCCATCATGAACGTCTGATCACGGTAGTACCCACTTCTGAAATCACCATTTCTGAAGGATCGGGCCATTGCCAATTGGGGTAGTTCCTTGCCATCACCGAAGATTCCAAATTTTGCTTTACCGGTCAACACTTCTTTTCGACCGATGAGACTACACGTCCTACTTAAAAAAGCGGTTTTGTAATCTTTAAGAATCTGTGCTCTAAAATCATCGAAAGAAATGTCATTACTGGTTCGTGGTGATATATCCATGGAGCACTTGAAGTTTTTGCAAAAATACGCAACGACTTTGTTTTTTGCAACCACCGATTGGGCATATTCGTTAGACATTTGTCAATAAAATCGCCTTAAAACATCAAATGATTGATGATTGCGCAAAACTTTGGTAAAATTTTAAGAATATTTCAATTGACTAAAACCATTTTCTATTGAAGAGACCGAGCAGGGTCTTAGGGCTTACGGTGATGATGAACCGTATTCTTTCGCCATAATCGGGTTCTGCAATTTCCCATCCGTTGTTCGAATACAATGGAAAATACAGTTCGAAATAATCGGTGACCAAATTAAGGCGAATACCTGAGTCATAAACAAACTTTTCTCGCAGCCCTCTATTTTTGACCATTCCTATGTCGCCATACAATTCTATCCAACGCCATAGGTTCACACTGGCATTGGCGGTAGCGATCCAATCGTCGGCAAAGCGATAGCGCTCATCAAGAAAAGATTTGAAACCACCTTCAGCGATAATGATCTGCTGGCTGTAGATACCGGAGTCCTCAGACCGACCCAAATATCCATAATCAAAAAGATAATCGGTTGGTCGGTCCAAAGCAAAACTGAAAAAGTCAGAGTTGGTTTTGTTCCTCAAAAACTTTCCTCCATAAAAACGGAGATTTAATTGGCGATTGCTTTGAAAAAGCCAACGGTATTCAAATTGTGCGGATAGTTTAGTGAAATCCCCACCATACTGGAAGTCGAGTAGGGTGTATTTAAAGTTAATGATGTTATTGTCGATATTGGCGTACCGCACATTGAATACGCTGTAATCGGGATTTTCGGGATCATTTCGTATGTCGGTTAAACTCGGATCAATATCCCTGAAGATGTTCAGGTATCTGAACGAAAGTGACTGACGTTTGTTCGATATCAAATCAGGACGCCAACCGAAACTGAGCGAAGGGGTGAAAGTGGAGTAGCGTGAGTTGACATTGAAATGCCTGCTAGACCCCCCGAGACGATAGTTGGCAACATATAACCCTGTTTTACTGAGGTATTTTCGGTATGAAATACTACCGCTGCCCACAAAAGCCTGCTCACGAAAGGAATAGGATGGCGAAACATCAAATACAAAAGGACGCTCCAACAAGGTTTTATTATGGAGTCGCATACCGGGTGTCCATCCATCGTAAATGTTGAACTCGAGTACCGGCGTATAAAAAACCTGGTTTAAGTACGGATTTTCGGAATCTTGAAGAAAGGTAAGCTTCAATTTTTTATTGCCGGAGAAAAAGCCCCCTAATGATTTCCAGTTGTCACGCTGATTAAATTCTGGTATTTTTTGGTCATAGTTCAGCACCAAACGTTCTTCCCCGTTTCGGGGAATAGTGAATTTTTTTTCCTTTTCGATTCCCGAAAACCAATATTTTGAGATAACCGAGTCATTTTTTAAACCAAATAAAGAGATGGGTACGACGGTTCCTTCTTTGTTCTTGATCGTAAGGGTTAACGAGTCGTTGTCCTTTTCCACTTTTTTGATTTTGTAGTCTATGCGACGATCAGAATACACATAGTTGTTGAAAAACCAATCGATATTTTGATCGGCGGAACGTTTCAAAATCGATTCGAAATCCAACACCTTCACACGGTTCAATTGGTAAAACTTATAGAAGGTCTTGATACTCTCGTCTACTTTTTCTTTACCGACGTAACTGGCTAAATAGGAGAGACCTAGGCCAGCTTTATATTTATTGGCGATTTTTTGATTGAACCGGATCAATGAATCGTTAGAGGTAATAAGGGGTTGATCTAAATTTCGTCTTGCCGTGAGCATGTATAAAAAGGGATACTGCTCGTTGAAACCCATTTTTGCCAAATTGAAACTACGCACTCCCCATATCTTTGCCAGTTTTCCTAAAAGCTTCTGATTGGGGTAGTGCGCTTCCACGTACGCGATCATGAGGTAATTGGCTATGGCATCGGCCAGCCATTGCTCTTTTCGAGGGTCTAGATACAGCGTTTCTTCAAGAATGTTGATCAGGGCGGTTTTCAAGAACTTCATCTCAAATTGAAACTGAGGGTCGTAGGGCCTAATGAAAGAGGGTAATTGATTGATTCCGTACAACGGATTCTTATTATAATCTATTTCACTCACCAATAATCTAGGGTGCGGATATTTACCGAGGTTTTCGTAAATGAACTTTACCACATTGTTGATCGAAATACCTTGTAAAACAGGGTCATACTTATTTACGTTGATATCCGTAACGACAGTTGCATAAGGTGTGATATGAGTGGTGAAGCGTTTGGTCTTACTCAATATGATTTCACAGTTTTTCTGTCGGCTTGCATTGAGTTGTATGCGTTGCCCATTTGGAAACTGGGCATTCCCCGAGCTCCTGAAATTAGAGGATAGGTAAAGACTATCAGGGTAGACCAAATTGATATTGGTGTCCGTGATGTCCGTGTAGAGATCCTCAAGGTTTTTATTGGAATACAGGTGCCATTTTCCATCGAACATGGCAGGTGTCAAATACCAATCTTTCAGGTAGTATTCCTTATTCCCTGTATATCCATAAGGAGTATACTTGTTAGGGGGAAGCTTTACATTGTAGGTAATGAACAAATGGGTCGATGCACCGGGCAATAAGGGTTGATTCAGTTGTATTCCAATAATATCCTGGCCTGACATACGTTCCCATTGCACCCCTTTGTAATCGTAGTCTACAATGCTCAATATTTCGGTATGCCCTCTTTCAGTGTCCTTGGCCAAGTGAAGGCTTTTTTTGAATTGCCTTGTAAAACTTTTGGCGAGAGCGGTATTTTTATCGGCATAGGCATTCGCCCAATCATTAAAGTAAAGGGTATCAAGCGTTTTTTTTGAAGTATTGTTGTAGGTGAACTCTTGCTGTATGGACAACTCATGGGTGTCATCATTTAGCGTAGCATTCACCAAATTGATATGTTGACCGCATAACTCGCCCAAGGGTAGCAGTAGTGCTATGATAAATATGCCGTAGCATAATTTTATTTTTTTGTGACCGCCCATTTAGAAATTAGGACTGAGAGCATGTCCCTTATAAAAGGCATCGATAATCGCAACCACCTCTTCTTTCGTATCTACCAGTTTGATCAAGTCAAGGTCTTCAGCGCTAATGTTACCGGCATTGAGCATGGTGTTTTTCACCCAATCGAACAATCCGTTCCAAAACTCGGTACCTACTAGGATAATAGGGAATCGCTCGATCTTATGGGTTTGTATGAGGGTAATCGCCTCAAACAGTTCATCCAACGTACCGAAACCACCTGGCATGACCACGAACCCCTGGGAATATTTAACGAACATCACTTTACGTACGAAGAAATAATCAAAATCCAAACTCTTATCGGAGTCAATATATGGGTTGTCGTGCTGTTCAAACGGAAGATCGATATTTAATCCTACTGAGGTGCCGCCCGCTAAATTCGCCCCACGGTTACCGGCTTCCATTATTCCAGGGCCACCTCCGGTAATCACCCCATAACCGGCTTCTGCAATACTCTGTGCGATATCGACAGCCAATTGATAGTAAGGAGCGTTTTCTTTTGTGCGAGCCGAACCGAAGATGGAAACACATGGGCCTATGAGGCTCATACGCTCAAACCCGTTTACAAACTCGCCCATAATCTTGAACAAAGCCCAAGAATCATTGGTTTTGATTTCATTCCATCCTTTGTGATGTTGCTCTTTTCTCATACTTATTTTTTGTGAACACTTTCTTGAGTGGATTCCACCTCAAATTAAATGTCGCTTAATTCAATTCTTTTATCAAAAACTTTGCCGTATAGCTTTTTTTGTCTTTTGCTACCTGTTCCGGCGTACCTTTGGCCACTACATTTCCTCCGCCGCGTCCACCTTCATAGCCGATATCGATGATGTAATCGGTCATTTTAATGACATCCATATTGTGTTCGATGACCAAAATGGTATTTCCTTTGTCTACCAAACGATTAAGAACTTCCATTAGTACACGAATATCTTCAAAATGAAGACCTGTGGTGGGCTCGTCCAAAATGTAAAACGTATTGCCCGTATCCCTCTTGGACAGTTCGGTGGCCAATTTTATACGTTGTGCTTCACCACCTGAAAGGGTAGTCGATTGTTGCCCTAACGAGATATACCCCAGCCCGACATCCTGAATGGTTTTGAGCTTCCGATAGATCTTAGGGATATTTTCAAAAAACTCAACAGCTTCATCTATCGTCATTTCCAATACATCGGCTATGGACTTTCCTTTGTATCGTATTTCCAAGGTTTCCCTATTGAACCTTTTGCCATTGCAGGTCTCACATTCCACATAGACATCCGGCAAGAAATTCATCTCTATGACCCGAAGTCCGCCCCCTTGACAGGTCTCGCAGCGTCCGCCGTTCACATTAAAGCTAAACCTACCTGGTTTGTACCCTCGTATGGCGGCCTCTGGAGTTTTGGCAAAAAGAGAGCGAATTTCGCTAAAGGTCCCGGTATAGGTTGCCGGATTCGACCTTGGCGTACGCCCGATCGGGCTCTGATTGATATCGATGACCTTATCGATATGCTCGAGTCCCTTAATCTTTTTATAGGGCATCGGCTTTTTTACCCCATTGAAGTAATGGGCATTCATAATGGGGTAGAGGGTTTCATTGATCAAGGTGGATTTTCCACTACCTGAAACGCCGGTCACCCCGATCATTTGACCCAACGGGAGTTCAATGGTCACATCTTTAAGATTATTACCAGTGCAACCCGATAGCACTATTTTCTTTCCATTACCCTTCCTTCTTTTTTTGGGCACGGCGATTTCTTTTTTACCAGTAATATAGTCGGCAGTAAGTGTGTTCTCTAGAATCAATTCCTTCGGAAGGCCTTGAGATATGATTTCGCCTCCGTGTCGACCTGCTTTTGGGCCAATATCGATAACATGATCGGCGCGTTCTATCATATCACGGTCATGCTCTACGACGATGACCGAGTTGCCAATATCCCTTAGCGATTCAAGTGACTGGATCAAACGCCCATTGTCACGTTGATGGAGTCCAATGCTGGGTTCATCCAAAATGTATAATACACCAACTAGCTGAGATCCGATTTGGGTGGCTAATCGAATGCGCTGCGCTTCACCACCAGAAAGGGATTTCGAACTGCGATTTAACGATAGGTAATCGAGCCCTACATCCAATAGAAATTGGATGCGCGTTCTGATTTCCTTCAAAATTTCTTCAGCGATCTTAAATTGGTTTCCAGAAAGTTTCCCATCCAACTCGGTGAAAAAATCCGCCAACTCGGCAATATCCATATGGGCCAATTCCGCGATATTCTTTTGGTATATCTTGAAATTCAGTGATTCCTTGCGTAGTCGCGTACCTTTACAAGTAGGGCAAGAAATCCGATCCATATACTCTTTGGCCCAGCGCTTGATCGAGGTGGACGCCGCCTCGTCAAACTGACTCTTAATGAAGTTGGATATCCCTTCATAGTCTATTTTGTAGGTTCGTTTAACTCCCAAACTTTTCGAATCGACCTCAAAATTTTCCACTCCGCCGTTCAATAGCACCTCCATAGCCGCATCTGGAATTTTGGAAATGGGATCGGTCAGTTCAAATTGGTAGCGTTGAGCTATGGTCTCAATTTGTTTGAAAGCCCACGATTTTTTGTATTCGCCTAAAGGTGCAATACCACCATTCTTGATGGATTTCTTTTTATCGGGAAATATTTTTTGCACATTGACTTCGTATACATGCCCTAGTCCGTTACAATGCGGACACATCCCTTTTGGGGAATTGAAGGAGAACGTATTCGGTTCAGGAGTGGGGTAGGAGATACCAGTTGTAGGGCACATCAAATCCCTACTGAAATAGCGTGCTTCCTCAGCGCCTTCTTCCAAAACCATCAAAACATTATCACCGCTGTACATCGCCGTATGAATGGTTTCGGTTAAGCGCTTGTCAGTCTCTTCGGTGTCGCTGACTTTTAGGCGATCGATGACGATTTCGATGTCATGGGTTTTGTAGCGGTCTACTTTCATTCCCTTGACAATATCGATGACCTCACCATCAACCCGCACTTTGACAAAACCCTGTTTTGCAATATGCTCGAAGAGTTCGCGATAATGCCCCTTTCTCGATTTGATCACAGGGGCCAGAACATTGACCTTTTTGCCATCATAATCGGTCTTGATCAGCATTTTGATTTGCTCATCACTGTAGCTGACCATTTTTTCACCTGTGTTATAACTGTAGGCATCGCCGGCTCTTGCGAAGAGCAAACGTAGAAAATCATAGATCTCCGTAATAGTTCCTACGGTTGAACGTGGCGACTTGGACGTCGTTTTTTGTTCAATAGCGATGACGGGTGAGAGGCCGTCGATTTTATCGACATCAGGTCGTTCCAACCCTCCCAAAAACTGTCGGGCATAGGCCGAAAAGGTCTCGATGTACCGTCTTTGGCCCTCTGCGTATATCGTGTCGAACGCCAAAGATGATTTACCACTACCGGACAAACCGGTAATAACTACTAGTTTCTCTCTAGGAATCGTAACATCGATGTTCTTTAAATTATGAACACGGGCACCTTTGACTTCTATATTTTCTTCGTAATTGATCATCTTTCAAAGCAAAGTTGCAAAAGTACGATTTTGGTGGCCAAAAACGGAAGTAGGGAGAATTCGTTTTTGTTATTTAAATGTTAGATTTTAACTTTGAAGCTGAACTTAAAAGCAAGCGAATGCAATTACTGGGAATAGGGTCTCGTATTGACCATAACGAATATGGAAAAGGTGTGGTGACCAATGTTACGGCCAAACATTATTGGGTGACTTTTATGGAAAACGGATTGGAAACGATTGATTTGGATTCCGATTTTGAGATTATTGAAGCGGTGGAGGATGAAGTGGATACCATCAGCTTTTCGGAAGTGGAGCAGTCATTGATCTCAATTTTAAGAAGGTGGAGCGATGCCTCCTCCTTGACCCCCATAGCGGATAAGTGGAAAGGCGGAAATCTGATTTTAGAACCTAAGGATAGCAATCTCTCCACTAAGGAAATACCTATGGCTACTTTTTTCCATAAAATTGTAATGGTTCGTGACCGTATCCGTGTTATGGAGCAAAAAATCAACTCCAGTAAAAATTTGGATGACCAAGAGAAAGTGGACCTACAGCAATATATCACCCGCATCTACGGCAGTCTAACCACTTTTAATGTACTTTTCAAAAGTCAGAGCGATCATTTTGTAGGGGAGCGTTCAAAGTAAGTATGGCGTAAATACCTATTTTTAGGAAGTAATAATCCAAAAAAGGTCATGAAAAAAATCACTGCTCGACTCTTGCTGATATGTGGAATTGTATGCGCCCAATGCCTTCTGGGTCAAGGGAAAACCAAAGTGCTAGTGGATGCCGATACGGCAAATGAAGTGGATGACCTGTTTGCGCTGAGCATCATTTTGATGAATTCTGATGTCGAAGTAACCGCACTTAATGCGGCACAATGGCAAACCGCGCATTGGACTACTCCAAAAAGTATGGAGGATAGTCACAGGCTCAATCAGATGTTATTAGGCATAATGGGCTTAGACATACCCTTGAAGCGTGGTGGCGCCGCCCGAATGTATGATTGGGGTGATCGTGCCCAACATTCCGCAGCTGCCTATGAAATCATCAACCAGGCCAAAGCACAGAAAGAGGGTGGAAAATTAAATGTCATTGCACTGGGCGCCTTGACCAATGTTGCCTCGGCCGTATTTATAGACCCATCTATAGCCGAGCATATCAAACTTTATTGGTTGGGTACAACATATGATTTTGAAAAAGAGATTCTCAGAAAAGATGATTTTAACTGCGCTATGGATCAATATGCCTTGAACCACTTGTTGTTTTCAGCTGTTGAGATGCATATCATTCCTGTGAGCGTCGCTTCTAAAATGACATTCGACTACGATGAAAGTCGCAGCAAAATGGAAAACCATTTTCTAGGTGATTTTTTACTGAAAATCTGGGATGATCATATCGATGGGGGACGAACAAGTCGCACGATATGGGATCTGTCGATCATCAACGCCTTTTTGCACCCGGAATGGATGGAAGAAGTAGAAATCAAGACTTCTAAAGACAATGGCAACCGCACTGTCTACTACTACAAGGATTTTAAGGCGGATACGATGCGCGCTGATTTTTTTGCTAAGATAAGAGGGTACGAAAGACCCTAAGCGATATCAACTCTAGCTTAAACAGCTTGCTTCTTTTCGGAGAGGTACTTCCAATATCGTTTCGGAACGTGTTGGGTATGTAATTTTCTGTTGATACGTGATTTGATGTTCGTACTCTTGAAATAATTGTTCCAAAGGTCTTGGTAGTCGTATTCGATTCCGGAGAATGTGTCATTTTTATGAATACTGTTGGCGTAGACCTCTTTGATGTCGAGGGAAACGATTTCCACGGAATCCAGATCATAAAAAATACCATATTTGCGTTTTACGTCATAGATCATCCATTGCTGATCGGCATAACGAGATCGAAAGTGTTTTGAAATCAAGGGCAATACATCGAAGTCGGGTTCGATATTGGCAAAATAAATACCATCTTGTGTCAACTGAAAACGCACAAAAGCCTCCATACGATGTTTTTCCCTTCCTACGGATTTTGTCAACTGATCAATCTTTAATACGGTATCGTCCGAAAAGTTCAAATGCATCATATCAGTGGGAGAGAATAATTTTCGGATATACCGGTACAAGAGCATTTCAATGCCCTTATGCTCACTGAGAAAAGCAAAATAGACGTTCTTGATGGCAGAATTACTTTTCTTCTGAATACCGTTCCATACACGTTTGGCCTTATCCATTTGCGTAAAAACTGTTTCAGTGTCGGAGAACAACCCACGTTGCGCTTCCGAGTTCTTTTGAATATCGGCCACTTCGATGCGCTCATCAAATGTCTTGAATACCGCGGTTAAAAACCCATTGAAACTTCCGTCGTAAATTAAAATTTTCGCTTCTTTCATCATTTTCTTTTTAATTAAAACAACCCCTAGACCTTAAGAAAGGCGTTTTGCCCCGTCGCCTTTGGTCAAGCCTAGAGGGATGTTTTTATGATTTACAATACTTTCGGTCAGCGCATACGACTGCCTAAAATACCTTCTTAGGCTACTTTTCCATTCGATAAATAAATAACTGCCATGCAAGACCGATAATCTGGTACGTTCAATTAGCGGATTGGATTTTTGTCACTTATTTTCAAACCTTCTCGTTACTAAATAGTCCATTTCGTTACTTTTTTAATTAAACAATGACAATTGAGCGCTATGCGTACTCCTGAACTTGCCCTGACTGTTCTGGAGGATCATTCCCTTGATCTGTGCGGCCTGTAAATCGCGTCGTTCCCAATATCTTGAATCACAGAGAATAAAATACTTCGCCCTATTCAAAGCCACTCCTATTTTCTTCAAATGATCCCAGTTGAGTTTTCTGAATTTTCGCCCTTTCAAAATTTTGCTCACCGATTTCATGCCCAATCCAGGCACTCGGGCTAGAAGATGTTTATCCGCCGTATTGATATCAATAGGAAAGTAGTGTAGATTTCGCAATGCCCAACTTAACTTCGGGTCGATTTCGACATCTAGATTCGGATGTTTGTCATTCAAAATCTCATGAACGCTAAAACCATAAAAGCGGAGCAACCAATCCGTTTGGTATAACCTGTTTTCACGTAGCATCGGTACCTGTGTACCTATAGCAGGTAGGCGATTGTCCTCTGCTACCGGCACATAACCTGAATAGTATACGCGCTTCATATGATATTTCCGGTAATAATGCGTAGCGGAATACATGATATCCTTATCCGATTCACCCGTGGCGCCTATGATCATTTGGGTACTTTGTCCTGCAGGTGCATACTTTGGAGTACTTTTAATAACTTTCTTCTCTGCCTGATACTGTAAGATTTCGGTTTTGACTTTTAGCATAGGTTTGGTAAAGTCTTCATGTTTCTTATCGGGGGCCAGTAGTTTTAATCCTGAAATGGTGGGCACTTCAATATTTACCGACAACCGATCTGCCCAAAGGCCGGCTTCACGCATCAATTCGTCGCTTGCCCCTGGAATGGACTTCAAATGGATATAGCCATTGAAATTTTCTTCTAACCGTAATTTTTTGGCGACTGCAACCAAACGCTCCATGGTATAGTCCGGATTCTTGAAAATTCCGGAACTCAAAAACAACCCCTCAATATAATTTCTGCGATAAAAATTAATGGTCAAGTCGACCACCTCTTGAATCTTGAAGGCAGCACGTTTGATATCATTGCTTTTTCGTGTTACACAATAGGCACAATCGAAAATGCAATAGTTGGTCAGGAGAATCTTCAATAAGGATACACAGCGCCCATCTTCGGTATAACTGTGGCAAATACCCATTCCCGAACTGTCTCCCAGGCCCTTATTGGTATTGCTGCGTTTGCTGCCGCTGCTGGAGCAGGAAACATCATATTTAGCGGCGTCGGCCAAGATGTTCAATTTCTCTCTGATTCTTTCGAAGGACATAAGCTTTTTTGTAATTATTCCAAAATTATGGAATAATTCCTAATTATGGAAATAATCCAAAAATTTTTATGGATTTATTCCAAATTATGTATATTTGAGAGTCCTGAAAGCGTTGTTTTTATGCAAACCTTGAAAGCAACGCCTTGATTGTGAAGTATCTCGGACATCTAGTTTCAACCAAATACACAGAAGGGGTTACCGTAATGAATTGGCTCACCACGCTCGTACAACTGACCCGTAAAGCACAAATTCAATGGAAAATGAAGTAACATTAAAACGATTTATAGAAATCAGAAGGGAGTTGGGTTTTACCCAGGCCGAATTTGCAAAATTGTTGGGTATTTCTACCACGACAGCCGACATTGAACGAGGGCGTACGAAGCTTTCAGGAAAGGTTGTGGTAGAGTTATTTAAACAGTTCAAAATAAATCCATTATGGTTATTCGGAGAAAGTGAAAATAAGAATCTGGCCACTTCAAACACCAGTGTGATTCCGAAAGTTGTGACCGTTGATTCGGCCGATCAAGAAAATATGGTGATGGTGAACGCCAAAGCGGCCGCAGGATATCCACAGAATATTCAAGATACATCTTGGTACAAAGAACTTCCGGCTTTTGACTTGCCCTTACCCGAATTTAGGAACGCTACTTATCGCGGGTTTCAAGTGGAGGGAGATAGCATGTTTCCTAATTTAAAGCCCGGAGAATGGGTACTCGCAAAGGCGATAGAGCATATCGACCAGGTGAGTCCCAATAAAATGTACGTCGTAGTGCTGGAAGATGCGGTGTTGGTGAAAAAGGTAATTCGGAAACCCAATTCGAACAACGTGACCTTGGTCTCGTTGAATGAAACCTATCCTCCTTATGAAATCAAGCCATTTCAAATTCAGGAAATATGGGAGGTCAGCAGTAAAATCACCTTTAGTGTCGACGCCACTACGGAAACAGGGCTCTTAAAACAATTACAGGAATCAATGGAAGACCTGAAACGACAGTTCAATAAGCAAAAGGCTAGTTAATCAAGCGTAAATTATAAATTCCACTTTTCCGGGGCGCAAACCCTAGACTAGTGTATAAACCAATTGCCGGAGTACGATGATGCCCCGTAAACAGTAGGATTTCGTCCAGACCAAGTGCTTTTGCTTCATCTAGCAGCTTTTCCATTAATTTGCGTCCGATACCTTTGCCACGGTGTTCCGAATCGACCACTACATCCTCAACCAAGCCTCGATAGCCTGAAATGACCTTGTAAGTACTTAAAAGGGCTATTCCAACTATTCCAGAGTCGATTTGGCATATGGCCACCAGAACATTATTATTCGATTCCAGGATCTCTGCCACCGCTCGTTGCTTGTTTTCTGCATTCAGTTGCCGGTATAACAACGATACCTCTTCTTGAAGCGAATCGGTCAAAAGCTCCCGAGTTAATAGTTCTATGTGCATAGCTTTTGCTTTCTTGATTCGAAGATAGCCAATTGACAGGGTATTTTTGAAACTTCATTTGTCGTATATTTAGCACTTAAGTGGGTTATACCGAATGACAAAAAAACTGATTCTACCATTTCTAATTTGTTTTTCTTTTGCGACCTGGTCTCAAGAAGATATTGATCCAACTAATTTATTAAGAGTAGGTTACACTACTGCACCTCCATTCATAGTTAAAAATGGTCAAGACTTGGAAGGTATCAATATTTGGCTATGGGAACGCATTGCCAAAGACTTGAATCTAGAATATGAACTCGTACCGATGTATTTCCCTGACATGCTTGATTCTTTGGGCAATGGCGACATAGATATCAGTATCAATCCGTTGACGATTACAAGTGAACGGAGTAAGGTGATGGAGTTTACCGATCCTTTTTACGCTTCTAATTCGACCATTGTAGTTGCCGATGTATCTGGATTTCGAAAACTAGTACGGTTTATCAAGGCCTTTTTCAATCAGAATTTTCTCAAAGGCTTGTTGATCTTATTGTTCATCATCTTTCTGTTCGGTCTGTTGGGATGGTATTTTGAACGAAAAGCCAATAGCGAACACTTTCGTTCAAATTATCGTGGAATCTGGGACGGCGTTTGGTGGTCTGCAGTTACCTTGACCACTGTGGGTTATGGTGATAAGGCGCCCAAAACCAGAATGGGGAAAATCGCGGCTTTGGTCTTGATGTTCGGGGGATTACTTTTTATATCAGGACTTACGGCCAGCATTGCCTCCAGTTTAACGGTCACCCAGCTGAATAGTAATCCCGAAGGGTTCAATGAATTTAAAGAACGACCTGTCGGTACTATTGGTAATTCAGGAGCGAACCAGTTTTTGAAAGAACATTTTTTTAAGGAAATAAAAACTTACGATGGCTTGGTTCTCGGTCTTCAGGGATTAAAAAGGGGAGAAGTAGATGCCTTTATGTATGATGAGCCCATATTGAAGTATCGTATTAGAGAGGACTCAACGTTCAGTAAGTTGAACATTTTGCCTGTAAAATTCGACGTTCAGTTTTATGCCTTTGGTATTGCTAAACATCAAACGGAACTAGAGCAACGGATTTCCCAGCGCATTCTTGAGATCATGGAGACTCAGGGATGGGAGGTCGTCTTGAATGAATACGGCTTGACCGAGCTTTAATTATAGGCCCTCACATCACCCATGCTCAGAGTGAATGGACCGATTTCATGTGCTGTGGGCAAGAACGGTCCACTTGTCGTCACTTTCCAGTCATCCCAAGTTGCCTTTAGTCCTCCGATGGGAATGATCTGTACCCACATCCGAAAACTTTCTGGAAATCCATTAGCGTTTAATGCCCAAAGATAACTGTCACCAGGAGTACTTCCGCCTCGGGAGTAGGTAACCAAAAGCCCTTCTGAACCATCGTCCAATTTTAAAATACTTCTCTCGGTTCCTTTATCGAAAACCTTAAATGGGGCAACGAGCCAAAAAGAATCATTGTTGAAATAATCCCACGCCGTAGCAATCAGTTCTCTTGATTCATTTGCAGCTAGTTCAGTGCCTTTTTGACTGACCTCACTCAATGCAACGTCATTCAAATCGAGATTGACCGTAAACACCTTCCATTTCACTTCAACCTGGTTCTGTTCCTTATCCCACTTGTAATGATGCGTATTGTTGGGAAAAGACCATTCTAGAAACCGCGTACGTTGATAGGCTTCGTAATTGATCGCTTCGAGCATCTTTTGGGCCAAAGCGTCGGCCTTAGGTCCTGTTTGGCCTTGTGGTAGGGGTTCGTGGTAGATGATGTAAAGAATACCACAAGCAAAGAGGCCTACTAGCAATAGGCCTCCGAGCACTTTCAAAATCTTCTTTAATAGCCTCATACGAGCTCAATAACCCACCGCGGCGTCATCACCCCGTTTATCGGCACCTCCTTCAAGCTTGCCGTCGGGTAACACTCGAATGGCGTCTACTTTTCCGATAATTGGCGTTCGCTCTTCATTGATGATGTACCCTTTGCCTTTCAATACATCCTTTAAAGTTTCTGGAAAACCATCCGGCTCAAAAATCACCATATCGGGTAACCATTGATGGTGAAATCTCGGCGCATTAACAGCATCTTGCATGCTCATATCAAATTCATAGGTGTTTAAGATCGTTTGCGCCACGGCAGTAATAATTGTGGATCCCCCGGGAGTACCGACGACCATCCATAGTTTTCCATCCTTTTCGACAATGGTCGGGGTCATGCTGCTCAACATGCGCTTCTCGGCCGAAATACTATTCGCTTCGGCACCGATGAGGCCAAACATATTTGGCACACCTGGTTTCGCACTAAAATCATCCATTTCGTTATTTAGGAAGAAACCCAACTCATCAGAATACAATTTTGAGCCGTATGCGCCATTCAAGGTAGTGGTAACCGATATGGCATTGCCCTCTTCATCTACAATAGAGTAGTGGGTGGTTTCCATACTTTCTACGATCTCTATATTGCCTCTTTCTATCTCGGAAGATTTGGTGGCTTTGTCCCAAGAAAAATTTTGCATCCTTTCTTGCAAGTAAGAATCATTCAGCAACACATCAAATGGAATGTCCACAAAATCGGGATCGCCTAAGTAGTAATTACGGTCTGCATAGGCCCTTCTAGAGGCTTCGGTGAACAATTGTACCGTTTTAGGGGAATTATGTCCGAAGGAAGCAATGTCATGAGGTTCGATCATTTTAAAAATCTGATTGATAGTGACGCCACCACTACTGGGAGGGCTCATAGAAACAATATGTAAATCTTTGTAATCGAATTCAATAGGTTCGCGCCATTTGGCCTGATAACGTTCCAAGTCCTCTTCGGTTATAAAACCTCCTTTCGATTGAATGAAAGCAGCGAGTTTTTGTGCGACTTCCCCTTTGTAAAAGCCGTCACGTCCGTTTTCCGCGATTTGACGGAAGGTGTTTGCCAAAGCGGGGTATTTGATGATATCCCCTTGTTTGAATTCCTGTGCGAAAAAAGTACTGTCTCCATTAACCTCAATGAATGCAGTTCTTGTTCGATCCAATCGCTTTTGTTGGTTTTCGGTAACGACCACGCCATTTTCCGCGAGAGCGATGACCGGTTCGAAAATCTCTTTTAGCGATAGCTTCCCAAACTTCTTGTGTACTTCGATGACGCCGGCTACCGTTCCGGGAACCCCAACGGCTGTGGCACCTTTGGTGCTCATTCCTGGAATGACATTGCCCAACGAATCTAAATACATGTCTTTGTGCGCCGATAACGGAGCTTTCTCTCGATAATCAATCCCGCCAACATCGCCATTGGCTTTTCGGTAGACCATGAATCCGCCGCCTCCAAGATTTCCTGCAAAGGGATAAGCTACCACAAGGGCCATTTCGGTCGCGACCATGGCATCAAAGGCATTTCCGCCACGTTTCATGATTTCAACCCCGATTTTTGAAGCCTCTTCACGAGCGGAGACAACCATGGCCTTTTCGGTGACCAGCCCGGTTGCGGCTGCGGGTTGTTTTCTACAGTGTACAAATAGGAGTAGGGTAAAGGACAGTAAAAGGAATTTTCTCATTGCTGGTACTTTGGTTTTAGTATAAATTTGAATTAGTCTTTCGATGCTAGTGACACATATTTTTGCCGTGAAAAGGTAATCAATTCCTCAAAAAACGCCGTAAATTCTTTTTCAAAGGCATCATAGTGCTCTTCTAGGTCAAGAATGGCAAAATTCATTTTGGATTTGTTCTTTGTTCTCCGGTTCATACCGTTCAGAACCTTGGCAATCCCTTCCATTTTCGAGTAATTATAGATCCAGTTGTCCGTTATCATATAAGGCATCATTCGTTTGACACCCGCTGGTAGAATTGCATAATTGTCTTCCAGTAAATCATAAAAATTCTCCACGAAAATAGCTAGCGGGGTATCCGAATATCGATTCCAATTCTTTGCCAAGAAGTGGTCATAGAAGATATCGACAATGACCCGACTGTAGTGACTGTAGTTTTTATGTAATCGTTTACTGCTTTTTTTAGGAATGGGGTGCGCATCGGTAAACGTATCGATTTCACGATGCAAAAAGATGCCCTGTTGAATTCGCTCAGGCAAATGATCATATTTATTGGCACGAATGCTATCCGCTATAAAGTTACCAATGGTAATTTCATCGTCTCCAAAAGACAGATAAATATGAGCCAAGAAATTCATAGGATGAATTAAAATCTTGGCGTCGAATTTACAAAGAAGCGCAATAGGTTTAAAGGTGATCCGTTTATATTTGCAGAAAACTTATAAAGACCTATGACATTAATCAAATCTATATCAGGAATTCGAGGAACTATCGGCGGGCAACCCGGCGATAACCTAACACCTATCGATGCTGTCAAATTCGCTGCCGCTTATGGTGTTTGGCTAAAGGGATATTCCAAGAAAGAGGATTTGAAAGTGGTCATTGGGCGTGATGCGCGCCTATCTGGCGAGATGATTCAGAACCTCGTGGTTTCTACCTTGATCGGTTTAGGAATAGACGTTGTCGACCTGGATCTTTCCACAACACCGACGGTTGAAATCGCCGTGCCCTTAGAAAAAGCGGATGGGGGAATTATCTTGACGGCGAGTCACAATCCGAAACAGTGGAACGCGCTCAAATTGTTGAATGAGAAAGGAGAGTTCCTAAATGCTGCGGAAGGTGCCATGATTTTGGAAATCGCTGAAAAAGAAGATTTTGTTTTCGCCGAAGTCGACGATCTCGGTGGTATCATCAGAAACGATTCGTATTTTGATGTACATATTGATGAAGTGCTCGATCTATCTTTAGTCGATGCCGATACCATTCGCCAAGCCAAGTTCAAAGTGGTGGTCGATGGAGTGAACTCCACGGGGGGCATAGCTATTCCTAAACTCTTGAAGGAACTTGGGGTAGAAGTGGTAGAGCTGTATTGCGACCCTACGGGACACTTCCCCCATAATCCCGAACCTTTAAAGGAACACCTGACCGATATCTGTGACCTGGTCGTTCAAGAGAAGGCGGATTTTGGAATCGTAGTCGATCCCGATGTGGACCGATTGGCCTTTATCAGCAATGATGGCGAAATGTTCGGAGAAGAATACACCTTGGTGGCCTGTGCCGACTATGTGTTAGGAAAAACGAAAGGAAGCACCGTATCGAACTTGTCTTCATCACGCGCGCTGCGGGATATTACCGAAAAGCATGGAGGCACTTATGAAGCAGCGGCGGTCGGAGAGGTGAACGTGGTCACCAAAATGAAAGCGACCAATGCGATTATCGGAGGTGAGGGCAATGGCGGTATTATTTATCCTGAAAGCCACTATGGGCGTGATTCATTGGTAGGTACAGCGTTGTTTTTAATGTTGATGGCCGAGAAAGGCGGTACGGTTGCAGAACTTCGCGCCAGCTACCCGTCTTATTTTATGAGTAAAAAGAAAATTCAATTAACTCCCGGTTTGGATGTCGATGGAATACTTAAGACGATGGCCGAAAACTATGCGGATGAAGATATTTCTACAATAGATGGGGTCAAGATCGATTTTGCTGAAAACTGGGTACACCTTCGCAAATCAAATACGGAACCCATCATTCGTATTTATACGGAAGCCAAAAGTCAGTCGGAAGCTGATCAGCTTGCCGACCGTATTATCGGAGAGATAAAAGCAGTTGCCGGTATTTAAGATAATCTCTCTCAAGTGCACTGAGAATAAGAAGCGACTTCTATTCATTTACCTAAACCAAATAGTTCGATAGGACTAACCGAGGTGAAAGTATTTTTATTGACGCTCATCGCCGCATTAAAACAGTCCGGTAATATTGCCTTCCTCGTCGATATCAATAGTTTCCGATGCTGGTCTTGCCGGTAGTCCGGGCATGCGCATGATGTTACCGGTAATCGGAATCAAAAATCCAGCACCGGCCGCAATTTCTATATTTCGCACTGTGATGATAAAGTTTTTCGGCCTACCCAATAATTTGGGATTATCAGAGAGTGATTTTTGGGTCTTTGCGATACATACGGGGAGCTTCTCCAGTCCTAGGTCCGCTATCTTCTTTAAGTCCCTTAAGGCTTGACTCGTATAATCCACATGTTCCGCCCCATAGATTTTGGTAGCGATGGTCTTGATTTTGTCCTTTACCGATTGTTCCCAGTGATACATCGGTGTGAAATCCGCATCGGAAGCTTCAGCGAGTTCAACCACCTTTTGCGCCAGTTCCAGCGTTCCTTCACCGCCTTTGGCCCAGCCCTCTGCCAAAGCAACGGGAACTCCCAATGTCTTAGCTGTAGAACGAATTAATTCTATTTCGGCGTCCGTATCGGAAACAAAGCGATTAATGGCGATAATTGGACTGACATTGAATTGCTTTATATTTTCAAGATGCTTTTCAAGATTGGGAATGCCGTTTCCGAGGGCTTCAAGATTTTCATCGGTCAATGCATCAAGTTTTGCGCTGCCATGATACTTCAATGCCCGAATCGTAGTCGTTAAGACCACCGCTTTTGGAGATAGTCCGGCACTTTGACATTTGATATCGAAAAATTTCTCGGCACCCAAATCAAAACCGAATCCGGCTTCGGTAACGGTATACTCTGAAAAGCTCATACCCATTCGTGTGGCGATAACCGAATTGGTACCCTGGGCGATATTGGCGAATGGTCCCCCATGAATTATTGCCGGATTCCCCTCAATAGTCTGCACTAAATTGGGTTGAATGGCATCCTTTAACAGGGCCGTCATCGCCCCTTCGGCTTTTAAATCGCGGGCATAGATGGGGGTTTTATCAAAGGTATATCCTACAAAGATGTTTCCAAGCCGCTTTTTTAGATCGGGCAAATCTTCTGCCAAACATAAAATGGCCATGATTTCGGAAGCCGCTGTAATATCGAAACCGGTCTCTCTGGGAATGCCCGAACCGGTACCCCCCAATCCGACAATGACCTGACGTAATGACCGATCGTTCATATCAATGACACGTTTCCACGAAATAGTTCGAGGGTCAAGGTTTAAAGAAGCAGTTTTGCTCTGAATATTATTATCGATAAGGGCAGATAACAGATTGTGTGCTTTCTCTATAGCCGCAAAATCACCGGTAAAATGCAGATTGATATCCTCCATGGGTAAAACTTGGGAATATCCTCCACCAGTGGCGCCGCCTTTAATACCAAAAACAGGCCCTAAGGAGGGTTCACGAAGCACTACCGTAGCTTTCTTGCCCAAGCGATTCAGACCCTCGGTCAACCCGATTGACATGGTCGTTTTTCCTTCCCCAGCGGGAGTGGGTGATATGGCCGATACTAAAATGAGGTTCGACTTTTCAGCTTTTGTAAGATCTGTGAACTTTAAGGGGATTTTGGCCTTATATCGACCATAGGGTTCTATCGCATCCTCTGGAAGTCCTAGCTTTTGTGCAATTTTCGAAATAGGTTTTAACTGCACTTTTCTTGCAATATCGATATCTGTCATTGCTTTGGTTTGATTTTGTTTAATTGAATCGTTTTTATCGTATCGAGATAGGTCTCTCGGACAAGCTTGGCGGTTTGATGGTTTCCTTCATGATGCCAACCCGGGGGCATGACGATATACTTCAATTTATTGAGGACTCCTGGAGCGTGAATAACATCTTTGACCAAAGCAACGATTTCTCCAAAGTACACATCCCAAAAATTACCGGAATCCATTTCTCGTGTGATACCATATTCTACCGGAACATCGCGATCTTCATCTTGATAGGTCTTGAAAACCTTATCCCAAATATTGAGCAAGTTGCAGAAATTGGTATCCATATACAAAGGATTGCGTGCGTGGTGCACCCGATGATGCGATGGTGTTAATATGATATTGTTCAATACCCCTAAGCGACCATCTTTCAAAAGGTTTTCCCCAACGTGAATGAAGGCACCGTAGGTACCATCGATGAACATGATCAAGAACAATAGTTCAGGCGAGAGGCCGAAAAGAAGACAAACCGTCGTACGAATGGCATCTGCATACGGACCTTCTAGAAAAAAATGGGCATGCGAGACGGAAAGGTTCATGTCTTCCGGCGCGTGGTGCGTGGAATGCAAACACCAGAAGAGGCGTACTTTATGACCCCAATAATGGTACAAAAAGTGCCCAAATTCCCAAACTACATATCCGTAGATCAACCAATACCAGGTGATGTTCGCTTGAAAAAAGGCGATGGGTTGTAATACCCCGATGAGATAGGTGGTCACGGCAATGGCGATAAAACGTCCGACAATTCGATTGACCAGATAAATCAAAAAGTTAATCTTGTAGACTTTTGCTTGAGGCTTTTTGTAAACGAAACCCAAAATCAGTTCAAGTAGCAGTAGTAGGGGAATAATAGGGTAGATCAATGAAACGATTCCATCATAGGTAGTAAAGGTGCTATAGTCCCCGTGTCTAATAATTTCCAATGCCTGGGAGATTCCTAAAAAACCAGTGATTTCCGTATAAAGGGTATCGAGAATTTCCATGTACACTACAAAATCTAGCTTTAAATTTAGTCAAAATTACCATAGCAAAAGGCCAGAATACAGAACCCCATGGACTTACTGAAATTCAGGTGGAACCTTGTCGCGGTGCTTCCACCTTTTATGGCTCCACAAGTAATGTTCTGGCTTCTCCCTAATTTGTTGTTCAGCGAGTTCGATGAACTTCTTGGTGATTTCGTTGGGCGCAGTATGCTTTCCTGCCAATGTAATCGGAATGAACTCAGCTTGGTAATAGCCACGTTTCACTTTAGAAACTTTCAAGAAGACCACTGCGAGGTCAAGTTTTCTGGCCAGCACCTCGGTGCCATTGTAAATGGGCACGGTAATACCCATAAACGAATCCCAGTAATGGGCATGTACCACCATGGGCGATTGATCACTGACCATTCCGTAAATGGATTTCACTCCCTTTTTCTCGTTACGAATTACGGTTTTTACCGTCTCGTGCGTAGTAATCAGTTCGGTGTTCCATCGCGATCTGAATTTTTTCACCATTCGGTCAAAATAGACGTTGGCCACCTTTTGATATACGGCATAACCCTTACTCTGAACATAGAGGTTTAGACTAACGTTCCATTCCCAATTCGCATAATGCGAACAGGGAACCAAAATACTTTTTTCCTTCTCGATATCCAGAATGCAATCCACATTAGTAATGTGATATCTTTTTTTAACGTCCTCTTTGGACAGGTTCATGGTCTTGACCATTTCCAAAAACATATCGCATATATGTTTGAAGAAGTCCTTCTGAATACGATGGATCTCTTCTTTCGATTTTTTTGGAAAAACCAATTCGAGGTTGTCACGCACGACTTTTTTCCGATAGCCTATGATATGATATACCAAGAAGAACACAAAATCCGAAAATAGATAGAACAATCGGTACGGAAGAATTGAAATCAACCACAAAAAGGGGTAGGCAAGTATAAAAACGAGTAGCTGCATGAAAAAAGTGTCGTGCAAATATAGTTATATTTGATACCAAATAAGATGACCTTATGTACGGTATACACTATGCTACGCTTGCCATTATTGCAGTTAATATCTTGGTTTCTTTAAAGGGCTTCAATGATATCGCCTTTTTCGAACGGTATAAGTTCGGAGTCGGGGCCATCAACGCAGGGCAAAAAGAACGCATGCTGACCTCTGGTTTTTTACATGTTGATTTCACCCACCTCTTATTCAATATGCTCACCCTTTATTTTTTTGCGGATGTGGTCATTAATGGTTTTGGTCCGGTTAAATTTTTGGGTATTTATTTGATCAGCTTGATTGCCGGAAGTCTATTAGCCCTGTTTTTCCATAAAAATGAGCCCTTTTATAGTGCGGTGGGGGCCAGTGGAGCTGTAACCGGTATTTTATATGCAGCGATTTTGTTGCATCCCACGATGAGTTTGTACCTGATGTTCATTCCGATTCCGATTCCGGCCTATGTCGTAGGAATCGGCTATTTGCTGTATTCGATATATGGTATGAAAAATAGAGTGGGCAATATTGGGCATACCGCCCATTTCGGGGGTGCCATTGGGGGGTATGTCACTACCTTGCTCTTCATGCCCGATTTGATTTTTACCGAGACACTGATGGTCATTCTTTTGGCGATTCCTATCCTCATACTCTTTGTTATGGAAAAGTTGGGAAAGATATAGTACGCGCCCACTAATAGACAGTAAAGCGGTGATTTTAACAAGGAAAATTCCCGTTTATCGAAAATAAAGTAGGAAAATATACACTTTGCCTAATTTTGACGTTACTAATAGGACCCAAACCTAATTAGAAAACCTACTTATAATGAGAAATTTGTCCCTGGGAGCTGTCTTAGCTCTCGTTTTTGTGGCCTCGTGTAGTGATGAAACTACCGTATACAGAGACCAATTAGAAGATGATGTGGCCGTAGAAGAAAATGCTACCACATTAGATAATAGTATTTCATTCGATGATGCCGGTGTGCTTGATATATTTGACGAGCAGCGCTTATCCGGTAAATCGTCAAAAGCCGATGAACAGGCAGGAGACTATCCACTTACCCTTGTTGCCCAAATTTCAGCGCCCTCCTATACCGGGGCGACCAACTTAGGAGCGACCCATATCGATATCGATGGTGATTACGCCTATGTGTCTTATAACACTGTGGAAGACGGGTATGCCGGAGGTCTTGATATTATTAATGTCAGTGATCCGAATAACCCACGTTTGACCGGTAGGCTCTATTATACCAATGCGGATATGAATGCCATCGCCTATGATGATGGTTATATATATGCTGTTGGTGGATTCGATTCGGAAAAGAGTACACGATCGGAATTCAATTCCCTCGTAGCCAAAATTGCGGTGAGCGGAGGTCGTTTCAATCTAGGCGCGGGCATTACCTATGGCTTTCAGGAAGGATTTAATGCCACTGACGTCAAAGTATCCGGCGATAGGGTATTGGTAACCAGTGGGGGCGATGGACTTTTAAGAGCCTACAACAAGAGCGATTTGACGATTTTGGATGATGTGCCTTACGCAGACCTTAGATCGGTCGCACTAAACAATGATAAAATAGCCATTCTTGATGCCAGTACGGGCGTAAAGATTATGAATGCTGACTTCGGAGTTACCCAAGAAATCAATATTTCGTCTGATTTTGGGAATTTTGCCAAACGAACCTTGGACTATACGGATGACATGATCGTTGTTTCCGAAGGTTCAAAAGGTGCAGGCGTTTATGATGCCAATTCAGGAAGTTTGTTGAAGTACCTTCCCATATTGATCAACCCAGAAGGGGTTGCTGAGCAAAATATCGTGACCAATGCCGTAGCTTCAAACGAAGGGGTCATCCTCATGGCCAATGGTGGCGCCGGACTCTGTCTTTCGGAAGACCAAGGTACCGACCCAGATTTGGTGGGGATTATCGAATTGAGCGGCTCAATCAATTATGTTGCCTCAAAAGGGGATTACATTTTTGCCGCCTCCGGAAAAAGTGGGGTGCAGGTCATCAAACTGAACAGACCAAGTACGAGCCTTGTAGAAGAGTGTTCATCAAGTCCTACATACTCAGGCAGTTCAAGTTTGACGGTAAATTCAGGACAAGATTTAGCCTATCGTGGATCTAAGCGATTCAACAGCATTACCAATAGCGGTGAATTATTGCTATGTGGGAGCTGGACCGTTAGAAACGCGGTGGATATCAATAGCAATGCCCTCATGGAAATGAACGGCACATTGGTGGTTGGGCGCAACAACCGCAGGAGAGATGTAACGGTTGATGAAGGCGCTACCTTGCGTATCGAAGGAAATTTGATCATCTATGGCGACTTGATCTTGAATGATGGAGCGACCATTGAGTTCTTGGGTGGCACTTCTTCCGCCAATATTTTCGGACAGGTAGTCAGAAATGGCAATACCACGGTAACCGGAACTTTTGACGACGTACGAAATAAATTTTAGGTAAAGCAGTAGCATATAAAAAAGGCCCTAAAGCAATTGCTTTAGGGCCTTTTTCTTTGCGTTTTTCAAATCAATTCAGCAGCTCCGCTACTTTTTCCTCCAAGGCCGGACCCCTGAGGTTCTTGGCAACAATGACCCCATTTTCATCCAA
Source organism: Maribacter corallii (assembly GCF_047345415.1). Classification (NCBI taxonomy): domain Bacteria; kingdom Pseudomonadati; phylum Bacteroidota; class Flavobacteriia; order Flavobacteriales; family Flavobacteriaceae; genus Maribacter; species Maribacter corallii. The sequence goes on from NZ_JBLFEP010000003.1 coordinate 539,926, forward strand.
CAGAAAAGCGGCCGGGATGGCATCTACGTTGTATAATTTCGCTACAGGGTCATTAAAGTACTGTACATGTGAGACGTGATTCCAAGTAAGCTCATCGTCCGCAATGGCCTTTTTCCAATCTTCAGCTTTCCGGTCTAAAGAAACCCCTAGAATATTGAGTCCTTTGTCATGATACTTCTTATAGACAGATACTACATTCGGATTTTCCGCACGACAAGGTCTGCACCAAGCGGCCCAAAAATCGACTAGCGTAACTTTGCCCAAGACCTCGTTCAAAGCGACTTGCTCCCCATTTGGTCCAGGTGCTGTAAACTCAGGGGCTTTGGCACCAACTTCAGTACTCTTGCTTTTCTCCTCACGGTCCTTAAGAGCCTCAAGTTGTTCCGCAATTCGTTTTGCATCGGTGGTTTCTTTGATTTGGGGTGTAAATGCGTCGAACATGCCTTTCAATTCTTCATAGGTCATTTGCCGCGAGGCGATAGCCCGATCCATTAATAAAACGGAAATCAAAGCATCTGGATGTCCTTTGATATAATCGACATCAAAGTTTTTATACTCTTCCTGCAATTCTTGCATTTCATCTTGCAAAGCCGCGCGGGTCGCCTCATCTGCTGATTGCAGGTCTTGCTGCACCGATTTTGCCTTGTCCGCTATGGCTCTAGACCCTTTCATGTAATCTGAAAAGGACTTATTTTGCATACTTCCTTTTACCTCCGCAAAACCGAGGCTGTCCTTTTGCGCACTATAATTGATTTCGCCGTTTTCTAGAATCAGGGTGGAGTACCCCGGTAGCTCACCCACAAAAATGAAATGCATTTCCGGAAGGTCTTGGACTCCTGTAAATAGAAACTTTCCGCTTTTAATGGTAGTGGTATCCACATCGAGCGGCTGCTTATTAGGTCCGATTTTTTTCAGGAATACCTCGGTACCCTCCTCCAACTCACCCCTAAGTTCTCCGGATAATTCGTAGCCTTCCGGCTTTGAATTACAGGCAACAACTAGGGCCATCAATAGTAGGGGTAAAACTATTTTTCTCATCTGATTACATTTTGAAGGGCAAATGTAGGTATTCTAAAGCGTATAAAAAAAGCCCTTAGCGTTTCTATTTTAAGGGCTTTGCACGTTTAAAAAATAGATTTAGAATTGATATCGAATGCCAAGGGCAACATCGAATTCAAATCGATCATCAAAGCTTTCATAACCCAGTATGCCTATTTCTGGCCTGATGTCCAATGAAATTACCAAAGGTAAATTGAGATTGGCTTCTATGCCGATATCACCCGCGGCAAAAACAAAGAGTCCTCCTTCAGGTTCTATGGCATTATTCGGGTTGTTCACATCTGGAATCAGCTCGAATTTTGCACTTCCGGCCCCACCGCCAAAACCATAGTACCAATTGAAGATGCCATCGATGGAAAAGACATTTTGATATAACAGTGTCGCTTTAAAGGCATCAAATTCGCGGCTATCGCGATATCCGGCGTTCAATTCAAATCGGCTGTACCTGCCAATGGATTTTTGATAGGAGAGCTCTGCACCAAATCCGTCACTCTCGCCAAGACGAAGGCCGAAGGCGTGATTGGCGATTTCCTGTGCACTTAATGTCGCCGTAATAAAAAATAGTGTTGTGGCCATTAATTTTGAGATGTTCATAATATCTTCCCTTAGTGTTGCTATTTACAATTGGGGGCTTCATATCTTTGCCCTATGCTTTGAAAACTTGATTTTCTGTCCAAAAATTGTTCCGAATTGAATAAAAATTTACTTAAAGAGCTACAGCTTGCGCTTGATGGGGAGTTAAAATTCGACGCCTTGAACAAAACGTTGTATGCTACCGATGCGTCAGTATATAGGAAAATACCCTTGGCCGTCGCTTTCCCAAAAAGCGTTGGAGACATCAAAAAACTTATTCAATTCGCCACCAAAAATGGTGTGGGGCTCATTCCTAGAACCGCTGGTACTTCCTTAGCCGGACAATGTGTTGGAGAAGGAATTGTTGTGGACGTGAGCAAGCATTTTACAAAAATAGTATCCCTTAATGAGGGGAAAAAGCAGGTGGTAGTACAACCAGGGGTCATTCGTGACGAACTGAACCTGTACCTACAACCATATCGACTGTTTTTTGGGCCGAACACTTCTACCTCAAATCGTTGTATGCTCGGTGGGATGGTCGGTAATAATTCTTCCGGTACCACATCCATCCAGTATGGGGTTACCCGAGATAAAGTACTTGCGTTGAAGACGGTATTGGCCGACGGAAGTGAAGTGGAGTTTGGGGCATTATCCAAAAAAGAAGTAGAGGCAAAGCGCTATGGGAATACTGCCGAAGCCTCTATATACAGGGAGATTGATAAAGAATTGTCTAACCCGGACATACAATCGGAAATAGTACAGGAGTTTCCGAAAAAGCACATTCATCGACGAAATACGGGCTATGCGGTCGATGAACTCCTGCAGAACAATACCTACGGAAAGAGCACGGCCGATTTCAATCTATGTAAGCTTTTGGCCGGTAGCGAAGGTACTTTGGCCTTTACGACGGAGATTACCCTGCAATTGGATGACCTACCCCCAAACTTATCGGCCATGGTAATTACCCATTATAGAACATTGGAAGACTGCTTGAGCGATGTCGAGCCATCCATGCGGCATGATCTGCACACCTGCGAAATGATGGACAAGGTAATTCTCGATTGTACCAAGAACAATCGAGAGCAGATGAAAAATCGATTTTTTGTTGAAGGTGATCCTGCCGCGCTATTGATGCTCGAAGTAAAGGGCTACTCCAAGGTCGATTTGGACCGCAAAGTGGACGAATTGCTACAGACCATCAAAGTATCCGGATTAAGCTATGCCAATCCGGTGTTGTATGAAGCCGATATCAACAAAGCGCTCGAGCTTCGGAAAGCCGGACTTGGACTACTGGGCAATATGGTAGGAGATCGTAAAGCCGTCGCCTGTATTGAGGACACGGCGGTCGCCCTGGAAGATTTAAAGAACTTTATCGGGGAGTTTACCCAGATAATGAAAGGCTATGGCCAAGATGCGGTGTACTATGCCCATGCCGGGGCGGGAGAACTGCATTTACGGCCTATTTTAAATTTGAAGAAGGAAGCAGATGTGACCCTGTTTCGGAAAATCACGACGGACGTAGCACGCTTGACAAAACGGTATAAGGGTTCGTTTAGTGGAGAACACGGTGATGGTATCGTAAGGGCGGAGTTCATTCCCTTGATGATCGGCGAAAAAAACTATGAATTACTAAGACGTGTTAAGTCTTATTTTGACCCATACAATATATTCAATCCCGGGAAAATCGTTGATGCGTATCCTATGGACGAAGCCCTGCGGTATGAGGTGGGGCGCCGCGAACCCGATATCAAGACCCTAATGGATTTCTCTGATAGTGAGGGTATTCTCAAAGCCGCGGAAAAGTGCAATGGCAGTGGGGATTGTCGCAAGACCGAAAAAATGACGGGAGCGATGTGCCCAAGCTATCATGCGACCCGCGATGAAAAGCATACCACACGCGGAAGGGCCAATGCACTACGTGAGTTTTTAACTACCTCGGAGCACGCGAACAAGTTCGACCAAAAAGAACTAAAGGAAGTATTTGATCTATGCTTGAGTTGTAAAGCTTGTGCTAGCGAATGTCCTAGTAATGTAGATGTGGCAACCTTGAAGGCCGAGTTTTTATACCAGTACCAAGAAAAAAACGGCTATTCGTTGCGAAGTACACTATTTGCCCATAATACCAAATTAAATAGGCTCGGAAGCAAAATGGCCGGACTGACCAATGCCGTATATGGTTCCGGTTTTTTGAGTGGCGTATTGAAGAAATCTACAGGTGTTGCTCAGAAAAGAGATTTGCCAAAAGTGTCAAATTTTAATTTAGATAAATACCTTCAAAGCATTAATAATCAATATGCTAATAGCAATATAAAAGTAGTTCTATATATTGATGAGTTTACAAATTACTTGGATGTCGAGTTGGGCAAAGATGCCATAGAGGTGCTCGTTCATTTAGGGTATGACGTCACGCTTTTTTATGCGGAAAGTGGTCGAACCTACCTTTCGAAAGGGTTTCTAAAACAGGCGCGGAAACTGGCCTTAAAGAATATTCCGAAGTTAAAGACCTACGCGGACAATGGCATGCCGGTAATCGGCCTGGAGCCCTCGGCCATCTTGACCTTTAGGGATGAGTATAAAAGGCTATCAGACGATACCATAGCGACCGAAGCCATAGCGAATAATGCCTTTTTGATCGAGGAGTTCCTGGCAAAGGAAATCGAGGCAGGAGTCATCACCAAAGAGCGTTTTACCAAAGAGTCCCGGTCCGTGAAAATACATGGCCATTGCCATCAAAAGGCGTTGAGCAACCAAAAAGTGACCTTTGACATGTTGAATCTGCCCGAGAATTATAAGGTGACTATTATAAGTTCCGGCTGCTGTGGAATGGCAGGCTCTTTTGGCTACGAGAAAGAGCATTATGAGGTGAGCATGCAGATTGGGGAGTTAAAACTTTTCCCATCCATTCGAAAGGCCGAAGCGGAGTGTATTATTGCCGCAAATGGCACGAGCTGTAGACATCAGATTTATGACGGTACCGAGAAAAGGGCGCTACATCCGATTTCCATTTGGAAAAAAGCATTACTCTAAGGGGATTTCCCCTTCTTTTTCGGGTCGCTGTTTTGCCTTGCCCATACCTTCCTTTTTTTGCGTAATAATGGCAACCAATTCTTGCATATCCATGGTCCTAATATCATCATCCACGAAAAAGGGGAGCAGTTTGTCTTCATCATAGTTGTACACCTTCCATCTCTTAAAATTGTATTCTAGTGCTGTAAGGTGTTCTACCCAGTCCCCTGAATTGAGATAGGTGCACTCACCATGTTGTGTGTGACGCACTTCCTTTTTTGGTTGATGCATATGTCCGCATACAACATAGTCATATCCGTTTTCGATAGCTAGTTGTACCGCTGTATTTTCGAAATCGGCTATGTGTTTGACCGCGTCTTTGGCTCCCAGCTTGATTTTTTGGGACAGGGGGTACCGTTCCTTTCCCATCTTTTGAAATAATCCGTTAAGGATCTTATTTACTAGTAAGAGAAGGTCATAGCCCCGTCCACCCAGTTTTGTCAGCCATTTTAGTTTCTGAATAGCGGTGTCGAATACATCGCCATGAAAAAACCATACTTTTTTCTTACCTAGATCAAGCACCAATTTATTTACAATATGGAGGTTGCCAATGGTGGTATCGCTGAATTTTCGTAAGGCTTCATCATGATCACCAGTGATGTAATAGACCTCAGTACCCTTAGCGGCCATTCCTAATATTTTTCGGAGCACTTTGATATGGGCGGGCGGGAAATAGTTCCTTTCGACCTGCCAAATATCGATAATATCACCGTTCAATATGAGCTTTCGAGGTTGAATGCTGTTCAAATAGGCGAGGAGTTCCTCGGCGTGACAGGCATAGGTGCCCAAATGAACATCTGAAATTACGGAAATCTCGAGCTTTCTTTTTTTCACTCTTTTTTCTTTCCTACAAAATAAACCTATTGGTATAAGTATTCCTTGGAAAGCGGATCAAGATATGATTTAGCTAAGGTTAAGTTTAGTCTATGGTTTTCGTCGCGATGTTATCAAAACATTAGGAGGGCCGTTGTTTTGGTCGACTGTGATTTAAGATTTACCTTTGAAATTCAATACTTACAACTCGATAATGGCAGGAAACACCTTCGGCAACCTATTTAAACTAACAACTTTTGGAGAATCGCACGGGGTCGCGATTGGCGGTGTTTTAGATGGATGCCCCGCAGGAATCAAGATTGATTTAGATGCTGTGCAACATGAGCTGAATCGGAGAAAACCAGGACAGTCCTCCATTGTTACCCAACGCAAAGAGCCCGATACGGTCGAATTCTTTTCGGGAATTTTTGACGGAAAGACGACTGGGACTCCAATAGGTTTCGCGATTCGTAATACCAATCAAAAATCAAACGACTACTCACATATTAAAGATTCATACCGTCCCTCGCATGCGGACTATGTCTACGATCAGAAATATGGATTTCGGGATTACCGGGGTGGTGGTCGAAGTTCTGCGCGCGAGACGGCGAGTAGGGTGGTGGCCGGCGCAATTGCAAAACAATTTCTCAGTTCCATCAAAATCAATGCTTTTGTATCTCAGGTGGGGGATTTACGCCTTGAAAAGCACTATCAAGATTTGGATCTCTCGCTGACTGAATCGAATCCGGTGCGTTGTCCCGATCCGGAAATGGCTAGACAAATGGAGGCCTATATCAAAGAGGTCAGAAAAGAAGGCGATACAGTTGGCGGTGTAATCACCGGCGTGGCACAGCATGTCCCTATTGGTTTAGGCGAACCCGTATTTGACAAGCTTCATGCCGAACTAGGAAAAGCCATGCTTTCCATAAATGCGGTAAAGGGCTTTGAGTATGGCAGTGGTTTCGAAGGGGTCAAGATGAAGGGCAGTGCACACAATGACCAATTCAATTCAGACGGGTCTACAAAAACGAACTATAGTGGTGGTATTCAGGGAGGTATTAGTAATGGGATGGATATTTACTTTAACATTGCGTTTAAGCCGGTGGCTACGGTTATTCAAGGATATGAGACTATTGATAAAGAAGGTAATACCGTTCAAACCAAGGGCAAAGGGAGGCATGATCCCTGTGTGGTACCCCGAGCGGTGCCCATTGTAGAAGCCATGACCGCACTCGTTTTAGCGGATTATTCCCTTTTGAACCGGACCATCAAGTTATAGGTTTAGGGTTTTGCAGGTTGTCCCATGCGGCGCGTCATACTTTCTACTTCGAGCATCCTGCCTCAAAACCATACTTCGTGCTCGAACTGCACATAATTTCAAATCAATTCCCTATCTAGGATTGTCTCGTACTAATTGTGACTACCCCTTATTTTTTGTTTATTACCAACCGCCAACCGCCAACCGCCAACCGCCAACCGCCAACCGCCAACCGCCAACCGCCAACCGCCAACCGCCTCTTTCCCACGGGTCCATAAACCTTATCGCATCCAATTTTACCTTTCAAATTTTGTACCTCGTATTTTAATATTATCTTACTTCCCTAAATCAACTTTGATCTATGAGGAAGCTTGAATTGCATTGGCAGATTCTTATCGGAATGGTTCTGGGACTCCTTTTTGGGTTCGGCATGACCTATTTCGACTGGGGAAAGGATTTTGTGACGGACTGGGTTGCCCCTTTCGGAACAATTTTCATTAAACTTTTGAAGCTCATAGCTGTCCCCCTCATTTTAGCCTCTTTGATCAAGGGCATTTCAGACCTCCAGGATATATCAAAGTTTAGGAATATCGGTCTGCGAACTATAGGTATTTATATTGGTACCACTACCGTCGCTATTATATTGGGTTTGGTCTTGGTCAATCTTTTTCAGCCCGGAAATGGCATTTCGGAAGAAACCATAGACAAACTGACCGCCACCTATGCCACGGATAGCGGAGTGACCGCTAAATTGGAAGAGGCTTCAAGACAAAAGGAAAGTGGTCCCTTGAAGTTTTTGGAAGACATGGTACCGGATAATGCTGTAAGTGCCCTGGGCAACAATCAATTAATGCTACAAGTGATTTTCTTTACCATATTTATGGGCATTTCCATGCTATTGATCGGTGAGGAGAAAGCCACACCCTTAAAAAACTTCTTTGATTCTCTCAATGATGTGGTCTTGAAAATGGTGGATCTGATTATGCTCACTGCACCATTTGCCGTGTTCGCCTTGTTGGCAAACGTTGTCGTATCTTCCAGCGACCCAGAGATTTTGCTGGCATTACTTAAATATGCGGGAGTAGTTGTTCTTGGTCTCTTCTTGATGATCGTTTTCTACTGCGTCTTGGTGTCCGTCTTCGCGAAAAAGAATCCATTTTGGTTTTTAAAACAGCTCAGTCCGGCGCAACTACTTGCCTTCTCCACGAGTTCAAGTGCAGCTACCTTACCTGTAACCATGGAGCGCGTGGAAGAGCACATCGGTGTTGATAAAGAAGTGTCGAGTTTTGTCTTGCCCGTAGGGGCAACGGTAAACATGGATGGAACCAGCTTGTATCAAGGCATCGCCGCCGTATTTATTGCCCAAGCCTTGAGTTTCGATTTGCCTTTAAGTGGGCAACTCACTATAGTCTTGACGGCATTGTTGGCATCTATCGGTACTGCCGCCGTGCCCGGTGCCGGAATGGTCATGTTGGTCATCGTTCTGGAATCCGTCGGCTTTCCGGCCGATAAATATGCTATTGGTCTGGCGCTGATTTTTGCGGTGGATAGACCCCTGGATATGTTACGAACCGTTGTGAATATTACTGGGGATGCCACGGTGTCGACTATTGTGGCGAAGTCCGTAGGGAAACTACATGATGACCCTAAAGCAAAAAATTGGGACGACCATTACGATGAAGTTAAATAAATAGTTGAAAATGTACTGTAGAAGACCGCTACACAAATGATATAAACCGATTTGCTATGAATATCTGCTTTTTAATGTATCCATGGGAGGAAATTGACCCCGAAAACGATACGAGTCTGGCGATGATCCATGAGTGTGTCAAGCGCAAACACGGGGTAGCCTTGTGCTCACCCGCAAACCTAACGATTAGAAACAGTGTTACGAATGCATTCTGTACCGTTATTGGACGAATGGACAAAGTGCCGGGGAACCTAAAGTCATTTTACAAACAGGCAAAACTGCGAGAGGAGATGCTGCCTTTGGCCGGATTCGATGTGATCTTCATGAGAGCCAATCCGCCATTGGACCCTATCATGCTCAATTTTTTGGACTCTGTTAAGGATGATGTATTTATCATGAATTCACTACAGGGTATGCGTGAGGCCAATAATAAATTATATACCGCTGCCTTTGGTGATTCCCATAGCAATATTATACCGGCTACCCACGTCTCGAAAAACAAGGATTACCTGCTTCGGCAAATCAAGGAATCCGATGCCGAAAAGATGATTCTCAAGCCATTAAATGGTTACGGAGGCTCAGGGGTTATTCTTATTGAAAAATCGGCAATGAATAATATCAAATCATTACTTGATTTTTATGTAACTAACTCAGATGGAACTTCAAACTATGTTATACTTCAAGCATATATTGAAGGTGCTGACCAAGGTGATATTCGTATCCTGCTCTTGAATGGAGAACCCATAGGAGCTATGAAACGGGTACCAGGTTCGGATGATCACCGTTCAAATGTTTCCGCCGGGGGATCCGTCGCGAAACACCAATTGACCAAGGAAGAAAAAGCCCTTTGCAAGCAGATCGGCCCAAAATTGGTCAATGACGGACTCTATTTTGTCGGTATTGACGTGATTGGAGGGAAGTTGGTTGAAGTGAATGTAATGTCTCCGGGAGGAGTAACCTATATGAATAAGGTCTACAAAACCAAATTGCAGTGTAAAGTAATCGATTTCGTTGAAAGTAAGGTCGTCGACAAGCTAAACGCCTTTCAGCGACGATCGCGATTACGTGATGAAGTTGAAAATGCTTAGACTTTCCATTTCCGATATTATTTCGAATATAGCCTCGGAAACCCCGTTTGAAGCGGTTTCGGAAGACTATTCCTTCACCATTAAAATAGCGCATTATGCGCCCTACATCTGCGGGGCGGTACACGATGGACACCAATTTAGAAAGTCGTTGTGGGACAATTGCCTACACACCGAATACGACCGGTGGTATGAAGAAGATCCGTGTACCAAAGAAATGGTACAGTCGCACCCCATCGTAATTGCGGGTTGTGATAGTCGTTTTGAATACGACTTAAACCGTGCTCCGGAAACTGCGATATACACGGATGCATGGGGGAAACAACTATGGAGAGAACCATTGCCTTCAAATGAAAAAGAAAATAGCTTAAAAAAGCATCATACATTTTACAAAGTAGTCGGAGCTTTAGTTGAGAAGATCGAAGCCTTGTACGGGAAAGCCCTTGTTTTCGATATGCATAGCTATAACTGGAAACGTTGGGACAGACCCGTGCCGACTTGGAATTTAGGTACGGCCAATATCGATACAGACCGATTTGGAAATCTGGCCGAGAGCTGGAGTCATAAATTGGGTACCATGGGCCTTCCCAACGGTATTCAATCTACTTCTAAAATCAATGATACCTTTCAGGGCAACGGCTATTTTCTAAAATATATTACCCAAAACTTTGGAAACACCTTGGTATTGGCTACTGAAATTGCGAAAGTGTACTGTGACGAGTATACGGGCATACTTTATCCGGAAGTAGTGCGTTCTGTGGAGAAGCATCTCAAGGAATTCATACCTTTACAGCTTCAAGAATTCAACGAAACCCTATGATTCAACCACAAGAGCTTCATGAATTGCAGCACGAATACGCTGCGCTTTTTGATATTGATGGAAATTTAGATCGTCTGATCAAGAAAATCGAGCTGCTCAGCTATGTAAACCCGTTGAATATCGAAAAGGAGAAGCATCATTTCTTCAGTTCAAAATATGCTAAGGATCCGGTTTTTCGATATCCAAAGCTGAAATTCAACCCGTATAAACTCCATCGGCTATTTTTTTCACAACGTCTTGAACGTATAGATGATGAAGACATACGCGGCTTGTACAAAGAGATTGTCTACTACTATTCCAATATGGTGCAGTGTATCGAGACCATAGGACAAAAACGTCGGTTTCATTACAACTCCCTACGTGTTTATGGTTCCCCAACCGAGAAAGACGTGGAGAATGCACGGTTTATTTTGCATTTCGCCAGCGAACCGATTACTGGGGATATGGAAAAGATTTACACTCCCGAAGAAGCCAAGGAATACTTTGAGGATTTTGCCCAGCAATATGATTTTCCTTTGCAGATTAAGTTTTCGACGCATATCGCGGCCGATGCCATGGTGAGTAATGCCAGTCAAACCCTTTTTATCAAGCGCAATGTAAAATTTAGTAAGAATCAACTCCTAACACTGGCCAATCATGAAATCGGGGTGCATTTGGTGACCACCTATAATGCTATGGGGCAGCCATTGAAGGTGTTTTCAAACGGATTCCCCAAAAATGTGGAAACACAAGAAGGTCTAGCCGTTTTTAGTGAATACATGAGCGGAGCGTTGACCCTAAAACGGTTAAAAGAATTAGCGTATCGTGTATTGGCGTCCGATAGCTTGATCAAGGGATATACCTTTTCCGATACCTTTGACCTCATTCACAACCAATATAAATTGAACCGAAATGATGCCTTCGCCATTACCCTTAGGGCACATCGAGGGGGAGGCTTTACCAAAGACCGCTTATATCTAAGTGGGTTGCGAAAGATTTATAAACGATACCTCAAAGAGGAATCTATGGAACCTTTATTGACCGGAAAGGTCTCCTTGGATTATGAATCTGCCATACGAAGTTTAGCCAAAAAAAGCTTGGTCAGCAAAAACCGACACACAAATTTGGCCTATAAACAAAACAATAACTTGAACAAGACCTTGGATTTTATTCTGAATAATCTGAAGTAGTTTTGTGATGCGTGAAACCGTTAAAAAGGGGGGCAGACGTTTTTTGAACATTTCCCTCATAGCGCTGGCGATTATATTTACAATGGTATATTTTTTTCAGGAAAAACTGATCTTCTATAGTAAAACCTTACCCCAGGAGTACCAATATCAGTTCGAAACGAAATTTGAGGAACTGTTTTTGACTGCAGAAGATGGTGCCGTACTCAATGGACTTCATTTCAAAGTCGAAAATCCAAAAGGAGTCATTCTTTATAACCACGGGAATGCCGGTGAACTCGATTCATGGGGCGCTTGGGGAGAAACCTTGGCAAAGCGATACCATTATGATGTGGTATTATGGGATTATCGAGGTTATGGCAAGAGTAGGGGCAAGCGACGCGAAGAATTGATGCTCAATGACGGCCTCTTATTTTACAACTATTGCCAAAACCTGTTCCCTGAGGATGCTATCACGGTATATGGTCGCTCTTTAGGAGGTTTTTTCGCCACCCATATCACCAAAAACAATGCCCCCCGAAGGCTTATCTTAGAATCGACGCCGACAAGTCTGTTGGAGGTTGCCCAAGAAACCTACCCGTTTATTCCTGCCAAATGGCTGTTGAAGTTTCGGTTCCAAAACATCGAAAATGTATCCCAAATTAATATTCCAACCTACCTGATCCACGGCACCGATGATGATTTGATTCCGATTGAGATGGGGCAGCGGCTGTATGAGCGCTCAAAAGCCGTGGAAAAGTACTTGCATTCCATAGAAGGGGGGAACCACAATGACCTATCGAACTTTGAAGATCCTTATTTTGGAGCTTTGATCACGATTCTTGAATAAAGCCCGTGGGTATATGGGTAACTCGGACGTTATCTTGGTTAAATGGTAATTCTCTTATATTTTGGGTAGCGCACCTGGAATGAAAAGCTTTCGGTCTTAGTTTCCTGGGGAGAAAGTTTTAAATTCCAATGGAGTAGGCCCTTCTTTGTATCGTATGCTCCGTTGTTGGTTTCGATATCATCGACCCTAATTTCTTTGTTTTGTGATATGGGAATTCGATCCACCAATTTTAGATCAATACTAACCGCCTTGTTATTTTTCACTTCCAAATCGTAATTTCTGTCGAGAATTCGATTACTACCGGTAAAGTTTTTGCTCTTAAAGTTTTTGTTTTGCTTTCTAGTGACCGTAATATTCGGATCGATTCCTAGAGAGACCGTCATTTCCTTTTTGGTCGTGTAAGGATCCACCGATGTTTTACCCGCATACCCCCCTTTGAAATAAATACTCGCTTCGCCCGGTAAAAGGTTATACTGTTCCCAATTTTCGAATCTGGAGGTCAAAAAGACATTCTCATTGATAATGGGCGCTGCAAAATATTCATATTGGGCATCGAGCTTGAAGGTATTGATTTCAATAGCGGTAATATCGCCATCCGAAGGCACGGAGTAGGCCTTTTTAATGACGAATTTGGCATGGGTTACGTCATCCTTGAGGGTGCTCTTCCTAGTAGTAATGACAATCACGCCATTACTCGCCCGGCTACCATAAATGGCTGCGGTTTCAGCTCCTTTTAAGACTTCAACGGATTGTATTTCGTCCATGTCCAGATCACCGTCCTCGAAGCCCGCCACTGGTATACCATCTATTACATATAAGGGTTTAGGTAAAGGTATATTACTCGATTTGCCTTTAATGGAAGAACTTTCGCGTATTTTGACTCCGCCAATTCTTCCCGCAAGAATTTTTTCGGTACTAATCGCGGTGACCGCAGCCGTGTAAGCTTTCTTTTTCTGCGTGCCGTATCCAGTTACAACTACTTCATCCAAGGTTTGTATATTACGCATATCTTCATTGAGTCGGATATTCATAACCGAAGAATAAATGGGAAGTACGGTAGTATCGAAACCAATGTAGGACACTGATAACTCCTGTCCGTTTTCTACATCTAGCGAAAAGTGGCCATCGAAATCGGTTTGGGTTCCGTTTGAGGTTCCTTTGACCACTATACGCGCACCAGGAAGAGTTGCTCCTGACTCATCCAATACCGTTCCAGAGACGGTCTTTACCGAGGGATTGTACACGTAGCGTTTCTTTTTGGTAGTATTTCGCGTCATGGTGCGATACCCATTCGTGAAGTTTAGGTACTTAGTGCCCAAATGTGGTTTAGCAACATTTAAGGCAGGATTCCCGGTTGATAGCGTAACATTGACATTGGTCCAGTCATTACCTGTTTTCTGGTATACATGGGCTTTATAGGTCAGTTTCAAAGGAGCGTCGATTTCTTCGGATTTGATGTCATAGTTCGGAATCCAACCGGCGTCCGATACTTGATACGAAACCAAGAGATTCAAAGTACTCACTACCGGGGCATCGAAGGTGATTTTAAGTTCACCTTGTTCTTTTTCTGGAGTATTGTTCAACTCAGCCAATTGATTTTGAATCGTTCGAGTCTCCTCGTTTAGTCCTTTTACCTTTAGGTTCGCGTTGAAAACCTCATTCTTAATGGCGGTAATTCGCTCACGGTAGTATGTGCTGATCTCTTTTACCTTTTCAAGACTCAACCCTTGTGTTCGCGTGCTTACCGTTCTATTGGAATAGAGGACCTCAGCTTCCTCTTCAAGACCGGAAATTTGATTTTTTAGCCTCGCTATTTCCGTTTCGATATGTTCCAATCTAAGGTGTAAAGGAGACAAAGTCGATTGGTCCACCTCAATCGCCATATAATTAATATCGTATTCAAGTGATAGGATCGAGACCCCCTTCAGACCTGAAATTTGAATGCTACTTTCATCGATTTTTGTGGACAACCCCGTTAAGGTAAGCTCGGAAGTGCCTTCTGGAAGCTTGCAAAGGGCTGTTCTAGTGATTTGGGCCCCGTTCAGATAAACAGTCACCTCTTTGATTTCAGAACTGATTTTTTTATCGTTTCCCATCAGGAATAAGGGAACTAATGCTAAGCATAAGAATAGATTTTTCATATCGGTCGTTGTTTAAAGTTTGGGTAAACTTAGCGTCGATAGACTGTATGGAAAATCCAAAATGGGGGAGTGGTCGCTTATACTTAGGGAAGTAGTCTTCTGGCTTAGCTAACCTAGAATAGGCCTATCTTTGAAATATACTACGTTGTGCTAAAGGAACTACTACTGGGCAATTCAAAGACCTCAAGGTCAAAAAATGAGACGGCAGCCAAAAGATGGTCGAAGATATCGGCCATGATGTATTCATAATTCTGCCAGCGTTTATCACTACTAAAGGCATAGATTTCCAAGGGAATACCTTGAGCTGAAGGTTGCAACTGGCGAACCATAATGGTCATATCCTTATTGATTCCCGAATGCCTATTGATGTAGGCATCGACATACTTTCGAAACACTCCGATATTGGTCAGGTTTCTGCCATTGATCAATAACGACTTGTCCACTTCATTTTCCTTGTTATAAGTCTCGATAGCCTCTCCACGTTTTTCAAGATATTCCGTAAGTAATTCAATCTTTTTGAGTTTAGCAAGGCCGTTTTTGTCCAAAAATCGAATGCTTTCTTGCTTGATGATCAGTGACCTTTTGATACGTCTTCCCCCAGAATTACTCATGCCCCTCCAATTCTTAAAGGAGTCTGAAATCAGGGCATAGGTGGGTATGGTGGTGATGGTCTTATCAAAGTTCTGTACCTTTACGGTAGCCAAGTTGATTTCTATTACATCACCGTCGGCCCCGTACTTTTCGAAGGTAATCCAATCACCGATACGGACCATATCATTGATCGAGACCTGTAAACTCGCTACAAAACCTAAAATAGTATCCCGAAAAACCAAGATAATAACCGCTGAGGCTGTACCTAAGGCCGTGAGAAACTTCCATAGTTCCACGCCAGTTACAATAGAAAAGGCAAAAAAGAGCCCAATGGCCCAAGCAAAAATCATAAACACCTGAATATAGCTGTCTATAGGCTTATCCTTCAGGTTCGGGAGTGTTTTAAGAAAGTCCCTAATCGTCTGCAGTAGGCTTTTGACAATCCATAAGAACAGAAATATACCGAGCACTTCAATGGCCTTAAGCAGAAATCCGCCTATTTGGGGAAAATCTTGAAACACCGTGGGTATGGCTTTTGCAAGCAACAACAAGGGAACGATATGGGCAATGTTTCTTGGCGCCCTGTTTTTGACCAACAAATCATCAAAATGGGTCTTGGAATTGAGGGAGAGTCGAGAAAAGAGCCCGATGAGCACCTTACGTAAAATAAAGTCCAAAAGCAGTAATAGGAGCAGCAGGCCTATAAACAAAATGGCCAGATTGATATAGGCGGCCCAATCTGAAGAAAGCCCCATATCGACCAGAATATCATAGATCTTATGCGATAATCGTTCCATGCGTTAAGTGTCCAAAAATTTAGCCCTTAAATCAGGCGTAGGAATCATACATTGGTCCTTTTTACCGAACCAGGCATACCGATACCGAGCAATCAAATCGTATACGATATTCCGTAAACCTCTGGGAATCAAAATCAATACCCTTGAGAGTGTACGGTACCCCTTAAGTTCTCTTCCAATTTGCAGCGCAGCGCCCGATTTGAGGTAGTAGGCCACTCCGGGTACGATCAATATGACCGAATCTATGGTTTTGGTATCGATTCCCCGTTCTGAAATCAATTGTTCACCGATTTCACTTTGCAAAGAGGCATATCGGAATACATCATTTTTGTCGCGTTTGATCACAAACTGAACAAAGCCGTTACAGAGGTTACAAACACCATCAAAGAGGATTATTTTTTTTGAAGTTTCCACTTTGCAAAGATACGACAGCCTAAAGGCATAGACTATTTTTTATAACGTATTTAAGAAACTGCTAAAATCGGTTTCCTTGCTGAGGCCGAGTTTCTTTTTTAGACGGTATTTTGATTTTAGGATGCTATCCGGTAAGACGTTTAAGGTGGCCGCAATTTCCTTGGTGGTGAGGTTCATTCGTAAAAAGGCCGCTAGGCGTATTTCCTTTTCTGAAATATCGGCGTATATGGTTTTTAACTTCTGATCAAAATCGTTGTGTACTTCGCTGAAGTAGGTCTTGAATACTTCCCAGTCTTTATCGGAGGCGTTTTCCTTTTTAAGCAGCATGACGATTCTCCGGTATTCCATTTTGAACTTATCAGGAGAATTTTTGATGCCTTCAAGGTTTTTCATCAATTCTTGAATAAAGGTATTTTTTTGGACCAAGTGCAGGGTCTGACTGGCCAATTCCTTCTTTTTGTGGGCCAGTTCCTGTTTATAAATCGCTATCTCTTTCTCACGGGCCAAACGATTCCTTTTGATGCGTTGGCGAAAACCAAAGAACAGGAGGCCCGAAACGACGATAAAGGTAAACATACCACCGGCATAGAGGCCTTTGGTAAGCCGGTCAACTTCGGCCTGAGTGTTCAAGGTCTTGATTTCTTCGGCTTGAAGGCCTATTTCGGCTTCTTTGCGTTCCGTTTCGTAGAGGGTCTGCAATTCATTGATTTGTTTCAAACGTTCTTTGGAGAAGAGACTATCGTTGATTATCCGTGATCGTTCGTAGTCCACTATGGCCTTTTCCAAATTGCCATTGTTTTCATATACCTTTCCCCTTTGATAAAGTGCGGTTTGTAACTCGTTGTTCACTCCTATGGAATCTGCTAGTGCCACCGCCTTATTTAGATAGCCCATACCCTGATCGAACCTTCCGCTGAAGCCATAGGCATAGCCCAGATTGGTCATATCGGTCGCCAGATTATTCGTAGCGGAGGTCTTTTTTCCTAGATTCACTGCTTTTTCCAGGTATTCCAGGGCTTTTTGGAATTTCTTCAGGTTGATGTACTCACTACCGATATTACCGTAGGCGATAACTTCCGCTGAAGGAAAGTTATTCTCCTTCGCGAGCTGCAAACTGGCCTCATACTTCTTTATGGAGATATCGAATTGCTTTAAGGAGGAGTATACATTGCCGACGTCCACTAGGGTGTTCGCATGAAAGAAATTATCCTCCAGTTCTTGATATACCGCAATAGCCCGGTCAAAGTAATCGATGGCCTTGTCATAGTTTTGCTGCACATTGTGTAGCTTGCCGAGATTGCGAAATAGATCCGCTTGGTGGTAGGTAGTGATCTTCAGGGTATCATAGGTATCGAGCGCCCGTTTGTAGAGTTCCATGGCCTTGGGATAGTTCCCCATTTCATAATAATGCACCCCATTATCGCTTAACGCCGAGCCGTAGCGTAGATAATCCTTGTTATTCAAGCTGATTATAGCCACACTATCCATCAAGCGGATAGCCTCCGGATACTTTCCATTATGTGCCTTTAAGATGGACAAATTCTTCAAGGTGCTTCCGATGAAGGAATCATCGTTCATGTTCTTCGACCGTTTCAGGGTAAGGTTGAAATAGTGTTCCGCTGAATCCATTTCCTGTAGATTGAAGTAATGGTATCCCAAATTAAAGTCCCCGCGTAATATTCCCGGAGCATATTTGGCATCTGCGGATATCCGCTTCATTTGCATGATATACGTTTTGGCCTTGTCAGAATCATTATAGATGAGCAGATCGATGATGTCATCCAAAATTTCGATTCGTTCCTCGATTTTTTTGGAATCCGAATACAGTTGTAAAAGACTATCGACCTTGACTTGGTTTTTCCCTTGTCCGTAACTATGCCAAGTACAGAGCAACAGGACTAATATACTGATTGATTTTGTAGACATTATGTGGTATTTGAACTAAGATGATATCAAGTTACCCCATTCTAGGGGTCAAACCCCGTTGTCCATACTTTGTCCATGCCGTGTGTGAAGTCCAAAATTCAATATTTTTTTTAAAATATTGATAATCAAATAATTAAGTATAATTGATTTGATGCTGATCATGGCAAGTCCATGGGGGCAAAACCCGGTTTTCGCCAAATACGTCCATGCTTTGTCCATGTACTATATTGGGTAGGGTTGGTTTTCCGGTTTAGGTTTGGAGTGTTGAATCAAAATAATAGCATTATGAAAACAAGAACGATTACCTTAAAGAAAGTCCTCGCATTTTCAGTATTGATCATTGCGCTATCCTGCAGTAAGGATAGTGGCGGGGAAGCACCGAACCCAGAAGTGAATCAGGAAGACCTTGAGGCTGAATTTACCCAAGTCGTCTCAAGCGCTGGCGAATTTGCTACACCACAATCTTCCGAAGAACTTGTCGAAGAGATGGAAACGAACGAAGTCATTGAAGGCGAAGTTTGGAACTGTACTACGAAAACGTATGACGCTTTAAAAGGTGGCGGAACCGGTAGGGATGGATTTCCACTTTTTAATCCCAATGCTTCGGTAATCTACCCCGGGAGCTTATTGCAAGGGAAATCCCTAAAAAAGGCTACACCCGATGTCATTGCGGTAGAACGTTCGGGGGGAACGATATCCTATAATCTCAACAATGGTAATCTGGCCTCCAGTTTTACCGTGGATAAGGTGGCCAAAAGCTCTATTCAGGACGCCATGAACAATATAATAGCGAATTCACCCCAGGATCTACCTGCCAATTTCTCGTTCAATTACAGCCAAGTACAAAGCAGACAGGCATTGGCCCTGAGTATGGGAGTGGATTTTGAAAATGCCTTTGCGGACATCAGTGCCGACTTCGATTTTAGTTCCGAAAAGGAGTACAATCGTATTCTGGTAGAACTGAAACAGAATTTCTATACCATGTCTTTTGACATCCCTACAAGCTTGAAGGGACTTTTTGCCGATTCCGTTACACCAGACGATTTGGCGCGGTATGTGCAAGAAGGCAACCCTGCCACCTATATCAGTGATGTTTCGTATGGCCGTATTTACTACATGCTCATCGAGTCTACCTCTTCATATACTGAAATGAACGCTGCCGTCGATGCCGAATTTCAAGCAGTTGCAGGAAAAACGGATGTCGAAATAGATGCTTCTTATATCAGTGACCTGAGTGAGGTCAAGATAAAGGTTATGGCCTTTGGAGGTGAATCGGAGTCTACCATACGTACCATAGGGGGAAATCTTTCCGAGTTGGTCGACCTGCTTGCCCAAAGTAGTACCATTTCATCTGGACTGCCCTTAAGCTATGTAGTGCGTAGTGTGAACACCAACCAAATTGTCGGAGTACAACTAGCTACACAATACGATGTTACCGAATGTACGCCTTCGTCTGGAGGTGGTGAACCGATTCATACGGCCCACTGGAAAGGTCAGGTCTTGTCGCGAATGGGACCTGTGGGTGCCGCTTTTGCCCTTCAAGGGACCGAATTCATCTTGATCAGTATGGATGGAAAGGACTATATGCGCAGTTTTGAAGGGAAATTAGAGGGACCATTTCCTTTGTCGAACCTTTTTGAAGGGGAGGTACCTTTCGGGGATAACGGAATCGGAGCGGCCTGCAACATCGAGGGCAATCAATCGGGTAGTGACAATACCATTATGGTGATGTCGCGGAATGGCCTGTTCTACAACTACGTAATTGGCGGCAAATGGACCAACAACCAGCAAAACATTGAAAACCTAGCGGTAGGCAACAACCCTTTCGCGAATTCGGGAGTCGGTGCGATGTTGTTTCGCTCAAAAGATCCCCTTGGGCCATCGCAGCGATGGATGTTCAACGGTGCTGGAACCCAGTACGTGAAGTACAAGAATAATCCGAACGAATTTGAAACGGTTAACAATACGCGCCAGTGGGGTCCTGATGATTCACTTCCTTTCGAAAGGGTAGGTGCGGGTATCGGGTTTTATCTCGGCAACAATAAAGTATACATCCTATTTGACCATACAGGAACGAAGTACCATGTGTATGATAACCTTGGTAATTCAGGACCATTTGATCTCTAAATAAATTCGGGGGATATTTATTTGGAATTGGCCCAGCCGGCACCTAAAGTTGCGATTCAACAACTTGGTGTCGGTTGTTGCTTTTTGACCCTTTCGTTAGAGGGTACTCAAAAAACCGCTTAAATCAGTCGATTTATCCAATGCCAGCTTCTTTTTTAAACGGTATTTCGATTTGAGGATACTATCGGGTAGCACGTTTAAGGTAGCGGCAATTTCTTTGGTAGTCAGGTTCATACGCAAAAAGGCGGCCAAGCGAATCTCCTTTTCGGAGATATCGGCGTATAAGGTTTTCAGTTTCTGGTCAAAGTCATTGTGCACATCGGCAAAGTATGTCTTAAAGACCTCCCAGTCTTTATCCGATGCATTTTCCTTTCTAAGCAGCATAACGATTCTTCGGAATTCCATTTTAAACTTCTCCGGTGAATTTCTGATATTTTCAAGATTCTCCATCAATTCTTGAATAAAGGTGTTCTTTTGAACCAAATGTAGGGTCTGACTCGCTAATTCCTTCTTTTTGTGGGCCAGTTCCTGTTTGTAAATGGCTTCCTGTTTCTCGCGTTCGATTTTGTTTTTCTTCATGCGTTGCCGAAATCCAAAGAACAGTAGTCCTGATATGGCCACAAAAGTGAACATTCCACCCGCATATAATCCTTTGGTCAACCTATCGACTTTGGCCTTTTCGTTCAGGGTATTGATCTCTTCTTGTTGTAGTGTAATTTCAGCCTCTTTCTTCTCTGTCTCGTAAATGGTCTTCAGTTCTTCGATCTGCTGGTTTTTCCGCTCATTGAACAGGCTGTCCTGAATACTGTGATACGCTTGAAAATCGGTATAGGCCAGATCATTTCGATCCATTTGGTTTCGGATAGCCGCTCTTGTTTTCAGGGCGTTTCCAAGATTTGGTAGGGCATCGATATCCCGTGCGATGAGAATCACTTCATTGATCTGCTCCAGGGCTTTGGGTAAAGCCCCTTGTCTGAGGTCTAAATTGGCCATTTCATGCAAAGCCTCCATCAAATCCATTTTGATGTCTTCCTTTTTTGAAATCTCCAATGATTCGGTCAATAGGTCCCTTGCCTCGTTATAGGCTCCTTTGGAATAAAAAAGACGTGCCAAATCGTTTAGGGAATGCGAAATGATGGACTGTACGTTCATTTCCCTTCCCAGGGTGATGGCTTCTTGGAAGTAGGTCTCGGCCTGGGATAGGTTTTCTAATTGCTCGGCGGCCAGACCTGCCGAATTCGCGGCGTATCCATGATAGATTTTATCATCGTTCTTTTTGTAAATGGCGACGGCTTCTTCTGCATAGGCCAAACTTGAGGCATAGTTGCGCAGTTGGTACTCAATGTCGGATAATTGCTTTAAAGCATCCCCTTTTCGCACCTCATCATCGATGTCCTCGAAAAAACGCACCGCTTTCAGTGTATTTTCAAGGGCAATACGATAGCTTCCTTTCTCCATATAGATGCCGCCCAGCACCTCATATTCTGAACCCCTAAGGTCAAAATTCCCCAAATCGGTATTCTCCCTGTTTTCGTCGGTATACATATCCAAAATGGAGTGGGTAAGGGCAATGGCCTTTTCAAAACTCCCTTTCTCCCGTTCGATGGTCGCTAATGAATGCAGGGCAAAAAGCTGTCCCCGGATGGACTTGATTTCCTTGAATTTCTCTAGGGCGCGTTGATGAAAATAGGCCGCGGAATCGTTTTTGGACTGATTGTAGTAATAATTGCCAAACTGTATATAGCCATTGGCGACCCCTTTTTGGTAGTTGATTTTTTTTGAAAGGGCATAGGCCTCTTGGGCATAATCGAACGCGCGTTCATTATCCATAAACATCATACGTTCATGAATTCTGGACAATACTTGAGCCTTCAAAGTGTCATCAGGTAAAGATTGGGCCCGGGCAATCAGGCTATCCAGCTCTTTCTTTCTGTTTTGAGCGGATAAGGTTTGCAAAATAATAAAGAAAAAGAGGACGGCGTATTTCAAGGTTTTCATAACAGTGGTTATCTGTAGGCTTAAGATAGGCATAATAGGACGGAGAACAAAAAGTTGTTCAAGGGCCTTGGATTCCTATTGTCCATATCAAATAGATGGATGTTTCTACCCCTGTGACAAAGTACAATGCTGTAAATCGTTTGTTTTTATGGGGTTTTCCTAAAATCGGGGTTTTTGATGTTCCATGACCTGTCCATAGTGCATTTGGACGAAAATCCTGCTTTTTGTCCATAGTTTGTCCATGGACAAAATTAGCTAAACACCCCTAGTGTACCCTACTTTTGGAATGTTCCCCATCAAAATAGAAACGTTATGAAACATCTGGTACTTTTGGCTCTTTTAGTTACCTGGGGAGTACCGGCACAAGGTCTGGTTAGACAAACCCTCGGCAGTACAGGGATTAGTTTAAACGTAAACGCTGGTACGAAGAGCTACTTTTTGTGGCAATCGGTTTCTCAGCAGAGTGTGATACGCACATTCACCGCTGGTCCCAACCGGCTTCGACAGGGTTTTATCCAACCGCTGGGGCCGCCAGCCTTGGGGGAGACTCCTTTTGGCTTGGCACTTACCTTTTATCCAAACCCATTTATCGATCAAATCAATATCGATCTAGAGCAAGAGCCTTTAGAGGAAGTATCCGTCTCGCTATTCGATATGATGGGGCGACAAGTGCTTTTTCGTGAATATGATACGGCATTGAGGATCATGGTGGATACACGTGCGATTTCTTCAGGCGGTTATTTATTGACCGTTAAATCCGGTGCACTGCAAAATGTAAAACAACTGATCAAGTTATGAAAAGGGGAAAAAGGCTATGCTCGTTATTATTGTTGTTGTTCTGCAGCTTTTCATTCGGACAAGTCATCTATGGCGAGTTAGGTCAAGCGATATCTAGCTTTTCTTATGAAAATTCAGCAGGGGGTACCCTAGACAATCTACAAGCAGGTACGAACACCAACTTGGGCCTTGGGTACAAGATTCCGATTAAAGGCGATAAGGTTGGTATTTTGATCGGGGCATTATGGTCGAATTACAGCGCACGCGGGGGTGACGCCTTGACCGACAGCTATTTTGAATGGGATGTCAGTTACTTGGGCCTTAATCTCGGAATAGATTATAAGTTCGCCCAATCTAAGGAATTTGTCTTTTTCGCTAAGATTTCAACTTCTACTGAATATTTAGTAAGAGGCACTCAAATAGTTAACAATCAAGTTTTTAATTTAACTAATGAAAACGAATTCGATAATTTTCTATTAGTACCACGAATTGGCCTTGGGGTGCAGTATCCAATAAGCAAAACCGCTGCCCTCTACCTCCAATACCGGTATGGAATGAGCTTTTCATTGGTGGATGGCAACCCTCAGGATTCTGAAAAACTAAATATCGTAACCCATCAGGTGGGGCTTGGCATCATCATCAAGTTACCGGGATGTAACTGTTCACTTTAAACCAACAAACTATGAAACATCTTATCACACTATGCCTCGGGCTATTCGCATTGTCGCTGACTTTCGGCCAAACGGAAGGTATCAGCTATCAAGCTGTACTGGTAGACACCAACCCTGATGAAATTCCAGGGGTCGATGTGCCGGCGAACAGCTTGGCCAACCAGGCCCTGACCGTACAATTCTCCATCTTGGGCGCTTCCGATACCGTGGAGTATCAGGAAACCCATAATACGGAAACCGATGCCTATGGCACGATTAACCTGATGATCGGACTAGGCACGATCACATCACAAAGTGAGGGGACTTTTGACAGTATTCGTTGGGACGGAGCGAAACAACTGCGTGTGGATATCGACTTGGACGCAGGGAACAATTTTACCGAATTCAGTCGGCAAGAGCTGACCTACGTCCCCTATGTGCGCCATAGGGACATTGTCGCCGAGGGCGATGTGGCCATAGAAGGAACAACGAGTTTACAGAATACCTTAGAAGTCGAGGGTACTTCCCGCTTTCTAGAAAGGGTCACGATAGAGGCACGTATGCAGACCGTAAATCAATCAGATATAGACGCCTATCCCTTGCGATTGGAAGGTAGTGATCACGGTATGGCGATTAGCTTGAATAGCGCTAATCCCAGTAGGCAATCGAATTTCATGTCCTTTTGGGATGCCTCGGGCACACCGATTGGTCGTATAGAGGGGTTTCAAGCCTTCTCCGATGTCAATCAAGGCTTTATACTTGAAGTGCTTCAGGATAATGAGCCTACCGAAGACGAAGCGAAGGAGAAAGAGGATGATGATACGGCCCCGCCTGCACCTGCACCCGGCGCTTTCGACATTTACCTGAACAATGATTACTCGCTGAACCTGTTGTTGGAGTACATCGATTTGTTGGAGGCTTCCGCCAGCTTTGGATTTAATCTTGGGGCCTGCATTGCGGGAGTAGGTATCGCCGGAGATTGTGATGATGCCGTTTGGTCGGCTTTCGCCCTTTTTGCACAAGGGGTGCAAATTTCATTGTATGTGGCCTATCATGAAACCAATGTGGGAGTTGCTTTTGAATCAGGAGGAGCGGACTATGCGGAATGGCTAAAAAAGTCCGATGTGAACGAGGTAATGACCTTCGGTGATGTAGTAGGTGTGAAAGCAGGGGTCATTTCCAAAAGCTTTATCGAAGCAGATCATTTTATGGTGGTCTCTAAAAGCCCTATTGTTTCCGGCGCAATGCCGGCCGAACAGGACCAAAACAAGTATAAACAAATCGCTTTTCTAGGGCAAGTACCGGTAAAAGTGTTGGGGGAAGTCAACAAGGGCGATTATATTCTTCCCTCCGGAAACGGCGATGGCCTGGCCATTGCGGTAACACCTGACGGCATGCGTGTCAATGATTACGACCGCATTATTGGGGTGGCCTGGTCAGAATACCACGGAAATGAATTGTTCAGTTATATCAATACGGCCGTGGGCATCAATTCCAATGACCTAACACGTACGGTCAGTGAGATGCAGGCCCGGCTCAATGCCATGCAGCAAGCCCTTGTTGAGGTCAACCCGAATTATCGTCCGAATTACTATGACGTGGGTACCGTATCGGTCGCCAATACGATACAAACTACAAGGTCGCGAACCTTAGAGGAACTCATGGCGGGGCAATATGAGGTCGATATCACCAAGGACACCCAAGGAACCTTTTTGGAAATCAACGAACTAATGCATGTTGAGGATCGAAATAATGACCATTTCAAGTTTTCCGAATTGCCTTATTTGGAAAAGGTACTGACCGATCCAACTCCAGAAAATATTGAGGAATACACCAATTTTTATCAAAAGGCAAAGGAGCGCCTAATGGTGTTGGTGTCCGGATTGGGTGAGTAGGATGGTCCGGTGGCCAAAATCTAGTGGAAGGCCGACTCATCGATAGGTCAAGAAATGGGACAGCCTACCAAAATCCCGTGAATTCGCCTCTTTGAAGTACTCACCTAAATTCTATAAATCGTATACGATTTTATGCAAAACACTGAAATACAAGTATTTTAGCGCTTATTTTTTTTCTGCTCGACCAGTTCCAATTGCTCCACGCCCACATTGGTCGTAAACATGCCATAATTCACCACGGCCTTCCCTTTTTCAAGTTTGTCAATGGTTCCAACGGCCTTGCCGTCGGTCATGCGTACACGGTCACCGATCTTAAAAACAGGTCTTGGTTTGTTTTGCTCTTTACTGAAGGCGTTTTTCTTTTCTACCTTCTTTTTTTGCCGAATGACTTTGACCTCTTTTTGAACTTCCTGTGCGACTTGGGCCTTTTTAACACGCTCGGCTTTGTCCTCCTTGACCGATTTCTTTTTTCGTTTGCTATTTTCGGTTTCGACGATGCGCAGTAATTCGGCAACAAGGGGACGTTTCTTTTTGTTCTGAAAGTAGGTATTCGCTACTTTTTCCACCTTGTTGCCCAAATGGATCATGCGTTGGTCATGATCGTACAGTTCTTGATAATTTTCAAGTTTTGACTTGATTTTAGCGTTCAGTTTCTCCAAACGGGCCGCCTCTTCCTTTGCCTTGGACTCTTCTTCTTGCAATCTAGAGCCTGTTTTAGCCATTCTGCTGCGTTCTTTTTGCATTTTGGCTATGGTGGCATCAAAACGCACTTTTCCGCGCTCTATCTTCTTCTTTGCCTTGTTTATGAGCGAATAGGGAATGCCGTTCTTCTGGGCGACTTCGAAAGTGAACGAACTTCCGGCCTGGCCTAGCACCAATTGAAAGGTCGGTTCCAGTGTTCTGCCATCGAAAAGCATGTTCGCATTCGAGATATGGGGCAGTTCATTCGCCAATAACTTCAAATTGGCATAGTGAGTGGTGATGACCCCGAAGGCTTGACGTTCGTAGAAGACTTCCAAAAAGGCTTCCGCCAGTGCACCGCCTAGTTCAGGGTCGCTACCGGTGCCGAACTCATCGATCAAAAAGAGTGTATTGGCATTGCACTTCTTTAAAAAGGAGTTCATGTTCTTAAGCCGATAACTGTATGTACTTAAATGATTTTCAATGGATTGATTGTCTCCAATATCGGTCATTATCTTGTCAAACAGACAAACACTGCTTCGTTCATGTACCGGAATCAACAACCCGCTTTGTAGCATCACCTGCAGTAACCCAATGGTCTTTAATGTAATACTCTTTCCACCCGCATTGGGTCCGGATATGACAATAATCCTGTTCTCGGGATGCAGTTCAATGGTCTGTGGAAAGGTTTTTTCGTTCTTTAGGGAATTGCTCAAATAGAGCAGGGGATGGTAAGCATCTCGCAAATACAATCTTTTTTCCGAATTGATTTCTGGAAGTAGGGCTTTGGTATCTATAGCATACTTTGCTTTGGCAGCCGTGACATCGATTGTGGCCAAAAACGATTGGTAATCATCAAGAGACACCCGAAAAGGCCTGATAAAGTCGGTCAACAGGTGAAGTAGGCGTTGAATTTCCTCCTTTTCGTCAAATTCCAGGTTGTTCAGTTCGCGACTATAGTTCAAGGTAGCTTCTGGCTCGATATAGACGATACTTCCGGTTTTTGAAGAGCCCATCACGGAACCCTTTACTTTACGTCGGTACATGGCCTTCACTGCCAAAACACGGCGATTTTCGTAAACCGATTCCCGTATTTCATCCAGATAATCCGAACCATGATACAGGTTCAGGGCCGATGCGAAACTTTGTCCGATTTTCCCTTTGACCCGATTGATTTCCCTTCGAATGGAAAAAAGCGTGTTGGAGGCGGTATCCTTCACTTCACCAAAACGGTCGATAATCCCATTGATTTCCTTGGAAATACTAGGTTCCATTTCAATTCGCCCTGCGGTGTCGTTCAAGAGCGGGTAGTACTCCTTGAATTTTGAAAAGAACTTCTTATGTGTAGTGATCGTATTGCATATCGTCCCGATTTTTCGAAAACCGTCGATTTCAAGCGTGGTGTTTTCAATTCCCAATAATTTGATTTCATGGTCGATACGGTCGAACCCATGATTGGGAATGCGATTTTCGCTGACTAGGGATGATAGGTATTCAGAGGTTTGACCCAAAACAAATCGTATCGTAGCCTCCTCGCTAAGCATTTGTATAGCGCGAGCCTTCTCTTTTCCTAATTCCGTAATACATCTCTGTGCAATTTGATTCAGAACGGTTGGGAATTCCAAGTCTTCAATTGCCTTTAGTAGGGTCTTATCCATCCTCATTTAAAAACGATGGCAAAGGTAGGCAATAGGCCGAGATATTAAAACGGCCGGGTATAAACACGGCATACGGAGGGTGGGCCGAAGATTGTCTTTCTACTTGCCTTAACGACTGGGATGCCAAAAAGAGTGACCTAGTGCCCCGTCTTTTCATCCTGAAATGCAATAAACAGATCGATTTTCAGTTCTTAATGGACCTAAAATAGATATTCAATTCGCTGAATATCATATAATTTAACCTCTTATGAAAAACCGACCTATCATCTTTGTCTACTTGGCTGTAGCGCTCTTAATCACCTCATGCGGCGCTACCAACCGATTGACTATGGGCGTCACAGAGCCAGCTATCGTTCATCTTCCCGCTGATGTAAAGCGTGTAGGTATCATCAACCGGAGTTTACCTTCCAAAGGAAATACCGCCTTAGATAAAATCGATAAAGTTTTGTCCGCCGAAGGCTTGAACCTTGATAAAAAGGGGGCTGAGGCCGCTATAGCCTCCCTTTCTTCGGAATTATCCGTCATCAAAAATTTTGAGGATATCAAGATTATCGAAAATGTTGAAGAAGTGAAAAAGGGCCTCGCGGTATTGCCAGCAACCTTATCTTGGGATCTAGTGGAGCGTATTTGTCAGGAACATCAGGTCGATGTTCTATTCTCCCTTGCCTTTTATGACACCGATACCAAGGCCGACTATAAGATCACGACCATGAAATTACCCAATAGCCTAGGGGTCGATGTCGATGTACCGGCCCAAGAAGTGACTTTGGCGACCAATGTGGTCAACGGTTGGCGCATCTATGACCCTCAAATCAAGGAAGTGGTAGACGAGCGCCTGTTCAACAAAAATATGGTCTTCCGCGGGAAGGGAATCAATCCTATGAAGGCGGTAGAGGCAGTAGCAGGTCGAAATGAGACCGTGCAAGAGTACAGTAAAAATGTCGGTATTGCCTATGCCAAGCGATTAATACCTAGAACGCGCCGTATCGCTAGGGATTACTTCGTCAGAGGTACCGACAATTTCAAGACCGCACAACGACGTGCGCAAGCAGGTGATTGGGATGGAGCTGCGGAACTTTGGGAAATGGAATTGACCAATCCCGATGAAAAAATTGCAGGTCGGGCACATTATAACATGGCTATAAGTCATGAAATCAATGGCAATCTGGACGAAGCTGTACGTTTCGCCTCGAAGTCCTATGCGGATTTCAGGACCAATTTGGCCTTAGACTACGTCAATGTCCTCAACTACAGGATACGCCAGAATCGTGTTCTCGACCAACAATTGGCCCGTTAGATTGACAGCTAATTTCAACCTAAAACATGAAACAGATAGCTAAACTATTGATGGTAGGGGTCGTGCTGTTCGTAAGCAGTTGCGGATCTAAACAGCAATTGGCCATTAAATCTATGGAACCCGCTAAAGTGGACTTGTCCGCAAAAATCGTCCGCGTAGGGGTTCTTAATAGTGTGGAACCTGAAGAACAACCCAAAGCGACCAAAGGAATTGAAGGTTTGGTGGCCATAGAGGACCAATGGTTGATACAACAAGCGCAGAATGCCGCTTTAGAGGCCTTAGTAAGCGAATTGCGGGAGGATAATCGTTTTGAGGTGGAATTGTTGGTTGTATCAGGGAATGAGCTTAGAAAGTTGCTAAATGACTCCGAAGGTACTTCTTGGGAGAAAATCAAGACCCTTTGTACCACGCATGACATTGACGCCCTGTTCTCTTTGACACATTTTGACGCTGAAACCGAGGTTTCATTGCGAAAAACCAAAATGGAACAGCTTAACATGATGCGGGAAAAAGAGAAAGTATCAGCTCATGAAATCACCTTGGAAACCCTCATTCAGAACAACTGGAAAATCTATGATCCCGTTCATGAGAAGATTATAGATGAGTATGCGTACGACCAACAATTGGTAGCAAAAGCCAAGGGAATTGATCCAATTGCCGCACTGCGTGCCATTGGTAGCCGAAAAGATAGCTTGATGTCGAAGGGAAAATTGGTTGGTAATTCCTTCGGTGAACGATTGAAACCTTATGAACGTAAAATCATCCGTGAGTATTTTGTAAAAGGAACGGACAATCTTGTAAAGGCCGGTGAAATCATGGCTTCCGGTGATATTGATAGCGCTGCGGCACTTTGGAGGAAGGACGCTGAAAATTCCAATAAGAAGATAAAGGGCCGAGCCTGTCACAATATGGCGGTCGGAATGGAATTTGAAGGTAAGCTTATCGCTGCACACGAATGGGCCACTAAGGCCAACCAAAACTTGAATGATAAAGCCTCTCAAAGCTATCTAAAAGAGCTGGAGAATCGTTTGGACCGTCAACCTATAGTGGAGGCTCAAATGGCCAATCTCAATTTTGAGGACTAGGGTCGAATCTTTTTCTATTTTCTGGGTATTGCGTAAATCTCTTGTATTTTTGGGTATAACACCATCCGAAATATATGAACGTTAAGATCCATTCTAGTTGGCGGGAGAAACTCTCCGAAGAATTTGACAAACCATACTTTGATACGTTAACGAAGTCGATTCGAGACGAGTATACCCGACATACCTGTTATCCTAAAGGAAAGTACATATTTTCAGCTTTCGACCATTGTCCCTTTGATGAGACTAAGGTAGTGATCCTAGGGCAAGACCCCTATCATGGACCAGGTCAAGCCAATGGCTTATGTTTTTCCGTTAATGACGGGGTGGCGCATCCCCCTTCATTGATCAATATTTTCAAAGAAATCAACACGGATCTTGGCGTAGCCTATCCGACGAGCGGTAACCTTGAACGGTGGGCAGAACAGGGCGTATTGCTCCTGAATGCTACTTTGACCGTTCGCGCGCACCAGGCCGGAAGCCATCAGAACTTGGGATGGGAAAAATTCACAAATGCGGTTATTCAAAAAGTATCGGAAGAGTGTAGGGGCATTATTTTCTTGCTATGGGGCGGTTTCGCGAAGAAGAAATCAGTACTTATCGATTCTTCGAAACATCATGTTCTTACCAGCGGACATCCTTCTCCATTAAGTGCGAATAGAGGGTATTGGTTTGGAAATAAGCATTTTAGTCAAACGAATACGATTCTCAAGACCCACAATCAAACTCCAATTCACTGGTGAATGGTTTGAGAGGTTGTCGATTTCGATCGAGGGAAGCTATAGCTCGCGGGGTGCGCTGCTATTTTGAATTAAATAATGTTTTTCTTACTTTTGAATAGTAAAAGTATTACATTATTATTTTGAACTAGTAACCAAACCAAGACGTCTTGATTGCCTCCCCCATTAAGTCCGTTGTGTTGATCGACGATGATGAGATCAGCAACCTTTTTAATAAAATTTTTATTCGACGACTCGATTTGGATATTGAAATCGAAACAGTAGCGAACGGGGCAAAAGCTATAGCTTTGCTAACGGATCAAAAAACCAGACTTGAGAAACCCCTTTTATTGTTGCTGGACATGCGAATGCCCGTTATGGATGGATGGAAATTTTTAGAGGCCTATGATTCGCTGGATGAGGAGTTACGAAATGAGTCGTTCATTGCGGTGTTGACCACAAGTGAGAATGAAAAGGAGATGATCAGCGCAACAAAAAACCCGAATATAGACGCCATTATTCGAAAACCCCTGTCTGAAAAAAAGTTTACCGGACTTATCCAAAAGCTTTTCATCAGGAAAAAAAAGACGTAACAGTTTTACAACAAAAACCCTTCTTTCTCAGTAATGGAATGAATAAGCCCTAAACTTTGCAGGGTTCGTTGCACGGTCATCAAAGTGTCGGAATCAAGTTGCCTCTGGCTCCAACGGGTTTTTGAAAGCCAATCTTGAATATCCTCGAGTTGCTGACCATACCCGTTGGCCAATGATCGATCGATACTTGGTATTGATTTGAATTCGGTGGTATAACCATTAATGACTTCTAAAATGTGCTGTAGAACATCTCGATGTTCATCAATAAAGTGGTCAGTTGCCGCAATAACGAAACAAGGCCATGGCGTAGGGCAATCTCCCAAACGCCTGAAAACCTGACTGTCTACCAATGGTTTTGTGGTGAAGTGCTCCCACATGAAATAATCCGCCTGATGCATAGTCAGGGCATCTACAGCACCGTCAAGATTGTTTATGACCTCAAATCGTAATGCTGTTTCGGTATCCCACCCCCGCGCTTGAGCATGAACATAGGCCATTAAATGACTGCCACTCCCAAAGCGGCTAATGGCTGTTTTCGTTCCCTTAAGTTCTTCAATGCGGGTAAATGCACTTTTAAACCCCACATGTATGCCCCAAAGAAGGGGTGTTGCGATATACTCTTGTACCACTTTTACCGGATTACCTTCCGAAATACTCTTCACGATTCCTTCCGTCAGGATAATTGCCAAATCGGTCTCATGATCTTTAAGCATTTGACTCATTCTGCCCGTACCTTCGGGTACATCTGTCCAGATAAGGTCAATTCCACGTTCTGCAAATGCACCTTCGTCTATGGCCATATGCCAGGGTAGGTTGAAATGTTCGGGTACGCCTGCGATCGTTACTCTTTTTTTCATGTTGTAAGTTTCTCTAAGGTATATTCAATCAATGCCGCGACCGATTTCTCTGGGTTTTTAGAAAACTCACCGGTCGCTCGGTTGGCCAAAAGGCAATTCATGGAAATCGCCTGGTGTCCCATCAACTTCGAGAGCCCATAAATGCCCGAGGTTTCCATTTCAAGGTTGGTTATTTTCAAGTCTTGATGGCGAAAAGACGCTAATATTGAAATCATGTCGTGAGTATTGATCGCTGTACGGAGTTGCCGACCTTGAGGGCCGTAAAAACCCGTATTTGTGGCAGTTACACCTAATCGTATACGATTTGAACTCAATTGCTGAAGCAGTTTTTCATCAGCTTTTACCACGTAGGGGGCCGATTTCGTAGCCGGCCAGTCTGCATGCTTCATAAATTTTTGCGAAATATCGGTGCACTGCATACGATGACTATCATAAAAGTGCAAAAGGGAATCGAACCCCATGGCATATGCACTTATGAGAAAAGAATCTACAGGAATTTCGGCTTGTATGGCCCCGGAAGTGCCGATGCGCACAAACTGCAAGCGGGTGGTTTCCTTCTTGATTTCCCTGGTTTCAAAATCGATATTGACCAAGGCATCCAATTCGTTCAGTACAATATCCACATTGTCGGTGCCAATGCCTGTGGAAATAACCGTTAAACGCTTTCCGTTTAACACTCCGGTATGTGTAATGAATTCACGTTTTCCTTTTTTCAATTCCAAGGAATCGAAATGCTTTGATACATCCGACACGCGGTCTGGGTCACCAACGGTAATGATGGTGGTTGCAACGTCTTCTGGTATTAAATTAAGGTGGTAGATGCTACGGTCAGCATTCAAGATTAGCTCGGATGACCCTAGCGGCATACTATAATTTTAGTATTCTATCGGTATTGGTATTATAAAGGAAGTTATATTTTAAAGCCCCTCCCAAATAAACGTTCGTGTCCTGAATAGCTGAATAGTAACTGGTTTGATT
This sequence comes from Maribacter corallii, assembly GCF_047345415.1. NCBI lineage: Bacteria > Pseudomonadati > Bacteroidota > Flavobacteriia > Flavobacteriales > Flavobacteriaceae > Maribacter > Maribacter corallii. Next base: position 573,466 of record NZ_JBLFEP010000003.1, read on the forward strand.
ATCCAACACCTGCTTTCCTGTTTTGGAGAGTCGAACAGGGTTAAATGACGAAAACAGAGGCCTTAATCGATTCAAGGCTCGATCATATTGGCTATCACCGAAACCTAAGGTACCTTGATTTTTTAATATGGTACCGAGAAATGACTTTTTGGATGTTGGCCGTTCTTCAAGTGCCAATTTCAGAATATTGTTTTCCATTTCATTCAGACCGTTCTTGATGGACGGAAATCGATGTAAATGTGATTTTATACCTTCTGAGAGGTATTTGAATTGATAATTTTCGAAATCCCTAAGATTTTCCAAGCGCATAGGATTATCGCTACAGTATAGTTGCCATACGTAATCGGCATACTCAATATCGTCTTGCGACAAGATGGTACGGTTTTCGTAAAGCTTCAAAAGTTGTGAATCGTTCAAATCGTTCAGTGCATATAAACGCTCCGACTCATCTTCTTTGCCGCTGCACACCAATGAGATTTCTGCATACTTTCGATTGGCCTTTAACCAACTTAGTACGGCAAGCATGTTGATTTGACAAAAAAGATCATATTCGAACCAGAGGACAATATGATCTTGTTGTTTGTGATTACACAGGGAACGGTACTCTTTTAAGGTTTTTTCAATGAACCACGATTTAGAGACCTTATAGTTCTTGTTCAGGAACTCGAAACGGGTTTTCCAGAAGTTCTCGCTACCCACATTGGTGAGGGTTTTACCTTCGCAAAGCATTTCGCGCCAAGTAATGACGTCACCTTTTAGTTGAAGAGAACCCAATCGTTCTGTAAAGGCATCTCCATTTGTAATATGCAATAGGGAACTCATGTTAGGTAGTTGTTTAGGTTTTAATCGTCTAAAAATAACATTTAATCGATAGCGACAAAAAAAATTAACTAAAAAAATCCGTCGAACACCATTGAAAAGCAGTAATACCTTATATGATGTGATTGGTCAGGTCAACCTCCAACACGCTTGACCCGAAACCCCTTTTTCTTCAAAATATCCATAATCTTATCCCGGTAGTCGCCCTGTATGATGATAGTCTCGTTCTTAATAGAACCCCCAACACTGAGTTTGGTCTTCAACTCCTTGGCCAGTAATTTAAAATCTTTGGCCGCCCCGTTGTATCCTTCCAAAAGGGTTATCGGTTTACCCTTGCGTTTTTCGTATTTACAAATAATCGGTTCTTCTTGAAGCCATATATTGCTTTCAGGCGCTTTCGCTTCAGACTGTTCGGGTACATGTTCGGGAAAGAGATTCTTTAATTGGTCTTTTAAGTCCATGGTATGTGCAACATTTATAGAAAGGTATAGCCAAAGATTACTGATAAGTTCTTGAAGTCCGAGCCATAGTCAAAAGCTCTGATGATTTCCCTTGGGAAATCATATCGGAGCTCCAAAGAAAATTTACCGAATAATCGATACCCGAGTCCAATTGCAAAATTGGAGAGAGGGTTCACCTTGAGCCTGGACCTTGATAAAGTTAGGGCGGAAACCGATGAGTTCAATTCCATGTCGTTAAGCATATATCCCGAAAAGAAAAGAGCCGAATTTTTAGTAATAAAAGAATAATGTCGAATTCCCGCAGCAAACTCAACCGAGGAGTAATCTGCATCTAAGATGATCAAATCTGGCGAAAAACTCAAATTCTGTGTTGTTGTGCTTTGATAATTTCTATACGTCGGTTCAAAAAGTAATGCCCATTTATCCTTATTAAAGGGGAGGATAAACTCAAATTCTAAGCCAATACGAAAGCTTGCCGCGCCATCGTATTTTACTGATCGATCCAATCGATTCACTTCTAAAGAGGAGAAGTTGATTCCCGGTCGTAGGGCTATATTGAAGTAATCTTTTTTTTCTTTGGTGGTTGCATCTACCCAATTGGCATCCGTGCATTTATTATAGGTAACGAAAAGATTGGTCAATGTCGATGTCTTATACGAGGTTTTATCAATGAATCGCTTTGAAATGCCATCACATTTTAGGTCATTCCACAACTGTTGTTTATAGGTGTTGTTTTCTCCTATTGTATTATCGGGTTTTCGAAATTTTTTATAGACCAGTTGTTTCGGTTTTAAACTTTCCCGGGCATAGAAAAAGCGTCGAAGGTTACCTTCTTCATAATAGTAGAGGTTTGCGTTCCCTTCGATCAAATGTTGCAACAGCAATTCTTCCGCTTCAGACTTGACTTCCCGCGTACCTTCTAATCTAGCCGCTAAATCAGAAGATCTATTTATTTGCACTACCGCTTTGATGAATTTATAGTTGCCCACTTTGAATTCACTTATTTCTTGCGCTGTTTTGGTCTGGGCATCCGCCTCTTCCGATATTTTATAGGTAAAGCGATCCGGATTGTTCTTCCAATCCAAGTTCTTGATCAGACAGTCTATTTGTTCCCCGGAATTGGTAATGAAATAACCCTTTTCGAACGCGATTTGAGCGTGGGCACACAGAGAAAAAAGGCAGATAAGAAAAAAGAGAGACGATTTTTTTATCATAAGACTATTCCGTTTTTTTTTGTTTTGAAAACCTATTTCGATTTTTGGCGTCGATTACGCTGCAGGAATTAAAATGATATCAATTACATTGTCATTCAAAGAAGACGATAGCCAAGAGTAAAATTCAGGGTTGTAAACTCGGATGACCAAAAGACGTAATTATCCAAAATGTTCCGGGGTAACTGATACCGAATTTGGAATTGAAACGTATTTTTAAAGACATACCCGATTCCGAAAGCAAAATTTTCATTGGAGTCTATGGTCAAATCATCGGTTTGATCAATATTGATGTTTGAGTTCATAGTGAAATCGTGTACAAATGCGACTTCAATCGAAAGTTTTGAAAGATCATTCAGAAACATGTAATGTCGTACTCCTACAGGAAGTTCAATTGAACTATAAGTTATGCTCGCATCGAAGATGTCGCCTTCAGAAAAATTAAATGATCTCTCAACTTGACGGTCAGAAGTATACTTTTGATATGTGGGTTCAACGAACACCGACCATTTATTCTTATTATAGGGCAAAACCAATTCTAACGCAGTTCCCAGTCTTAGCCCAATAGTACTGGGGAAATCGAAAGTATATTGAGTTTCCAATCCATTGGAAACCTTAAAATTATTGGATGTCACACTCGGGTTCAGCCAAAGATTTAATTTTGTCTTTTTTTGTTCAGGCCTTTCAATTTCGTAACCACTATCCATACACTTGTTGTACCGCTGAAATAACTTCACCAAAGTCTTGGTCGTATACTTTATATTCGCGATTTCTTGGTTTGAAACCGAATTGCATTCAAGCGTGTTCAACAGTTTTTGCCTGAAAGCCACATTTTCACGGATAATAGCATCATCTGTACTATACTTTTTGTAGACCAAAGGTTCAATTGCATCATTGCCCATTTGAAGATAAAAACGTCGTAACCCTTCTTGGGTGTACCCGTGAAGCTTGGCACTGCCCTCAACCAATACTTTCAAAAACAAGGCTTCATCCTTAAAATCAGGTTGTTTCTCGTAACTGAGTTTTTCTGTCAAGTCCGAGGACCTATCGATTTTCACCTTGGTGCCGATGAACTTGGTTCCATCAGAGAACCCGAATTCTTTGACATTCAGGGGCAAACCCTTTTCGAGAGGCCCATTTTCTGAAATTTTGTACTCAAATGAATCTGGATTGTTCTTCCAATCGACATTTTTGATTAGGCAGTCTATTCGTTCCCCGGAATTGGTGATGAAATAGGCATTTTCATAGGCTATCTGAGCATTGCTGGTAAGGCACAAACAACAGAAGAGCAGTGCCAATAGAGGTTTGGTCATGAATTGATAAGTCAGGTTCTAGGTTCAAACGCAAAAATAGGGGAATTGTTTCATTTAATTCTGATGTAAAAAATGGAAAAACCCTACTAGGGCTTTACCAATCCCAGTTCGATCAACCGTTCATTCAAGAATGCACCGGCCGTAATATCTTCGAAACCTTTAGGGTTGGCGTCATCAATACAATCTTCCAAACAGTTTAAGGGCATTTCGCTAATGGGATGCATAAAGAAGGGGATGGAATAACGGGAAGTACCCCAAAGCTCCTTGGGCGGATTGACGACCTGGTGTATGGTCGATTTCAACTTGTTATTGGTCAATCGCGATAACATATCACCCACATTGATCATCAACTGATCTGGTCTTGCGATGGCGTCCACCCACTCGCCCTCATGGTTCATCACTTGTAGGCCTTTGCCATGGGCTCCCATAAGTAGGGTGATAAGGTTGATATCGCCATGTGCGGCCGCACGGACTGCATTTTTAGGCTCTTCCTTGATGGGAGGATAATGAATAGGTCTCAAAATAGAGTTGCCGTTTTTGATATATGGGTCAAAATAATATTCTTCTAAATCTAAATGCAGCGCCAAGGCCCGAAGCACGTATTTTGCCGTTTTCTCCAACATTTTATAGGTTTCCTCACCAACACTATTGAAATCGGAAAGCTCGCTAACCGTTACATTGGCAGGGTATTCAGCTTCTAATTTCGGATTGTCCTCTACATATTGCCCAAAATGCCAAAACTCCTTCAAATCACCTTCTTTGCGTCCTTTGGCATGTTCTTTTCCAAATGAAGTGTATCCTCGTTGACCTCCAATACCAAGAATTTCATACCTGTCTTTAATCTCCTGGTCGAGCTCGAAAAATTTCTTGATCTCACCATAAAGGGTATCCACCAATTCCTGGGACAAAAAGTGTCCACTCAAGGCGACGAAACCGATTTCCTCGAAAGCTTTGCCTATTTCTCGAATGAACTTTTGTTTTCTAGCAGGCTCTTCTGAAGTAAAATCCCGTAAATCTACACTGGGTACTGCGCTCATAGTACTACTTTTGAAGTTGGATCCAAAGTTAATAAATATTGTATGGGCGAGCTGATATCAACTCACTTTTGTGGTCTTTTTTGTTACATTTATCCCGATTTTTGCACTATGACCTTTAAAATATAACATGCAATACGATACGAAAGGAATACCCCAAGAAGTACAGCTCAAACTCTATGAGCGAATGCTAAAACCTCGGATGATCGAAGAGAAGATGTTGATACTGCTTCGGCAGGGGAAGATATCAAAGTGGTTCAGTGGAATTGGTCAAGAGGCCATTTCGGTGGGTGTCGCCAGCACCATGCGGAATGAGGAGTATGTACTGCCCATGCATCGAAATTTAGGGGTATTCACCACCAGGAACATTCCTTTACATCGCCTATTTGCTCAATGGCAAGGAAAGGCATCGGGGTTTACCAAAGGAAGGGACCGTAGTTTTCATTTCGGAACACAAGACTACAACATCATAGGCATGATATCACACCTCGGACCACAACTCGGGGTAGCTGACGGAATAGCTTTAGCCAATGTACTTAAGAAACGAAAGTTGGTGACCGCTGTTTTTACGGGTGAAGGTGGTACTAGTGAAGGTGATTTTCACGAAGCACTGAATATAGCGGCTGTATGGGACTTGCCTGTTTTGTTCTGTATTGAAAATAATGGATATGGACTTTCCACACCCACCAGCGAGCAATATCGGTGTGAACATCTGGCCGACAAGGGAAAGGGGTATGGTATAGAAGCCCATGTCATTGATGGAAACAATATACTTGAGGTCTTCTCAAAAGTCAATACCCTTTGCGAGCGAATGCGTGAAAACCCTGCGCCGGTACTGTTAGAGTTCAAGACATTCCGTATGCGGGGCCATGAGGAGGCAAGCGGCACCAAATATGTACCGAATGATTTGATGGAGGAATGGGCTGCCAAAGACCCTATTGCGAATTATGAATCCTATCTCTTGAAAGAAGGTATACTCACTGATGACATCATAGCCGATCGAAAAGCGAAAATAAGTACTGAAATAGACGAACATCTAAAGATAGCGTTTGAAGAAGAAACCGTTCCAGTGGTCAAGCAACGCGAACTTGAGGATGTATACCAACAGTATACCCCCAAAGCGGTCGAACCCGGTTCGGACCTTAAAAGTATTCGATTGGTCGATGCGATATCGGAAGGACTACGCCAATCCATGGAGCTACATGACAATCTGGTGCTCATGGGACAAGATATCGCCGATTATGGTGGCGTATTTAAGATTACCGAAGGTTTTGTAGACTCTTTTGGCAAGGAAAGGGTTCGAAATACGCCTATTTGCGAGTCTGTAATCGTTTCAGCGGCAGCCGGATTGTCAATTAATGGTATGAAGGCCGTGATGGAAATGCAATTCGCCGACTTTGCGAGTACTGGTTTTAATCCGATAGTGAATTATTTGGCAAAGATGCACTATCGATGGAACGAGAAGGCTGATGTTGTGATTCGCATGCCATGTGGAGGCGGAGTAGCAGCCGGACCTTTCCACTCACAGACGAATGAGGCCTGGTTTACAAAGACTCCGGGCCTGAAAGTGGTCTATCCGGCCTTTCCCTACGATGCGAAGGGCCTATTGGCCGCGGCTATCGATGATCCCAATCCCGTACTCTTTTTTGAGCATAAGGCCTTGTATCGAAGCATTTATCAAGATGTGCCAACGAATTACTATACCTTACCCTTCGGCAAGGCAAGCCTGCTTAAAGAAGGGGATACCATTACCGTGGTGACCTACGGAGCCGGTGTACACTGGGCCTTGGCAACCCTGGGAAGGCATCCAGATATTTCCGCTGATCTGATTGACTTGCGTACCTTGCAACCCCTAGATATCGAAACCGTTTATGCCTCCGTGGAAAAAACAGGTAAACTCATCATTTTACAGGAAGATAGCCTTTTTGGTGGAATCGCCAGTGATATTTCGGCCTTGGTTATGGAAAATCGATTCGAATATCTTGATGGCCCTGTAAGAAGGATAGCCAGCCTTGAGACGCCTATTCCCTTTGCCAAGAACCTGGAAGAGCAATACCTGCCAAAAGAGCGTTTTGAAGAGGCATTGCTACAACTGGTCGCCTATTGAAGGTTACCCTGATATACCTTATGTATTTTGTCGATTTTCATGCTTCCTCTGTCATATTTTTTGGTAATGAACGTTCTTTCGGAAGACCAGACGTTCAATTCTGTCGTATATAGCTGAAACCCCTAAATTCTGATTTAATGAATAAATATTTTTTCCTTCTGATTGCACTCTTAATGCTCGTTTCCTCTTGCTCCATTTCAAAGGCCGTTCAGGAAAAACGGAACTTACTAAGTGGTACTTGGACCCTTGAAGATGTTTCGTACGAAAATGGGACGGGAAACTTCAAATCCGTCATTTTTAATGATGCCGACGACATTTGTTTTGAAGGTAGTGACTGGTTTTTCAGGGACAACAATAGCACAGGGCGCTACACAATTGCCTCTTCATCACTTTGTACCGGTGGCGATCGATTTATTCGCTGGTCGGTGGTTGACAGTCCTGAAAATTATTCCAGTCAATTACAGTTCAAGCGAATCGATGAAAAGAACAAAGATGTAACCGGGCTTGGGTATCGATTGAACATCACTACACTGACCGCCGAGACTATGGTGTTGAAATCGAATGCCACTGTAGATGGAAAAGTCATCAATATCGTTTATAAATTCAATAAAAAATCTTAAAACAACCCCCATGAAGAATAATCTTAAAAAAAGTATACTCACTGTCTTATCCTTTGCTGTATTATTTAGTTGCAGCACCGTCAAGAATGCCAATCATAAACAAAAGGGAGCCGTAGTGGGCGCTACCAGCGGCGCCGTAATCGGTGGTGTTCTGGGTAATAATGTGGGCAAAGGCAACAATACGGCTTTGGGTGCGATTATTGGCGCCGTAGTGGGAGGAGTTGCAGGAGGCTTTATCGGTGACCGAATGGACCGACAGGCCGAACGTATCGAAGAAGAAATTCCCGGTGCGGAAGTGACCCGTGTGGGTGAAGGGATCAATGTGACCTTCAATGAAGAAGCGGGAGTGTATTTTGATACGAGTAAATCAAATGTGAAAGGCACTTCAGCCCAAACATTGAACAAATTGGCGGGAATCTTCAAGGAATACCCCAAGTCGTATATCTTGGTAGAAGGCCATACCGATAGTGCCGGACCTGAAGATTACAACATGAAGTTATCTCAACAAAGAGCAGAATCTGTGACCAATTATCTCATTGCACAAGGCATCAGTAACGGACGCTTTACCACAAAATGGTATGGTGAACTGCAACCTAAGGCCGATAATTCGACAGCGGAAGGAAAAAGTAAGAACAGACGGGTTGAACTGGCTATTGTGGCAAACGAGGAATTAAAGGACGAGGCCAAAAGAAAGGCAGGGCAATAGCGTCAACGAACAAGAACATAATTTTAAATCCCGGCGGAAGCGTCGGGATTTTTTAATTCTTATCTTTCCTTCGTGAAGAAGAATTACCAGGTCATCATTGTTGGAGGCGGACTTGCCGGGCTTACCGCTTCTTTACATTTACGCCAACAAGGCCATTCGGTATTGCTGGTCGAAAAAAAAACCTACCCCCATCACAAAGTCTGCGGTGAATATGTTTCCAACGAAGTAATACCCTATTTGCAATCCTTAGGAGTTTCCTTTGAAGGTCTGCGACCAAAAGTCATAGATACATTGTTACTGAGCTCTCCGGAAGGCAAATCGGTGCATGCCGAACTTCCCTTGGGTGGAATAGGTATCAGTCGTTTTGCATTTGACGACCTACTTTATAAAAAAGCCATGGATTCAGGCGTCGATTTTTTCCTTGGTGAAGTCACGGCGGTCGAATACAATGAGGACCGTTTTAAGGTTCGTACCGGAACTGGCGAGGAATTCAACAGTGAGCTGGTCATTGGAGCCTATGGAAAACGAAATACACTCGATAAGAACTTGAACAGGACTTTTATACATCAAAAATCTTCTTGGTTGGGTGTAAAGGCACATTATCGTTATGATGAATTTCCAGATAATCTGGTAGCGCTCCATAATTTTAAAGGCGGGTATGGCGGGTTGTCCAAAACGGAGACCGGAGTGGTCAACTTCTGTTATTTGGCATCGTACAAAAGCTTTAAAAAAGAAAAGAACATTGCCGATTTCAATACAAATATCATTTCCGAGAATCCCTTCTTAAATGAATTTTTAAACAAGGCACAACCACTTTTTGGGCAACCGTTGACTATAGCCCAGATATCATTCCACTCGAAATCGCCCGTAGAGCGACATATATTGATGTGTGGAGATACGGCAGGACTCATTCATCCCCTTTGTGGTAATGGCATGGCAATGGCGATTCACTCTGCAAAGATAGCTTCCGAACTAATCTGCGACTATTTTAAAAGTCAGAACCGAAATAGGGCTCGATTAGAGAATGAATATCGCAAACTATGGAATCGAACATTTCAGAAAAGAATGCGTACAGGCAGAAAATTACAAGCACTATTACTAAATCAAAAAGCGGCTAGTTTGGGCGTAGGGCTTGCAGTTCGTTTTCCAAATGTATTGAACCGAATCATAACGCTTACACATGGTAAACCTATATGAAACTAAAGGATCTTAGCGAACGCAGTACGGAACCCGAACTCATGGATGATTTTCAGGAAGGTGTAGATCGACTGCGGGTCGTATTCGCCGATATTAATCGCGTCAATCGGGTTTTAGGGGGCAATAAAATTACGACCGCCGCCGTGGCGAAGCTAATGGAAGCACATCCAAAAAAAGAATACACTGTTGTTGACATGGGCTGTGGCGATGGGACGATGCTTCGGGAAATTGCCAAACTCTGCGATAAAAAAAAAATCCGTGTGCGTTTGATCGGTATAGACTTGAACCATGAGGCGCTACAATTGGCAGAAGAAGCTTCTGTACACTATCCTCAAATCGAGTATCGACATGAGGATATCCTGAAACTTGAAACGGAACGATTTCATTGTGACATTTTGATCAACACCCTCTGTATGCATCATTTTACAGAGGCACAACTCCCCATATTTTTGAATAAGTTCGTTGAATTAGGAAAAATAGGTATTGTAATAAACGATTTGCATCGCAGTCGTTTGGCCTACTATCTCTTTCAACTCTTTAGTAGTATTTTTATAAAAACAAAAGTTGCTAAAATTGATGGTTTGATTTCCATTAGTAAAGGATTCGTCAAATCTGATCTGCTGTCTTATGCGAAAAGTCTTCCCTTAGTAAGACACCATGTGTCCTGGAAATGGGCGTTTCGCTATGTATGGGTCATGCAGCCAAATCGAATTGGAAAAGTATATGAATGAGACCCGAATAGTTACCGTGGCGAAGGAACTCCCTGAATACTGTCGCAGCACGGAAGAGATTATTCCATTTGTTGACCTTTGGTTAGCCAATGAAGATGACCGTTTTAGACGAAAAGTAGTCAAGATTTTTGAAGGTGCGGCCGTAGACAAACGATATGGTATTATGAGTATTGAAGAGGTCTTCACACATACTTCTTTCGAGGATAAGAATGCCATCTATGTTCGTGAAGTCAAAAAATTAGGCGAAGCCGTATTGCGGAAAGCGCTACAACAAAGCGAATGGGAGGCGAGTTCCCTAGATTATATTATTACGGTAAGCTGTACCGGTATAATGATTCCTTCGCTAGATGCCTATTTGATCAATGCCTTGGATTTGCGTAAGGATGTGGTGCGGCTTCCTGTAACTGAGATGGGGTGTGCCGCTGGGGTTTCAGGGTTGATATACGCCCATAATTTTTTAAAATCGAACCCCGATAAACGAATAGCTTTAGTAGCAGTCGAGAGTCCAACGGCCACATTTCAATTGGAAGACCATTCCATGGCCAATATGATTAGCGCGGCCATCTTTGGCGACGGAGCAGCTTGCGTCTTACTTTCGTCGGAAGCAAATGCAAAAGGACCTCGAATAGTGGGTGAGGAGATGTACCATTTTAAAGATGCTACCCATCTCATGGGATTCGATTTGACCAATCATGGACTGCGCATGATACTAGACCCCTCGGTACCCGAAACGATTGCTTTTCATTTCCCCGGGATCATTCACCCTTTTTTAAAGGACAACGGCAGTTCAATTGAAGCAGTAGATCATCTTATATTTCATCCTGGCGGGCGTAAAATTGTTCAGACAGTTGAAGAATTGTTCGGTAAATTAGGAAAAAATATAGATGATACCCGTGAGGTATTGCGAGCGTATGGCAATATGAGCAGTGCTACCGTATTATATGTTTTAGAGCGTTTCATGAAAAAAGGTATTCCAGAAGGGGAGCAGGGCCTGCTTTTAAGCTTTGGTCCTGGGTTTTCGGCGCAACGCGTTTTATTAGAATGGTAACTACGAACGGGGAAGAATAAATTTAAGGAATGACTGAAAAAAAAGAATGGGCCTTAATTCTTGGAGGAAGTAGTGGGTTGGGTTTGGCAACAGCTAAGAAACTGGCCTCTCATGGGTATCAAATTATCGTCGTCCATCGAGACCGACGTTCCGATATGCCAGTGATAAATGCGGAATTTGAGGAAATCACCTCGAAAGGGGCTATCCTAAAATGCTTCAATATTGATGCCGGTAATGCAGAAAAAAGAACGCTTTTTTTAGAAGAGATTCAGGGGTTAATGGATCAAAACAAAATCAAGGTTCTGGTACATAGTATTGCCAAGGGAAGTTTAAAACCCATGCAATCAGAATCGGAAGCCACATTGAATCACCAAGACTTTCAAATCACCCTGAACGCCATGGCCTTGAGCCTATATGATTGGGTAAAACAGCTGCATACTATGAATTTATTCGCTCCCGATACCAGAATCATATCCTTTACCAGCGAAGGCAATACCAAGGCCTGGCCTGGTTATGCCGCCGTTTCCGCAGCCAAGGTGACGCTTGAGGCATTGTCGCGAAATATCGCCTTGGAATTTGCACCTTATGGAATCAAAGCCAACTGCATACAGGCCGGAACGACCGTGACGAATGCCTTCACCATGATTCCCGGACATGAGGAATTACGGAAAAGTGCTTTGGTACGCAATCCGAACGGACGCCTAACCACCCCTGAAGATGTGGCCAATGTAGTATACCTACTAACAACTGATGAAGCAAAATGGATTACCGGAACGATCATCACTGTGGATGGAGGTGAAAGTTTACGCTAATTACAGATCGAAGATTGAATAAAAACAAAAGAAGACCTCATGACAACCAATGAAATCATTGCAGCATTGCCTTATGACAAACCTTTTCTGTTTGTCGATCATCTGTTGGAAGTGAATGCCGATGGCACCAAAGGAAAGTATACGTTTCGAGAGGATTTGGACTTTTTTCGAGGACATTTTAAAGATTATGCCGTCACGCCAGGAGTACTATTGACCGAATGTTGTGCACAGATCGGACTGGTATGTTTGGGAATTTTTTTGTTGGACGGCAAGGCCTCTGCACAGACGAAAATCGCCTTGACGAGTACGGCAATGGAATACTACCTTCCGGTAGTTCCGAACGAACAGGTAACCGTCACATCCGAAAAGGAGTACTTTCGTTTTCATAAACTAAAGTGTAAAGTGAAGATGCATAATTCAGAAGGTGAATTGATCTGTAAGGGGGTGATTTCAGGAATGTTTAAAAATGAAGGAAATGCCTAGACGCGTGGTCATCACTGGCTTAGGGGTATGTGCCCCGAATGGAATTGGACTCCATGATTTCACCGAAGGCCTTAAAGACGGTAAAAGTGGCATCCGCTTTCAACCGCAATTACAAGACCTTGGTTTCGGCTGTCAGATCGCTGCGGAGCCTCTTGTTCCCGATAATCTGGCGAACAACTATTTTACTCCATTACAGCTAAGGGGGTTAAATGCAAGTGGTATTGTTTATGGAGTCATTGCAGGTACCGATGCGTGGAAGGATGCGGGACTCAAAATGGACCGATCGACAGGTCCTGATTGGGATACCGGTATCATTTTCGGAACGGGCATTCTTGGGGTGGATAAATTTCGTGAGTCCATTCATTTGGTAGACGACCATAAGGTCAGGCGTTTGGGAAGTACTACCGTGCTGCAGACCATGGCCAGTGGTATCAGTGCCTATTTGGGTGGTATTTTAGGATGCGGAAATCAGGTTACTACCAATTCTTCCGCTTGTACAACAGGTACGGAAGGGATTCTAATGGCTTACGATCGTATTCAATCAGGCAAGGCAAAACGCATGCTTGTGGGGAGTTGCAGTGATAGTGGGCCCTATGTCTGGGGTGGATTCGATGCCATGCGCATACTTCCACGACAATACAATGAACGTCCTACAAAGGGCAGTAGACCCATGAGTGCAACGGCAGCCGGTTTTGTTCCGGGTAGTGGAGCAGGGGCCTTGGTATTGGAATCCTTGGAGAGTGCCCAACAGCGCAATGCAACGATTTACGCAGAGGTTTTAGGAGGTTCGGTAAACAGTGGTGGGCAACGTGGAGAAGGTTCAATGACCGCACCCAATAGTGAGGCGGTCATACGCTGCATCGAGGAAGCCGTACGGAATTCCGGAGTCGAAAAAACGGAAATCGACCTGATCAATGGGCATTTGACGGCCACGTCAAAAGACACCCTAGAGCTTAAGAATTGGAGTAGGGCCCTGGAACGGTCCGGAACTGATTTTCCGTATGTCAATTCGTTCAAAGGGCTTGTTGGGCATTGCTTGGCTGCGGCAGGAAGCATCGAATGCGTTGGTGCGGTGCTACAATTCAAGGAGAACGTGATTTTTGGCAACGTGAATTGTGAAGACCTCAATCAAGAGATAGAAGCACATGTTTCATCATCTAGAATACCCAGAAAAACGGAAAGATATCGTCCAAAGATCATCGCAAAGGCAAGTTTTGGTTTTGGGGATGTTAATGCTTGTGTTATTTTTAGTGCCTTTAACGACTGATAGTTGAATTAAGTAAATGAAAAATGGAACTGCTAATGGATGAATCGCGCTATGAAAAACTCAAGGAGATTATCAAAATCTACCTTCCCGAAGATGTATCCGTAGATGCGATTTCTTCGGAAAGTCATTTTATCAATGAGCTAAATATTAATTCTGCCAATTTGGTGGACATCGTGCTCGACGTGGAAGATGCCTTTGACATCATCTTGGAAAACGAGGATATGGACCAAATGCAGACCGTTTCGGATGCACTTCAGATTATTGAGACTAAAATTTCCGATAAAGCTTAGAACCGTAAATCATTAAAGATAGACGAAGGGCCAAGCACAAATGGTGTTTAAAAAGAATGTCAGCTGCGGTTATATGAAGCGCAGGCCTTATCGATTATGAATTGTATAAAACAAAAAAGAATCATGTCTGAATTCTTCCAGTGGGCTAAAGTAAAACTGAAAATTGACCAAAAGCTGCTTTTAACGTATTGTCTGGTGTATTTTTCATGGGGATTAACCATGAACTGGATAGGAGCCGAGTTTGAAATCGCCCGTTTCACCTATTGGTGGCAAGTGATTACCTGTTATATCTTGTATATGGTACCTATATCACTCCTGTTGCGTAACCTACCTTTTCATGTGCAATATGCATACGGACTTATCGCAATGTGCCTATTGGAATTTGGTGGATATGCACTGCAAACATCGTATGCCTATCCCGATAATTTGTTGGATCGGTTGTTCGGTGAACGTAACTTCGCGCTGTCTATGGCGCTATTCTTTGCACTTTATTTTCCATTGGGCAACTGGGGTGTCCAAAAAATTTACAGCGCGGTTTTTTCAAAAAACTAGGCATCCGTTTTTGAGGTCTCCGGAATCGCCAGAGAAGCAATGATACCACCGACAAGTGCTACGGTTATGACCGTCAATGATACCCATTCAGGCAGATGTAGTTGATGGGAAAGCAACATTTTCAAACCCACGAACGCCAAAATGACCACAAGGCTATAGTTGATAAAACGAAACTTCTCCAACATTCTTGAAATCAGGAAGTACATGGACCGGAGTCCCATAATCGCCAGAATATTTGAACTGAACACCAAAAATGGGTCGGCTGTAATGGCCAAGATAGCGGGAATACTATCTAAGGCAAAGAGAATATCGGTAAGCTCAATTACAATAAGCGCAACGAATAGGGGTGTTGCCGCCTTAATTCCCATGCGTTTCACGAAAAATTCATCGCCTTGAATGGTTCCTGTAATCGGATAGATTTTCTTTAGTTGTCTGAAAACAAACGATTTTTTAGGGTCAAATTCCTCATCTTCACCTTTTAACATTTTGAAAGCAGTGTACAGGAGGAACACTCCAAAGACATAGATGATCCATTCGAATCGGGTAATCAAGGCCACTCCGAATAGAATCATCAAAGCCCTAAAGACAATAGCACCCAAGATACCCCAGAACAACACACGATGTTGATAGATTGGAGGAATTTTAAAGGAGGAAAAGATAACAGCGATCACAAAAATGTTATCTACGCTAAGCGAAAGCTCGATTAAATATCCGGTGACATATTTTAGAACTGCATTACTAGGACTAAGGCCAGTGGGATTATCGACTAGTCCAGAAGAAAAGAGCCAATAAATGACCCCGCTAAAGCTTAAGGCCACCGTCACCCAAATAGCGGTCCAGATGCTCGCCTCCTTTGTTTTGATCACATGATTCTCCTTGTTGAAAACACCAAGGTCTAATGCCAAGAACACCAAAATGAAAGCGATGAAAATAATCCAAACCCACATATCGCAAAAAATTTGGCGCGAAGTTACGTATCATTTCCCTAAAGAAATCTTCACAACTGGCTTTTTTGGGGCCTATTTGAGTTGGAAAGACATTTTTATGACGACCTTATTGGCTTCACGACCTTTCTTGATCACAGTGATACCAAAATCTGAAGAAAAAATAGTTGTGGTTCCAATAATTCGATCCCCCTCCTTAGTAAAAAGAATAGTAATGGTTTTTTCGATTTCCTTAATGGTCAATTGTCCCTCAACCTGAAATTTATCAAGGGTTCCAGTTACGGAGCTACTTTTAAACCTCATAGTAGGGTAGGTGTCGACATCAAAATATTTTCCACCTTTGAGCGACCAATTCCGAAGAAAATTTCCTGAATCCAAGGTTTCGGTTTTTACGGAGCCCTCGAACTTCGAATTCGTAATGTCACTCGTGTCTATTCGAGAAGTGGAGTTGAACCCATCCAAACTTCCGTCGACTTTTTTCGAAACAAACGTAAAAGAAATTTTCGCACCGGTTAAGACGCCTTGGTTCTGTCCGAATGCAACGGACCAAGAGTAGCATAGGAATAGAATGAGTATCAATTTTTTCATAACAGTGATTTTCAAAATAAAGTCGCAATTTATAATTTTAAAGAAGGAAATGTATCAACTGAGGCCTTTCCTTTATCCTTTTGACCCAAGAAACTACCTTGAGTACTAGATAGGCTTCAAAATGAATGCCAAAAATAATACGGATATAATCGATCATTAAAACCGCAGTACCTCTTAAGATGGACCTATACAACAAGGAGATCGTTATCCTTTTGCCGATAAAAGTATCGTAAATATTGACGAAATGCCTTGAATTCATTGAAAATACCTTAACGCGTTTTTTTTTCATACCTTGTTAGGAGAACAATAGATGAAAATCATGAAAACACTCAAAAACAGGGTTGGTTTTTGCATTGTATTTTTCGCATTGACCCAGCTTTCGGCCCAAGAAAAAACCAAGTCGATCGTGTTGAAAAAAGACTTCGAAATTCAGAAGCATACAATAATGGAACGTTTTGAACCCGGGTATGTAGTTTCTGCAACCGAACGGGCCGAAATGAAAAACAAACGCATCAAGAATGCGGAGTACACGTTAGGCGTACTAGATACCATTGAGATTTCGAATAGAAAAAGGAAACAATTACTTCACGATTTGAAATACAATCCCCTTTCCGTTCGTTTGAACAAATTCATCGTCGATACCAAATTCGAGGATTCTGATATGGCCGATCAAGAAGAAAATTAATTCACCTCAATAGGCTTTCATTTTGGCCTTTCTTTTAACCAGTTGACGTTCAAGGTCAGATACGGCCTCAGCAATAGACGCTTCGAATGAGGCATTACTTGCTTCTGCAAAAAGTCGAGGCCCCGGCGTACTTAATCGCATATTACAAATCATTCCAGTGTCCGGTTCGCTAGTGTTTTCTTTTTTGAAGAAGACATCCGCACGAATGACAAAATGGTATTTATTCAATAGCTTGTCCAGCTTCTCAGCAGCCAAAATTTCAAGACGATTACTGGCTTTTACACCGTGATATTCAAAGTTGATATTCATACAGGGGTATGTTAGATTTTAAGTTAAGGAGCATATTACTCAAACGCAAATCGGAGTATCTAAATGGTTAAAAAATAAATAATATATTGTTAAAGTCTGATTTTCTGAGTATTACAATAATCTTGATGTTCTTTTTTTTCGTAACTTAAGGTACCTATTTGTCGCGAAATGTACAACCTAAAAGCCCAATTCCATGAAATCAGATTTAAAAGAACTTAATCAAAGCTCTTTGGTGATGCGTTTAGAGCGCAACCAAACGGACCTTCTCAAAATGAAATCAGCATTAAGCTCCTACACATGCGAGCCACGTACTCCAAGTCTTTTCGAACGCTGCGAGACGCTGAAATATAAACTTGAAAGATTGAGCAATGCCCACGAAGAGATTCTACAATCGCTTAAGGGGCATAAAATCAGTCTTAGCAATTATATGGATCGGGCCAAACAACAGTTTCAAGAGTTCAGTTTGATTCAAAAGGGAGTCGAAGAGTACATCGTAGGGGCAAGAAACCACTAAGACTGAATATAAATCTACCTGGAGTAGTATAATCCTTCCGTATATTTGCCCGATGTTAAACTGTTTCCGGGCATGCACTTGAAAAGGGCCATACTGTTTATGGTTCTTAGTACTATAGCCTTTACCGGTATGAATGGGCTATTGAAGTACCTCACACAGTATAGTGGCTACCAACTTGTTTTCTTCCGTTCGCTCGGCTCTCTTTTTTTTACTTTCGGTTTCTTGATTTCCAAGGGGATTCCCATTTTAGGTACAAATCGAAAATTACTGCTACTCAGAGGTGTACTTGGTTCTACTTCAATGCTTCTATTTTTTATTGCCGTTCACTATATGCCCATTGGTTCTGCCGTGGCCCTGCGCTATATTGCCCCAATTTTCGCTGCCGTTTTTGCTATTTTGTTCTTAAGGGAAAAAGTAAGGCCCATTCAATGGATCTTTTTCGTAGTCGCCTTTGTGGGCGTTTTGGTCCTTAAGGGTTTCGATGATGCCATTTCCCCTATTGGATTGATTTTAGTATTGTCAGCCTCGGTTCTTAGTGGTCTGGTCTACATCGTCATCCGAAAAATAGGATTGAGCGAACATCCGGTCGTCATTGTCAATTATTTCATGTGTATCGCGACCATTGTTGGTGGTATAGGAGCCATTTTCACTTGGGTCACGCCCAAAGCGACCGATTTCGTCCTGCTCTTTAGCCTCGGTATCTTTGGTTATTACGGACAAATTTTCATGACCAAGGCCTTTCAAATGGGGGAGACCAACGTAATTGCGCCTATTAAGTATGTAGAAGTTGTCTTCGCTATCATCGTAGGGGTTGGTTTTTTGGGAGAGACCTATTCCGTTTGGAGCTTTGTTGGAATTGCGCTGATCATATCAGGTCTGTTACTGAATCTATGGTACAAAGGCAAGTACGCTAGTTGAACTAGGTATGCTGTACCACCTCACTGTTCGCTTTTAGCTTTAAGTAATATAGAATACCAATTGAAAGTAGTGAACAAATAGAGAATCCGATAAACAAGGGCAGGGCCGTGGTGGTCACAAACCTACCGATAAATGTGCTTATGGGAACGGACATCAGTGTGGAAATAAAACCAGTGATTGCCGCACCGATTCCCGCAATATGTCCTATGGGTTCCATCGCCAACGCCCTAAGGTTTCCAAAAAGGAAGCCGATCGCAAAGAATTGAAGTCCGAAAAACAAGAGTAACACTTCAACCGAAGGATTTCCCCCCTTAAAATAGAGTAGTACATACAAGACCGAAATCACGAAATAGCCAAGCAAAAAGGTCGTAACCATTTTTTCCATTCCAAATCGCAAAACCAAGGTTCCGTTCAAAAAAGTAGATGTACCGATAGCGATAGCCAAGCCGGCAAAAATAAAGGGAAACTCTTCCTTCAAGTCATATTGTTCTTGAAATATCTGTTGCGCCGTACTCAGATACACCAAAAACGATCCTACGATAAAGCCTGAAATCAAAGTAAAACCCATCGTTCTTTGATATTTCAGGAGTTCTTTCAGTCCGTCGTAAAAAATCGTCTTTGTAAAAGGAATGCGCTGGGCGACTGCCAGGGTTTCCGGCTGCCGACGCCAGAACCACAACGAAATGAGTACGGCGAAAACCAACTGCACATAGAAAATGGCTTGCCAATTGTAGCTGTCTAATATCCATTTGCCCATGGCAGGCGCAATGGTCGGAATCAATAAGAATACCACCGTAATGAAAGACATGATCCGGGCCATGAAATCACCACTGTAGATGTCACGCACCATAGCGATACTTATCGTTCTTGGTGCCGATAGCGCGACGCCTTGTAAGATGCGACCGGCTATCATAACTTCCATAGTCTGGGCATAGATGCAAATGAAACTCGCTATAATGAAAAGGGCAAAACCGATGTAAACGACCGGTTTCCGACCCCAACTATCCGAAATGGGACCAAAAAGAAGCGGACCCGCTCCCAAGCCCAAGAAAATCATGATGATGAGCGATTGATTTTCCACGGGGTCGGTAACTCCTAGCGATAATCCAATGATATCCATGGCAGGCAAAAGCGCATCTATGGCCAATGCCACCACCGACATCAATGATGCCATCAATAAAACGAATTCCATCTGGGGAAGTCTCCTTTTTAGCATCCCGCAAAAATAACGCTTTTAATGGTCTAAATCGGCCGGCACAAGTAATGATTTGGTAAAGTATTTTTTATTATTTGATTAATTGATCCAAAGGGAGTAATTTTCAAGTTCAAACCATTTCATGATTGCTATCATATGAAAAAAATGCGCGCGTTTTTGGCCGTTTTCATGGTGTTGTTTTTGGGTTGCAAGGAAAAACCGGAGAAGAATGTTGTGGAGGTGAAGGAAAAGAAAACGACCTCGATTAAAGTGAGCAGTACGTTTGAGGACATCAACGGTAATGCCGTTGAGCTAGAAGATTTTAAAGGAAAAAAAGTACTTCTGAACTTTTGGGCGACCTGGTGTAGACCCTGTATCGAAGAAATGCCTGCGCTATTGCGTGCCCAAGAGAAATTAGCTGCCGAGAATTATGTATTCCTGTTGGCCTCCGATCAATCTATGGAAAAGATCAAAGCATTCAAGGAAAAAAAGAAGTTCGATTTTAGGTTTCTGAAATTCAACGGTTCTTTGGCAGAGATGAAGGTAAATGCATTGCCTGCCACATTCATATATAACGAATCGGGCACGATCAGTGATCGTATCGATGGCGCTACGGAATGGGATTCTCCAGAGGTGTTAGATCACTTAAAGGCCATAAAATAGTGGGATTGAAAGGTTGGTGTTCGGTAATGGTTATGGTTTTGAATCTGTCATGTGCGGAAGAAATCCATGAAAAAAAACTGGAAGTAACACCTATTGAATCCCCCTGTGGAGAACATAGCTCTTTACCTTATTTGTTTTCCAATTCAGGAAAAACCTCCTTGTCATGGGTAGAAGAACAGAAAGATGGACGGACATTTTTTCGCTATGCCGAATTTCAAGACGGTACCTGGCAAAAACCATATGACATCGCAAACGGAACGGATTGGTTCGTGAATTGGGCCGATTTTCCCGCTTTTGTTGAGAATGAAGGTAATTTCTTTTCCCATATTTTAAAGAAATCGGCCGAAGACACCTATTCCTATGATATCAAAATGAATTTGAAACCAAAGGGGATGGATTGGCAAATCGGACTTCCACTACATGACGATGGGACGCCTACGGAACACGGCTTTGTGACTGCCTTGCCGTATCATAATGCCTCGTTTTTCGTCACATGGCTAGATGGCAGAAATACTGTCGAAAAGGAGGGGCAGCGCGGACCAATGTCCATTCGAGCAGCCGTCGTAGCTTCAGATGGGACTATAACCAATGAGAACCTTCTAGATCCACGAACATGTGACTGTTGTCAAACCGGGGCCGCCATTACGGCCAATGGACCGATAGTTGTTTACCGCGATCGATCTGAGGATGAAGTCAGGGATATCAGTATCGTTCGCAAGCTGAATGGAAAGTGGACAGCGCCCAAGTCCGTTTACCATGATAACTGGAAAATAAATGGCTGCCCCGTAAACGGCCCAAAGGCGGTTGCATTAGGAAATACCTTGGCCGTAGCTTGGTTTACCGAGGCTGGCAAACGGCCAACAGTAAAACTGGCCTTTTCCGATAACGGCGGAAACACGTTTCAAGAACCGATTTCAATGGGTACTTCTAGTGTTATCGGTCGCGTGGATGCCGTTTTGTTGGATGCACAAACCGTTCTGGTGAGCTATGTAGAGCGAGAAGGGGAAAAAGCGTATCTCAAGGTCGTCAAGGCAACTGCCGAAGGAAGACTATCGCCTCCTGAAACAATTACGGAAATAAATTCATCTCGTCAATCCGGATTTCCTCAAATGGAGCACTCCGGCAAATCCGTACTCTTTGCATGGACCGAGGTATCCGAAACAATGACCCAGGTAAAAACAGTTTCCGTTTTGACGAAAAGTTTGTAATTAACAGGAAATAGTAGGATATAAGTTCCGCCGGCGCCGGGGCCTCCTCTTCATTAAATCCCAGCTCAAAGAATCGATTTGAATACATCGTACATGGTTTCTTGTGTTTATGTAGTATATTTAATCATTCAGTGTTCTCGACTAGGGTGCATTCTTCCCCCATAATTCTTTTTTAGTTAACTAATAAAAACAAAATTATGTGGTACAATGACCTAAGGCCTGATAGTGAATTGAGCAATGACAGGTATGCATTGGCAATGCTCGACCCAGAAGACAATTACAAACGATTACTTTCCGACACCGATAAAAAACGGACCATTGAGAACCTCCTGCGTTTAAAGGAAGGGTTGGCGGAACATGTACCCCATAAAAGGGTTGGTGCCAACTTGTTATTGGCGTCTTGGAACATCAAAAATTTTGGAACGATCAAGGATAGAACGGCGGAATCGTTGTATTATATTGCAGAGATTATCAATGCCTTTGATATTGTTTCCGTTCAAGAAGTCAATAGTAATATTACCCAATTTAAAAAAGTACTTCGGCTCTTGGGCAGTAACTGGAAACATACCTTGAGTGATGTGACCGAAGGAACATGGGGCAATGACGAGCGTTTTGGGTTTATGTATAATTCCGATCGTGTGACCCACTCCGGACTATCGGGAGAATTGGTGATACCCCCAGATCTTATCGACGACAATCCGATTATAAGTCAATTGAAACGTACGCCGACTTTCACTGGTTTTGAGAGTGAGTGGAAGAAGTTTTCGATTGTAAGTGTACATCTACATCCCGGAAATGATGCAAATGATAGCGGTCCTACCGACCAGGAAATCCGAAAAGAGGAAGTTCGACTCCTTATAGAGGTACTCAAGGAAAAAATGGAAACCTCGGCCTATGAAGACCGAAACATGATCATATTAGGGGATACCAATCTTCATAAAGAAGATGAGGATATCGTAAAATTAATTACCGATGAAGGTTTTGTTGAAAGCGATGGGCTTAAGGGAAAGTTCACGAACACCAGTCTAAGTCAAATCTATGATCGGATATTCTTTAATGTCGATGACTATTTTAAATTGGTTCAAGATGCCAATGGTATGCAAAGCGGTGGCGTTTTCAATCTTTTCGACTATGTATACCGTAACGATCCTGCTGAGATCCAAAAATACCATCAATTGATGTTGGCCCATAAAGACGACCCCAGTAACCTTAT
This sequence comes from Maribacter corallii, assembly GCF_047345415.1. Classification (NCBI taxonomy): domain Bacteria; kingdom Pseudomonadati; phylum Bacteroidota; class Flavobacteriia; order Flavobacteriales; family Flavobacteriaceae; genus Maribacter; species Maribacter corallii. Next base: position 596,354 of record NZ_JBLFEP010000003.1, read on the forward strand.
CAACGATGATGCCTTTAGTTATTATTTCAATCGTTATTGGAAACGCGACCAAATGAGCGACCACCTTCCGGTTTGGGTAGAGATAAAGTCCGACAGTAGTGAAGAGTTTCTCCGAAATAAATTGGATGACTTCTAAGAATTAGGGGATACCATTTTTAGGTCGTATTTTTAGGCCACTTAGATTAAAAATACGAATTATGAAAATGATATCCATCGTCCCTAAATTGACTTTTTTGATTGCCGTACTGCTGGTAGTACAGGCCTGTAAACAAGAAAAGCAAGACGAAATTACGGAAGAAGAACCGCTGGTGCAATATGATGAACCGGCATCCGCTCTTCCCATTGACAGACTAAAACTTCCTAAGGGCTTTTCGATAGAAGTTTATGCCGATAGTATTGACGGTGCACGTTCCATGGCTATGGGCGATGATGGTACCCTTTTTGTCGGTACACGCAACGAGAATAAAGTCTATGCTATTCAAGACCGTGATAAGGATTTTAGGGCCGACAAGGTCATGGTTCTCGACACTACGCTGGAAGTTCCCAACGGAATTGCGTTTAAAGACGGATCGTTATATGTAGCCGAGGTCGGTCGTTTGGTACGTTATGATAGTATTGAGACCCGGCTCGAAAATCCTCCGAAGCCAAAAGTCGTGTATGATGATTACCCAACGGAATTCCATCACGGCTGGAAGTATATTGCCTTTGGCCCGGATGATAAATTATATGTTCCGGTGGGAGCCCCTTGTAATATTTGTGATTCTACAGTGAGCGATAAACGATTTGCCACAATCACCCGCATGGATGCTGATGGTGGAAACCGTGAAATCTACGCCCATGGGGTGCGTAATTCAGTTGGTTTCACATGGCATCCCGAAACTAAGGAAATGTACTTTACTGACAATGGGCGTGATATGTTAGGAGACGACATTCCTCCCTGTGAGTTAAATCGCGTGACCGAGGCGGGACAACACTTCGGTTACCCGTTTTGTCATGGTGGTACGGTTAAGGATCCGGAATTCGGTGATCAACGACCATGTTCCGATTTTGTTCCTCCGGTTCAAGCATTGGGAGCTCATGTAGCGCCTTTGGGCGTTAAATTCTATACGGGGGATATGTTTCCCGAAAAGTACAGACAATACGCCTTTATTGCGGAACACGGATCATGGAACCGTTCTAAAAAAGTGGGTTATAAAATCACTTTGGTACAGTTAGCCGATAATAAGGCGGTCGGCTATGAAACTTTTTTGGAAGGCTGGCTTGATGAGGCGGAACAAGAACGCTTTGGTCGTCCGGTAGATTTGTTGTTTTTGGATGACGGATCAATGTTGATTTCTGACGATTTTGGAGACGCCATTTACCGTGTTACCTATACCGCGGAAAATTCGTAGCACGCCACCCGTGGTATTTTAGAGAAAATTTAGATTACCGATACTTCTTCTCCAGGAACGGTTCAAGTCGATATTCACAAAAAGAAGTCCTCTTTTTTGTGAAAAATGGAAGGAAGGAATTGATAAAAAAAATCGATAAAAACACTACTTTAGAGGGATTCGTCTCAAGAACAGAAAACCAACCCAAGATGAGAACCGCTACAATTGTCTTATGCATGATGCTATCGTGCAGTCTTTGGGCACAAGTTGAAGAATTCCAGTTTCAAAGTTTAGAATATCGTATGATCGGCCCCTTTCGCGGAGGGCGTACAGTAGGGGCCATAGGAATACCCACGCAACCGAATGTCTTTTTCTTTGGGCATAACAATGGTGGAGTTTGGAAAACGGATGATTATGGGCGTACGTGGAACCCCATTTTCGACGACGCCCCAACAGGTTCCGTAGGTGATTTGGCCGTATCGGCAAGTCACCCTGATATCATATATGTCGGAACGGGAGAAGGCTTGCACCGTCCTGATCTTGCTGTAGGGGATGGCCTTTTCAAATCGGAGGATGGTGGCACCTCTTGGAAGCATATCGGTTTGGACGATATACAGCAGGTAAGCCGGGTAATCGTTCATCCTACCGATCCTAATACTGTGTTCGTGGCTGGCCTTGGCCATCCGTATGGTCCTAATGAAATGCGTGGCATCTTTCGTTCTACCGATGGGGGGGCTCATTGGGAAAAGACGCTGTATATCAACCAAAATACGGGTGCAGTACAGGTCGAGTTCGACCCCAATGACCCTCAAATTCTCTTTGCGGATCTATGGGAACACCAGGAAGGACCTTGGGAGAATGCAAAATTTTCCGGACCAAATAGCGGCTTGTACAAATCTATCGATGGCGGAAGCACATGGAAGAAAATCACTCAAGGATTACCTACGGCCGAAGACGGACTAGGTCGAATCGGAGTCGCTATTGCTCCCAGTAATTCCAAAAAAATATATGCGACCGTTGACGCCAAAGAAAATGGTGGTATTTATAAGAGTGAAGATGGTGGTGAACAATGGTCACTGATCAATGCGGACTATCGCCTTTGGGGAAGAGGTAGTGATTTTGCCGAGATCAAAGTACACCCAAAAAATGAGGACGTGCTGTACGTAGGCAATATTGCTTCATATAAGTCTATGGATGGCGGTAAGAACTGGACCTCTCTCAAGGGAGCTCCTGGCGGAGATGATTACCATCGTATTTGGATCAATCCGCTACAGCCCGAAATTATGTTGTTCGCTGCCGATCAAGGGGCCGTCGTAACGGTCAACAGTGGAAACACATGGAGTTCATGGTACAATCAACCTACAGCCCAATTATACCATGTCAGTACCGACAACCAGTTTCCGTATTGGGTTTATGGCGGGCAGCAGGAAAGTGGCGCTATTGCTGTAGCGAGTAGGAGCAATGGAGGGCAGATTTCATTTCGGGAATTTATGGGAGTCGGAGCCGATGAATATGCCTATGTCGCCCCAGACCCCAAAGATCCCAATATCATTTATGGTGGACGGGTCATTAAATATGATAAAAGAACAGGGCAATCACAGGTAGTCGCGCCGGAAGTATTGCGTTCGGGCAAGGTTCGTTTTCTACGTACCATGCCCTTACTATTCCATCCAGCGGATGATCAAATGCTCCTGTTCGGCACCAATATCGTTTTCAAAACCATGGATGGCGGAAACCATTGGCAGGAAATCAGTCCCGATTTGACCCGAAAACAACCGGAAGTGCCCTTGAGTGTCGGGCATTATAAAACCAAGGCCATGGAGAACATGCCTCAACGGGCCATTGTCTATGCCTTAGGACCTTCCCCTTTGAATAAGCATATTATTTGGGCAGGTACCGATGACGGTTTAGTGCACTTCACCAGTGACGGGGGGGCAAATTGGACTGATGTTACTCCTCCGGACATTGGTGCATGGGACAAAATCTCACAAATCGATGCCGGTCACTTTGACGAAGGAACGGCCTATATCGCGGTTAACGCTATCCGAAAAGATGATATGAGACCTTTGATCTACCGCACCCACGATTTTGGAGAGAACTGGAAACTGATTTCTGAGGGTATGAATCCTATGGGTCCGGTGAATACAGTGCGTGAAGATCATTCTGCAAAAGGGTTGTTGTTTGCGGGCACCGAACGGGAGGTCTATTTTTCTGTTGACGATGGTCACCATTGGCAGTCGTTGCGAATGAATATGCCCGCTTCTTCGATACGAGACTTGGTTATTCACGACAATGATCTGGTAGTCGGTACCCACGGACGATCCATTTGGATACTGGATGATTTCAGTGCGCTTCGTGAACTTGCAAAGGTTTCTGAGGACAAACCTTATTTATTTCAGCCCAGTTTGGCAACACGAGTACGTGATAATATGTTCGCCGACACCCCATTACCGCCGGAAGAACCCACAGGACAAAATCCCCCCGACGGGGCGATTATCGATTATTATTTGCCAAAGGACGCCCAAGAGGTAGTTCTAGAGGTTTTTAACGCGCAAAAAGAGTTGGTGAACACCTTTCGCAGTGATGCCATCTTGAAGCAGCCGGATACTACGCAATTACCGCACCCGACCTACTGGATGAAGCCCTTAGTAAAGCCTTCCTCGCAAAAAGGGCACCAACGTTATATTTGGAACTTAAGATATGCGGATCCGCCAGGAGCGAAACGCAGCTATGCCATTGCTGCCGTGCAAAATAGTACACCAGATGGGCCGGTCGGCCCTTTTGTAGCCCCGGGCACCTATACCATTCGGTTGACAGTGGATGGAGCGGTAAGCGAGCAAAAGATGCGGGTACGTTTAGATCCGCGTTCCAAGCTTACAGTAGATGATTTGAATATGCAGACCACGCTTTCCCTATCGGTCTATAATACCTATATTGAGCTCTATGATATTCGGGAGGCTATCGACGCGAAATTGGCCAGCGGACGCACAAGGCCTAAGAAGAGTACTTCATTAAAGGCGTTTAGGGGAGAAGGACTACCCACTAATGGAGACCCTTTGTACGGAAGTATTCGAGTGTCCCCTCTAGAAAAGGAAACCGTTGTTGGACTTCAGGAAAAGCTGCTCTATTTGTTGGTGGTGTTGCAGAATGCCGACGCTAGACCAACCGAAGCTCTCCAAAATGCCGTTACCAAACTTGAAAAACGCACCGCGGAGATGACGGTGCGCTGGAAGACCCTTTCCAACTAATGATTCATGAGACTACTAAATGAGAACATATGAAATTCAAAAATTACGCAGTTGTTGTGCTGGCCCTATTGACTACAGGGCTCTTTGCGCAGCGCAAGAAGAAAACTGTGGCTCCAATACTATCGGAGTCGTTGTATGAATCCATGGCCTATCGCAATATCGGCCCGTTTCGAGGAGGACGTTCTACGACAGTCTCCGGCGTCCCAAATGATATTTTCACCTATTACATGGGAGCGACTGGCGGAGGTGTTTGGAAAACCACGGATGGCGGGAACACTTGGAAGAACATTTCCGATGGGTATTTCAATACGACCGGTATCGGCGATATCACTCCAGCACCATCCAATCCGAATATTATCTATGTGGGTACCGGCGAATCACCAGTGCGTGGGGTAAAGACCTCACACGGAGACGGCTTGTACAAGTCTACAGATGCCGGAAAAACCTGGGTGCATCTTGGTCTAGAGCAAACGCGGCATATCAGCGATGTGTATGTGCATCCCGAGAATCCCGATAAGGTATATGTGGCCGCTCAAGGCAACCCTTGGGGACCCAACGAGGAACGCGGTGTCTACCTTTCTGAAGACGGAGGGGTGACTTGGGAGAAAATCCTTTATGTAGATGAGAATTCCGGCATAGTAGATATGACGGTCGACCCCGATAATCCGGATTTTATGATGGTAGCTTCTTGGGAATTTTGGCGAAAACCCTGGATTGTACATAGCGGGGGTCCCGGCAGTCGCATTTATAAGACCACGGACGGCGGTAAAAATTGGAAGGAAATCACGAAAGGACTTCCAGAGCTCAAAGGAAAAATGGGTGTAGACATTTCACCGGCAAACCCTGATATTGTTTACATCGCTATTGATGCCTTAGGAGATAAAGCAGGTGTCTATCGTTCTGAGGATGCTGGTGAAAGCTTTACGCAAATGACCAATGATGCGACCACTTATGCACGTTCTTGGTACTATATGCACATTATTGCGGATCCGATTGATGAGGATGAGGTATGGGTCATGAACAGTTTTGCCATGAAGTCGATCGATGGGGGTAAGACTTTTAAGGGCATCAAAGGCAGTCATGTCGATCACCACGATCTATGGATCAACCCCGATAATAATGACATCATGGTCAATGCCAATGATGGGGGAGGATCGGTTACCTTTAATGGGGGGGAGACCTGGTCGACTATGTACAATCAGCCTACAGGGCAATTTTATCGGCTGCTTACGGATAACGGGTATCCCTATCGCATCTACTCAGGACAGCAAGATAACAGCACCATTGCAATCGACAATCGTGTTGTAGACGATGGTATAGGTGAAATGCATTGGGACGTCATGCGGGCGGGGGAATCGTCAACCGTAGCAGTTGACCCGAACAATCCTAGATATGTGTACTCTACTTATTTTGCCAGCAATTTTGTGGAGTGGGACCGTGACATCGATAATACCCGTATGGTGATGCCCTATCCAACGCGGGTGACGGGCGAACAGCCTAAAAACTTGAAGTACCGTGCGAATTGGAATGGGCCGGTCATCGTCTCTCCGCACAATCCGAATGTCATTTATTATGGCTCGCAATATGTAATGAAATCGGCTGACAGAGGGGTCACGTGGGAGGTGTTGAGCGAAGACCTCACTAGAAATGACAAAGCCCATCAGGGCAAAGGGGGCGAACCGATAAGCAACGAACAGATTACCGCCGAGAGTTACAACAACCTTTTCAATATCGAAGAGTCACCATTGAAGGAAGGTGTTATCTGGGTAGGGTCTGATGATGGCTTGGTCCACCTAACTCAAGATGGAGGTAAAACATGGACTAACGTCACCCCTGCGGGACTCAAGGAAAGTATCATTAACGTAGTCGAACCTTCTCCCCATGACCCGGCCACGGCCTATATTGCCGTTACTGGCTATAAATTGAACGATTTCAGTCCGTATATCTTTAAAACCAATGATTACGGTGCGACTTGGACGAAAATCGTCAATGGTATTCCGGGGGATACTTTTGCTCGCAGCATTCGTGAGGATCCCGACCGTAAAGGACTGCTGTATGCCGGCACGGAAACAGGTGTTTTCGTATCCTTTGATGATGGATCGAGGTGGTTGCCCTTACAGAATAATTTGCCGGAGGTACCGATTACCGATTTACGGGTCAAGCGAAAAGACCTAGTGGTGGCCACACAAGGTAGGGCGCTATGGATTTTAGACGATTTGACACCCTTGCATCAGATTTCCGATGAAATGGCCAAGTCGGATTACTACCTCTATAAACCCAACGATTTCAATGCCGAGCTTTCGGTGGCCTATAGTATTGATGGAGGTCTTGGGGAGAATCCCCCAGCCGGGGCGCAAATTCATTATGTGCTGAACAAGGAAGTAGCAATGAATGTGCCCATGTCCCTCGAAATTAGGAACAGTGCAGGGGCCATCGTTCATTCCGAATACTCCGATAAACCTAGAATAGGATGTGATACGTTGGTCAAACCTCAATTGAAGCGAAAGAAAGGTGCTCATCGATATTCTTGGAATATGAAAGTCGGACGCTTTGATTGCTTGACCGAACTGTATACCACCAATCGCGATTTGACAGCCTATAATGCGCCTCCGGGCAACTACTCTGTACGATTGACCGTGGGGGAATTCAATCAAACCCAAGACTTCGAAATCAAAATCGATCCACGTATCGAAAATAGTATTCCCAATGCCGCGGAAGCCTACATAGAACGCAATGGTATTTCCGAAGCCATCTATGGAGGAGCAACGGAAATGGCGAAAGGAGTCCGGGATTTACGAAAAATCAAACAACAATTGAATTTTGTACTCGGCGAAACCGATGATGCCAAGTTAAAAGAGCAGGGAGCAGCACTCAATGAAAAAATCGATGATTGGATTGCGAATATTTTACAGAAAGAAATGCGAACCTACCAAAGTAACTATATGTTCGAAGCGCGTCTTTTGATCAAGTTCAAGGATTTCTTAAACCGCACCGGAAAAGGAAATCTTCCGGTCACCCAAGGTACTCGCGATGTCGCCAAGGACTATCTTGGGCAATGGGACGGCTTGAAATCGAGTTTACAGAACCTTAAAAACAATGATGTCATCCAATACAATACTTTGTTAGAAGAAGGCGGTCTACCCGGATTGTATTGGCCGAAATAATGAAGAATATGACCCCGAAAAAATGAAACAAAACACTATGAAACATCTATATGCCACCCTATTACTATTGTTGGTTTTACCAATAGTTCAAGGTCAAGATCGCCTGACCGGGGAGACCTTCACTACACGCTCTGAAATTCTGGCCAGAAATGGCATGGCCGCTACGAGTCAGCCCTTAGCGACCCAAATTGCGGTGGACATCTTGAAAAAAGGAGGTAGCGCCATGGATGCTGCTATAGCGGCAAACGCTATGCTCGGACTTGTTGAACCTGCGAGCTGTGGGATTGGTGGTGATATTTTTGCGATTGTCTGGAGTGCCGAAGATCAAAAACTGTACGGATTTAATGGTAGTGGTCGTTCTCCTCAGTCCTTATCTATTGATTATTTTATCGAGAAGGAGATGAACTATGTTCCGTTCTATGGTCCCTTACCCGTCTCGGTTCCGGGTTGTGTAGATGGCTGGTTTCAATTGCACCAAAAGTTTGGCAAACTACCCATGGAGACCTTGCTGGCCCCCGCTATTGATTACGGCCGGGAAGGATTTCCTGTCTCGGAGGTCATTGCCTATGAAATGGGCTCCAATTATGAAGACCTAAAAGATCAACCTGGTTTTGCTGAAACCTATATGCCCAAAGGAAGACCACCCCAAAAAGGGGAGGTTTTTCGAAATCCCGATTTGGCCGCGACCTATGAAAAAATCGCAAAAAAAGGACGTGACGCCTTTTATAAGGGAGCTATCGCGAAGACGATAGACAACTACATGAAAAAACACGGAGGGTTTCTGTCTTATGACGATTTGGCGAAGCACAAATCGAATTGGGTAGAGCCCGTTTCGATCAATTATAGAGGGGTTGAAGTCTGGGAACTTCCACCGAACGGTCAAGGAACGGCGGCCCTGCAAATGTTGAACCTATTGGAGGGGTTTGATATCGCTTCCATGGGTTTCGGTAGTCCAGAGTACCTTCACGTACTCACGGAAGCCAAAAAATTGGCCTACGAAGACCGGGCTAAGTTTTATGCCGACCCTGAGTTTAATACAATCCCTATTGAAGCCTTACTCTCTGAAGCATACACATCGGAACGGAAAGCGTTGATTCAAATGGACGCGGCTGCGGATACTTACCCGGCAGGAGACATGGAAATAGAAACAGGGAATACCACATATTTGACCGTGGCGGACAAAGAGGGCAATATGGTTTCCCTCATTCAAAGTATCTATTCGGAATTTGCTTCCGGCATGGTACCTGATGGCCTAGGTTTTGTGCTTCAAAATAGGGGGCAAATGTTCAATGTGCAAGACAAATCGCATGCCAATGCCCTTGAACCGGGCAAGCGGCCGTTTCATACCATCATTCCTGCTTTTATTACCAAAGATGGAATGCCCTGGGTGAGCTTCGGACTCATGGGTGGTGCGGTGCAACCCCAAGGTCATGCACAGATTGTGGTGAATTTAGTGGACTTCGGTATGAACCTGCAAGAAGCGGGTGATGCCCCGCGGATGCGACACCGAGGAAGTTCGCAACCCACAGGTTCAACAATGACCAATGGGGGCACACTGAATCTCGAGACTGGTTTTCACCCAGAAACTTTGAGAGAATTAAGAAAAAAAGGTCATCGTATCGGTTTTGGAGTTGGTATGTATGGAGGGTATCAAGCCATTGGGGTCGATTGGACTCAAAAAGTATATGCTGGGGCCTCTGAATCGAGGAAAGACGGACAGGCCTCAGGGTACTAAGGTGATGGTGCCTCATAGCTTTATGGTTGCAATAACCTATAAAGCTAGACTTTCAAACAAATACAAGTGAACTATAAACTGATTTTTTTATGAGCATCAAATTCTTTTGTCTATCTTTTTTAATAAGTATGCCATGGTTGGGCGCGCAAGATTTTTCGGCCTTCCAATACAGAACCGTTGGTCCTGAAAGAGGGGGTCGAGTCACTACGGCCACCGGAACCCATTTGCTGCCAGGCACCTTTTATCTAGGGGCATCAGGCGGGGGTGTATGGAAATCCGAGGATTATGGCACCACTTGGAACAATGTATCGGACGGCTATTTCTCCACACCTTCGATTGGAGCTATAGAAGTGGCTGCCAACGACCCCAACATTGTCTATGTGGGCACTGGTTCGGATGGACTTCGGAGTAATGTCATTTCTGGAAAGGGTATGTATAAATCCATTGACGGAGGACAAACCTGGGAGCATATCGGTCTAAAGAACGTAGGCCAAATCGGAGCAGTGGAAATCGATCCTACCAATAGCAACATTGTATGGGTAGCGGCTATTGGTAATGCCTTTCGGCCGAATGCCGAACGGGGAATATATAAAACCACCGATGGAGGACAACACTGGCAAAAAATGCTGTTCCTTTCGGATGAAGTCGGTTTTTCCGATTTAGAATTATTGCCAGGAAACCCCAATGTCATTTATGCCGCCGCATGGAAAGCACAACGAAAACCATGGACCATTATCTCAGGAGGATCAAAGGAAGAGGGCGGTATTTACAAATCCGTAAATGGAGGGGTAGACTGGATAAAATTGGAAGAAGGACTTCCTTTAGGTACCATTGGTAAAATTGATTTGGCGGTGTCCCCGACCAATTCCAGTATTATTTGTGCCGTCATAGAAGCTCCGGAGAAGGAAAGAGGGTTTTACAAATCCATGAATCAAGGCAAATCCTTTGAGCACCTTTCTGACAACCTTGGTCTGGTCAATCGTCCGTTCTATTACACCAATGTTGAGCTCGACCCTACCAATCCTGATATTGTGTATTCCAACGCGAATCCTTTGTTGAAGTCCATCGATGGGGGAAAGACTTGGAAACGTATGAGCGTGCCCCACGGGGATAACCATGATATTTGGATTAATCCCAATAACCCGGATCTGTTGATTCAGGCGAACGATGGAGGAGCGAATGTCAGTTTTAATGGTGGAAAAAGCTGGTCTACACAATTCAACCAACCGACTGCTGAACTATATCAGGTAGAAGTAGATGACCAATATCCGTACTGGTTATATGCAGGACAGCAGGATAATTATTCTACCATCGCCGTTCCAAGTTTCCCGCCGAGCGCAATTCAAAATCCAGGAACAGGTTGGATTATTAATGCCGGAGGATGCGAAACGGGCCCTGCGGTACCAAAACCCGGAGATCATACAACGGTCTATGCCAACTGCAAGGGGAGGTTTGGTGTTTTCAACAAACAAACAGGGGTCGAAAAAAGCTATTATGTGGGCGCTTCGAACATCTATGGCCATAATCCTAAAGACTTGAAATATCGCTTTCAGCGCGTGGCTCCAGTACATGTTTCCCCACATGATCCCAACACGGTATATCATGGTTCACAATACCTTCACAAAACCATAAATGGCGGACAGATCTGGAACACCATTTCTCCGGACCTTACGGCTTTCGAACCCGATAAACAAGTGATTTCCGGAAGTCCGATTACCCGTGATATCACTGGAGAGGAGTACTACAGTACCCTATATTCCATTCGGGAATCAACAATCAAGAAGGGCCTGATCTGGACAGGTTCTAACGACGGGGTGATTTCCCTAACGAAGGATGGCGGTCAAAACTGGACGAATGTCACCCCAAAGAAATTGCCCAAAGGAGGGCGTGTAGAGTCCATCGCCCCCTCAAATCACGATGTGGCCACAGCATATATCGCAGTTGACCGACATCTTTTAGGAGATGAACGCCCATATCTATATAAAACCAATGATTATGGTGCCCACTGGGAATTGATCAGTACCGAGACCAATGGTATTCCAGCAGATCATACGACCCGTGTACTTCGCGAAGACCCTGTTCGTAAAGGCTTGCTGTATGCCGGAACCGAATACGGCATGTTCGTTTCCTTCAATGATGGGCAAACCTGGAAAAGCTTCCAACAAAACCTTCCCGTGACACCGATAACCGACCTCAAGATATTCCGTGGTGATCTCGTACTTAGCACTATGGGCAGGGGATTCTGGATTTTGGATGATATCACGGCCTTACGGGATATGAAGATTACCGCCCTAGACGATACCGCGCATTTATTCAAACCTGATGCTACGGTTCGATTCCGATACCCTAAGGTACGGTCGGATGATGCTTTTCCCGAGTATCCTAGAACCAGCGTATATGTCGATTATTATCTCCCACAATCGGTCGATGCTTTGAAATTGGAAATCCTAAGCGCAAAGGACGAAACCTTGGTGACCATCCTAAGCGATAGTACCGAATTGAATTCTTCCGTAACCGAAGTGGAGGATATGAACCTAAGCGCCACCTTCCGTTACGTCAACAAAAAGTTAGGGCATCAAAAGGGAATGCATCGTTTTGCTTGGGATTTACAGCAAAAAGGGGCTTGGGACAAGGACGCCAAGAAACGTTTTAAGAACGGGCCTATGGCGCCTCCCGGAACTTATACGGCAAAATTGACGGTGAATGGTAAAGCGTTAATGCAAAAATTCGATATCCTTATCGATCCCAGGGTAAAGGAAGAGGGGTTGGATGAGGCGGCTATTGCCAGACAACTTGATATGCAGCGGCAGGTGATCGATTTACTTTCCCAGGCCAGAAAACTTCAAGCCGACCTAGAAAAAGAGGCCAAGTCCTTAAAAGGGAACGGCGGTCAAGAAGCCCGATTGGCGACTATCGAAGCAGCTGTAAAAAAACTAAAGAACGATAAAGGAGCGTATCCTCAACAAATGTTGGTAGCCCAAATAGCATATCTATACTACATGATTAACGGAGCAGACCAGATCATTGGAGCGGATGGCAGCCAGCGTTATGAACAATTGGCCACGGAATTCGAAGAATTAAAAAAACAAGTAGGAGCATAAGGCGGTACTACTAAAATCTATAGCTTATGAGCACACAAAAATCCATATTCCTTTTTTTCGTACTTCTTGGTCTTCAGACGGGGTTATCCCAAGAGGAGGATATTTTGTCAAAATTGGAAACGATTGCGACTATCGATCAAAAAGTGATGATGCCCATGCGTGACGGAGTGCGTCTGGCTACGGATATCTATCGCCCGAAAACCGATGAAAAAGTACCCATCATCTTTTCTAGAACCCCTTATAATTTTAACTCGTGGGGCGATGGTGAGCGACGCACCCGAACTGCGGAACGGGCATATGAAGCGGTAAGTCGGGGGTATGCCTATGTCGTTCAAAATGAACGCGGACGGTACTTTTCGGAAGGGGAGTGGGATATTCTCGGCGTACCCTTGACCGATGGTTATGATGCATTTACTTGGATGAAAGAGCAGTCATGGTCGAACGGAAAAATCGGCACATACGGTTGTTCGTCCACAGCGGAATGGCAAATGGCAGTGGCCGCTTTGGATCATCCGGCACATGCAGCTATGGTCCCACAAGGCTTTGGAGCGGGAGTAGGAAGCGTTGGGGATATCGTTGAGCAAGGCAATTGGTATAGAGGAGGAGCAGAACAATTGCTTTTCTTTTCATGGTTGTACGGGGTAGAACACGACAAGTTCAAACCTCGCATTCCCGCTGGTGCTACTCAAGAAGATTTAATCCGTATTTCTAGATTTTATGATTTAGCACCTGAAAACCCTCCTATAGACATGGCCGAGGCTTTAAGTCATTTGCCTATTCAGGATATATTAAAGAATATTCATGGAAAAAAGGAGATTTTTGACAAGATGGTCGTACGAAAGCCGAATGATCCCCAATGGTACGAAGGTGGACTCTATCATGATACGATGGAAATAGGAATACCCAGTTTTTGGTTCGCTTCTTGGTACGATGTTTCGATTACCCCCAACTTGACCTTATTCAATCATGTGCATAACAATTCAAAAGATGCTCGTATTCGGGATAACCAGTATCTCGTGATCGCACCGACCTTACACTGCGCGTACACCCGTGCCACGGAGAATACCATCGTTGGGGAATTGAGTGTTGGGGATGCCCGACTCAACTACCAAGAGCAAATCTATTCTTGGTGGGATCTTTGGTTAAAAGAGGAATCCAATGACTTCAAGGAAAAAACCCCGCGTGTACAGTTTTATACCATGGGCAGTAACCAATGGCAGTCCTCTGAACAATGGCCTCCGAAAAACGCAAAAATGAAAACCTTTTACCTTGATAGTAATGGGGATGCCAATACTTTGGTGGGTAGCGGTAAACTTACCCGAAAGCGACCTTCAAAAGACATGCCTGATACGTTTACCTATGACCCGATGAATCCCGTATCATCTTTGGGTGGTAATGTGTGCTGTACGGGTAATGCTGTAAAAGGAGGTGCTTTTGACCAACGCATTCGCGAAGGCAGAACCGATATACTAGTCTACACGACCGAGGCCTTGGAAGAAGGAGTTGAAGTAAGCGGTTTTATTGAATCGACCTTGTATCTTTCTTCCGATGTGAAAGACACTGATCTGACGATAAAGCTTATCGATGTGCATCCCAATGGAGAAGCCTATAATCTTGACGAAACCATACAGCGAATACGGTACCGAGAAGGCTACGATAAAGAAGTGTTCATGGAAGAAGGAAAGGTGTACAAAGTAGACCTGACCCCCATGGCAACCAGTAACTTCTTCAAAAAAGGACATAAAATACGGATTGAGGTTTCCAGTAGTAATTTTCCGAGGTTTGCCCGAAATCTAAACACTGGAGGTAACAATTATGACGAGAGCGAAAGTGTCGTGGCCCGAAATACAATCCATCACTCGAAGGAATATCCTTCACATATCAAACTGCCGATTCGTAAATAAGTAATATGATAAAGCGATTGGGGGTTGTGTTCGCATTGGGTTTTCTATCGTTGGGTCTGCAGTGTATTGGCCAGACAAGTGAACAAAAACCAAAAGAGATATATACATATAAGAAGGGCGACCCCAATGGTATAGGAAAATGGTATATGGGTCGTGAGATCGCACATGTCATGGGTTTTCAAGGTATCGGTTGGTTGGAACGCCCCGAACGAGAGGCCGAGGAAAACACCGCTACCTTACTACAGAATATGGGTATTTCGGAGGAGGATACGATTGCCGATATCGGCGCCGGTTCTGGCTATCATGTCTTTAAAATGGCGACTTTAGCCCGCAAAGGTCATATTTATGCTGTGGATATTCAAGATGAAATGTTGGAGGCCATCCAACAAAAGAAGAAAAAAATCGGGCTGCAAAACGTTACTACGGTAAAAGGAAGTGCGGAAAATATCAATTTACCCGAAAATTCCATCGATAAAATACTGATGGTCGATGTATATCACGAATTCGACTATCCAGCTGAGATAATCGCTTCCATGAAAAAAGCCTTACGTCCAGAGGGCCGGATCTTCCTCATCGAATATCGTGGCGAAGACGACGCCGTGCCCATTAAAAGGGTACACAAAATGACCGAAGAACAGGCGGTGCGCGAAATGGGTAGCGCAGGTTTCAAACTTCAGCGGAATATCGGAAACCTTCCATGGCAGCATTGCCTCATCTTCGTTAAAGAATAGAGAATTCCTTAATATTTTCCTGTTGAAATAGCGTATTCAATAAAAAGCGGGGCTTCTAAAATCCGAACGCCCCACTTTTTCGTATTATACCTCGAAATATGATTAAAATTTACTTTTTTTGCCGAATGATACCATTTCATAGAAAACGACTTGGGCTATTGGGATTCATCTTGTTTTCTTGTTTGACGAATTTCGGGCAAGAACGACAATCGTATGAAGGTCCTATGCAAGTTGGTCCTTATCTGGGTAAGGCGCAATACCAATATATTATCTCTGCCCAAGATACCTTGTTTGACGGGGCATTTCAAGTGCAGCGCTCTAGCCTAGAGGCCCTTCTGGAAAAAGAGGACGCTTCTTTCTTGTTCAAAGGAAGTTTTGACAAGGGCGCACCAACCGGTTCTTGGGGATTTCAGTTTGGAGAATTTCAAACGGATAGCCGTAGTGAAGTTATCGATTATGAATACCGGGTCTTGATCAGTGGAATACAGGAAGAAGGTACCGGTACACTGACTGATGGACGCCCCGATGGACCATGGAAGTACACCGTCAACCAAATCAAGGACTCTAAGATCCAAAATACGCTGTTCGCTAGCGCCCTTACCTTCGCGACGGGTATTCCACAACAAAACTTTCGAATTGAAAATCAGGAAGCGACCTTGGTCGGCCGTTTCCTAAGAAACGGGCTCGCACATGATGAGTGGACCTCTTATACTATAAATGCCTTAGAAGATGTAGAAAGTTGGTTTTTTGAGGAAGGGGTTTTGCGACGAATGGTAGTAGTAAAGGATGGGAAAAGCCAAGAGGTAGAAGTCTTTACCACGGCATCCGATGAACAGAAGGTGATTCCATTATCCAATGGGTATCTGGAGGTTGTGCGCACTATGTTAAGGGCGAACGGTACCTCGATGGCGTTACAGACGGGTATACCGGATTTACTGGCGGAAAACGAATCCTATTACCGCAAAATGGATACGGTGCTTTTGCAATTGGGGCCTTCGAATCTACGACCTAATTTTATGGTCAAGGTGCCCTATTTCCCTATGGACACGGCACAATTGGCCCAAGTAAAGACCATATCGGCCGACTTTCTAGCTGCAAAGGCCATTGGCAGTGCTTTGCTCAAGAACAGCCATCTCAATATTGTAAAACGTTCCGATAACGAAGCGCTGTATAATTACAATGCTGTTGCACTTATCGACGAACGATTTTTAAAACCTCTTGAAAAATTCGTCTCCTATGCCGAGCAGGATATCCTGCAATATGTGGACCGGTCTAAATTCATAGAAACCCTGTGGCCCAATGGCAAACCAAGCCCTGAACTTCAAATCGTTGCCGATAGTTCCGGTACGACACGAACATTCGCCTTGGCCGACTTTAAGGCAGATGATTTTGAAGCAAATGATCTTACAAGTATCGGTAGACTAAGTGCTTATGCACGACGTGGTCTTGAACAGATCAAGGAGACACTTTCAGATCAATTGACCAATGAGGAGCGGCAACAACAGTTGAACGGGTTGGAAGAAGACCTCATAGCCCTGAATGAATCCTTGGTGCGGCAAATCGATTCAGCTTTGACAACGCTTCCAAAAGACTATAAAGTCCCGATTCAAGAAATCAAAAGATTGGCCGATGCTTCTTTAAGTCAGTACGCCACTATGAAAAATGCCGATGAAAAATTGAGCTATGGCACTTCCTTGAAAACTTGCCTTGAGCAATTGACGCAATTGACCCAGACGCTTATAGCGCTCCCACAGCAAAAGGAAGAAATCGAAGTATTGTATCAAGATTCCATATGGAATCCGTTTATGGCGACAGTGATGGACGAAGAAGTAAAAAGGCGAATCACTGCGGCCTATTTCAATGTTCTAGTACCGTACTTCCTGAGTCAAGTAAAAACCGAGCTCACTTGTGATACGGTTGAAAGATTGAACAATCAGATCATCCATACCAACCAGCGAATGCTTATTCTACGTGAGGAAGATACCCGAAAATTGGAACGCAAGCTACGTCGCGAAAAAGATGCTGGGGCGATTTTGGAATTACTTCATCGACAAACCACGGTCAAAGAAAAATAGAAATGAGACACACGACTTCGATTTTTATTTGGCTTATGGCTTTCCTATGGATTTCTTGTGGAGGGGCCTACGGACAGGAGGAAGATAAGGAAGTACTTCCCCTACTGTCAAAATACAAAGATCCTTCCACTAAAGTTTGGTTCAACACCTATGGAAACATTCGGATCGGTAAACGATTTTTCTGGGACGCCCAAACCCATTTTCGCTTTCAAGAAACGGAGGATACTCCTTTCATTGGGCAAGTTGCACAGATATACAACCGTCATGCCATTGGCTATATCTATTCGAAAAAGACCAATTTCAGTCTCGGTGGGGTAGTGCGGATCAATTTCAATACCGATGAGGATTCTGTCGACCGGAACGTAGTTCCCGAATGGCGTATTTGGCACCAATATCAATTTGCGATGCCACTTTATACGGCCATGATCTATCATCGTATTCGCATTGAACATCGCTGGACGCAAGGTTTCGCCGAAAATAGTGAGTACATCTTCAGAAATCGGTGGCGGTATATGTTTCGTGCCAAAATTCCATTGAATGATCACAAATTGAGACCAAAAACACTCTATGTCTCCCCTGAAGCGGAATTGATCATGCAGAGCGGCAAGGCTGTTGTTGCCAGTCCGATGGAAGATTTGCGTCTAACGACTACCTTGGGGTATATTGCGACCCCACGCCTCACCTTTGCTGCCGGACTCATGTATTCGCAGGGTCAGGACCTAAGTAATGGCGGTATTTACAAGCAAGGTTGGACCATGCGCTTCCACATGTACTTCTCTCCAGACTTTAGAAGGGTAAAAAATAAGCTTCCCGAAATCCATTTGACCGATTAATTCGTATCTATCAACGAATTATCGAGCTTACATATGAAAACGAAAAATACACTACTCTATTTCGCTTTGGCCATTACCGCGGCCGGGGCACTATTTTTTCTAACAAAATCGACTAGATTACAGCAGCAGCTTACGGAATCGGAAGTAAAGCAGACGGAATTGACAGAGAAGGTCAGTGAATATGAACAACTCACCGAAATCGACTCCATGTTGCTAAGCGGTGACTATGATACGGCTATCCGAAGCTATACGGCTTCCATGCAAACGCGCGAAGAAAACAAAATGGGAATACCATTGCGTATCGCCTTGGCGGAGAAATTACTGCATGACCAAATGGGAGCGGTATCCAGTAAATCCCATTTAGAATCTCGGATGGATAGTTTATCACAGCAAAAATCGGCTACTCCCAAGGAAGTTAGAAAATACGACTCACTCAATTTCACTTTGGAAAAAACAAAGGTGCAACTAGCGCGACTAAAGCGTCAAATGAACACGAAGTCGTTTGGTGAATACTTGAAATTCAAAAGTAAGAAGGGAAATCAATTGCACTACATAGGCCAAGTTAAAAATGGTAAGGCCAACGGGTATGGTATCGCGCTATTGGATACGGGAAGTCGATACGAAGGTCAATGGCAGGACAATCAACGTCAAGGTGAAGGTACTTTTTATTGGCCTGATGGTGAGTACTATGTAGGAGACTATGAAAACGACAAACGAAGCGGTTTTGGCACGTATTATTGGCCGAACGGTGAGAAGTATGCCGGGGAATGGAAAGAGGACAAGCGTAGTGGTTCTGGGCAATTCTTTGGAACCGATGGGGATATCATCGCAGGTGGGGAATGGAATGATGATAAACTGGTAGAGGTCAATAAGCGGTAATATACGATGTCATTGGGCTTCACTACTTGAAGGGACACAAATTAATGGAATTAAATTATAGATAAGGAGACACGACTAGTGTCTCCTTCTTGTTTTCAAAGCTTATTTACTGCCAAAACCCAACGATTATTACAGTTGTAGGTCTTTAATATGCTATAATGAAAGGCAAATCTCGCATTACAACAAATAGTATTGGAGACTTACAATATTTTCATTCAAATGACATTATAGAAGAGATAGCTTTCAAAAAGAAGGGGGGAGTCACTACAATACCTCCTTATGAACCTTTTAAGCCGGTCACATGAAGGTGTTCAATTGCCTTTGTTAATGAACGTCCCGTTACATTTTAATACTAACCCGTAAAAAAATGAAGCGTATGGATGCTCAAGCCGATATGATGGAAGCTCTCATGGCCAAAATAGAAATTAAAGGCACAATAGAGGAATTGCAAAGAATTTCCATTTTTCTGGAGAATAATTTCATTAAGTATTCCTTTACTGATAGTCCGGATACCAATGAACCCATAGGTGAATGGGAAGAACCTATTGATTGGCCAATTGACCATTTCCTTAGTGAGGTGGATTAGCTTTGGTGCGGAAAATACATCCTAACAATTTTAGATCTCTTGTGTTACGTTCTGTTGAATAGACCAAAAACCAATGGTTTTTATTTAAAAATAAGCTTACTTTAGAATAGTATCATTTAAGTAAGAGCGCTTTGTCCTTTGATTGGTCTTCACTCATAATCTTCGGAGGTATTGTTAATGCCTTTATTTCCATTACACTATTGGTGATGAGAAGAAGAACTTATGGACATGGGATTTCCCTCTGGCTTTTTTTATTCCTGATGGCTGTAGCGCTCATCTTAATGGAGCGCATCATCCGGTTTTCGAACTTAGAGGCGGAGTATCCCGAGCTTTTATTCGTGACCAGTCCGCTCTTTTTCTTTCTTCTTCCTTTGGTGTATTGTTTTCAGTTACGATTAACGGGTAGTTCGAAGTACTGGTATCTTCATTTCATCCTTCCGCTTAGTATTTTGGTACTGCTTCTTCCAACGATTACCATGCCCAATACAGATAAGTTGGCCATGTACCACCAAGAGGGAATCAATGATCCCCCGATCCTAGTTTTGGGCTATCTCTTATTTGCGGCATACTATTCCGTAAAAACATTTATACTGAATAAAAAGCATAAAGTACAGCTATACAATGAATATGCGACCAACGAGGTGGAATTACAGCTGTTTGCCAACAAACAGGTGTTCTTATCCAGTTTTTTTATCACCGCTATTCCCATTTCATTGGGGATTCAGTATTTTGATTCGGATACGCTGATTGTAGATAAAATACTCTACATTCTTTTCTCTTTCATTCCTCATTTTATCCTTATCTCAGTACTGGCATTGCGAGATACCGGTTATATGATGGAATCAAAAATCGATAACACTCCTAAGAATGAAGTCGAAACAAGCCAACTCGTGCTGTTGACATCTGAATTAGGTCAGTTTATGACGGAGAACAAACCTTATCTCAATCCTGGCTTGAAATTACAGATGTTAGCCGATGAAATCGGATGGAGTAGATCTCAACTTTCGATGGTAATCAATAAGGGGTTCGACAAGAATTTTTACGACTTTGTAAATGAGCATCGCCTAAAGACCGTCCTGGAAAAGGTGCATCAAGGGCTTCATGAAGAATATTCGTTGGACTATATTGTGGGAGCCTGTGGTTTTAAGAACTATGTGTCATTTTATAGGATTTTCAAACGGTTACAAAAGACCTCTCCGAACGAATACTTAAAACAGTTGAAAAAGCACCATTAGATTACAGGGGATATCCTGCAATGTCTTCGGCAACCAAATTCCGGCGGGGTGTTCTTAGTTTTGGACGTCATCAAACCGTACGTTCATGCGAATAGCCATTTATGTTTTACTATCCACAATTGTACATAACCTCAATGCTCAGCAGATAAAGGAGCCTGTTTTAGAGAAAATAAAGATAAGGGCAAAAGAGACCCATTCCGATGCCGTTATCATCACGGAACGGGGAAAAACTATCTATAAAGACCATTTCGGCACCCCGGAAAAACCGATGTATATCGCTTCGGCAGGAAAGTCGTTAGTAAGTCTTGCCATTGGAAATCTCTTGTTGAACGGCCAATTGGATTCGCTCGATCAACCAGTGTACAGTTTGTTTCCGGAATGGCGACAAGGGCAAAAGAAAATGATTACGCTTCGAATGCTGCTCAACCACACTTCCGGTTTACAAGACTATGCCAACGCCAGTATCGAACTGGAACCGCCACCAACCTATAAAGTAAGCAATGTAATCGATTTGGCCTTGGCGGCAGAATTGACAAATTCACCGGGCAGTACCGTATTTTATAGCAATAAGGCCACCGCCTTGTTAGCAGGGGTGGTGGAAAAAGCTTCTGGGAAACGTTTTGATCATTTTTTTGTAGATACCTTTTTCAAGGCGTTGAATATTTCCGATTATAAATGGGTACAAGATGAACAAGGGAATCCGACGACCCATGGTGCTTTCATCATAAAACCATCGGATCTTTTAAAATTTGGGCAGCTTGTATTGCAAAAGGGGGTCTATGATGGCAAACGGTTGGTCAGTGAAGATTGGATCGGGGAATCTTTGTCACAAGGGCAAGACTTCACTCCAATATGGGGCTTGTTATGGTGGCGCTTACCCAAATATGAATATCGAATCATAGATAAGGAAATTTGGAACTCTTGGCTTGATGCAGGAGTGTCAAAAGACTTTTTAAAAAAAATTAGACCCTTGAAAGGGGTCTTATATGAAAATAAAATTGACTTTTATAACGCCTTGAATAGGGTTTTCGGTGATTCTTGGAACCAAATATTAAATCATGAACTGCCCGAATCGGTTACCTCGAGCAAAAGAATCTATAGTAAGGAGATTATAGCCTACTATGCACAAGGTTATCGCGGCAACTATCTGATAATAATTCCGGAGAAAGAGCTCGTCGCGGTTCGCTGCGCCGACCCATTGGATTTCAACTACAACACGGATACCTTTGAAGATTTCATCACTTTAGTGTCGGAAATGGTCAATTGATCGATTTTGAGGTACTACCCCAAAATGAGCTATCCGTTTTAATCTTACCTTGGTCGAAAAGGCTATAGATCATAGGACGTTTTCCCGAATCAGACCTTTCAAGAAAACGTTTACGGGCATAAAATGTACGTTAACGGTCAAAAGGAGGTTGTTTGGTTTCCTTATTTTATAAGCTAATCGGATATTAGTAATTTCACCTGAAATTGCTGTTGAATCATTACGAATGATCGATAAGGTCTTACATAGTAAAAACAGAATCTATTACCACATCCTTTTTTGGATGTGCTACGTTGCGCTATACACCTTGATGTGGGGTAGCTATGATGAGGATTATTGGGCACAATTTCAGCAATTGTTGTTTCTTCTGCCTTGGAAGATGATCCCTACCTATATTACGCTGTATTATTTAATGCCGAAGTTTTTATACCCCAAAAAAACGGTGCAGTACGTCATACTATCCATCATTTTGGCGGTCGCAATGGGGATGATGGACCGTTATATGGTCTGGACCTATATCTACCACTGGTTTAGCCCTGAAAAAGAATATTGGAGAACTCCCATGTTGTACGTACCCAAGGTATTTAACTCCGTTGTAGCGGTATATACCCCTGTTTTTGTAGCAATGGCCATCAAGTTGCAGTTAACGTACTATCAAAAAGACAAGATCAACAAGGAACTGGAAAAGGAAAAAGCAGCCACCGAACTCAAGTTTTTAAAAGCACAGATCCATCCACATTTTTTATTCAATACCCTGAACAGTATTTATTCCCTTTCGTTATCACAATCCAAAAAGACCCCTGAGGTGGTCTTGGGCCTGTCAAAATTTCTTGATTATATGCTGTATGAATGTAATGAACGTTTTATTTCCATTGGAAAGGAATGGGAACAATTGATGAATTTAGTTGCCCTTGAACGTATTCGTTATGAAGAAGGACTCAGCATTGAGGTTTCGGAATCGATAGATAATACGGAGACCTTGATTCCATCGCTATTATTGTTACCTTTTGTGGAGAATGCATTTAAACATGGCGCGGACAATGAAATCAATGATTCATGGATCACTATCGATATCAAATTGGTAAAAGACCATTTGGTGTTCATGGTGGAAAATAGTAAAAGTGCGGTTCAGGTCGAAGAAAGCCTTGATGCTGACAAGAATATCGGACTGACCAATGTAAAAAGACGGCTGGAGCTATTCTTCCCGGAAAAATATGAACTCAAGATACTGGAAGAAACAGATAGCTTTTTGGCAAAGTTGACCATCGATTTAAGTACTATATCGGAAGTAATGCGAAAAGAGAATGTCAAATAAAATAAAGTGCATCATTGTCGATGACGAGCCTTTGGCCCGGGATGTTTTGGTGACCCATGCACAACAGATCGACCAATTGGAGGTGGTGGCCAGTTGTGGCAATGCCCTAGAGGCTTTTGAATACATACAGCAAGGGCATATTCAACTGGTTTTTTTGGATATAAAAATGCCCAAGCTAACGGGCTTGGAGCTTATCGAATCGATTAAGAACCCACCGTTGGTGGTTTTCACCACGGCTTATAGGGAATTCGCCATAAAGGCCTTTGACCTTGATGCAATCGATTATCTTCTAAAGCCGATTTCCTTGACGCGTTTCTTGAAGACGATCTCTAAAGTGAACAAATACCTTCAAGGCCCCCAGAATGAACACATTACCGAGGGAGAGGAGGATTCGGGAAAAAATCCGCCTGCATCACCTGAACCCGAATTTCTCTACATCAAGTCAGACCGTAAGGTGGTAAAATTAGACTTGGGCTGTATTCGATACCTTGAAAGCCTAAATGATAAGGTCATCATTCATTTAGAGGACAAAGAGGTGGTCACTTCGCAACGGATTAGTTATCTCGCGGAAAAGCTTCCCAAACCACATTTTGTGCGCATACATCGGTCTTATATCATTTCTCTTACGCATATTACGGCCTATAACAACATTATGGTCGAGGTTAAGGGTCGTGAACTTCCTATTGGACGAAATTACCGATCTCAAGCCTTGGACATGTTACGGAAATAAGAACGTCGCTCCCTTTTTCACTTTTTCAATAGGTTTATCCTTCCTTAAAGAGGGGTCGTTCCATTTTTTCACATTCTTTTCTGTTAAGCATTCCTTAAATGAAGGGTCAATGACTTTTAAAGCGCCGAACGGCCGATTTTGAACGGTTTTCGTCGTAAATCGCCCCTCAAAAGTCATATCCGCAATAAAGCGGGTCATTCGCTAAATTGCCTTGACTAAAGCTACAGAACATCCTTTCTTTACCCTATCAATTAAAAACGGACAGTCTTTATACTAAAACCTTCATCACGTTTTAAAAGACGTTCGACAACCGCATACCACCAATAGCACGAAACATGCATGGGAATATGTGATCAACCCAAAATAAGGTGTTCTTACTCAAGGTTTTTAAGCGTTAGTGGTAGTTGGACGCGAGCTAAGAGCACCTTTAATTAAAAAGTGTAATCTATGCAGTTTATCTCACACGCCGCGCCCGAATCGAACATTCATTTTACTGTTTTTAAAGTACCGCAATGGCGGGCTGCCATGTATCAATTTATTTCTGTACAACTATGGGGTAGTTTGCCGAGCATGGTACAACGTAGACTGTCCGCGTGGTATTCATCTATCTATACCAAACCCTACTCCAAGAAGATCATCAAGCCCTATTTAAGAATCAACTATAGTGACAAGAACTATTTGCAACACTTCAAACCTCCCAATGGCAAGAAAGATTTTGATAATTTTCAGGACTTTTTCACAAGGGAATTTCGAGCACTTCCGAAGAATACAAGCCCCTACATTTGGCCTTGCGAAGGTCTACTTTGTGATATGGGCACTGTGGCAACTACCGCTATTTCAAGAGTAAAGTCCGATAAACGAAGTATCGCTTCTATTTTTCAAGTAGGGGATCATGCCATACCCAAAGACTATTTCTTCACAAATGTATTTTTGCACAATAAAAACTATCATCGTATCCACGCGCCCATTACCGGTACAATCAGTCGAATTCAACATGTGCCTGGTGATTTAATCGTGCTTCGTCCTTGGATTTATAAACAAAACCCATCATTGCCAGCACTTCGCAATGAACGCTATAACATTGACATTGTAGATACCAAAGGGCGTACCTGGTACTTGTCCATTGTTGGTGGTCCTGCAGTGGGCACGATAGCCCTTCCAGATCATCTTCAGGTGGGCGTCAAGGTTCAAAAATTAGAGCAGATCGCTTTGTTCTATTTAGGGTCTACCTGTTGTATGGCGGCTCCGCTGACACCACGATACCATGTAAAAAATAGTTTCGTGGCCGTTGGCGATACCTACTAAGGTTATCCATTTCCCTTTTTTACCCTCTTGTTACTGTCCCTCTGATGTAGGTAGGGGATACGGGGTGTACAATTCACTACAGCGATCGTTCAGTTCATTACATTTCGTTTGAACAGTATTGAAAAACCAATCATCTTTGCGGTATCATCAATCAAAAAACGAACAATCATGATCAACGTAACCAAATTTTTTACGGGATTACTTCTTAAGTTGCTGTTGGTAGCATTGCTACTCTCGACGGAAAATTCACAGGCCCAATCGAAGCATACATCGGTTAATGTGAATAGCCGCAATGGCAAGACGACCATTTCGGTTAAAAATGGCAAGCGCCATAGTTTCTCATTGGAATACGAGGGGGAAATTACACTCTCGGATGACGATAAGGACGTCATCGCCATATCCAATGGGGGGTATATGGAAATTAAAAAATCGGCATTCGGTAGTCGGAGGCGCATTTTTATGGAGTCGGATAACAACGGACGACTCATCAAGAAATACTATATCGGCAGTTCGGAGGAACCCTTTGCCAATGAAGGAAAAGCATGGCTTGCGGAAGTACTTCCCGATGTATTGCGCTCATCAACACTTGCTGCCAAGCAACGGGTTGATCGCTTTTATACCCAAGGGGGAACTACTGCTGTTTTAAGGGAAGTGGATCTTATCGACAGTGATTATGTCAAATCGGCCTATATCAAATTACTGCTGGACAAGAACCCCCAAAATAGCGATTTGATATCCATATTAAGGGTAGTGGGCTCCGATATCAACTCTGATCACCATCAAGCACAGATCCTAAAGCACAATACGAAGGCCTTTTTAACTTCGGATGCCACTACAGCCGCCTATATTGAAGCCACTGGGAAAATCAACTCGGATCATCACCAATCAGATGTGCTTAAAAGATCCATTCGTGACGGAGATATTTCCGAAGCACAAATGAAATCCCTCTTTGCGATTACCAAGAATATCAACTCAGACCATCATAAAGCTAGCGTACTCAGGGAAGTGATGAAAAACCGTTCGTTGAGCAACGAGAACATTGAACTTTTGATTTCGGCTTCCCGTGATATCAACTCTGATCACCACAAGGCCCAGGTCTTAAAAACCGCACTTGCTACCGCAGAGCTATCGAAAAGCGGGTATAGTGCTTTTCTAAGGTCGATGAGTGATATCAGTTCAGATCATCATTGTGCCAGCGTTCTATCTGAATTGTTGGATAACAAGCTTGATAGTAACTCCTTAGGGGAATTACTTGAACTAGCGCATGATAATATGAGTTCAGACCATCATCAGGCCACCGTCTTGAAAAAGGTGGTTCAAAAACAGGCCTTGGATGGAGAAAGTTTGACGGTACTACTACGGGCCTTAAAGGGAATGTCATCGGATGTTCATCAATCTTCGGTCTTCAATGAATTGTCAAAGGAGCGTTTTACCGATGGGGAACTGACCCAAATTCTCGATGCGACCAGGAGTATCGGGTCCGATCACCACCAATCGAATACCTTGATTTCTTTTGCCCCAGCGGTACGGAACGGTGATAGTACCATCAAGGAGGCCTACCGCGAGGCCTGCAATAGCATTTCATCCGAATTACATTACGGGAAGGCCATACGAGCCATACAATAATCAGATCATCGGATGGTCATGGGCCGACACTTGCCTGCCCGTCTGATAGTTGGGAGTGGATATGTTAACCTATTTCCCCTATAATATCTCATGAGCCTGGCTTTGTCGGCAGACAGGCTTGCTCCAAGCTAATTTACTTGAGCCTTCATTGCAAGCACCAAGGTACTCGTATTATAGAAGCATAATAATGAGTATTTTGGTTGCATGAAGTGGATTTCAAAAGACTTTTTATACCAGCCACACGTGAGAAAGCATCTGCTCTTGATTCCAATCGGGTTCCTACTAGGTTACCTCGGCTATGGGTTTATTCACTTTAATGGTTTTCAGAATACTTGGGAACTTCTATATACCGCAATTTTAGGAATCTGTATTGCCTATACAGCCTATTTCAGTAATTCTGCGATAAATACAATGATTCCGTGGCGGCAACAGCCTGGTCTGCGTCTACTCGCCGGTATACTCATCCATACGCTCTTAAGCGCTGTATTAGTCTACGGGACCCTTTGGGGCTACGAGCGATTGTATTCGGAATCCTCGCTCTTTGTAGAAGACACCAATGATGTTCTGATCAAAATCGGAATTCTGCTTTTCTGCGCCGCTCTGGTCTACAATGTCATTTACTTTGCCATTTATTCGTATTACCATTATTCAAAAGGACAATTGTTGGCACTTCAATTAAAACGCAAACAGACCCAACTACAACTCAATGCATTGAAATCGCAATTAAGTCCACATTTTTTGTTCAACAGTATGAATACGTTATCCTCTTTGTTTCAGAAAGACACCGAAAAGGCCGAAACGTTTATACGGGCGTTGGGTAACTCGTATGAGTATGTCTTGAACAAGTATGATGACCCTTTGGTTACTGTCGGAGAGGAGCTGACTTTTGTCAATAGCTATTGCGTTTTGATTCGTACTCGCTTCGGAGAATACCTCACCTTAGATCTAAACCTTCCCGCCCAGGTACTAGAAAGTAAAATACCTCCTTTGACATTGCAAATGCTGGTTGAAAATGCGGTGAAGCACAACGTTATGGGACCCTCATCACCCTTGACCTTGACGATCGGGGCCGATACGGGAAAAATAACCGTAACGAACAATAAAACCGCCAAGCGGCCCAAAATGGAATCATTGCGGATAGGGCTTCGAAATATTGCTTCACGTTATGAATTGCTGACCGACAAAACCATTGAAGTGACCGACACCGATATTTTTAAGGTACAACTGCCTATTATTACATGAAAAAACTGTTTGTACATCATCCATTATTTCGCCTCTTGAGCCCCTTGTTCAGTGGCACTTTGGTGTACTTGTTGATTTTATTGGTCAATAACAATATTGGGCAATTGCAGGAAGCTTTTTTGGGGGAGGAGCTCTATGTATGTATCGGTTTGGCGTATTTGATTCAGGAGTATTCCCGCCTCTCCTTAGTGCTTTTCGAGCGACTAAAACTAGACATTACGTATTTCTGGAAATTAACAGTGCAAATCGCATCTACGTTGGCTATAGGAATCTTTTTAGTCACCGGAGCAATGTATGCCTATTTCAAAATGGTATTGGCCTATACGCCCAATACTAAGGAACTTGTGATATTCAACAGTATTTTTTCAGTGATAACCTTCATCTATATGGTCTTGTACGTAAGCCACGAGTTTCTATATAAGGTAAATACGGAACGTGTTGCGGAGGAAATTGCGGAAAAGCAGCAGGTGGAGGAGGACTTTCTGGAATTCAAGCGAGGTGTGAATCCGGAGCTCTTGTTCGAAAGTTTAGAATGCCTGTTGGTGGTGATGAAAAGAAACCCGGAAAAGGCAGAACAGCTGTCCGATCATTTCTCCAGCGTCTATCGATATATTTTGGCGAAAAAGAATCGGGAATTGGTTCGATTGTCAGAGGAAATAAATGTCCTTCACGAGTTGTTGCCCTTATTATCTTCTTTACCGTATCGGAAAATCGGTTTGGACATTTTCACGGAAGGGGAGACCTGGGTGGTTCCGGGCAGTCTGCTGGCCATTGTAGAACGAATCATGCGAAGTACCATTCCTACCTCCATGCGGCAACTTACCCTAAACCTCATGGAAACCGAGGAAAGTTTACGATTACAATATCAACCGGAGGAAGTATTGCGCGCACGGTTTACCGATGCGGCCTTGTGTGATATCGCGCGAAATTATCGGTTCTACTCGGATTGTTCAGTGCGAATTATTGAGGAACCTCCTTATAAAATAATAGAAATCCCAAAATTGAGCTTTGATGAAAGTAGTTCTGATTGAAGATGAGCCCCTAGCGGCAGAGAAGCTGCAACGGTACCTACTGAAGTGTAACGAAGATATCGAAGTCTTGGCCACCCTGACCTCGTTGGAGGCTGCAGTGCCTTGGATCCGAGACCATCAGGAGTCGGTTGATTTGTTCTTTATGGATGTGCAGCTTAGCGATGGTCTTAGTTTTGAGCTATTTGCACAAATTGATGTGAAAAAGCCCGTTATTTTTACTACGGCTTTCGATGAGTTCGCCATTGATGCCTTCAAGGTCAATAGTATTGATTACTTACTAAAGCCCGTGACCTTCACCGATCTTTCAAAAGCACTAACCAAATTGAAGTCGATGCGGGCACAGTTGGCACAACCTATGAATATCGGTGATTTGGCGACCCAGCTAGGCAAACGAACCTATAAAGACCGTTTTTTGGTGCGTATTGGCAATCATATTCATTCGGTACCCACCATCGACATCGCCTACTTTTATGCCGAAGGCCGTGATGTATATTTAAAAAGAAGTAATGGTAAAAAATACCTGATCGAATATACCCTTGAGAGCTTGGAAGGACTTGTAGACCCCAAATTGTTCTATAGAACCAATCGGAGTTTTATCATCGGAATTCATGCTATCGATGATGTTATTGTGTATTCCAATAGGCGTCTTAAACTAAATCTAGTCCCGAAAATGGATGGGGAAGTCGTCGTCAGTCGCGAAAAAGTATCCCAATTCAAACAATGGTTCGAGGGTATGGGATAACCACACAAGAGGAGCATACAAGTAAAACCCCATTGGAAAACAGTGAGCGTTTATCGTTTGGCTTTGGGGGAGTTTTGAAATATCAACAGCGCGAACGTTCTATTCTTGTAGTTCTCCTTCAACAACCGTTTCTTTCCCTCAATGGATAATGACTATTTGATAAACGATTACCGCCATGGCGTGAAGGATTTCTTTTCCGGTATGAATTGGTCTGCAATTACATATAGATACCTTTGCGGTAAATGTTACATCCACAGTCGTAGGAATTACTTCCGTAGTAAACTTTGCGGTAGTCAGCTCATAGATGTAAATGGTGTTTTTGACCGGTGCTGTGGCAAAAGGTGCCGTCCCTCCAAAAAATAGATAACTTATTGTGTACAACTTCGGCACGGATACCAGAACGTACTTCCGGCATCTCGGCGACTTTTTCTACGGGTCCTGAGGTACTACCAAAAGCTCGATTATCCTTTTGTTTGTATGGTCGCCAAGGGTGTTTCGCTTTTCGGATTTTTATCCGATCTATTGAAATAGTTGAAAATTCTTCCCTCAAGGGTTGTATCATTCTTAAGATGTGCATACAGTAGACCATAAGAAGTGGCTATGGCATAGTCGTTTGTACTTCCCAAATACAAGATAGGAGAGTCGCTCAAAAACCCTTTTTTCTTGGTTTTTAGCCTTCCTGTTTTGGTATTCATGGTGAGGGTCCCTTCATGTACTTCACGTTTCTCGTTGGTCTCCAAGGTGAGCATGATTTTTTGATTCGTCAAGACCATATCCTTTACGGTTTGTTTTTTATTTCGAATGACTTGTGCAAAAAGATGTGCTGTTTCCTCTATTAAAACTGGGCAATCCGCATTGATCATTAGACTAATATTCAGGTCTTCCTCAGGATAATGGACAATAACAGTTCGGGCTCCGTGCCAACTACCGGCATGCTCAATTACGGGATTGCCAAAAGGGTCGATTGCGGAACGCCAACCAATCCCCACAAAAGTTTTTTTACCACCGTTTAACTGGTGGCTCTTGAACATTTCGGTTACCACATTTTCCGAAATCATACCGTTGGTGTAGGCGTCCATCATTTTGACCAAGTCGGAGGGGGTACTTCTGAAGCCTGCTCCTGGAACCTTATAACTTCCATTAGTGCGTTTTGCCTTGCGTACCTTTCCTTTTGCAATGCTATAGAGTTCAGCATCTTCTTGGGTCAGCGCATCAATATTCTCTGGGCCGGTATGGGTCATATGTAAAGGCTTGAAAATGAAATTGGTCATATAATCGGCATACGATTTTCCAGAGGCCCCTTCAATAACTGCTCCAAGTAAATTATAGGCATGAGTGGAATACTTGTAATCCGTGTCCGCTTCAAACAAGGGAGGGGCCTTCATTAATAAGACGGTTTCCCGTATGTCATCATATTGTTTCTTTTTAAATTGTTCCCCTTTCGGTCGATGGGCAAGGCCTGCTGTATGACCTGCCAGCTGACGGGTGGTGAGATGGGAAAAGGCATCTGGAATATAGGGCACATAGTCTTTAATAGGAGCATCAAAATCAAGTTTCCCTTCAGATGCCAAAACACCTAAAGCAGTAGCCGTGATAACTTTGGCCACCGATGCTGTTCGCAATTTTGTTCTCGTATCCATCGGAATATTAGCGTCTTTGTTGGCTTGGCCAAATCCCTTGGCGTAAATGGTATTTCCATTTTTACGAACGGCAATAGATAGCCCCGGAGCCTTGGTCTTTTCCAAAAAAGCCTCGGCCAAGTTTTCTATTTCGTCTTGGGTTTCGGCGTTAATTGCATCTTGAGACTGAACACTATTGAAGTAAGCAAGAAGAAGAATCAATTGAATTATGGTTTTGATGCGCATGGTCTCTCTTTTAATGGTTTTCATATTAGTTAGCCCCTTGGCTGACGAGATAGCGTACCACATGGTCATGTTTGGCATGCTTGGCCATTTTAAGGGCATTTCTGCTTTCGGAAAGAATAGCGTAACCGTCCCGAACGGTTTTGTTGATATCGGCCCCCTGCTGTACTAGGTATTTCACGACGTCAAGATGTCCGCTCCATGCGGCTCGGATAAGTGGTGTTTCATCTCCTTTCACGTGCACGTTTACCTCGGCTCCGTTTTCTACAAGAAAACGGACTATCGGCAAATGACCATTCTTAGCGGCCATAATCAGGGGATTGCCATCTTGGGGACTGGCCTTATTCACGTCCGCCCCAAGGTCGACCAATACTTGAATCAGCATTAAATTTCCCTGAGAAGCCGCATGGATAAGGGCAGTGCTATCACCAATAGTGGCCTTATCTATGTCGCCTGAATGGGCCAAAAGCATTTTCAACAGCGCTGGTTCATTGTATTTACCCGCCATCATTATGGCATTTCCATCCCCAGGTACCGTTGCATTCGGATCAGCTCCCAAATCCAGTAACAATGCCACAATAGCCTCGTTTCCCCCACGTACCGCCGACATGAGTGGTGTACCATCGCCGGACACTTTTCGGTTCACCTGTGCTCCATTATCCGTCAGGTATTTGACAAAATCATAATCGCCCCTTTCGGCTGCGATCATTAATGGGGTAGCATCCCTGTGAAAGTAATGGGTAGCCTTGGCACCTTTATCCATAAGTAAGGTTCCAATGTCAAGGTTACCTATACTAGCCGCCATTCCGAGCGGGGTACGTGGCTGAAGTACCCCGTCGTGGCTGCAATTGGGATTTACCGTTTTCAAAAGGCGCTGTACATAGGCCTTGTTGTTGTTCTTTACGGCCATCAATAGATTTTCACAGTCTTGTGCCCGCACTCCCAGAATGCTCACCGTACAATACGTAATTAGAAAAAGGATCGTTTTCATCTTGTTCGTTTTTTAATTGATGAACCAAATGTAGGGTCGGAAGGGAAGGGCTTTTTTTAAAATCGACCAAGCTACCTTTCTTTCGATCATATAAAGGATTGCCACCTCTAAAAACATTCGTCATGAGATACCCGTGCGCTGTGGGTCGGAAATGGGCATTCATAGATTTCAGCAAGAAGAATTTGTTGAAATACCTACTTTTGCCGGGTATGAAAAAAGAATCGGTCTTGGATCGGGTTTTACAAAAAAGATGGTTGACGCACCTTTTGTTTTGGTTGGGCCTCTTCTTTCTATTTGTCGTTCTGGCTGCATTAAACTCGGGCACTTTCTGGCCCAATGTCATTACCTATCTTGCCTTTCTACCGGCTCAATTATTGGCGGCCTATGTGCTCAACTACTATCAATTGCCACACCTGCTCTATAAAAAGAAGTATGTTCGTTTTGGGCTGTCATTACTACTGTCGATTTATGTCTTCTCCGCGATGGGCAGAATAGGCGTGGTTCATATTGCGGAACCTTTTGTACGCACCGATTTCGTTCAAGAATCCATTTCAGAAATACTAACAGATACTGCCTTCCTATTTTCCGTATACTTTACGTCTACCTATGTATATGCCTTTATCATGATGTTGATCAAAGCGGTAAAATCGAGATTCGAGGAAAAGCAACGCACTGAACAACTACAAAAGGAAAAGATCGTCAACGAACTTCAATTTTTAAAAGGTCAGATACAGCCCCATTTTTTATTCAATACCTTGAACAATCTATACGCTTTGACCCTTTCGAAGTCCGACCTGGCTCCGGTGGTGGTTTTAAAGTTGTCGGAGCTACTAGATTTCATTTTGTATCAAAGTCATCAATCGGCGATACCCATTTCAAAGGAAATCGAACTTATTCAAGGATTCATCGAGTTGGAAACCTTGCGCTATGGAGGAAAAATAGACGTCAACTTCACTTGCGAGGCGCCGGATAAAACGCTACAAATACCTCCGCTTTTGCTTTTGCCATTGGTTGAAAATGCCTTTAAGCACGGGGTAAGCGGAAGTGTCGAAAAAGCCAAGATCAACATCACATTACAGGCGGAAGTCGGCCGATTGTATTTTGAAATTTTCAACACCAAACCCAAAATCATTAAGGATACCATCCGCGAAGGAAAGGGTATTGGCAAGGCCAATTTAAAACGGCAACTTGACCTAGCGTATCCTGATGCACACCACCTAGCTATTGTAGAAACCCCGGCGGATTATACCGTTCGATTATCCATAAGTTTAAATACATGACGTCATGATCACCTGTGTAATAATTGACGATGAACCTTTGGCCATAGAAGTGCTTCAGACACATCTTGCGCAACTCCCCGAATTTGAATTGTCAGCTACTTTTGAAAACCCAGTGGCAGCCTTAGGCTTGCTACAAAGTCAGAAGATAGACCTCATTTTTCTAGATATTGAAATGCCCTTATTGACCGGAATCGATTTTTTAAAGACCGTTCCGAACCTACCGAAGGTCATATTCACTACTGCATATCGTAATTATGCTATCGAGAGTTATGAATTAGACGTGGTCGATTACCTCTTAAAACCGATTTCCTTTGTCCGCTTGCTCAAAGCGGTCAATAAATTCAAGACTATGGTACAACTACCGATTGTTCCCATGAAAAATATGACCCCTGAAGTTCCACGAAATGACCACCTCTATGTCAATGCCAACAAAAAGTATATCAAGATTAAATTTGACGAGATTCTATATGTGGAAAGTATGAAGGACTACATTAAGATCCACCTATCCGATAAGAGCGTGGTCACTAAGGAATCCATAAGCAATTTTGAAGTACAACTACCCGTAACCTTTTTAAGAATACACCGATCATTTTTAGTAAATACAACAAAAGTAACCGCTTTTACGAAGGTAGACGTTGAAATCAATACAATAGAACTTCCTATAGGCGCTAGTTATAAGGAGACGGTGTTGCATTTTTTAAATGGGCGAAAATCCTGATTACTAAAAAACAATACCGAATTCAAAATCCGGTATTTGCTTACCCTTATGTCGTATCACTTTGATGTTATAGCAGATTAATGCGTACATTTAGTATACACAGAAATCTAGCAAATGGCACATTTTCCAAGCATATTCAATGATGTAATCGGCCCTGTGATGCGTGGCCCATCCAGTTCACATTGTGCGGCTTCCCTTCGTATTGGAAGGCTATGTCGTGATTTAATGGACGGCGACATTCAAGAAGTATATATCGAGTTCGATCCGAATGGATCGTTGGCCACTACCCATAAAGGACAAGGGTCGGACATGGGATTGTTCGGAGGGTTTATGGGCTGGGAGGCGGACGATGAACGTTTGCCAAACTACCTATCTGCAATCGAGGAAGCGGGTATTCAGATTAAAATAGATATACATCCCATAGGCGCTACACATCCGAATACCTATCAAATTACTTTGAAGAATAGTCGGGAGACACATAAGGTCATCGCGCTTTCGACTGGGGGCGGTATGATCCAAGTAATCGAAATCGATGGAGCGGCTGTTTCCATGGCTGGGGACTTTTACCAAACCTTGATCTATAGTACATCACCTTCTTCCATTATGGCATACATTGAACAATCATTCAGTGCCGATGAACTAAGTTTACGCAAAGGCGACCCTTCCTTTATTGAAATTAAATCAGGACAGCAAATTCCAGATGACCTAGAGACTTCACTTTTGGATATGGAAGCGGTACTTGGTATAAAAAAATTGAATCCTGTGCTTCCTGTTTTGGCCCGAAAGGATTTGAAGGTTCCTTTTATCACCTGTAATGAAATGTTAACCTATAATCGTAATAAGAATTTTGAATTATGGGAGTTGGCCCTGGCCTATGAAAGCATGCGTGGTGCAATCAGTGAGGAAGAGGTTTTTGAAAAAATGCGTTCCATTTTAAAGATCATGCAAAATGCTATCAGATTGGGTTTAAAGGGAACGCAATATGCCGATCGTATCTTAGGTCCACAGTCTCTAACCTTTCAGGAAAAAATGGATGGGAAAAAATTGGTCGAGGGAGCGGTACTGAATCAAGTGATTTTGTACACCTCCGCCATGATGGAAGTGAAGAGCTCCATGGGCGTCATTGTCGCAGCACCCACGGCTGGTTCCTGTGGTGCCTTACCTGGAGCGATTATCGGTATTGGAAAAATATTGGAACTATCCGAAGATGAATTGGTAAAAGCCTTATTGGCAGCCGGACTTATTGGAGTGTTCATTGCCGCTCATGCCACTTTCGCCGCCGAGGTCGGGGGCTGTATGGCCGAATGTGGCTCTGGATCCGGCATGGCAGCCGCAGGTATTGTCGTCTTAAAGGGAGGTTCACTGCAGCAATCGCTTTCCGCGGCTTCCATGGCGTTACAGTCAAGCTTAGGGATGGTCTGTGACATGATTGCCGATCGGGTAGAAGCTCCCTGTTTGAATCGGAACGTAATGGCTGCGACCAATGCAATCTCCTGTGCCAACATGGCGCTATCGGATTACAACCACTTGATTCCATTAGACGAGGTCATAGAGACCATGAAACGGGTAGGCGATGCCATGCCCAATACGCTTTGCTGTACTGGATTAGGCGGACTTGCTATCACTAAAACCGCAAAGAAGATCGAGGCCCAACTGGCGAAAGGAGAACACACGACGAACAAAACCTTTTATAAAGTGTGCTAACAAACGTCCATACCAAATAGTAATGAGGTATGACCAATTTTCTCTTTCTTATTTCGTGACCAAAAACCAACCCGTATGATTACTGCCCTATGGATTTCGCTAGCCTTACTTGCCCTATGGTTCTCCATTGTTCTAGCCCGGGACTTCTGGTCACATAGAAATACTTTGGAAAATAGCAGTTGGTTGAAAACCGGGATTATCGGTTTTGTTGTTAATTTTTTTGATGTATTGGGCATTGGTTCTTTCGCACCCCAAACTGCGCTGCTCAAGTTTACCAAGCAAACAAAGGACCAGCATATTCCAGGTACCCTCAATGTCGCCAATACACTTCCGGTGCTGTTTCAGGCCTTGATTTTTATTACCATCATAGAAGTAGAACCGATTACCTTGATCTGCATGTTCGCATCGGCGGCATTAGGGGCTGTATTGGGGGCAGGAGTGGTTGCCAAACTATCTGAGAAAAAGATTCGCCTCGTCATGGGGTTTGCCCTTTTAGTGACCGCATTTTTTATGTTCGCCGGGAGTATGGAATGGATTCAGGGTGGAGGAGAAGCCATCGGACTAAGCAAGGGTAAATTGGTTATTGCTGTCATTGCAAATTTCGGATTAGGTGCTTTGATGACTGCGGGAATCGGTTTATATGCCCCCTGTATGGCCCTCGTCTTTGCATTGGGCATGTCTCCTCAAGTAGCCTTTCCGATTATGATGGGATCCTGTGCCTTTTTGATGCCTCCTGCCTCAGTGCGCTTCATCCGAGAGAAGGCCTATA
Source organism: Maribacter corallii (assembly GCF_047345415.1). Classification (NCBI taxonomy): domain Bacteria; kingdom Pseudomonadati; phylum Bacteroidota; class Flavobacteriia; order Flavobacteriales; family Flavobacteriaceae; genus Maribacter; species Maribacter corallii. Next base: position 633,794 of record NZ_JBLFEP010000003.1, read on the forward strand.
ATAGAAAAGCTGCCGTAGCAATGGCCCTGCCTGGAATCATCGCCGTGGCCATTGCCGCCTTTATGGTAAAATCATTGCCTTTGGATGTATTGCGATGGGTGGTGATCGTAGTCATACTCTATACCTCCGGTATCATGCTCTATGCTGGCTTTACCAAGCCATAACTGGATTTAAAGACAGGGAGTACGGTGCCAAGTTCTACACCTGTTCCCCTTCCCATTTAAGTAAAAGCGGTTCGCACAGTCTAAATAAGCATCAGGCCTACTTCTATTCCTCAACCTAAAAAATTGGCGTCTATAATGCGTTTAAATTCTGACGGAATTATCATTTGCAATGCTTTTACCGGTTAGAAACCCGTATTTGCGAGCCAATCAAAAAACAAATACATCATGCTAAAAAAATTTCCAATATTGAAATGGACCTTACTCACCCTTGTCGGTTTAGTGGTCATCCTTGTTTCGTTCGGCTTCTGGTTTAAGGGGTTGATTCCTCCTAAAAACAATACTATAGTAAACTCCCAACTAAAAGATCTACCATACCTAACCGAAAACGTTCCAAGTATGCGCGGCAAGATCTTGACTGTGGTCACCAGTGCCCAAACGATGGGAGAGAGCGGAAAAAGCACAGGTTATGAACTCACCGAATTGGCCCGTGCATACTATGTGTTCCAAGCCAATGGTTTTGAAGTTGATATTGCGAGTCCTTTAGGAGGTACCCCGCGGGTGATCATTGATGACGAAGATATGGGGGCCTATGATTTCGCTTTTTTGAACGACACTAGCGCACAACGCAAAGCAAAGCATACCATTCCCTTGAATGAAGTGATTAAAGAGGATTACGAGGCGGTTTTCTTTGTGGGCGGCAAAGGGGCCATGTTCGATTTTCCGGAAAACGAATCCATACAGAACCTTGTTCGTGAGTATTACCAAAATGATAAAGTTATCGGTGCAGTATGCCATGGGCCCGCAGCTTTGGTCAATGTTACCTTGGAAAATGGTAGTTCAATACTAGAAAACAAACGGATTAGCAGTTTTACGAATGCCGAGGAATTATTGCTCATTCCTGATGCAGCCTCCATATTCCCATTTCTATTGCAAGACAAATTAGTCGAACAAGGGGCACGATTCAATGAAGGGGGTATGTATTTAGAAAAAATCAGTCATGACAAGAAACTGATTACCGGACAAAACCCTTGGTCTGTTTGGCCGGTAGCCGAAACCATGGTTGCTGAATTAGGGTATCGACCCAAGTTTCGGGAGGTCACGGATGAAGAAAATGCGGTCAGTGTATTACTCACGTATCATAAGCTTGGTGTACCCAAGGCAAAGGAGATGATCGTGCATATGCTCGAAGTGCAGAAAACTCCCATCAATCGGGTGCTCGTTGCCAAGCATGGTATTATTGCAGCTATGCAAGGCGATGTTAGTAGTTTTTTTGAAATTATAGGTTTGGTTTCTTTTATAAAGCAAATGGATGTTTAGTAATCAGATATCGTTACATTAGAGAAAAGAATCGATTGGGTTTTTCAGATATACTTCTTATACTCATCAGCGGCTCGGGACTCTTACATGGCGTATTAGTTGCCCTATACCTCTTCTTTTTTACCAAGAAACGAACAGGCGCCAACCTTTGGTTGGGCCTGCTCTTGATTTTTATGGCCTTTCGCATCGGTAAATCGGTAATGCTGTATTTCGGAAAAGACTTGGAACCTCTTTTTATTTTTGCAGGACTCTCCTTTCTTCTCGTCATCGGCCCTTTATTGCAGTGGTATGTTCAGGCCATGACCAAGCCAAATTTTAAACCACGGAAAGTGAACTTATTGGAGTTTACACCCTTTGTTTTGGTATTCTTAAGTAGCTTTTTCATATCAAATGATTGGTTCAATGAACATAATAGTCAGGCCGTTGCCCTCTTCGCAAGTATCATTATATTCACCTACCTCCATTTGGCTTTCTATATTATTGGATCGGGTAGTCTGGTTTGGAAAATGAGGAAAAACCATCCACAAGATCAACAGACAAAAGCGCAAGCTGCTGTGCTACAATGGCTCCGGATTTTGATTATCGGATTCGGTATAATCTGGATTTCCTATGTGTTGAATATCATAGAGGATACAGTACCCTATATCGTTGGACCTATCGTTTATTCCGTAGTCATTTATTATTTAAGTTTTGTGGCATTTAAATTAAAGGCTACGAATGGTGATGGCAGTGTATTCGAATCGAATTCAAACTCGGTTCTGTTTCAACAAATAGCGCATCTTGTCGTACAGGAAAAACTGTATCTTGATTCTGAAATTTCACTTACGGTCTTAGGCGACCGCATTGGAAAAAGCACGCAAAAAACCTCAGAGATTATCAATCAATATGCGAAGCGCAATTTCAACGATTTTATAAACTACTACCGTATTCAAGAGGCAAAAGAAAAGCTCTTGGACGTAAACACCGAAAAATATACCATATCTTCAATCGCTTTTGATTGTGGTTTCAGCAGTTTGTCGTCATTCAATAGTGCCTTTAAAAAATTCGAAGGCACGACCCCTTCTTCTTTTAAAAAGAATGCTTCCTGAATTTTGAGCGCTAACTTTGCCCATCTACCATAGCTTGCATTCTATCTACTACTGATCTCCACCCGACGATTAGATTTTGTAATGGAGGATGTACTTCTTTTCTTCTTGCAAAATAGTGTCAACAAATGAAAACTTTTAATACAATTGTACTGTTCATTTTTTTCAGTAGTTCCGCACTTTCCCAAAACCTTGACGAAAAGGCCACTTACGCCCGACCGAATCCCGACAGTCAACATATGAAATTGATTAACGGTCATTGGTTTAACGGAACCACTTTTGAACAGAAGACAGTATGGCTTAGCGATGGGTTGATTCGTTTTAAAAACCCTGGTATAGCGGAGGATACGATACTAGACTTAGCGGACCAATTCGTCATTCCACCCTTTGCCGAGGCGCACAATCACAACCTTGAAAGTAGTTATGAATTGGATAAAAGAATCGCTTCCTATTTGGAAAACGGGATCTTTTATGTCAAGCATCTTTCGTCCATAAAGAAACGCGTGGCTCCTTTATTGAAACACTACAATAAGCCTGATGGAATTGATGTCAGCTTCGCCCATGCGCCCTTGACCGCTAGTGGGGGACACCCAATCGCTCTTCGCGAAAGATACTTGGAAAAGGGCTATTTTCAAGGGCTATTCACGTCAATCGAAGAAATCGAATTCCATGGCTATGTTCGTATCGACAATGCCAATGATTTAGATAAAAAGTGGGATAGTATCCTATCGTTCGCGCCTGATTTCATCAAATTGAACCTATTGTATTCGGAAACCTATGAGGAACGAAAAAATGATACAGCCTACTTCGGGCAAAAGGGACTGAACCCGAAATTGATTCGTCCTATCGTGGAAAAAGCGCATGCCGAAGGTCTAAGGGTAAGTGCGCACGTGGAAACCGCCCATGATTTCCATGTTGCCGTGACAGCTGGGGTAGATGAAATCGCACATTTACCTGAACTGAAAAATGGAAGGGCAATCGCTAAAGAGGACGCTCTTTTAGCCCAGAAAAAGGGGCTGGTAGTGGTGACCACGGTATCTCTGGTGACCAAAAGACAAAAACGACCGGAATACCAAGACCTGTTACACAACATAACTACTAATTTAAAACTGCTCAAAGCCTCAGGGGTCACTTTAGCGCTAGGGTCTGATATGTACAATGACAACTCCACTGAAGAATTCCGTATGTTACGGAACTTAAACGTTTTCAGTAATTTGGAGTTATTGAAGATGTGGACGGAAAATGCTACGGCCACTACTTTTCCGCGACGGAAAGTGGGGCGGTTACAGGAAGGGTACGAAGCTAGTTTTCTGGTCTTGAAGACCAATCCGCTTGCCAACCTTGATGCAATCACTGAAAATATTACCCTCCGGATCAAACAAGGGGTAGTTCTAAATTAACTACCTTACATTAGCTCGTATTAAATAACCGATTATGCGATTTGGTACCGTAAACAAACATATTATTTTCTGGGTGCTGTTTCTATTGCTATGGAGTGTTCATGACCTCAATTACCATAAGGACATATGGGAAAATATAGAAACCAATCTGTTCGCCTTCATGCCCTATGCAGGCTTGGTATACTTCAACCTCTATGTTCTAATGCCCAAATTGTTGTTGAAAAGAAGAATTGTTGATTATATACTCGCACTGATCGTCTGTACCGTTGGTACCGTATTCTTTTCCTCATATTTTCTTCAGTTTTACTTTGAACATATCAATATATACCTTCCTATCGCACAGTTCTTCGCTACTGTTCAAGGAAAAATTGCAATTACTACCGAAGTGATTTTGGCCCTATGCTTATCAATGACCCTATTTCTAACGGACGAATGGTTTCGAAAAGAACGTTCGTTGCGCGAAATAGAGCAAAAGCAGTTACAGACCGAATTAAACCTATTGAAGAATCAAATCAATCCACATTTTCTTTTTAATTCCTTGAATAGTATTTACATTATGATCGGAAAGAATTTAGAAGGTGGAAAAAAAATGCTCTTGCAGTTTTCCGAAATTTTAAGCCACCAATTGTATGAGTCCAGTAAAAAATCGATTCCCGTGGCCCTGGAATTTGAAAACCTCAAGAATTACATTGCCATTGAACGGATTCGGCATGAAGACCTGGTCACCGTTAAACAGACATTTCCAACTCCTCCATCAAAATTGACCATAACCCCCATGTTATTGTTACCACTGGTTGAAAATGCGTTTAAACACGGGCAGAGTAGTGCTGGTTACGAAGTACGGATTCGGGCAGGGATAGAATCCGGTCAATTCCTTCATTTTGAGGTCGAAAATACAGTTTCGCAAAAGAGCGGTAAAAAATCCAATGAAAAAGGCAGTGGTGGTATTGGACTTTCGAATGTAAAGCGTCGTTTGGAATTGATTTATCCACACCGCCACCTCTTCAATATCCAACGTCATGATGACAAATTCACGGTAGACCTAAAAATCAAACTCCATGAAGACGAAGTGTTTAGTAGTTGACGATGAGCCATTAGCTCGAAAAGGGCTGGAAGAGTTTATCGAACAAACACCTTTTTTAGAACATACAGGGTCTTTTTCATCCGCTATTAGCGCATTGGAATTTTTAAAACAACATACGATAGACATCCTGTTTTTAGATATTCAAATGCCTGATATGACCGGGATTGAATTTATGAAGGCACTTGCAAATCCTCCCCAGGTACTATTCACAACTGCACATCGAGAGTTCGCCCTAGAGGGATTCGAACTGAACGTGGTCGACTTTTTGCTCAAGCCCTTTTCCTATAGTAGATTCCTTAGAGGGATTCAGAAGACCAGGATAATTTCTGATTTGTCTAGGCAAAACGAGGCACGCGAAAATCATATTTTCATCAAATGTGACGGAATGATCGTCAAGGTGTTCATTGATGCCATCACCTTCATCGAAACCGCCAAAGACTATGTAAAAATACATACGGTGGATGACACCTACCTGACGCTGGTTTCCTTAAAGCAGATTGAAAAGGAGTTGCCAAAAGAGAAATTCATAAGGGTACATCGCTATTATTTGGTCGCTTATAAGCATATTGACAAACTCGAAGGGAATCGAATATACGTTGCAGGAAATCAAATTAACATGAGCAGGGCCCTAAGGGAACACGTATATCAAGCGATTATCGGGAGTAAATTAATTGAACGCCCGTAGTCGGTATCTTTTCCAAATACTATACTATCCATTAGAGTCCAGAACAAACCGGTATAGAAGCACAAGCTGTACTATAGTACCGAATCGCTACTAAGGGTCCTTAACTCCGGATGACATATAGGATTGTGTTGATATTTTCCTGGTTCGGACCAGAAGGTGCATTTCATCTAAATAAGCCATTCAACCATACTTTATAGGATAGTGCTCCGTTCTGTATGCGACCACCTTTAAAATCGTCCTATGATAACCAAGTCCCACAATTTTCGAACTAGGAATACCCACTACATCTCCTTATTCTACCTAGCAGTACTATTTGTAGTTATGGGTTGTAGCAAAGATGAACCATCGACCGTTGACACGGAAGAAGTAGGCGCTTCCGACGATGATACCGATTCGATGGATTCACCTATTGAAGAACCGGCCGATGTGGACATGAACCAAGATGGTGCGATCAACATTTTGCTACTAGGTCCAAGTTCATCTATTGGCAGTGGTGTATCTACCTTTTCTTTAGGCCCCGTCGCAGAAGAGTTACGAACGATTTTAACGGAAGATGCCAAGGTCACCGCCGAGATACACATCGAATATGAAGATACCTATAAGGACAAAACGATGATGGTAGGTTTGGGGAGCGATACGGGCAATCAATATGAATATACACATTATGCACACTCTCTTCTTCAGTATTACTATTGGCCCGAGGGACAGCAAGAGCGAATGGCCAATTTGAAAGGTGCCGGGGAAAAGGACTGGGACTATGTCGTTATCGCCGCCGATCCGTACATCATTTCTAAAGTACCAGGGTTTTATTCCCTTGGTGTTAACACCATTGCGGCCAAGGTTGCCGAAGGCAATGCACAACCACTTTTGTTGATGCCATGGCCAAAGAACGAACAAAATACAGGGCCCCTAACCCATTTTGAGGAATTTACCTATCGCACTGCGGTTGGTGCCAAAGTCGGCATAGACGTGGTACCGGCGGGTCTCGCTTGGCAAGACCTTTCTTCTGATTTAAAAGATGAACAAACAGCCCATCCTTCACCCAACGGGGCCTATCTGGCAGCTGCTTCAATTTATACACAGCTGTTCAAGGAAAATGCCGCCACATCAGAGTATACCTATAACGATGCACTGGCAGATGTAGCCTTTCAAAATGTAAACCAAGCCAAGGATGCGACACATTTTTCCGGAATATTTACCTATAACTCCCCTTTTCAAACAGGCAATGTCGATGCATCGATCATACGGTACAACCATACCGGCACCAGTTCTGAAAACGGTATTATCGGTGGTTTGAATTGGGTCATATCGAAGACCGATGGAACCCAATTGGAGCGCGACGGTGCCCCAACGGTGCACTTCAATTTAGGAAGGGCCAATACCAATTTTGAAGCTAATAAACGCTATAAAATAGATCCGAGTTCTTTTGACTACTCCATAGGTTTTCCGATGCAAGACGGTTCGACGACCGGAGATACCTCGATGTTATATGGAATTGACAAAAGGGGTTCTCAATCAGAGAATGGAACGGATTTGGGTGTGGCGTTCTATATGATACGTGAAAATGAATTGCCTACAGCCCGGGCAGTTCCTATACGCGCATTATATGCGCAAATGAAGGCTTTAAATATTGCCGATTCCGCCTATCGTGACAACTGGCATATGAGCCGTGATCTAGATCGGGCCTCAGGGGCCTATATCTATACACTGTTGACAGGAAAATGTGATTTAGGTGCGGAGCCGGCAGATGCCTCTTCTGGGGAATGGCGTTCTTGGAGAGCACACAAACTGGGCTATGAAACCGCTTGGAATCTGATGACCCTTGAAGGAAAGATTCCCGATTGTGATTAAGGGCATTTTGGCTCTCTATACCTTAATATAGCTTGTAAATAGACTTTAAAATAAGGGCAAGTGTTGTGCTTTGGAAAGACCGCGGGCATGGCATAGACTCTATTCCATTTCGTTAGGGAGTACGAGATGCATCAGAATACAATTTCCGCTGAACACGCGAATTAATCCAACCCGACTAATTTCCCTTTTGATTCGGCATACCTGATGCCCCATTCGGTAATACTTCGTATTACGGGAACAAAACCCTCCCCGAATTCAGATAGTGCATACTCTACTCGAAGTGGTGGTTTGGTCCCGAATACCGTTCTTTTAATCAATCCATCCCCTTCAAGGGCCTTTAATTGTATGCTCAGCATTTTTTCGGTGATATCGGGCATCAGACGTTTGAGTTCAGAAAATCGCATGGTACCCTTACGCAGGTACCAGACGATGACGCTTTTCCATTTTCCGCCAATAAAGTGTAGGGTAACATTGGTGCCACAATGAAACAATTTCCCTTCGATATCGTATGCTTTTTGTTCTCCGTTTACGAGCATGGTATCTCATGATTTAACCTGTCATGCATGACAGGTATTGCACGGTAAATATATTCAAAATATCTTTATACTGTAAAAAGTATAGTATAAAAAACCCATGTTATGAACCTTGCAGATAGTATCGGATATATAGCTTTGGGACTCAATCTCTATTCGATGTCCTCAAAGAGTGAACATCGTCTACGTGTCCTTTCAGTGCTCGCGAACGCTATCTATATCGCATATGGTCTTATGATCAGTGCCATACCGATCATTGTGGGCTGTTCGGTGGCTGTTCTTTTACACTTGTACCGATTATATCGAATGAAACCTAGAACCTATGGAACACATACGACAAGCTAGCACGGAAGATGCACAACATATCTCACGTTTGGGACGAATCACTTTTACCGAGGCCTTTGGCCATCTTTTCAGGGATGCCAACGATTTGAATACGTATCTCGATACTACCTTTAACGCTGAAAAAATAACCGACAGCTTACAAAAGTCGGATAACTTGTACTGGATCGCTTTTTCTGATGAACGTCCCGTGGGCTATGCGAAGCTCAAACTGCGTTCATCTTCAGAATTTTTGACCTCTGACAAGGTGAGCCAATTGCAGAAAATCTACGTTCTGAACGACTTCCTATCAATGAAAATTGGGAAACGCCTGCAAGATATACTGTTGGCCAAGGCGAGGGAATCAGGAGCAAAGGCCATTTGGTTATCAGTCTTGAACAGCAATCAGCGCGCCATAGGTTTTTATGAAAAAAATGATTTTCGGGCCATTGGGTCGCATCAATTCCGAATCGGGAGGGAACGTTTTGATTTTACGGTCATGTCCAAACAATTTTTTTAAAATAGTGGGTTAACCCGCGGAGGTATACTTTTTCAAAAGCCATTCAGGATGTGCATCTTGTTGTAGGCAACTAGTGAGGACTACTTCTAGTGCTCGACAAGCACTTTCCATATCGACCGATCAAGGTTTTTGAGTCAGGTAGTAGCAACACGATTCGGACTGGTAAGCAACACGTACTGCAAGGTACGTGCGATAGTTCACAGGGCAAAACGGGAGTAATTTTTGCTGGCTAAATTGGTCTATTCATTAGAATAATTTTAGGTAAAAACAAGAAGTACCCAATTGTTTCGTTAGAACTACAACGACTTTTTACACCAAACCCCATTCCCCAATGACCAGCTATTACGCCACAGGACCCGGAAACGTACCCCAAGAACTGACCAAACCAAGCCCATCCTTTAAGAAGCACGTGTGGCTTTCAGTAGTGGCATTGATTGCCTTTATTACACTATACTTTTTCTTGACCATTTGGTTCGGCCGATTGGCCTACAACCTTTTTCGAGGCTCGGGTGGACTTTTGAGTTATGGATTAGGCGCCGGTTTCGCTTTTTTATCCTTCTTTATGATAAAATCCATTTTCTTTTTAACGAAACGAGAGGAAAATCCGATGCGGCGTTATGTAACGGAAGAAGAGGAGCCCATTCTTTTTGATTATTTATACAAATTGGCGGATGAAGCGGGAGCGCCACGACCCCATAAAGTATTTTTGACAGATCGGGTAAATGCCAGTGTATCCTATGATCTTTCGTTTCTGAATTTGTTATTCCCTTCGAAGAAGAATCTTGAAATCGGCTTGGGACTGGTAAATGTGTTGAACCTTGGTGAATTCAAGGCGGTACTCGCTCATGAATATGGTCATTTTGCCCAACGTTCCATGCTCTTGGGGCGCTATGTCTATACCGCGCAACAAATTGCAGCCCGAATTGTGGGAAAGCGCGATATTCTGGACCAGTTTTTAGCTGGACTCTCTAGCGTGGATATTCGTATTGCATGGATTGGTTGGATTCTATCGATTTTGGTTTGGGCCATACGCTCTTTGATCGAAACCTGCTTTGGTGTGGTGTCCATTGCCGAAAGAGCACTCTCGAGGGAAATGGAATTTCAGGCGGACTTGGTGGCCGTATCGATGACAGGAAGTGATGCTTTGATCCATGCACTTTCAAAGTTACAAGTAGCTGACGAAGCTTATGAAAATGCAATTCAGGTCGTAGACAACGAATTGAACAAAAAGAGGGCGGTATTGAATTTGTATCGGTTACAGACGAACTATATTGAACGAATGGCCTGGTTGCTCGATGATGAATCCTATGGTAAATCACCAAAAATAGCAGAAAACAATCCACAAAATGACCGCGTTTTCGTATCAAGAACCTATAACCCGCCTAAAATGTGGGCGACCCATCCGGCGGATAAAGACCGTGAAGAGAATACGAAAAAACGATATATCCCCGCCAAGATTGACACCAGAAGTACGAAGGACCTGCTTTCCGACGCCGTGCGCTATGAGGAAGAGATGACGGCTACCCTAATAGCTACTGCGAAAGTCGAAACGGACCTCATTTCAGATGCTGAGGGCATCGAAGCGCAGAACAGCACCTATTTCGATTGGTCCTTTTTACATCCAAAGTATCAGGCATCTTATTTGAATCGATATGCGTTTACCAACTACGATACTATAGATGACCTCTATAACGGTCAAATCGATACAAGTCGGCTACCTCAGATTTTTTCGGCCTTGTACCCTAAAGACCTGAAGGTGCAATTGAATCAACTCAAGGAAATCCATGAAGAGATCGAGGCCTTGGTGATTTCCGAAAACGAAGTGGTTACCGTCGAGAAAAGGCGGATCTGGCACAGGGGATTGGAAATAAAGCGGCGGGACATTCCCGCTGTGATCGACGTGCTGAGAAAAGAAGAGCAACGGGTGTTGGAACAGTTGAGAGACCATGATATCAAATGTCGTCGCGCACATTACGAAGCAGCGCAAAGTTCGGGCCTAGGTTGGCCTATCTATCTTAAAAAGCTTTCAGAACTGGTGCATTATACGGAGCATACCATTTCAAACTTGAACGATAGTGCCCGTAAGTTTCACAATGTCTTGAATGTCGTATTGGCTGATGGCCGGGTGAGTTCTTCAGAACTACAGGAAGTACTGCGGGCCTCTGATGATTACTACTACGCCGTTCGAAAAGGCTTCGTCGATAGCGAAACCCTGAAATTGGACGCTCAAATGCTCAAAAAAATGGACGTGGAAAGCTATAAAAGTGCTTTTGAGGAGTTTACATTGACCAATCCTGACAAACATGTGATCAATGATTGGATCCAGGTCATTGATGGGTGGGCAGCGGCGGCCCTCAAGAATTTGGACAAATTGCGCAATGTGGCGTTAGAGCAATTACTGGATACCGAAGACAAAATCAGGGACAGTTTTCTTAAAGATACACCTATGGAACACCCTGCACCACAAGGTATTGAACCCATCAAGAAATACAAACGCCTCTTACCGGGTACGGAACGGTCGATACAACGGAAGTTGAATTTTAGAGATCGTTTCTTTCAAGGGGACGGTCTGGTAGCTTCAGCTGCCAAGTTCGGTGTTTCGGGTACTATTTTAGTCGCTGCCTTGCTCTTGGGCAGTTACAGTCAAAAATCGAACATGTACATTTATAATGGGCTCCAAACGGATATCTTGGTCACCATTGATGGGAGCACTTATGCTCTTGAAGCCAATGAACATGAAGAGTTGGATATCAATTTCGATACCGATTATACCATTGTAACGACAACAGCTGACGGTAGGTCGATAGAGACCTTGGAAACCGATTTCGAAGATCCGTCCGAAAAATACATTTACAATGTGGCACATGCTGGAGCTTTTATGCAATACCCTGTATATTATGGCTATGAAGGGGCGGGGGACGACCATTATTTCGGAACATCTAAATGGATAAATGTAGATGCGGATTACATTTTGGAAGAAGCTCCACAGACCATTTCAACCTCGTCGAGCAACGATAGGCAGAAACGGGAAGTAGTCATGGGCTATAGTGGTATCGATCCCTATAATTTATTGAGTATTGTCGAAGATAGTGTACAATTCCAACAAATTGTGGAGGCGCATGTGAAATGGGATGAGACCGATAGTCCGTACTTAATGTCATGGATGAATTTCCTAGACTCCAATCCGGATAAAATGCATATTCTTCGACAGCGTTTGGCAAATAACAAGGATGAGATCTATACCTTACGGGCGTTACAAGACAATGCGGATGAAAATCAACGTATTGCGGTTTGCGAAGATCATCAACGACTAGCGAGTTCAGAACCAGATAATGCAAACTACCATTATCTTACGATTCGTTGTATTGAAGATGAGTTGGAAAAGAACCGTGCTTTTATGAAGGGACATGAAAAATTTACCGATCATGCTTGGTTGGCCTTTGCAGCTGCTTATAGCTATGCAGAAATCGAGGAGTGGCAAAAATCTTATCAGGCTTTCACCACTGCAAGTACACAAAACGCCTCTTTAAGAGCTACTATAGGTCTGGATGCCGAACGTGTTCGTCGGGTTATGGCCAAACTTCTCCAGATAACGATTCCCCAAGACCAACGTATTATCAATGAAGATATTGAAGCTTACCAAGACATGGAAAGTGGTCAACTTGACGGTGTATTTGGTTCGAGTAACCATGTCTATTATTTAATTTCCCAAGGGAAGTTAGAAGAAGCACTCACCTTTACCGACAAGTACCCCGAAACGCGTTCACGAGTGCTGCGGGTACTTGCGGCCTCAGAAGGTGTCTCCCCAAAGATTTTGGAGGAGGCTTTGGCCATGAACACGGATGATGGTATCGATTTTGATTCTGTATGGTTGGCATTGGGGGTAGCGGTCAGGGAAGGAGCAAACAGTTCGGAATATCTTAACACCTTGAAAATCATGGGGATTGATGGTAACATGCTCACGGAGTTCATCCAATTGACAAAACAAAGAAACACTCAGGCCGCGGAAGCGCTGATTGCAGATCTAGACTTTCGCTTTAAATCCCACTTCTATGCGCTTGGCACCACAATTTTAGGAAAACAGGCCCCGCAAGCCTGGAAAGTTTATACGCAAACTTTGTTGTTTGCCAATGAACGACAGTTCATTGAAACATGATTTTACTCGATAATCGAGATTTAAAATGCTCCGACGCCTGCCTGCCGGACAGGCTTGCCTCGAAATCAATGTTAATTTTCCTTCTAATGCCTCGCGGGCTTGCCCCGAGGTAATTTACTTTGCCTATTCAAAAACACGTTTCCAATACCGCGCCATGGTCTGCCGAAGGTGAAATGAAGTGTTTTCCCGCTCATTGATGCTGTGGGAGCGCATGGGATACGACATCATATCGAATAGTTTGTTGTGTTTGATCAGTTCGTTCGCCAATTGCTCAAAACTTTGGTAGTGTACATTGTCATCCGCCGTACCATGAATGATCATTAGATTGCCTTCCAATTTTTTGGCATGCGTGATCGGTGAACCCGCTATATAGTTCGTTTCGTTGTCTTCCAACAGGCCCATGTACCGTTCTTGATAGATATTGTCATAGAGCCGTTGGTCGGCCACAAAGGACACCGCCAATCCAGAACCATAGATTTCCGGATACCGGAACAGACAGTTCATGGTCATCTGACCTCCGCCACTCCAGCCCCAAATACCCACCTTATCGGTGTCGATAAACGGGTAGCTCTTGAACAATTCCCGGGCCGCCGCGGCCTGATCCTTCGCTGCCAAAATACCGATTTGTCCGTAAATTGACTTTCGCCACTCCCGGCCCCTTGGCGTGCGTGTCCCTCTGTTATCAATACTCACGACAACATAACCTTCTTGGGCCAAATACCGATGCCAAAGATCCCCGCCTTGCCAAGCATCTTGTACGGTAGACCCTGCAGGTTCACCGTAAACATAAAAGATGATGGGGTATTTTTTTTCAGGATCAAAATCGGAAGGCTTGATCATCCACGCATCAAAAACCTCTTCGCCAATATCGATCTTGATGAATTCCTTTGGAGCCAGTTCTAGGGTGTTGAATTTAGTGACAAGTGCTTGGTTGTCTTCTAGCACTCGGATCGGTCTATGCTTTTGTAGGTTGATAAGGGTTATCTCTTGGGGAGCTTTGGAATTTTGATAGGAATGTATGGCATATTTGGCATCCGCCGAGATTTGATAGGCATGTTGCCCAGGCTGGTCTTCGGGACTGACCTTTTCAGGAGCGGTACTACCATCAAGTTTGCTTCGGTAAAGATAGCGTTGGGTAAAGTTTTCAGGTGAGGCGATATAATACACATAGCCGCCTTTGGGGTCGATACAATTGATACGGACCACATCGATGCTTCCTTTGGTAATGGTACTGAATTCCTTGCCGTCACGAGATACTTTGTAAAGGTGTAACCAACCATCTTTTTCACTCGTCCAGGTGAAATAGTTCTCGTTCTCTAACCACATGATGTTGTCATGTACATCCAACCAAGCGGCATCTTTATCGGTAAACAGGGTATCAACAGCCATGTTGTCGGTGTTACCTATCCAGACCGTATTTGTATTCTGTTTGCGATTCAACTGTTGGATCATCACTTCGCTCGAATTCGGAATAAAATCCATTCGGGCCAAATAGTTATTGGTGGGGTCACCTGGGATATCGAACCATTTCGTATCACCTCCGACAGCATTGACTACCCCAACCTTGACTTCAGAATTTTTGGTGCCGACTTTGGGATAGGGCAGCGGAATGGGTTTGGAATATATGGAATCTACGTTGTTGATCATATAGAACGTTCCGATGTTTTCCGTGTTTGACCGCCAATAGGCGATTCGTTGGCCATCGGGACTCCATCTAAAACCATCGCGACATGACAGTTCTTCTTCATATACCCAATCAAAGGTTCCATTGATGATCGATTCGTTACCGTCGAAGGTCAGTTGAGTGATTTCATTTGATTTTAGGTCCTCAACGTAGATGTTGTTTTGGCTCACATAACCGACCTTAGTGGCATCTGGGGAGAATTTGGCGAACATCATCGTCGTAGGTTCCATAGCACTACCCAATTGGTGCAAGGCACCTGATGCCATATCCAATACCCAATAATCACCTCTGGTATGGTAACGCCATACTTTTCGTGTATTGGTAAACACCAATAGTTTTGCATTGTCATCGGACCACTCGTAGTTGCGAATGGACAGGGGTTCCGTTGCCCCGATAGGGATGAGTTGTCGGGCGTATACCAATACGGATCGTGCCCCCGATTTCGCTTCGTAGCGCACGATGTCGCTGCCTCCGACTTCAGTGTTTCGCTCTAGGGTAGAATAGCCCTTATTGTCTTTCATCCATCGCACGGGACCGTATCCCTTGGCCGAGTATGCATCGTTTTTGTAGATGTCTTCTAGCGTTAAAGGTTGCTGTGTGTATACCGTAGCGGTTAGCCATAGAAATAGCAGGACAAGTATGTGTTTCATCTTGGTGTTTTAGTTGTATCCAAAGTAACCAAAAAATAGGTGAAAGCATAGTACTCTTATAAGAGTATCCTACTAAGAGAAGACCTTGTGGTCTCCATCGCCCAAATCGAGTCACAAGATCGAATAGGAGATTGGTCTTCAGCTCCAGATTTTTAAAAGGGCCAGAAATACATTTCCAGCCCTCCGCTATTATAATCTTCGAAGGTTCAACAATGCCAAAACCCCGATGACCAGGAACACTAATACCGTTGGCAGCAATAGACGAAGCCAATTCAAATGAGCGGTAGTTTTGTAAAACTTGACATCATGTGCTTCCCAATCAATGGTGTCGGCCGGAACATTTTCAAAGATTTTCGGATAAAAACTCAGTCGTAAACCTTCGTGGAATTTTTCAAGACCTTGTAAGAAATCCAAGTGACTCAACATATCCGTACCTGCTAAACTATTGAAACTTAGTTGTGCGTGCATTGTTGGGACAAAAAAGGCCACTTTCTCGCTAACGGTATTGCGAAGCATGATTTTTTCGCTCATTTCGGTACTGGTGCCTTCCGCCGCCAAGTCTCCCATATGTTGCATCCCATAGTACCAGATCCAACTAAATTCCTCTTCAGGTACGGTATAATTTTTATACTGGGGATAAGCCTCAAAAAAACCGACCATAGTAGCATCCTTCTCCAAATCCCATTTCTCATGATAGCCATCCCGTTGTTCGACCATAGCCTCCAAAGCCTCGGGCACTTGATAGGTGTTGAGCACATAGTTATTGACCATCGCGGGAATCAGAACCGTCAAAACAACCCAAATGGAAATCAGTGCTAGGGCGTTAAAGCTGGAGTTTTTTTGAAATGACACTATGAACAGGCACAATGCACTCCAAAAAAACAAGTATAGGATACTTTGAAGGAATATGGCCCAAAAATTTTGGTCCAATGCAATGTTCAACACCCCGCTTGCCAAAAGCAGCAGGAAAATCAAAACACCAAATACAAAAAGCATCCTAATCCCCAGTTTTTTAAGCAAGAATTTTGCTCTTGCCGAGGTCTGTGCCGCTAGAATTCGCCAAGTACCCTGTTCTTTCTCTTCAGAATACAGATTAAAGGTCATTGCGATCAATACCAATGGAAAAAGGTAAATGATTACAAAACCCAAATCTAAATTCCCTGACATCAATAGGGATGGATTTTCAAAATCCGTATCGTACTTCTGTCCTTCCAACCCACGTATGGTCACTGCTTGTAAAAGGGGATTGACATCGCTCTGACCAATTGAAATCGCACTGATCGTACTGGGTTGTTTGATCAAAGTAAAACGAAGGTAGTAGAGTAGTAGGCCCAAATCTTCTTTATGGTATTCAAGATTTCTTGCAATGCTCTCTTTTTGAAATTCTTGTGACGCCGCAATGGCGTTTTCCTGTTTGACCAAGTACTGTTTGCCTATCAAAATACTGATGATCCCTACGGTAACCAATAAGAAAAGACTTATCAAGAATATTTTTGTTCGAAAAAACGATTGAAACAATAAACGATACATCTAAAGGGCTTTGAGGTTAGTAGCTATTTTTGTTAGTCCAAAGACCCCCAAAATTCCCCATAACAAGAGTGCTAAAATGGAAATAAGCTCGTTTCGGAAGACTTTGGAAACCGTTAGAAATCGGTATTCAAATGGCGGAAATTCTTTCCAATAGGAATTGGAAATTACATTTGGCCCGGCTTTCCCTTTATTGGGAATCAAATCCATCTGCAATTGGTTCATTTCTTGTGCCAAATGGTAACGATAGGCTTCCGCCTCTGCCTTGAAATGTAGAAACGATCTAAAATCGGTTCCCGAGAAGGCCATCGATAAGTTCTTGATAGCGGTATACGGATTGACAAATGCAGAATAACGTTCCAGGTCATTTTGTTTTTGATAAACCTGAAATAAGCGCGCTTGGTGATCCTTATAAATCTCCGTACTCAATTTTTCACCTTGAGCCATAATGAATCCGCTATAGTTGAAAGGCAAGTCGTCTACATTGGCGACCTTGTGCACCTGAAGCACAGAATCTTTTAAGGCCTTGAAATGAGGGTCATCTGGATTGTGACTATCCCCTTGCTGAATCAAATCATGCTCCACCGCGGTTTCCATTTCTATTTTAGAAGGAGTAGGGAAGAGGTAGTATCCCAATGCCTGCAGCGATTTGGGCACGATAATCGTAAATAGCAACCAAATACCCAAAAGTTTGACCAAAGCTCCCTTGGCCGTTTTGCTAAATGCCGATACCAAAATGGTAATGGCGCTGAGTATGGCAAAAAAGAGTACATAGGAAACGAACAGCACCATAAAACGCGATATACTATCTCCGAAGGTACCCTCATTCGATTCCAAAAGCACGAAGGAGAAGACCACTAGAAAGACCGAAAGTAGAAAAATCAGGGAAAGACCCCATAAACCCAACCACTTTCCGAAAACGATTTCCATTCTGCTGATCCCCTGACCGATCAACAATTTTAAAGTGCCGTTCTCCCTTTCACGGGCAATGGTGGCAAAACCCAAGTAAAAAATCAACAGCGGTACGATTACCTTCAATAACATTGCCAAGCTTACTTCCCCGAATCGTAACAATCCCGTAGACATGCTAGCCTCTGAAAAATTGACCGTATTCTGTTTATGGGCTTCCAGAAATATGGCGTTACCCACAAAATTTTCCATTCCTAGATCAAAAACACTCAATACATGTTTTAATCGCAAAGCAAAAGAACCATAATGCGCCATTCGATGCGGGTGCTTATCCGGATTATTCTCCCAACTTTCTTGCGCTTCGTTCTGAATTGCATCGCGTGTATGATTGAGGTCATGATAATTTTCCCAACCGCTGAAAGCTGAAAAAAGCAACAAAAAGCCCATTAGGCCCAAAGCTACCAGCAGCACTTTGGACCTAAAAGCATCTTTCCACAATTGACCTGCCAACAAAAAGATTACCCTTTTTCTCATTATTAGAATTTATAAGTGGCGTTTAGCAGAACATTTCTTGGGGCGCCTGGACCTAACCTAGATGGGTTAAGACCACCTAACCAATACGTCTCATCAAATAAATTGTTCAACTTAAGTGTCAATTGGATACCTGTATTATTTGGCCTGTAGTATACCGCGGCATCAAATACGGTATAGCTTGGCAATAGTAATCTGTCGGTGTCATAAGTAGGGTTGTACCAGGTAAATCTTTCATCTACGTATTGGGCACCAAAACCGATTCCAATGCCTTTTAAGGTCTTATTCCTAAAATCATAACGTCCCCAAAAATTCGCAGTATGCTTTGGAGCTCCTCCAATGGGTTCTCCGATAAAATCTTCTATAGCATCTTCTACGATTTCCGCATCTGCAAAACCATACGACGCCGTGAGTTGAAAGTTTGGTGATATGTAACCGGAAATATCCATTTCAAAACCTGTACTTCTTTGCTCACCTCGTGTTGATAGGTTATCCAAATCATAGGTATCTCCCAATAGGATGTTTTTTTGAGTAATATTAAAAATAGCAAGGTTGGCAAATACTTTCCCGTTTAAAAACTCTCCTTTTGCACCCACTTCCAACAAGCTACTTTCCAAAGGGTCAAACCGACTTGGTGAGGCTGCCCAAAAGAAGCCTTCCGCCGTTGGCGACAAGGAAACCGTATTCGTATGTGGTTGAAATCCTTCTAGATAAGTTGCATACGCACTTACACTATTTGTGACTTCATATGTTAGACCTAGTCTAGGTACAAAAGCATTGGTCTTAAACTCTTGTTCATCGCCCTCATAATCAAAAATATCGGTGAACCATTCATATCGTAAATTCACTAAAGCCGAAAATTTTCCGACCTTAAATTGGTTTTGAAGATAGATACCACTTGACGTCGCTAAATTGGCTGGGATAGTTAATTCAGCAAGGTTGTAACTTGTTGTATTTCTCGCTCCGTTAAAAGGGTCTGCCAAATTAAAATGCGGAACAGCGGGTACGGGCATCGTTACCCCATCTACAACCATTTGTTGAAAATTGTCCGGATTGCTTGGGTCAAAATTAGACTGCCCCCCGCTGACTGTTAAATACCTTCTAGCACGTAGAAATCCCGCGCCAATTTTCCTTTCCCAACGCGTACCATCATATCCAACCAATATTTTGTTGGTAAACTTTTCCTTTTTGATGTCGTACGTAAAATAGGTGCTAAAATTATCGGTTTCCCAAAATTGTTGTCTTTGATCATATCGCAGCCTTGCCAGTGTAGGAATCACATTGCCATCAATATCAACTGCCGTACCATCAACCCTGTGTTCGGCTAGATCTTCATCCCAAGTTTGTTTCATGAACTGGGCATTAAAACCAAAGTTCTCAGTAAATTTTTTACTAAAATTGGCCATGAAAATAAACTCTTTGTTTTTGTAATGGTCGTTTGACGCGCCCACATTTCTTGTAATTGGGGTACTGTTCAAATCAAATTCACCATTAATGGCACCAAAAATAGGCTGACCTCTATCTAAATTCCCTTCAGCGTTGCTGTAGATCATTTCTACATTTAGTGATGTATTTTCATTTGGGATATAACTTAAAGATGGAGAAAACAAAATAGCATTATTGTTTACGACATCCCGAAATGAATCTGCTTCTTGGAACGCTGCATTAAAACGATATAACAGTGTTTTTGATTCGTTTAGTGGTCCCGTGAAATCGGCGGTGGCCCTTAGGGTTCCGAAACTACCTGTTGTTGCTGAAATCTCACTTCGTTTTTCTCTTAGGGGTTTCTTCGTAACCATATTTACAGTTCCCCCTGGGTCGGCACTGGAAAAAGTAACCGACGATGGGCCTTTTATTACCTCAACACGCTCTAAATGCGAAGTAATTGGTTGTAGAAAGTAATATTGACGTGTACGCATACCATTCAAGACTTGACCATCGTCACCCTGTGTGATACCACGAATGTTATAATGATTGTATAGGCCCGTAACCGTAACATTACTGACTGTTTTAACGGCATCCGGTAATTGAAAGGCAAGACGGTCCGCAATTAATTCCTTGGTTACCGAAGTAATCGCCTGTGGCAATTCTTTGTTCTTGATGGCCACTTTGGTAGCGGAGAAGGAGTAGTCACTATTGTAATCCGTTCGGGCCCGGCCCACGACTTCCACCGATTGTAATCGCTCCACGCTCTCTTCTAATACCAATGTGCCCAAATCATAGGGCCGTGCTTGGTCGAATGAGTTTTGTAGACGTAATGACCGCATTCCGATATAGGTTACTTCAATCTGATAATTTCCGGTTTCTGCAAGTTCAAAAGTAAAGTTGCCATTCTCTTGGGATACCGTACCATTGGTAACCCCGGTGTTTTGGTTGGTATACGAAATGGTCGCCCCCATAATAGGCTGTCTATCCGTGTCAATAATCATCCCTTTGACAGCTATTTGGCCAAATGAGGTATGAATTGCAATTAAAAATAATATGATAGGAATATAGTTTCTCATGATCTTAAATTGTTTCTAGGTAAAGTTGATTTAGTTGACCTGCATCTATTTCATTGGCATTTAATCGCTGTGCCAATACGCCTTCTTTCATAATACCGATAGTAGTGCCTAACTCTACGGCATTGAAGATATCATGGGTTGCCATGAATATGACCTTGCCCATTTCGGCCAATTCTTTGCAGATTTTTGTGAATTCAGAAGTGGCTTTTGGATCTAAACCTGAAGTAGGCTCGTCCATAAAGATGACTTCGGCGTTTTTGGCCAATGCCACGGCAATACCGACTTTCTGTCGCATACCTTTGGAATATGAAGCCAATCTTTGATGTTGCGCATCTGATTGCAGGCCGGTTTTAGCTAAAAAAGCCTCTAACTCAGGGGTCGTGTATTTGAATCCGGCCAGACGGCTAAAGAAGTCCAGGTTCTCTATGCCACTAAGGTTACCATAGAGTTGTACCGTTTCTGGAATGTAGGCCGTGAGTTGATTGGTGTCATCGATACCCACCTCTTTATCACCTATAAAGGCTTGTCCACTATCCTTTTTGATAAAACCTAGAAAAATATTTATGGTCGTTGTTTTTCCGGCGCCATTTTGACCTAAGAGGCAAAATATTTCGCCTTTGGATACCTCAAAAGAGACATCTTTTAAGGCCACCTTTCCATTGTAGGACTTAACAATGTTTGTTGCTTTTAGCATAACATGTAATGATTTAAAATTGACTATGAATCGCACAAATACCCACTGTTACTATAGTTAGCACTGCGTGGGAGATTAAACGTGTTGAAGACGGGGCCCGAAAAAGGCTATAGTCCAAAATGTATGCTATACAATACGCCTTGATGAACCTTTATACAAAAGGAACCCCCAAAACAAGTATGGTATGAATTGAATACACCGATCCCTCAATATGGGATGGTATGCGATACAAAATGGACTATGAGAATGTTGGTGGAGGTCGGGTGAAGCGATAACTCAGTAGATACGTGTTATTAAAAACACTATCAGGGGCTATACCATTGATTTTTTGCTCTGAGAAAAAATACTCCGTATGCGATACAACCGCCGTATCCGCTTCAAGAAGCGGTGTAAAACTGACCGCAGTGGTGATGTGACAGACCTCACAATGTTGTGCGTCAAGGTCGTCATTATGTGAGGCAAATACATGTAAGCCGGCCACCTTGAACAAAACGATCAAGGCGATGTAGAAAAGCGCAATATTCGGCTTACTGATTTTCATCGCAACCGTAAAAATATGCAATAATTTGAATTATCGAGACATTTTAAACGGATTTACGTCATCTGGTCCTTGTTAAATCTTAATAGAAACCTTCCCATTGGTATGGGGTGATCATAAACATCATTTATGTTGATCTATGAATCGCAGCACCTCTTTTGCAAATCCATCGGCTTCAGTAAACATGGGTGCATGCCCCGATCGTTCAAAAATCACTAAGGTCTTTTCTTCAGAACCCAGGTTTTCATACGCTTCTTGGGCGTAAAACGGTGGCACGACCATATCATACCGTCCCCAAAGAATCAAAGAGGGAATGGTAATTTCGGGAAGCCTGTCCGTGAAGGATAGTTTTCCGATCGTATCATCGTCAAGGATGGATTGAATTTTCTGTATGTTCCAGAGAAAGGTCAGCGGGTTATAATCGGAAACCTTAACCCCTCCGTTTCCTGGATCGTTGATGATAGCATCGTCTCTTAGCCGGAGTTCCGCATCAAAAGCGGTCCGATTCAATCGATTAAAATCATCAAGGTTGACCGTATTTGGATCGACCTCACTCAATACTCCATAAACCGACTCCCAGAACGCGATACTATTTTCCAATTCAATTTGTTCCGCGGCAATACGTTCAAAATTACGGATATATTCAAAGTAGAGGCCTTTGGGATCATGGCTGCCATTGACGTCGATCCATCCCAAAAAGTCGCTTTGATTTTTCAATAAGGTCGCGGGACCTAAAGCACCGCCCCAGCTATGGCCTAATAAAAAGAAACGTGTATCATTGCCATAACGCTGTTTTAGGACTTTTACCAATGCCAGAACATCTTCGGCCATCAAATCAATGTCAACGTCATCTTCGGCATAATTTCCCTGTGACATCCCGGAACCCCGTTGATCGAAGTACACCACAGCATAGTCTTCTTCTATTTGATCAAATGCAGGCCCTTGAAAACCCAATCCCAAGCCACCAGGACCACCGTGTAAGGTAACTAGAAATACTTTGTCAGTTCCATTTCCCTTGACGTAGGCCGGCATATCGGCATTCTTATGACGTACAAAAAAAGTCTCGTCAAGCTGGTCAAGATCTACATTATCCTGTGAACAAGAAAAGAGAACAATACCTCCGAGTAAAACAAATACGACCTTCCAGGCATTCCATATATAACTACACATTACTTCTTCTTTTTTAAGTGAAACCGAAACCCGTACTGTAAGGAAAATGATGGCAATGCCCCGGCGTTGTAAGGGGTACGAAGCATGAAGTTGACATTTAAGTACCGGCCAGTTAGCCTTTTGCCTTTTCGTTGTTTACCGATACCTACGGATAGGGAAGGGGCGTAATACCCTCTTCCAGGTAAAAACACTTTACCTACTGCATCTCCATTTACTTCATAGGTTTTCGGTAAGAAGGAACGATAATATCCCAGTGGATTGACCGCAATACTGAATTGTTTCCCTTTCTTATTGGTCCTTCTCCAGATAAGTCCAACGTTAGTCAAGAGCCCAGTATCTGTTTTGTTCGCAAAATTGGTGGTGAATGCTAGATTGCCGTTTAACAGAAACTGATGCGTATTTGTTCTTTCGCCTCGTTTTCTGTCTTTGGTTTTACGCTTTTCCTTTAAGAGGTACTCTGCTCCCAAATTTAATCCATTGGCCCAAAAAATAGTGCCGGTGTACCCCACCTTGAATTCGGTTCTGTCAAAAAAATGTTGGGGGAGTTGGGTGTTCGTCGCTTCCTTTTTTGTTGTTTCTTGACCGTAACCCGTATTGAAAAATGGACATAGGAAAAGTAAGAGGAGTGATAGCTTTAGTCGCATAGTGGTGGTTCAGTGGAAGCAAAGCTATCTTTCTAAAACAGGATTGACTGTTAAGGCGGATGTAATTAAAACTTAAGGAATAGATAAAATATACTCAGATCATTACATTTTGAATTTTATCTTTATCCTATTGAAAGGCGAAGCCGTATAAATTTCCATGGATAACTATTTCACATTATTGGCCGCAGGTATTGGTGCCGTTCAATCGCTATTGTTCGCAATTCTGATCTTCTTCAAACGGAAACACAAAGAACATGATTGGCTATTGGCGGCTTGGTTTTTGGTTTTTTTCATACATCTATTGCTTGTACTGAGTAAAGGAGTTCTTCATTTCGCATTACAGGAAGCGCTTATATTAAATATGAGTTTCTTACATGGGCCCTTGTTCTTCTTTTATGTAAAAAGCTTACAAAAGAAGGTTTTCACAAAACTTGATTGTATCCACTTCTTGCCCTTCGTACTGTTTTTGGTATTGAGTAGTTTTTTTTTAGATAGACTACAGACTGCCTGGGTGACCATTGTTCTGTGGCCAAAACTCGTATCGCTTATAGCATATCCGGTTTATGTACTGATCGTAGTTCCCGCAAAACCTAACGCGAAACTGGGCTATGTTCAACATAATCCATGGATTCGGGCTATCGCCATACTGTTCCTACTGAGTGCTGGAATCAGCATACTCCGAATGCTATTGGAACTTTCAATGGGTATTCCGTATTTCAGATTCTGGGATACTGCACGATATGTGGTACTGATCATCATCATCGGTTTTTTCGGTCTTCGGTATGGCACCTTGTACCAACCGATAACATTACCCCATAAAGACGCGAAGAAGTACAGAACGAGCCCGCTCAAAGCATATGATATTGAAAAGGTAAAAATAGACATCGAACATATTTTCGAGACTGAAAAACCGTATCTAAATCCTGATTTTTCTCTGGAAGAACTGGCCAGTTTGTTGGGTATTGCCAAGCACCATCTCTCACAGATACTGAATGCCGAGATGCATACGAATTTTTATAATTTGATCAATCAAAGAAGAATCGAGGACGCTCTCGAAAAAATAAAGCAACATACCACATTAGAGTATACCATGGAAGGTATAGGTTACGAGTGTGGCTTCAGTTCAAAATCATCTTTCTTCACTAATTTCAAAAAATTCGTGGGTCTGACCCCAGGTCAATATATCAGAAAAATAAGTACGGCTTAATTAAGAGGTATTCCATACTCGAAAAAATGATGCTCCTTTGGTACGGATTAACGAGGGGAATATCCCTAATAGTCATTCGGTACAGTAGTAGAAAGCGTGAACCTAATAACTGGACCCGTTCTTGGGAACCAATAATTCTACCGATTCACCCCTTCTTATAACACCGATAACCAAATGGAAACTAATTTTAATGGACCTGTAAAAAATGAAAAAAAGAAAATTTCTCAAGAGCTTAGGGGCAGCTTCCACAATGCTTCTTATTGATCCACACGAAGCTTTGAGCCAAAATAACGTTTCTCCTATCATTGCAAAAAAGACAGCATTAGTTTTGGGTGGAAGAGGTTTTCTCGGACCTTCAATCGTACAATCGCTCTTAGCGCATGGATATGAAGTCACGCTGCTCAATCGTAATAAGACCAATACACATCTGTTCAGTGATTTGCCCTTGATTGTATGTGACAGGGAAAAAGAAGGTAAATCGGGCCTAAAATCAATTGACCAGAAGTATAGGGGCACCTATTGGGATATAGTAGTGGATACTTGGCAAAAATCACCAAAGGCGGTTGCTGACTTTCTGGACGAGTTTAAAGAACAGGTCGGACACTATCAATATACTTCAAGTGTCTCCGTATATGATACATGGGATACAAAATTCAATGCGGAGACAGCGCCCTTGAACCCTCTTCCTAGTTTTCCAAAAACAATAGCGGAAGAATATCGGTATGCGATTCGAAAAACATTGGCGGAAGAAGCCATTAGAGCACGGACGGATAAGTACACTATCTTTCGATCTCACGGCATGAGGGATTTTAGAAGTGCCAATCCTAAAGACATTATAGATGAACCGTTTTGGCCTATTCGTTTTTTTAGGGGAGGTGAAATTCTATTGCCCCAGGTGGAGAACCATCACATACAAATGACCGATGTACGGAGTATGGTCGATTTCATGCTACACTGCGCAGCGGATAATATTTTTGGGGAGTACAACGTTGCTTGTCAACCCACACCATTTAAGGATTATGTTTCCAGTTTGATACATGCCACCAAAAAACCGGAAAAAGTGTATTGGATCGATGGGGATTTTTTAATCGAAAACGGACTTATTCCCTATAAGGTAGTACCGTTCTGGAAGCCACAACCAAAAGGTTCCTATTATTTCAATGTACAGAAGTCGATTGAAGCCGGTTTTGTGCATAGACCTTTGGTGGATATGATAACAGACCAAATCAATGGATATATCCATAGATACCCGAAAGATGATGTGCGGTTTGGAAAACAGATAGACGGCACGATAAAGTGCTATTCTGCAGATCAAGAGAAAGCTATTATTCAAAAGTGGAAACTTAAAAATAACCTTTGATTTGAGTACATTGTAGTCAGGAATGCGAAGGGAGTGCGTTGACGTATCGGAAGTAATTTCCTGTTTTCCGCACGATGTCCTATCATTGTCATTCTCGTTAATTAAATAACCAAGTAATGAACAACATCCCAATTACCGGAATTCTCTTTCTGATGTTAAGTAGCGGAATCTACGGCCAAGAACTGTTCCACGACGATTTTGAAGCCGACCTCGGACAATGGGAATACCAAGAGCCGGGCATTGCCCAAATCATCGAAACTGCTGATATCGCTCATCGATCGGTACTTCAGCTGACCCCAAATAAATCCGCGGAAAGTGTTCTGATCAAAGGTTCGGATACCTGGAAAAATGTGGTCATTGAGGGGCAGGCCCTCTTTCCGACAGATCAGCATGATTATTTAGGCCTTGTTTACAATTATCAGGAGAACGATCGAACTGATTTCGGGTGCATCTATATCAAAGGTAAAGGAAGTTATATTCGTGTAAACCCGCATCGTGATGGTAATGCTTCAAGGGCCTTGTACGAAGAATACAAAACACCATTGGCCGAGAACGCAGCAATAAAGGTCAATCAATGGTTTTCCTTCAAAGCGGAAATCATTGGCTCGGAATGTCATTTTTACGTTGCGGATATGGACCGGCCCAAGGTCATTTTCAAGTATTTTGAATATTCCAAAGGGAAAATAGGATTTAAGCCTCGACTGGTAGGTGGCGAGGTATGGTTAGACGATATTTCCGTTAAGCAAATCGAAGGCTTTAGTTATGCAACAGCATCTGACGCGATTACCTATCACCGCGACACGATGATCAATGATTGGAACGCTTTAGGGCCGTTCAGTACACGTATTGCTGAGGCAGAAAAATCCAAGGAAGATGTTCCTATTGTTATGGACGGGCAAGAATATGCTTGGTCTGATGTTACTACAGATCCTCGAGGTTGTCTAGTAGCGGGAAAGGTCTGCAGATACGCTACGGATGAAAAACTCGCTTATTTCTCAACTGAAATCGATTCGGAAAAGCAAACACAAACGGAAATTCAATTTAGTTCTTTGAATACCTTACATGTTTGGGTCAATTCAACCTATGTTGGGGTGATTGAAAAACAACGCCACGCCTGGTTTGATGCTTTTCAAGAAGAAGCACATGCTGGAAACGGTCTTCCGATAGCACTTCGAAAAGGGAAAAATAGAATCTTGGTATTGGTTGAAGGAGGTAATTATAGTGGCGATGGGTTTTATGCCTACATGAAGGGGTAACTATGGGTCGTGTCTCGATCTTATCCTCACTTTCTTTAATTCTTTGGCTTAGATAAGAACACGAGAGAGTGTTACCTATGGGTGGATATGCGATTGTCCATCCCATCTTCATCTTGACCAAACCTATTAGTTCGACTCTAGAATTGCCAGTACTATTTTGAATGTCATACTTTGCTCATTCCTTTTACGTTATACCTTTGTATTCCAATAGTAGAAGTAGCCTTATTCGATGAAAAAACTGTTCTATATTCTTTTTGCGTCTCTTTACGTCATTTCCTGTTCTTCCGATAACGATCCCATTCCGCCGATAGACAATGAAGTGGTAGTAAAGGAAGGGAAGCACGTTTTTCGCATAGCTACAAAAGCCCTTTCCGCAAAAACGGTTTTAGAGGGTACCCAAAAGAATCTGGAACCTGCATTTGCCTTGATCAGCATCAATGATAGTGATGGTAGCTCGATATTTGTTAGGGAAAAGTTGGCGCTGACGAAATCAAATGAGAGTTATATCACGGCTGAAGTACCTTTAGCGGAGGGGACATATGCCTTAACCGAATTCATAGTGACCGACGAAAATGAGGTACTCATTTCGCTGGCGCCCCAAGAAAATTCAGTTTTGGCCCAATTTGCGAGTAGTCCCTTACCTTTTGATTTTACGATCTCGCCTGACGAAACGAAGGTGACTGTTGCGGAAAACATCGGTGCCGCCGGCTATACTTCCGTTGATTTTGGGTATACGGGATTAACGTTGACATTTCCCGAAAATACCGATTTTTTTAGCATGACTGTTGATGATTCCGAGGCCGCTACAACAAAGGTTTTAAATTTAAAGTCAATTACGGGGTCCACCTATCTTGTAGATTGGGGCGATGGTACAATTGATGAATATGTTTCAACGATAAACAATTCAGGTATTGAAAATACGATTTCGCACGACTACACGGAGAACGGGGTCTTTACGATTACCGTGAGCGGAGCCATAGAAGCCATAGAACTCTTGGATTTTGGTAGTAATCAAGAGAACAACTTCGAAAGTCATCTTACGGAAATAGACATCGATAAGTTGATATTGCTCAAATCTTGTCAATTGTATCTGGGACAATTGACCGGTCTGAATACCTCCGAAAACAAAGCACTAGAATTCTTAGGGCTGGGTTACAATCAAGTCACAAGCTTGGATTTTACCGATAATCCTAATTTGAAATCCGTTTGGTTGCGATACAATGCGTTAACCGAGATCAACATATCGCAAAATCCGAATTTAGAATTCCTTTGGGTCGACGGCAACCAGATCTCTACAATAGATGTGTCAACTAATACAAAACTAAAAGTAGTCCTAGCGCGGGAAAATAATCTTGGCAGCATTGATTTCTCCAGTAATATGGTATTAGAGCGGTTCGACCTTGCAGATAATACACTATCGAACATCGATATTTCGTCAAATCTGGCTTTAATGGAAATCAATGTAGGAGCCAATAACCTAACTTCAATCGACCTCTCCAACAATGCTGAATTGGTCCGAGTCGATTTGTATACAAACCTGCTCACCAGCATTGACCTATCCGCAAATCAAAAATTGCGCGATCTATATATTGAGAATAATATGCTAACGGAAATCGATCTATCAACAAATCCGCTTTTGGAGCGTCTGATTATTGGGAATAATGATCTGTCGAGTCTGGATACCACCAACAACCCGGAAGTATTTGATCTACAAATCAACGGCAATCAATTCGATGGTACTTCACTAGATCAAATCATTTCACAAGTGTACGACCAAGCCGTTGTGAATACGATTTCTAATGGATTTATCAACTACACGAGCAACCCTGGAACGGAGCAATTAGCGAATACTACCATTGCCAAGCTCAATGAATTGGTTCTGGATTATGATTGGGCTTTTATCGGAAATTAAGTAGGAGTGGAGATTATCTTGCTCTAATGAAGACGTTGCGAACCTTTTGATACTTACATCGGTAATTGCATTGACCTATCTCTCATGGCAGTGGAGTGTCTTGATCTCAGGTCATAGCTATTTCGTGAGATAGATCATACCTCTAAAAAATCCTCTTCAAAACTCGATATGAAATCGTGTATGTACTTTCTATTTCGATGTTCTTTTTTAACGACCAAGTAGTGGTTTCGTTTGAGACCATTCTTGCCAATACGTTTAAATACCAGCTCACTTGATATTTTAAACGCACTTAATTGCCATTTTGGAGCACACATAATCCCCATATTCGCCTGTATCATTGACAATGTAATTTCCGTAAAAGGAATTGCGGATATCTTGGTCGGATGTATTCTGTTCGGTTTTAGAAACTGTTGGTAGACCGCCACGCCTTCTAAAGGAAAAGAGTTGATCAATAAATGAACGTTTCCAAAATGACTTGCATCTAAATAATCCAAGTTATTCAGTACATGTTCCGTATGCATAATAGCAAAAATCTCATCCTTAAAAACTTGTACACTTGTGAGTTCATCTGATTCAGGTTCCGATGTTACGATGGCCACATCAATGTCATTGGACAATACTTGTGATATCGTCTGATGGGTTGCCCCAAGACTTACTTCGATGTCGATCTCAGGATATAGAATCCCCATTTTTTGGATAAATGAAGGAATGGAATGGAAAAACGATTGACATTCGGCACTTAACTTGATCCCCCCTTTCGAACCTTCCGTTATATGCTTAATGTTACTAAAACCCTCATCAATAGAACTGAATAGTTTATTCGCTAGTTTATATAGTTCGGTACCTTCCTGCGTCAACTCCCATTTATTTCTTGTTCTCTTGAATACTTTGAACCCTAAACGTTCCTCCAATTCACGTAATTGATGACTCAAAGCGGACTGTGTTAAAAAGAGACGTTCCGTAGAATTGGCAATACTACCTTCTTCAGCGATTGTTTTTATGAGCCTGAAATACTTGAGTTCCATACATCCAAAGATAAGGTACTCACCCTATAGGTCGTAATTGAAATTATTTCAACTAGCATTTGAGGTATTTCATTTTCAGAACCGTGGATATGATATGATTCTTGTTATTTTTATAGAAACACTACTGTTCGAAACTTGAATTGAAACTTATGAAAACAAAAATACTGTTGTCTGCAGCTAGCGTGCTCTTTTTTTTAGGTCTGGGTGTTTCTTTTTCACAAAACGAACCATTACAGGATCACCTCCTTTTTTACAGTTCTTTCGATGGAAAACTTACTGCAGATGTATCCGTTGGTGACGGAATGATCTATACCGCTGAAAACTATAAAAATGCAGCGAGCGCGCAGGTCGGCTTAACCGACCCCAATGTTATCTTAGCTAAAAACGAGGGGCTAATAGGTGATGCACTTCACTTTAAAGAAGCAAAAACGTCCGCTGTTTTTTATAAGGCCTATAAAAATGTGGGATACAATAGTACCTCCTGGAGTGGTACGATATCCTTTTGGTTGCGACTGGATCCCAACAAAGAATTGGCACCCCACTATTGTGACCCCATTTGCATTACGGATTCCAAATGGAGCGATGCCGGCTTATGGGTAGATTTTACCGATCATAGCCCAAGAAGGTTTAGACTGGGTGCCATGGGGGATATTGCGGTCTGGGATCCGAATAATGATAGCGATGAAACGGATTGGGAAAAGCGTACGGTTACGGTAGATCCATCTCCATTTCAGTCTAACACATGGACCCATGTAGTTATTGTTTTTTCAGAGGTTAATACAAAAACAAAATCCGAATTCAAATTATATTTAAACGGCGCGTTCATTGGTGAAATAAAAGACATTAATGATCCCTTTACCTGGGACGCCGAAAATGGGAAAATTATGCTGGGCTTGGGCTATATTGGCTTAATGGATGAACTAGCTGTTTTTGACAAGCCCTTAAATTCTAAGGAGGTAAAGACTGTTTTCGAATTAAAAAATGGACTAAAAAGTTTCATAAGTAATTAACACAATGCAGGGACAGGGCAACCTAATTTGTTGAATTCGGTATTTTCCGGACTATCGAAATCGCAGACTTTTACTTTAGCGCATAATGGGAAGTATGCCATGAAAAAAAATAATATAATTTGTAAGTACCTAAAACAATATACGACTGTTCGAATAGTAAAATGAAAAAAGAGAATATTGATAGAGCTTTAGAGACCGGGGTAAAGATTTTGAGCCAGAAAGGGTATCATAGTCTTGGTCTTAGGGAGTTTTTGGAAAACGCTGAGATTCCGAGTGGTTCCTTCTACTACTATTTCAGGAGCAAGGAAGACTTTGCCGCCAAAGTATTGGAACATTATGGGGAGAAGGTTGGGGCGTACTTTGCCGGAAGGTTGCTGGAAAGTGATATGCCCTTTACAACCCGTTTAGAAATCGTCTTCAATGAGGAATTGGAGCGGTTGGAGGCAACGGAATGTAAGGAAGGTTGTATGATGGGAAGCCTGACCAGCGAAATTGCTGGGCAGAATGAGGTCATTCAAAAAGTAGTCGACGGTAATTATGAAAAGTGGCAAGAAATATTTAGCCGGTTTTTCAAAGCAGGGCAAGATAATGGTGATTTTTCCAAAAGTTTTGAAGCGAACGAAATGGCAGTATTCTTTTTGACCAGCAGACAGGGGGTGATGACCCGAATGAAGGCTTCCGGTAAGGTTGAATCCTACCGAGTGTTCATGTCCTTTATGATGAAGTTACTTAAGGGTTGATATTTTTTTAATAATTAATATACGAACGTTCTAATATCAATACAATAAACAGAAACACAATGAAAGTAAATGCATATGCGGTTCAAGAACAAAACGGCAAACTGATACCGTACACTTATGAATTAGGCCAAATTGGAGTAGAGGAGGTTGATGTAAAAGTTACCTATTGTGGGATTTGCCACTCAGACTTGAGTATGATCAACAACGAATGGGGCATGACCGAATACCCTTTGGTTCCAGGTCACGAAATAGTAGGGGAGGTGATTGCTGTCGGAAGCGCCGTGAAAAATGTAAGCGTAGGCCAAACCGTGGGTATGGGCTGGTTTTCGGGCTCCTGTATGAGTTGCTCCAGTTGTATGAGCGGGGACCACAATATGTGCGATACCGCCGAACAGACGATTGTTGGCAGGCATGGTGGATTCGCCGACCATGTCCGTGGACATTGGTCATGGGCCATTCCTATTCCTGAAGGAATGGATTCAAGTAAAGTAGGTCCATTGTTCTGTGGCGGCGCTACCGTATTCAACCCCATCGTAATTGCTGGTGTTCAGCCTACGGATTCCGTGGGGGTAATCGGGATTGGAGGACTTGGACACTTGGCATTGAAGTTTTTAAAGGCCTGGGGATGTGAGATCGTTGCCTTTTCTTCAAATCCGAATAAAACAGAGGAAATATTGGCTATGGGAGCGACCAAGGTCATCAACTCCAGAGACCCAAAAGAATTGGAAACGGTGCGGGGAAAACTAAAATTTATCTTGAATACCACAAATGTTGACTTGGATTGGGATGCCTATTTATCGGCACTTACAAAAAAAGGAAAACTACATACGGTGGGGGCCGTATTGGAACCTATGAAAATACCCGCTTTTAGCTTGATTTCAGGAGATAAGACGGTTGGGGGTAGTACCGTCGGAAGTCCTGAACTGACCAAAACAATGCTCGAATTCTGTGCAAGACACGATATCTATCCGACTGTGGAAGAATTTCCTATGAGAGAAGTAAATGAGGCTATGGAGCATCTTAAGGCAGGTAAGGCACGTTTTCGAATAGTCCTTAAAAATTAAAACCTATTGGATAGTTACCAATAAATCTTGTATAGTACAATTCTTATGATGTAATATACGAACGTTCTAATATATATATCAAAACAATAATAAATAAGTAAATCAGAAATGAAAACAAGTACAGAAATGACAAAAGAAACAAAAGCAGATGAAGTTCAAAACTTCAATGAATACAAGGAAGTCGAGAAGGCGCTACAAATCTATATCGATAGCGCAAAGTCAGGAGATGGTAAATTTAGTCGTACGGCATTCTATGACCATGCCCATATCTTAGGTTCTATAGGAGGGCGGCTATATAATATGACAGCTGACGAATTTGAGGGAGCGGTAACCGAAGGCGGTGCATCGCCGAATGTAAAAAGCCATATCGCATGGATAGATATCTCTGGTCCAGCTGCAGCTGCCAAGGTAGAGTTTATTGATTGGGGCGGACTTAGGTTCACCGATTTCTTTGTCCTTTACAAAGAGAACGGGGTATGGAAACTCAGTGGCAAGGTCTACGATTCACACGCAAATAATTAACCCATAAAAATCGAGTCAAATGAAGACCATAAGTATATTGTTGTTTTCCCTCATCACTTTTAACGCGCTAGCACAAAAGGGAACGGTTCATGAAAAACAGAGCTTTGATGAGTACAAAGAAGTAGAAAAAGCGCTACAGCCCTATATTGAAAGTGCCAGGACGGGTGATGGCAAGCTAAGCCGTTCGGCATTTTACGGCCATGCCCATGTTGTTGGTTCCGCGGATGGAACAGTATACAATGTCACCGCGGACCAATTTGAAGGTATTGTCGATGAAGGCGGCCCTTCCGAAGATGTAAAGCATCATATTGCATGGATCGATATTTCAGGACCAGCAGCAGCGGCCAAAGTTGAATTTTATAACTGGGGCGGATTCCGCTTTACCGACTTCTTTGTCCTTTACAAGGAGAATGGGAAATGGAAAATCAGTGGCAAGGTTTACGATTCACATTCGAATAATTAATCATAATCTTTATAAAACAACGTAAAATTGAAAAAACACTTTATCATGAAGAAAATAATTTTTAAAATCGTCTCATTTGTGCTAATCACTTCTTTAGGAACAGCCCAAGCACAGGAAGCCAAAGAATTGATTGCCAAAGTAGTGGAAGCCAATGGTGGTAAGAAGGCGTTATACAGATTAAAAGACGTGTCCTATGATTATATATTTAAAGTTAAGGAGAACAATCTAGCAGATGTTTCTAAAGAACGGTACATCTTTAGGGGAGAAGTCTCTTATGCCGAGTATACAAAGAGACAGGTTTATGTCCTCCCCCAAATGCCTGGCAAAAAATATACTCAGTTCTTTGATGGCAACAATTCTGTTTCAAAAATGGATGGAAAACCTATTACCGCAGAACAACCGGCCTTTCTTGGTCATATCTTCAGAAAAACAAACTACTATTGGTTCACCATGATGTTCAAGTTGTCGGACCCAGGTGTGAATCACAAACTATTGCCCTCGAGAAATGTAGATGGGATAGCTTATAAGGTGGTTGAGATGGGCTTTGGGCATAATATAGGTGAATCAAGCAAGGATCGGTATATTTTGTATATCAACCCTGACACCTATAGAGTAGATCAGTTTCTATATAATGCTACCGGATTTGGCCTTACCGAACCCAATCTAGTGAAAGTGAAGTATGAGGAAATAGATGGTATCTATTTAAGTACATACCGCAAATATGCACCTTCCGATTGGGATGGAAATGTAACGAAGGAATCTTGGACTGAACAGTTCTCTAAAAATATAAAATTTAATAATGGGTACAATTTAGACAACATTCAGAATTAATAATAGTAACTCTATTGTTACCATTCACTCATAAATTAAAAGTTCTACTCAAACCTGACTTGAGGTAAAATCGATTTAATGCCTTCCACAATAGGTGTTTTATTACTCCGGCCGGGTTTGGGTAAAAATGTATAGCTACAGGAATATGCCCGAAATAGAGTTAATCGTGTTCGGGCTTTCTTTTTTTAAAAAACAAACCCTTTAAACGTTTATCTACCGGTCTAATTCGGTAAATTGAACAGAATTCTAATCCAATGAAAATGAACATTATAATAGCATGAGCGGCACCCTAGGAAATCTAGCGGATAGAGGAGCTAAACTAGCTTCGAATCCAGCACGGATTGATTTTGAAATTTTCATGGAGGCGGCCCAAAACCTATATAACCCAGAGGAAAACCCCAACGGGGCATTTCCTCTGAACATTGCCGAAAACCAATTGATGACCTCGGAAATGAAGGGGCAGTTGAGTTCGATCATCAGGCACAACGAAATTCCGGATTGGACGCTCAAATATACCGCCCTATTGGGCAACATCGAGGTAAGAAAGGTAGTTGCGGAGTTTATGGAGCGGTACCTTTGCAAGGTTCCCATTATGCCGGATTCCATAGGCCTCTCCGCGGGAGCCTCCGCAATCATTGAAGTGAGTTCTTTTTTGATTGCCAATCCAGGTGATGTGGTTGTTATTCCAGCACCTTCATATCCGATGTACACCAACGATATGGGCATTAAGAGCGGAATGGAGCGCTATGATCTTCAGACCAATGATGCTCTCCAAAACTTTGGTTCCGAAGCACCGGTGACAACGGATTCATTGGATAGTACTTGGAATGAACTCAACAATCAGGGAAAGGTTTTTAAAATTTTATTGGTCACTTCCCCCGACAATCCGACCGGGAGCAGGTATACCGAAAAGGAGTTAAGGGCATTGGCACATTGGTGTATTCAGCACGAGGTTCACATGATTGTTAATGAAATCTATGGGCTTTCACTTATAGACATCCGAGATCAGAATCTTAAAGCCGATTACCCAGCTGGAAGGAGCTACGTCTCATTTGCCAAGATAATGCACGAAATGGATAATGACTTCCTGCATTTATGGTATGGGTTTTCCAAGGATTTTTCGATGTCGGGCCTACGGATAGGTGTCGTACATTCCTTGAACAAAAACTTTATGAAAGGCTTTGAAAATGCAAATGTTCCACACCTCGTCTCTAATATGACCCAATGGGTCCTTGGGGAGTTGTTAAAGGACACCCGTTTTATCGACACCTATATTTTGGAGAATCAAAAACGCCTTACCGGAAGCTATAAACTAATGGTAGCACATTTAAGAAAGAATGAAATTCCATATGTACCTAGTGAGGGAAGTTTTTTCGTTTGGGCGGATTTTTCCAAATACCTCGTTGAGGATAGCGATTACGGACAAGAGCGGCTCTGGTTGGACATTTATCACCATGCGGGAGTGCTCCTGACCCCGGGAGGTGGCTTCGGACATGAAAAAAAGGGATGGTTTCGAATAGTTTTTACGGCCGTACCCTTTGCCCATCTCAAGGTAGCAATGGAACGTATAACCACCTATTTATCGGGGCGCACCAATTGAACAGCTCCATATTGGTGAAAAAGGTTATCTTCAAGTTCGACTATATTGTTTCTTGGATGGACCGAAGCAATGGGTTTTGACCCAAACCGAGATCAATCGTTAAAAAAATCGATGGGTAAGTACAAGGAGATATTGGATCACATAGCCAGATATGTTGAATTATCGGAGCGAGAAATAGCCGAGTTTACTTCAATATTGAAAACCACTAGGGTAAAGAAAAGACAGTTTATCATTCAGCCTGGCTTCGTATCGGAATATCGAAACTATATCGTAAAAGGTGCGGTACGCGTTTTTTATTTAGATGACCTTGGAAAAGAACATACGGTAAGTATCGGAGTAGAAGATTGGTTTTTCACGGACTTTCACAGTTATCTCAATAGAACTCCCGCCGAATATTTTGCCGAAGCGCTGGAGGACTCTATTATTATACAAATGAAATATGACGATGTAGAGGAGCTCTGTGGAAGAATACATTCCTTATGTCAATACTTTAGGCTGTACATAGAAAAAGCCCTGTCCCATTCCAACCAAAGAGTCATTACCAATATTAGTAAAACCTCGGAAGAGCGCTATTGGGACTATGTCAATACATATCCTCAAATTGCCAATAGAGTGCCACAGTACGTCTTAGCTTCCTATTTAGGTATTTCTCCTGAATCTATCAGTAGAATCCGTTCGAAGTCCTAAAAAATTGATTTAAATCAATTTTAGGGCTTGACCTTCGTCAAGCTTTTTTCTTAACACACATCATATTTCACTCGTCGCATATGACGCAACTTTGTCATGTAACTAGTTGATGCATCGGTTACAAGTTTTATTCGAACCATATTTCTTTAAAACGTAATACGATTTTTAAACACAAAAATTAAAACAATATGAAGGCAGTAGTATACAAGGAAAGAGCAAAGATAGAGGTGGTGGATCTACCCAAACCTCAATTAGCAAAAGACGATGATGTTATCGTACGTATTACACTTGCAGGTGTTTGCGGAGCAGATTTGGAATTTACCCAAAACGGACCTGAAATGGGTCTATTTGAAGGCATGCGAATAGGGCATGAATTTGTGGGGGTAGTAGACCAAGTAGGTAAAGGTATCCACACCTTAAAGGTTGGAGACCGAGTTGTAGCTTCCGCTATGTTTGTCGATGGAGGGTGTTATTATTGCAAACGTGATTTGCCTTCGGCATGCGAACATGGTGGTTTATTTGGAACACCACTTTTTGCAGAGCATGGAGGTGATGATATCCAAGGAGGTCAAGCTGAATTTATACGTGTTCCTTATGGTGATTCTACATTGTTTAAACTTCCTGAAGGTTTGACCGGAGATGAATTTGATACCAAAGTGCTTCCTTTAGGAGATAACTTCGCTACAGGCTACCACGGAGCATTAAATGCGAATATCAAAACTGGAGAAACTGTGGTGGTTATCGGTGATGGTGCGGTAGGGCTAAGCGCCGTAATGGCGGCTACTTTATTCGGTCCCTCTACTATCATTTTGGTAGGGCGTCACGATAGTCGATTGGAATTGGCGAAAACTATTGGAGCAACGCACGTGGTAAATTCCAAAAACGAAGACCCCGTGGCTTTCGTAAAATCACTTACGGAGGGAAGAGGTGCAAATTCTGTTATCGATTCCGTAGGTAATAAAACAGCGATTGCCCAAGGTATGGAAATGACGCAGGCTGGCGCATCGATAAGTGTGCTTGGGTTCGGTCATCTGTATGAACCAGTTGAACAGCCTTATTCTTCCGCTTTGTTTAGAAATATAACGATTCATACCGGTGTTGTAAATGTAGCCGCGTACATGGAAAAATTACTTCCTATAGTGGAAAGAGGTGTCATCGACCCTAGCAAGATTTTTACTGACATTATACCATTGTCGCAGGCGGAAAAAGGATATGATTTAATGCGAGATCGTACATCAGGAACACTTAAAGTTGCCTTACGCCCTTAATACTTTTGCAGTAGAAGTTTAAACTCAAAAATAAAGTTGAGGTGTCGAAAAAGACTTTTTTCAAGTCCTTTTCGACACCTATTCACCTTAGAAAATCTTACTTCTTAACCCTATCCTTTCTTTTAACAACGCGCGTAAGGAACAATCCCAAAAAACGATAAAGTCAATAACTAAGGGCCTAAAAATAGTCTTCTAACACGTCTGAACGTTTTAGTATCGTTTAAATAATGTCTTCATGAATACGTATTTACTTCCAATTATTGCCATTAGTATTGGTGTTGGTATTGCTTTTATCACCAAAAAGCAAAAATCAATAGGTACTAAACTATTACTATCATTTAGTGGTGCGTTTCTATTGGCACTAGCACTTTTTGATCTATTGCCGGAAGTATATCATCATTTGGATACTCCACACACCGTACTTTTTATCATGTGCGGCATCTTATTACAGCTTGTTCTGGAATTTTTCTCAAAAGGGGCTGAGCATGACCATGACCACATACACCAAAAAGATATGGGTTTTCCATGGGTACTGTTCACAAGCCTTTGTGTCCATAGCTTTTTAGAAGGTTTTCCAATACACGAACATAATAATATGGTCTATGGTGTACTGATTCATAAAATTCCTGTAGCGGCATTATTAACCACATTTTTATTTCAATCTAACTACAGTAAAGCTCAAATTATCGGTTTCTTGCTAGTATTTACGGCAATGACCCCCTTGGGCACCTATATATCCAATAACACCATCTTAGCTACTGAATATCTAGATATTGTGAACGCACTTATGACCGGTATTTTTTTGCATATGGGGGCAACTACGCTATTTGAAACGAGTAAAGGGCACAAGTTCGATTTATCGAATCTAGCAGTAATATGCTTGGGTATTACAATGGCCCATTTTATCTAACATGTACTCAAAAAAAGTATCCGGATAGTTATGGTAAGGATTTCAAACCAGCTTTAAAAATTGATTCTCAATTCAATAACTGCACTACTCCTAAAAAAGGGAAGGTCAAATAGGCACTTCGTCTTCCTCAGATTTTTTTCCTGAAAAAGGGATTGAAACCCATTCCCTAGATTCATTGGAACATCTTATAAGAATAGACCTCAGCGGGATTCCTTGCATGAATAGAGAAAAAAATAGGGGGTGTTGCCTTATATTGCTATTTTAGAAGCTCCAAAGATTTTGGAACCAGAACCTAACTAGTAACCGATTGCCATAGATAGCGTGACATGATTCGAACTTCCCTTATCCTAGTGCTGACCATCCTCCTCATTGGAATCTCCTGTAGAACGGAATCCAAAGAAAAATTCCAGATTGAACGCTCCAAAGAACTCGCCATAAAAAATAAGGTACATAACCAATTACTCGATATCGAAAAGAAACAGGGTTGGGAACTGCTCTTTGATGGTAAGACGCTTAACGGCTGGCATCTTTTCAACAACTCGGACTCCACCCGATTTTCGGCCTGGGAAGTACGCAAGGGCGTCCTTTATTGTAATGCTACTGATGAAACCAAGGTTTTTGGGGATTTGGTGACCGATAAGGAATTTGAAAA
Source organism: Maribacter corallii (assembly GCF_047345415.1). Classification (NCBI taxonomy): domain Bacteria; kingdom Pseudomonadati; phylum Bacteroidota; class Flavobacteriia; order Flavobacteriales; family Flavobacteriaceae; genus Maribacter; species Maribacter corallii. The sequence continues at coordinate 674,268 of NZ_JBLFEP010000003.1, forward strand.
TTACGAGCTAGTCTTTGATTGGCAAATGGCGCTCAGAGGAAACGGAGGTGTTTTCATCAATGTTCAGGAGTCCCCGGAATATACGGCTACCTATCAGACAGGACCGGAATACCAACTCTTGGAACCCGAGCATATGGATACGAAAACCCCTTTGAAACGGCCCGGCTGTCTTTGGGGGTTATCCCCACAAGTAAATCAGGTAGCCGCCAAACCTACAGGTCAATGGAATACCACTCGAATAGTGCAACAAGCAGGAAAAATTCAATTCTACCTCAATGGCAAACTGACCGCTGAAGAAGATCTAAAATCACCCGCTTGGCGAACCAAAATTGCCAATTCCGGTTTTAAGGACGCTCCTGGTTTCGGGAAGGCGACCCAGGGGAGGATTGCGCTACAGAACTGGTACTTTGAGTCTTGGTTCCGTAATATGAAAATCCGGGAACTATAAAGAATAGGGTCGTTAGACGACCACATTGCTCGTTTGAATGTAAGGGGGTAGTTTTTTAGTTCAATCTCTTCCCGAGAATAGCCAAAGATAAATCAATAGCCGGATCACTATCCGTCAACTCAATTATTGATTTATGAAAGTGGTACCAGTTTCTGGAATACTCGATTTTATGGTGAGGTGGAATACCCGTATACTCGTAATTCTCTCCACTATCCGTTTGATAAATCTCATTGGACAGACCATAATTCCAGCCGTTTGGAAGCCTTTTTTGTAGTACATCAGAAAAAATACCCATGGTATTAGAACCCACTAACGTAAAATTGGGAAGTTGTTGTGAGGCAAGGACGAAAGTCTCTGCAGAACTACCCGTTTGGGGGCTCGTTAAAACCACAACCTGCCCGTCATATTCTCTTGGAGACTCAGGAATAAATACCGAACTCTCAAAGCTACTTTCGCCTTTGTTCCAAACTCTTTTTGTGAATGCTTTTTTCTCACCTTTTGTAAAACTCGACAGAAAGTCTAAGGCAACCTTGTCCGTTCCACCAGGATTAAACCTTAAATCAATTATCAAACCGGAACTCTTCGAAAATTCCGATAAAATCGATTCCTTTATCCTTTTCATTCCACTAACCTCATCCCTAAGATATTGCCCAAGTGTTTTACCATCTTCAACAGCCTTAAAGACTAGTTGCCAATGCTTTTCCCAATAATCATCATGGTCAAGGGTATCATTTATGACGACCTCTTTGGAGAAGCCATTAAAGCCATTGATTTGGATATAACCAATACTATTATTGAGCTTTCCCCATCTGATTAAATCTTTATGGTACGATTTAAATTTTGTTTCAGGAAATAGCTCCATAACCCTTTTCATGGCCTTAGATCGAGGGTCTTTGTAAGTAACGTTCTTCTCCGGGATATTTCCTTTATGCAAATTTTCCGAGGGATTTTCTTGTTGTTCGGGAGGTACCCTAATGGCCAAGTAGGCATTCGAAATGCTGTCAGGCACTCTAAGGCTAATATGTTCGTCTTTTATGGCATCAAGTATTTCCGCGATATAGCCAAATAACTCGACTTGGGAAGTTTCTTTGGTAATTAAGGGAATGTTTTCCTCGTAGAGCATATCCCAATCAACCTTTCTTATCTTCGAGTAAGCATAGTTTTCTTTAAAAGTGTGCCAAAAAACATCAAAGTTTAACTTGGGGTCCGTAGATTCGATTATCGGTGAATCACACCGCTTTAAGGGGGCGCTAAGTTTATTGAATTTATAGGAAGTTATTCCATATTCAAGAACCATAGATTGTGAATTTACGCTTGAGATATTGTATAAATCCAATAATGTACTTAGCGAGTCGGACCAATTGTTTATGGATCCTGAAGCTGAAGGCTGACAAGACATTTCAGTGACATCATACATTTTGTAGATAGAATCTGAAATTTCAAGATAGACCCCATATCCTTCTTGCATCCAATAGCCATTAATGCTATCGTTCTTTTTTGGGGTAGAACAATTTAAAATAGAAAAGAGGATCATCGGAATTAATACGTACTTCATGACAAATCGTTTGAAGCAAAACTAAAGATGAAAATCCATCCAAAATAGAATAGACTTAGCCAGTAGCCAGATTTATAGACGCCTAAAATCTTTTGGGAGAAAACTTGAATATTTTTTAAAGTTCCTTATAAAATGACTTTGATCAGAAAACCCACATTCATAAGCGATTTGAGCAAGGGAGATGTGACGGTTTTTCACCAATGGGATACTGTTTTGGATTTTCAACATGCGCCTGTACTCACCATATGTGCAGGAATAGTGTTTGCGAAAGTTTTTGGAAATTGTTATCGGATGAACCCCTATCGCCTTGGCAAGTTCAATCAAAGAAAAATCATTCGCCCAATGATCGTTCAAATAGTCATCCAACTGTGTTACCCACTGGGGTTTTTTATGACGTTGTGCTCCCTTGTCGGGTTTTAATAATTCAAAACCAATAAGCTCAAGGGAATCGGCCGATGTCGTATCATTCGTTAAGAGCTCTCCAAGCATTTTTATAACATTGAGTTTGAGCGTCGGGTTTTTGTTTTCCAAGTCGATATCGAATGGGGGGGTCAGGTATTTTAATGCATTACTTTTAAATTCGACATTGATGTTTTTGGAATCTTTTAATGTACGAATCGTTTTATGATTTTCGCCTGCCCTATAATAATACAAATCTCCAGCTGATCTTTGATAGGGCACTAAATTTTTTTTGCATTCAATGTCGAGACCCTGGTACAAGAAACATAGGTGCGGATTTTTGTGACTATGCAATATATTATTGCACCCAGTGGATAAATAGTTTGTGATTGAAACTATAAAATGATTGGTTTCAATTACATGCTTTAACCTCCCAGTATACCTTCCTTCTGCAAGCACAATTCCATTACCTCCCATGTTTAAAAGTTGTATTCTTAATTCAATTTATGTTGATCTTTCAAATTGTGTCTGTCAAGGTATGGAGCAACCTAAGCATTCGACCCTCAATAGAACAAAGTAGATTTGCTGATGTTTACTAAAATCAGTAGCTATAATCATAGACGCATCGTTTTTCTAAAAAGTTGCCCGATAATTTCTAAATTGAGGTAATCTTGCGGTGGAGTTTTTTTCCATTACGACCAATATACAAGCAAATAGAGGTAGATCATCATTCACTATATAAACCCTAAGATAGTCTCAAAGCCGACTGAAGGGTAGGGGAGTGCTTTACAAACCTAAGGCAGGTATGGGGAATAGCGGGCTTTTGCTACTTGAATGTATTGTAGCCCAACTTCTTAAATGGCCGTACTATTTTTTCATGACCACAGCTATAGTCTTAAATATATTGTATTATTGAGGTATTTCGATTGGGTAATGGATACATTTAAAACAATAGTGCCGCAGGATAAAGACGTAACAAAACACATTGCTTATTACTATTTCCACGAATCGAAAGACGCGCATTTCAGTAAGGACATTGTATACCACCCCCATTATTTAGTAGCGCTCAATGTATATAGCCAGGTGAAAATACAGTGGAATGAAAATGGAAAGACGTATTTGCCCATACAATCCGATGCAAAAGAAGTCATTCTAACCATAAATAATAAAACAAGTAAAGAGGTAAGATTAAGAGGTGTATTTAATAAAATAGGAGTTGTTTTTCACCCGTTAGGCATCAACCACTTCATTGATCAACCCTTACATAAATTGGTGCAGAATAAAAGCGCTTCTCATTTCGACTATTTCGGCAATGATTTTTTAAGCACTTCAAGCTTGGTATTTAACGCGCCTAGTTTGGCCGACAAAAGAAATTTATTGGACTCTTTTTTTAAAAATCACTTCAAAGAATTTGAAGACGAACGTGTTCAAAAAGCTATTGATTTAATTTTTAACTCTTCCAAAATGCCTAAAATCCAAGAATTGGCAGACCACCTATTGATAAGCAGAAAAACACTGTTGCGATTGTTTAAAAAGCATTTGTGTTTTTCCGTGGAAGAATTTAAATCGGTGGTAAAATTTAGGAAGGCGCTATTGTTTTATGAAGAAGCCATTACCAAGCCGGAGTTAAGTCACGTTGCTTATGATAATGAATACTACGACCAATCGGATTTTATAAATCATTTCAAGTCAATTACCGGTCTAAATCCAAGTAAATTCTTCTCTTCAATTCGTAATATCAGCAACAATGGCACCTATTGGACATTCAAAACAGATTAGCATGTCCCAATTCTCCAATTTTTTCTGTTAGGTATGCGTTTATTTTGTCTTCGAATAAAGAAGATGAAGTTTAACTAACCACCTCATGTATCGCTTAAAAGTGCGATAGTAATACTAACCCTGTTTATCAGTAAGGAAAATCAGAAAACCGACCTCGTCCTAGAACTTGCGATGAAAGACACACGCATTGGGGACTAGAACCTTCGGGAGATATTATAAAGCTTGTTTAGGAATCTCATTTTCAATTGAATTCCGATAACAACGATCGAATTGTTTAATGAATACGGACAAAATCTATGCATACACGTATAACCACATTATTTTTAATTGTATTTGGAGCAACCATTTCCATTGGCCAAGACCTAAATAAAACGCTTGATTCCAAGATCGAAAACCTATATGAATCCTCTGAAATCCCAGGTTTTTCAGTAGCTAAGGTGACTTCGGATTCCATAGTATTTCTAAAAAGTTATGGCTATGAAAATTTGGATCGACACTTAAAATTTTCAAGCAAGCAACGATTTAATATTGCCTCTGTATCAAAGACATTTATCGGTCTTGGTATCATGACACTCATAGAAGAGGGAAAATTGACTTTAGATACTCCCGTTAATGAGGTGCTGCCATTCAAAGTAGTTCATCCATACCACGACTCCGAAATTACCATCAGGCACTTGGCAACCCATACATCTGCTATTTTAGATGAGGATATCGAAAAAAAATCATGGTATTTGGATGGCCCCTTAACACTTTCAAAAAAGGAAATGGGCAAGGATAGTTTCAAAACGTTCAGCAGTTGGGCAGATAATACGAAAACAAGCCTTAGGGATTTTTTAAAAGCAGCCTTAAGCAAGGACGGAGTCCATTACACAAAAAAAAGGTTCGCCAAGACGGTACCTGGGGACACCTACGTATATAGTAATATCGGGGCAGCCTTAGCGGCTTATATCATAGAAGTGAAGACCGGTATCTCATATGATCGATACATCGAAGAATTGATCACAAACCAATTCGGTTTTCCAGTTGGGGTTTGGAAACATACGTCAGAACAGCTTCCTACAAGCTATTTTCAGAATAAAATAGAAATACCGCCCTATCGCCCCATTTTGTATCCAGCAGGCGGTATGATGCTTTCATGTCAGGAATTATCGGAGTATTTATCCCATATGATTAAAGGTTTTCAAGGGGATAGTGATATTCTTCAACCCGAATCATTTCAAAAAATGATGAATTTATCGGAAGGAAATGGCGTTTTTTGGGAATTAAAAGGGACTAAAGTTGGACATAATGGGGGTAATTATGGCGTAATCTGTTTGATGGGTTTTGATAAAGAAACGGGAATTGGTAAGATACTCTTAACAAATATCAGTTCGTATGCTTCGGATGACCTATTGAAGCAAGTCATCCGAATTTGGGAAGCCCTATGAGATTTAAGCAGAATAGGCCTCAAATGGAGTTTTACGGTGGAGGATTTTATTTTGTGAGCTGGATGTAGCGCGCGCCTGCCTTACTACTCATACCTCAAGCTCTTTAACGGATTTGAATTGGCAGCCCTTAATGCATGATAACTAATAGTTACCAGCGTAATAAGGAGGGAAGCAGCACCAGTGCTAAGGAAGGTCGAAACACCTAATTCAGTACGATAGGTAAAAGCTTCTAACCAGCCCGTCATAAAAAAGTAACTGATCGGTACGGCAACCAAAAAACCAACACTCACCAATACGAGAAAACCTTTGGACATTTGTAGTATAATGTTTAAAACGCCGGCACCTAAGACCTTTCTGATCCCAATCTCCTTTATTCGCTGTTCGGCAGCAAAACTTGCCAAACCAAATAATCCTAGTAATGCGATAAAAATGGCAATCCCGGAAAAGTAATTCCCTAACGTTCCTACTACCATCTCACTTTGGTATTGTGCTTTGTAACTATCATTCAGAAAAGTATACTCAAATGGGTAATCAGGGTTTATTTCTTTCAGTGTTTTTTCTAGAAAAGCTAGGCTTGCTTGCATATCATGATCATTCATTCTAAGGTTAAGTATCACACTATTTTCCGGTCTTAAACTGATAATCAATGGCTCAATAGGGGAGTGTAACGAACGGAAGTGAAAATCTTTGACAACACCAATAATACGACCCGTTCTGCCCCAAAAGGATACGGGATGGTTCAAAAGCTTCTCCACGTTCATAAGGTTAGCGGCTTGTTCATTGATAATCACATGAAGCGAATCCGTAGCCAAAGAAGGATCAAAAAATCTTCCGTCCACCAGTTCCATTTGATACGTTTCCAGGAAATCATGGCCCGTTTGAATAATTTGAAAACTTGCTCTGAGTTCACTAGCCCTACCCGGCCAAGTAAAACCGCTGTCTGTTGATGTACCATAGGTAAGCGCTGAACTTCCTGAAAAGGCCATATGGGTGAAGTTTGGGTTAGCCGATAACCTGGATTTCAGCTGATTTTGAACATTTTGATCTAATAATTTGCCTTCTAATGGAACCATTACCACATTTTCTTTCGAGAATCCCAACTCCTTATTTTCCATAAAATCCAGCTGTTTTTGAACCACCAAAGTAGCTATGATCAGCGTAGTGGAAATCATGAATTGGAAAATAACCAGACCTTTTCTGAAGCTATTCGACCCATTGGGAGCTTTTAAACTACCTTTCAAAACGCGAACCGCATTAAAATTTGAAAGCACTACAGAAGGATAGATGCCCGAGACCAAGCCAACTACGAATCCTATGGCCAATAGCCCAAAAAATTGATTGAAGCTAATTAAGGAAAAGACCAAGTTCTTACCGACTAAGACGTTAAGGTAATCTATAGTCAACATGACCAGGAGTCCGGCCAGCAGCGTGGCGAAAATGGCCAGCAACACTGACTCTGTCATGAATTGCAACAGTAAATGCCCACGGGTAGAACCTATTACTTTTTTAACACCCACTTCTTTTGCTCTTCTCGTGGAACGGGCTGTTACCAGGTTAATAAAATTAATAGCCGCAATGAGTAGAATAAAAAAGGCTACCATTGTAAACAGGCGAACATAGATAATTCGTCCTCCCTTCAATTCGCCATTTTCATAGTTCGAGAATAAGTAGCGGTCTTTAAATGGTTGTAGAAATATGGTTCCGGCAGGCTCTTTTTGACCTATTTTATGTCGTACGTAATCTTCAATCTTGGCATTAAATTCATTAATATCGGTATAGGGTTTCAGCTTGGCTATACCCTTGATTCCACTGTTGCTCCATTCATCTACCCAGTTATTTGTCTGTTTCCAGCGCAGAAAAGGGGCAACAAACTCAAAATCGATCGTACTTTCAGTAGGTATATCCTCAAAAACACCGGCCACCTCAAAGGTGCCCCAACCATCTATCTCAATAGTTTGCGCTAGGGCTGGTTCCTTGCCGAACAAACGTTCTTTGGCACTTCTTGAAAAATAGATTTGTGAAGGTGAAGTGAGGGCATTCCGCGCATTCCCCTCAATAAAATCTACATCAAAAATTTGAAAGAAGTCTTGACTGGCCCATATGCCACTTTCCCGTTGTCGGTGATCTTTTTTTATAAAGTAGGGCTCATATACCCAGGTATAGGCAGCTATAGCTTCAACCTCTGGGAAGTCCAGCTTAAATGTGGTGTTGAGTGGTCCGGGCGTCTGGTCACTTGTACTGATTACGCCTGAATAGGTTCTATTTTCCATAACCTGATATAGTTGGTCTATATTGGTATGAAACCCATTTACGGATTGCTCCGATTGAACATAGAGAAATAGTAAAATACTTGCCGTCAGGCCGATTGTAAGACCTAATACGTTGAGTAGGGCATAGCCGCGTTCTTTCCAAAACACGCGAAAGCTTGTTGTAACTATTGTTTTAAACATGGCTCCGTTTATTAGGTTGAGATCAAGCCATTTACGACGCAAGAGCGAGAGTCGAAACAGCAATAGCACATCTATTAAAAAGGTAGCATTGGCATAAGATCTCCCTTTCGTTTTCAGATTATTTTGATAGTATTCGTCTAAGTCACCCAGAATATCCTCTTGAAAATCGGTATGACAATAGAGCTTCAATAGTCGTATGGCTAGTTTTTTTAGCATGGCTTAAATTGAAAGTCCATATCAGGAATTTGCCCCCACAAGTCTAACCGGGTTTGCATCGTAAATTGTAAGGCTTCCTTGCCTAATGCCGTGATCTTAAAATAGCGTTTTCGCTTACCACCTCTGACCTTGGTTGCTTCCCCAAGCTCGGAAATAAGAAAGCCTTTGCCCTCCATACGCCTGAGTGCAGACTGAAGCGCACCTACAGAAGCTTTACGCTGTAACTGTTTTTCAATTTCCGCTTTAATGGCTACCCCATAGGCCTCCCCGTGGAGTACGCCAACCGTTAGAAGCACAATTTCCTCAAACTCTCCAAGCTGATATTTCTTCATTTTGAATTATTTATTTCCTAAAAGTAGTTTTTATTATAAAGGTAGCCAAGTTATTTTTCCTAAATGTAGTTTTAATACTTGGTTATTGAACTAGTTTAGAAATGAAAGGGGAGAAGAACGAGGTGATAGAGTCAAAAAAAGAGACGGCCAACTACAACGAACCCTATGCCCCACAAAGCAAACTGTAAAAATGGTTGGTAGCAATAGCTTGCGTCCTTTTTTTTACCGCTGGTCTATGTCATAGGTCGTGCGGTCATTGATTGGCTGGGTTGTACAGAATAAACCCATTCAAGTCCACAATCTGTAGCTCAGGAAAATAATACAACTTACCGAAGGCATGCCACTATTCGAACAAGCCTTCCTCAAGGTCTGAACAAGTTTGATTAATCCATTGAATTGGCTTACCAAAGCTTTGGACACCAATCATTGGGAAATACAACAAATCCGAATTTCTAAAACCTAATGTCATGGTGCTGGCCAAGATCAGCAGTGAAACTTGTGGGAAATTCTTTTCGTTTGAACGAAATAAAGAGCAATAACAAGCCTTTTGGAAAATAATACCCCAACTTTGTAGTACTGTAGCCAAAAAAATTACCATGAAGCAAATTCCGTTCTTACTAGTATTCCTTATTCTAACTTCATGTAGTAAATCCGAGAATCCAGGAGCACTGCCGATACCCATATCGGAGGAAAACAAAAAGGAAGACACTAATGATGATGAAACCCCAACCCCAACGGGCACTCTACTTTTCACTATTAAGATACCGGCCAATTCAATACGAAAAGATATTGACAAACTACATTTTGTATTATATGATGCCAACAATGAAGTATTGGCACATCGGACACATTCGAGCGGCCAAGCCGAAAGCCTTGGGTTTTATGGGGAATTTGAACTTCAGGATGATACTAAATATAGTCTATCGCACATCAACAATTTTCAAGAATCTGTTTTCAATATTCGCCTTTATATGGATTTGACGGGCGAACAGCTTAAAAATGGAATCGAATTTCAGGATAATGCCACGGATAGGCGTACCAACCTCCTTGCTATACCGATTACTTCCATAGAAGAAGGACATAGCTTCTGGGCGCAAGGTACAGGATATTCCTTGAATGGGTATTCTGGGAATTTTAGCGGCCATTTTTCATCGGATTATGCAAATAGTCTAGGAACCGAGCAGATTTTCATTCAGTATTTCGCAGAGGACGGAATATCGGACTATAAATACCTATTCATTCCTTTGCAGACCTTAAATGAAATGGATGGTTTAGACGCCTCTATCTTCGAAGATGACGCGACAAGGTATCGCTATGTAAACTTTTACAAGCCATTTAGTAGGACGCTCATTAGAATCATTGGTTTTGAGGACGAACCCCGATTCAATGCAAATGTCGGTCATACCGTGCACGCGAGTAATTACTTAAGTGATTATGGAGGTGCCCGATATAGTTATGCCGACTTTTTCCATGCATATCTTTCAAGCGTTCAATTGGATAATTATGAAGTACAGCAAGTAGGCCTTCCACCGGAAGACTTAGAAGTTCCTGAGCTCGATGTAGACTACGAATATAATGAGGGCCTTATTTCATTCAGAGGAATTCCCGATTATGAGTCTTCACGATTCTTACTGCGCAGTAGTGGTGCGATTCATGTGACAACCGTTATTGTTGCGGATGGAAATCGCACCGAAATCATAATTCCTGAAGTACCCGAGGACTTATTCGACCCACTGGTCATGGAAGGCCTAAAGGTGTCACTTCTTTCAATACAACAGGGCGCGGCAGAAAACTATGCGGGCTATGAAACGTATGCAGATTATATTTCCAACACCTTGTTGTTCGATAAGCCCTACTATCTAAGTGCTCCTAAAAGAGAGCGTGTTTTCAAATCATCCGTGGGGCCGCAGTTGTTGCCCTTTTGATTCGGAAACTTTCGTATTGGAACTCACCAAAAAAGTTCATTTCAAAAACGCTATGACTATAATTTGGCAACGCTAATACTCGTAAGTCCGTCTGCGGATTTGTATACTTGAGAGGTTTCTAAATCCCGAGCATTGATTTTCCCCATTCCATCCAAACGTAGCGTGGCATCGTTCGCTTTGCCCGAAAATTTCATGGAACATAACCCATCTAAATCGACCGCCAGTCTTTGAACATCCACTTCAATTTCCCCTCTGATAAGCCCATCGCCTGTGATACTAAGACTAGCGTTCGAAACTGGATCAATCGAATAGACATGAATCAAACCATCCATATGAATCCCTTCTAGTCCCGGATGCGTTAAGTATACCGTGATTTTAGGAGAAGAATGACGTTTTCTCGTACCGCCATTGCGTTCCTTTTTACGAAGTCCTATAGACAGAGTATTGTTTTGAATGGCGATCTTATAATCCTTCATTTTTTGCTCATTTCTTGTTTCAAGACTGACCTTGGTCTCAGTACCTTCTTTTAAATACAGACGTACGTTTCCGTCTAATTGTACCTGATCAAAGGTTTCTTCGATGTTTAGGGTTTCGGTATATTGCCCGTTGACATGGCAGACCAGTAATAGCAATGCTACCAAGAGTACACTTGTTTTTTTCATGATAAGTTCATTTTTGAATGTATGAATGGGTTTTCAAAGTGTTTCGTACGCTTCTAGTTATCGATACGTTGACGTTCATTTCTTGAATAGTATACCATAAAGACCATACCAAACATACAAGTGACTGCTAACCAGTGAGTTATATAATCTGCATAAAACAAGATTCCTTTCTACTGTAAAAGAATTGTACACGCTATGTCCAATACTAGTACAGGTTTGACAAGATAGTTCTGGAAGTTAATCCACCTGGAGCATTCTTGCACATCAAGATATATGCGTTGTCCTCTTGCTTTTTCCTTCTCTTCTTGCAACTATTTAATATTCGACTTGTCTTTTGATTGTAGTAGTAAGGTTTGGACAGCTACAGCTAATTTGTTTTTCAAAAATCAAGATCGATTCACTACGTACAAAAAAGCCCCAGCACTATAGTAAGGGATACTCATTGGGTTTCATTAATCCCCCAAAAATGGATGAAAAAATACTAGACTTTGCAATGATTGCAAGTGTGCTCATCGGCTTTTTTTTGAGCATCGCACTCCTGACCACTTCCTTTTATAAGAGTCGTGCCAACAACTATCTCGCTTTATCACTATTCCTTATCGCTTGTCTGACCTATTTAGAATGGTACGGTCTTCGCACAACTCATATCGCCATTCAAATTTTAGACAGTTTCAAGTTGGATTTTTTAATTGCCGCTACGCTATTTACCTATTTTCTATTCCAAATTAAACATCCCCTTCCAAAAAGTCGTCAATACAAATGGATTTACCTGCCTTTCCTTGGTTCTGTTCTTATTGAAATTTCCATGTATTTCTTCAACCTTTATGGTTCCTATTTTGATATTCTGGTCTGGTATGCTAAAGATTTTGCGTCCATGGTCTTCAATGTATGTTTAATTTTTTGGGGAAGACGGTTCATAAGAAAATCAAAGGCTATTTCTGAAGACAAAAGAAGTTGGTTGCTGCGATTAAATCTTTTCATTACTGGTATTATCGTCTTCTGGATCTTATCGCGGATAGAGTTTTACCTATTTGATTCACTATATACCTATTATACGCTATGGATACTACTCTCTCTATTCTTGTGGTGGGTGTTGTACCATGGCATATTTCGACTACAAGCCATCGTACAAAAAAAGGAATTACATGCCTATTTAGTTTCAAAAAGTGCTGTTCCTCGGACAAAGAATCATATAACACATCGAAAGGGCGCGGCTGTTTCCGAAATGATCACACGATTATACAGGGTAATGGAAGAAGAGGAATTATACAAAGACCCTCTTTTAAGCAGATTGGATCTTGCAACACGATTGGGAACCAGTGAAAGTTATTTATCCCAAATCATAAATCAGGAAATCAACAAAAGTGTCATTCAATTTGTGAATGACTACCGAATTGAAGCTGCCAAAAAACTATTGCATACGCCGGCCTTTGATAAATATGCCGTAGAAGCTATTGGTTTGGAAGCCGGCTTTAAATCCAAGAGTGCTTTCTATACTGTTTTTAAGTCCAGCTTAGCAATGTCACCGGGCGCCTATAGAAAACTTCCTAGAACGTCCTGATTCGTATAATCCCACCGTTTCAGTACTTCTTCAGCACCAAAAACACCACTTGTTTTTTTTGACGGGAATACTTTTACATCGATAAATTAAAAAATATATCAATGAAAAAAGTATCCTTAAAAATGACAGATTCTAATCCATTTCGTTTCGTTAAGTCTGTAGTAGTAATTACAGTTTTCTCCATCCTTGCCTGTTCCTGTTCCAATGATGACAACCATGTCCCTATTCAGAAGGAAGAACATCCAGTGACTACAAAAGAAATATCGCAAGAAATTAAAGAGTTGATATTTTTCAAAGGAAATGAAAATGCTTCTTCGGTCCTCATCAGCATACCAGGAGGCCCTAGTACGGAATTCGATACGTCTCTGGTAAACTTAATTTTCGAAAACTTTACTACAACAGATCTCTTAACTATAAATGTGCACCAAGCACAAACCTTGGATTCTACAAGGGTAAAAGGAAATGATCTCACTTTAGAGCAAGCAGTTGGTCTTAATTCAGAAAGTATCGAAATGCTTGATAAAGTGATTTCGTATTTCAAAGAGCAGGACAGAACAGTATATGTTTTTGGACTTTCATTTGGTTCTTTTATAGTACAGGATCTTATTGCTAAAAAAGGAGTGGACACTGCCGATAAATATCTGATGATGTTAGGCAGGTTAGATATGAACGATGCCATATGGCAAGCAGCTTCCGAGGGAAAGGAAGCGGAATTTGAAAACGGTGTTACTCCCATACTATTTCCAGATCCACTCCCCGTTATAAAAGAGAGAAATCTTCTTAGAATATCCGCGGGATTCGCAAGGAATAGATATACACAGCTTTTGAATACTATTGAAGACTTATCGAACCTCACCTACATTTATGGAGCCACAGATAATGCTGTTGGTAGTCTTACCGCCTATGAAGTTCAGTTTTTGAAGTCTAAAAATGCGAACATCCTTACGGGAAATGGGGGCCACGATGAGCCTTTTGTCGGTTTTTTTGAACAGGGGCTTAAAGATGCTTTTGGAATAGAATTACTTCCCTAAATACGAATGCTACAATTCAAAAACATGAAAGGCTATAGTATTGTTTTCCTACTGATTTATGCATTAAACCTTCAAGCCCAAGGCCAGACCGATCGTTCTCCCTTTTTGAATAAGACCGAATTTAAAGTAGGATATTATGGAAATTTATTTTCTGATAATGGACTGCAATTGGGTGCTGAATACGCCTTTAAGGAAAAGAAAAATAGCAAAGAAAAAAAGAAAGGTCAAAAAACGATTACCCATCAATTCTTACTCCATAGTAGTATCGGGTACTCGACCAATTTCTGGAACAAAACGGACAATGGATTGTATACCTATGCCGGACTTATTTGGCGAAGAACAAGTCCAAAAAGATGGCAAGTACATGTAGCACTGAATCCATTGGGGTATTATCGTTCTTTTCTACCCGAAACCTTTGAGGTAAGAGGAGAAAACGTTTCTAAAGTTCGCTTTCCAGGAAGAAACTACTATGCTCCGTCAATTGGTTTTGGCATAGGAAGGATGCGAAAGGAGAAAAGGCGTTCAGGTTGGTATCTCAACCTCAATTACGTCTTGCGAACACCCTACAACGCCGGTACACTAGATACCTTCTCCGTACAATATGGTCATCGTTTTAATTTTAAAAAGAAGTAATCATGAAAAAAACAATCAACCATAAATTGAAGATAGCAACTATCACATTCATATGGCTAGGCATCTCCGCCTGTTCTAAAGAGGAAGTACACCTAAATGCCCTTAATGAAACCATTTTCGTAAGGCATAAGAATGCCGATATGCCGGCCCGTATCTATGGCAATGGCTCTGAAAAAGTATTCTTGATCATACTGCACGGTGGACCTGGCGGAAGTGGATTGCAATATAGAGTAAACGCCATTCGTACTGAAATTGAAAAAAATAATGCTGTGGTGTATTTTGACCAAAGGGGTTCTGGGAGCTCACAAGGAAATTACGCTGAAAAAGATGTAAGTATTGATATCATGGCAGAAGATGTATTGGCACTAGCACAAGTGATAAAAACCAAATACGGTGACGACGCCAAACTATTTTTAATGGGACATAGTTGGGGAGGCGCGTTAGGACCCGCAACCCTACTTAAAAACCAGTCCGTCTTCGCCGGATGGATCAATGTTGACGGTTCGCATGATCCAAAAGGACTCTATGACACCTACAAAGTAGTGCTCCCGAAGATGGCTCACGAACAAATTGCCTTAGGGAATAGCGTTGACTATTGGCAGGGGGTACTTGACTTAGTACAAAACACAGGTCCATATAGTTTAGAGAATTACTATACCCTGAATGGAACTGCAAATGGAGTTGCAAAAATACTTGCTGCAGACAAGGTGGTGAACGAGCCTAAAGCTGATTTTGGCAATGATACGCCATCCGAAAACGCATCAATAGTGACCTGGAACACCAATAAAATAGGGCGGATATTGGATGAAAAAGGGCTCAACGAAAACATTTCCTATACCGATAGATTAGCTGAAATTAGAATACCATCCATAGTACTATGGGGAGCGTATGACGTTGTTGTTCCTACACTATATGCCCAAGAAGCTTTTGATAACCTAGGTGCTTGCGATAAAGAAATCTTCATTTTTGAGAAATCGGCCCACAGTCCTATGTATACAGAGCCCGATCTTTTTGCAGAGAAGGTCATTGAATTTATCAATACCAGTAGGGTATGCGATTTTTAAACAGTCCTAAAAGGAAGCGTTCTATGAGGTTTAACCTTCTTATAGACCCTCAAACAGGTGCAACTTGAGCTTTGGTTAGGCCTGGAAAGAAAGGTTGAGAATCCTTGTTTTTTGTGAGGGTTGGCGCGTGGTCATAGTGGTCGCTCCACTTTTATTGCGACCACTGCAACTCGCCTAAAAACAATGTACAACTAATGATAAACACGTATGCCACCCGACACTAGTTGGGCTTGTAAAGCCTGCCTTTAACAGGTAGGTATGTGAAATGGTCTGGAATTCGTATGACTATTTTAAAGCTTCCAATTTTTCAAAAACAGCAATCTTATACATGGCACTCACAGGTACCTTTTTATCTTCAATAAGTAAATGTGTTCGGGTGGCTTTGGTAACACAATCCAAATTGGAGATATAGGATTTATGCGTGCGTTGAAATTGTTTTGGCAGTAGGGTAGTGATATTAATAAGCGTTTCAGGGATCAGGTACATTCTTGAATCGGTAAAGATCTTCAAATAATTACCAAAACTTTGAATGTACCGAATGGATCGAAAAGGGATATTCACCGGCATGCCGTCATGCTTTATTTGTAGCGCTTCATGTTCAGCTCCCTTTTTGACCTCCATGATATTTGACGCCGAAACTTTATGAATAGCCTTTAGAAAACGTTCGATTTTAATAGGCTTCAATAAATAATCTACAACACCATAATCATAGCTTTCCAAAGCATACTCAGAATAGGCCGTGGTCAAGATTACTTTGGGTGGCTTTATCATGGAACGCAAAATTTCCATGCCATTAAGTTCGGGCATTTCGATATCCAGAAAGATAAGGTCCACATCATTTTGCTGCGTGAAATTGATGAATTCAAGAGGATTTCCTGTGCTCAGTACGATGTCTAAGTTGTTGATTTTAGAACAATAGTCTTCTAGCACCTTGCGCCCTAGTATTTCATCATCTACGATCCCAACTTTAATCATTCCTTCTTTTTTACTGTTGTCGCGTTTAAATCAATGGATAAGTTGACGTCATATGCGGTTTCCGTTTCCTTGATTTCCAATCGGTGGGAATCAGGATATAATAGGTTTAAGCGCCTCTTGACATTGGCAAGCCCCAATCCTTTTCGTTCTGAGGCTAAGCTGCCTGAAGGTTTCGAATTGTGTATTAGAAATTGAAGCGTCGCATTTTTCAAGGAGGCGGTAATATCGATATTACTCTGCTCATTGGTGCTTCGAGCGCCATGCTTCACTGCATTTTCGACAAAAGGGATGAGCAACATAGGAGCAATTCTTAGCTGCAACAAATCACCTTTAATTAAGAATTCAATCGTACAACGGGCACTCAATCTTTTTTCTTCAAGTAACAAATAATTCTCTATAAACTCAAGCTCTTCTTTTAATAGCACTGTATTTTTCTTGGAACTCTCTAACTGATAACGCAGTAGTTCAGAGAGCTGCATGACAAGATCTGGGGTTTCCGGCGATTGCTGCCTTGAAAGGGAATAAATACTGTTCAACGAATTAAACAAAAAATGAGGATTCACCTGTTCTTTTAAATAGGTAAGTTCTATCTCCCTTTGTAATTTTTCTTTCTCGGCATTTTCCCTTTGGATGATTAAATTTCTTCTTAAAAAAAAGGCGGCCATACCGGTTCCAGTCGTATAAATTAAAAAGAAAAACATTTTATAGACACCTACCCAGCTCCCGGTGATACTATTATACCCCTTTAAATAAGAGCTTAAAAAGACAATTCCAATTAGCAGCACCCCATATACCTCATATCTTTTTCTATCATAAAAAAAGGGGATCAAAATAAAATGATTCACCCAAATAACCCCCATAATCGCTACCGCATACCCCAGTTGCCATAGAATAAAAGTATAGTCGTTATCGTAATTGTCCTTGAATAACCAACTACCCAAAATCTCAAGCATAGCTACCAATAAAAAGGCGCCTACATTTATGAGGATGGTATTTTTCAATGACTTTTTAAACATAAGATGATGTACTAGCTACTAAAGATACGATCCCTAACTATAAATCGTCTTGATTTCTTACAAAAGGGGTATATCAATGACGAAATGGTTTTGTCATTTAATTCCGGTACTTATCCTGTTTAAACTAGTGCACATGAATCATTCAGTAATTTCATGCAACCTTTAATTCATAGGGGGGTATCAAAAATTTGAAAAAAACGATGAAAAACACGGCCGGATTGCTGCTTATAACACTTCTCATAATAACCTACAGTTGCTCGGCTCAACAGAGTGACGGTTCTGCACCGGAGGCTACGGCCGCCGAAACCACACGCTCATTTAGGGATATTCCATATCTTAGAGAAGCCATTATCGACCCAGCACCTGCCGATAGAAAAGATGGTATCCCCGTGGGCGAATTGGGTGTCGATGGTGGCGATAAATCCTTGATTCTTACGCTTGCCCAGGAGATAGCCGGTAACAAATATGGTAATTTCGACAGCTTTCTTATTGCGCACAAAGGCAAGCTAATCTTTGAATCTTACTATAAGCGGGGCCGCATAAATCTACCCCATGCCCAGGCATCAGCCACTAAATCCTATACCAGCTTGGCGCTCGGTCGCGCTATCCAGATGGGTTATCTGACCATGGCCGATTTAGACAAGCCCCTGGTGAACTTTCTCAAAGATCTTGACCCTACAAAATTTGTAGCAGGTGTAGAGAAAATCACACTACACAAGGCACTAACGATGCGTTCAGGTATCGACATCAGTACCGAGCAGCGGGAGGAATTCGAGAAAAATCCAAATCAGCTAAATGGTCAGGGACAAGTGCAGACCTTTTTTGAGCATTCCACGCCTATTACCGAAGCATCTCAGGTTTTTGCATACAAAGACGACCCAAGGTTGGTTATGCAAGTCATAGAAGCTGTAGTTCCGGGGTCGGCGAAAGACTTTATAAAAAATGAACTTCTCGATAAACTGGGCATAACGAATTATGCCTGGGAAACTGATAGTAATGGCCTGCCTAGGTCTGGAAGCACCACGAGCATGACATCACGCGATATGATCAAGTGGGGGACTTTGGCCATCAATAAAGGCAAATGGAATGGCGAGCAACTAGTGTCTGCTGCCTTTTTAGCCAAAGCTACTAGTAAAATTGTTGATCAAAGTGAAGAATATGACGACACCACCAAGGGAGTATCGGGCACGGCTTATGGTTATTTCTGGTGGCAGGCCGATTTTTCCGTTGGAGATAAAACCTACCTCAGTAAATCCGCTCGTGGTGGTAGCGGACAAAATATTTATGTCATCGAAGCGCTTGACCTGGTTGTTGTGACCACCACACATCGTCCCGTTGAGAACTCAGTAGCGGTGACAGCGACAAGAGTCCTACCTGCTTTTATAAAGTAATAGCAGTCATTATGAAAATTCAAACTATGAAAAACAGTATCACGGCTCTCCTGGCCCTATTTCTTTTTCTTGCCTGTAAAAATGAACTAAAAAAGGACACTTATTCCGAAAGTGCTTCAGGTCCAAAATATGAAACATATAACTATACCGGGTTTACCAAAGAGGAAATTTACGGATTCCATCAACGCATTTATGAAGGAGGCAACTGGACGGAATATGGCGATTTGGAACGGTATTTTTATCTCAACTTCTCGCAAATTCAGAAACACGCCCGTATACGCAGGGCGGACACAACAAGAATTCTTGAAGAACATCCCAGGGACGATGTGAAAAACTATATCACGTCGACCGATCTTAAAAAAGGGGGCGGACTCTCCTTAAACGACTATGTACAACAAGTAGAGGTCAATGGATTGATTATCATTCACCAAGGCAAAATTGTCTTTGAAGGCTATCCCAGAATGTTCCCGACCGATCTACATGTTAATTTTTTAATCACCCAAGTTTTTGTGAGTACCGCTGTCGCTATTTTAGAGGATCGCGGTTTAATCGATACGAGTAAACCCATTGATTATTATTTTGATACTCTTACCGGGTCAGGTTGGGAAGGGGTACCCATCATCGATATTCTTTCCATGAGCTCAGGAATAGACCGTGTGCCCTTGGAGACCTATGAGGCAAGTTTTGACCCACTTCAAGACCTCGCTACGGCGAAAGCTGTCAAGCCTTCAGGTACGGAGTACCAGTTTTCGAATGCGGATGCGATGTTATTGACCCTCCTTGTCGAAAAAATTAGTGGACTTACCTTCAGCGATTTTGTGGAACAGGAAATATGGAGTAGGATAGGGGCCGAATACAGTGCCCTCATTGGGCAAAATACCAATGGAACATCGCTCGCCTATCTCGATGGCATGTCAACAACGTTGCGGGACCTTGCCCGATTTGGGCTGGCATTTACACCTAGTGGCCGAAAGAGCGCCAATCCGATGATTTCCGATGCCCATTTGGTTAAAATTAGGGACGTCAACAAAAAGCTCGAAACCAAGTCACGGCATACAGGAGAATCCGTATACCTCAGTTATCAATGGGGTGCGGTCTTTGAAGATGGCGACTTTTATAAAGGGGCACATGGGGGGCAAGGCCTTTATATCGCTCCTTCCAAAGATTTGGTTATCGCCTATTTCGGAACGTCCAATATAGATCGTGAAAGCAATCAACTGAATGTCATAGCGCGACAGCTTTCCAAATCCGGGCTGTTTGATTTGGAATCACAATGACCTAGAACCTAAAGAATAATCATATACACTTTTTATCACCAATTCAAAAAGAAAAAATGAACGTAATTAAACTAGTAGTACTGTCTTTCACCATGTTGACAACCATCGCTTTCGCGCAGGAAAATAGGACAACGGAATTGACATCGAATAGGGAAGGATCCTCCTTGGAATCACCGCAAATTCGTGTCGTCCCCATTAAAGATTCGAAGACCGAAAGAAACTATGAATTGTATATTGAGCTGCCTGAAGACTATGTGGAGAACCAAAACAAAACGTATCCGGTCCTTTATTATACCGATGCTACGTGGCATCGTGAAATGCTATCCGCACGCCAGGAGTACCTCCTTGAAGAGGTTATCCTTGTTGGAATTTCTTGGCAATTGGATATAAGTGACGACCTAAAAAAAGAAGTAGGACCGCATGCGAGTCGGTTTCGTGATTACTCGATAAGCAAACACAGCAATCCGGAAATTCAAACAAAGTATCAATTTGGGCAAGCTAGAGAACATCTGGATTTCATTCGTAAGGATGTCCTAACCTATGTGGATGCGACCTATCGTACCGACCCGAACAGTCGCACGTATTTTGGATACTCGTTGAGTGGCGAATTTGGTGCCTATATACTACTGGCGCAACCGGATACCTTTAACAATTATATTATGGGTAGTCCCACCGTTCGAGGTGAAATGGAGAATTTAGCTGAGCTTCATTCGAAAATTGGACCTTTCGATGCGTCAAATGGAGATTCGAGCCTGAAGGCCAATGTTTTCATTGCGTATGGCTCCTTAGAAGACGAAGAAAGGGTGGTTGAACCGATCGAAGCCTTTGTTAAATTATTGAATGATCGAAGAGATGACGGTTTGTCCGTAACAAAAAAAGTAATCGAAGGGAGTCATCAAACGGCGTTTCCATCGACCGCAGTTAGCAGCACCACTTGGTTGTCTTCCGTGATGACCCCTATTTCGAACTATGGCAAAGAGGTCTCATTTTGGTCTATTCCGCATCTGAATAATGCCTATATCAGCACTACACCGGAGGATAGAAAAGATGGAATATCGGTAGATACCCTAGCGGTACAGGACAATGACGAAAAGGCTATCCTGAAGGTATCCCAAGAGATTTTTGAAGGTGCCTATGGAAGCTATGATGCCCTGCTCATTTCACACCAAAACAAATTGGTTTTTGAATCCTATTATAAAAAAGGGCGTATCAACTTGCCTCATGGGCAAGCATCAGCCGTAAAAGCCTATACCAGTTTGGTTCTGGGTAGAGCGATTCAAATGGGATACCTATCCATGGAAGATTTGCACAAACCTTTGATCAGTTTCCTAAAAGAGGTCGATCCTAAAAAAATGACCGATGGGGCCGAAAAAATCACACTTCACAAGGCTTTGACCATGCATGGAGGACTGGCTATAGATGAGGATAGTTGGAAAGAAATTGAGAAAGATACCGCTCGATTAAGAGGCCAAGGGCTGGTTCAAACGCTTTTGGAGCAAAGTGAACCAATAACCGCGGAGTCTCAAACCTATTTGTACGGGAATTTTAATCCCATGCTGGTGATGACGGTTATTGATGCCGTTGTCCCAGGAACGGCCGAGGACTTTATTAAAACCGAGCTATTGGATAAACTCGGTATTGCAGATTATACGTGGGCAAATCATACCAGCGGTTTACCGGAAGCGGGGTGGCGCGTAAGTATGTTATCGCGTGACATGCTCAAATTAGGCAATTTGGTGCTTAACGGAGGGAAGCTAAATGGCGAGCAGCTTATTTCTGCAGCGTATCTTGACAAAGCCACCAGCGGTATAGTAAAACCTACTCAAGATTGGATGCCCAAAGACTATCGGTATGGTTATTTTTGGTATCAAACCCAAGTACAAGTGGGTGATAAAAGTTATGACGCAACCTTTGCTTGGGGAGGTGGTGGACAACGGGTCATCGTGGTAGAGGACCTCGATTTAACCCTTGTAATTTCAGGTCATGATGGGGAAGATGATAAAATCATGACCCAAATTTCCGAAATCGTAATCCCTGCCTTTGTAAAATCATAATTCCTGTAAAACAAGTGACCACTACACAGCTGTGATGCGAGCGGACCGGGAAAGCTATCAGGAGTAGGGAAAGGTAATGACTACCCCCGCAGGCAGGCGTGTGGAATGAAATTATAGAAATACACCTCATTAATTATGAGGGAGCTATAACTATATTCAACTTAGGTTAATAACAATCATGTGATTGTCAAATCCTTGTTTTTTACTAAAACTACATTGATTTTTACCCATTAGAGCCCTTGTCGTCTACCTATATTTGTACTTTAAAATGAAGAAATACGATAAACATTCGTAAAGCAATTAAAGGGATATTGATGAGTAAAACCATATTAATAACAGGAAGTACGGATGGAATTGGAAAATTAACAGCGATAAAACTGGCTGAGGATGGACATGCAATTTATGTTCACGGAAGAACTAAAGAAAAAGTACAAGCTGTAATTTTAGAGCTAAAAAAAGTTTCCGGAAATGAAAATATAGATGGGTTTGTTGCCGATTTTTCTAATCTAGATGAGGTGAAACAAATGACCAAGAATATAGCAAAAAAGGTTTCTCAAATAGATGTGTTAATTAATAATGCGGGAGTTTTTAAAACTGCAGCAACTAGCGAATTTGGAGACTTTGATATTCGACTAGTCGTTAATTATTTTGCCCCTTATGTTTTAACCAATGCTTTACTTCCAATAGTAAAAAAATCGCAAGCGCCACGTATTATAAATTTAAGTTCGGCGGCACAAGCGCATGTTACGAACGAGATGCTCGCTGGGGTTGGGCATACGAATACTAGTGAAGCCTATGCGCAAAGTAAACTAGCATTGACGATGTGGAGTTTTGCTTTCGCTAAGGCAAACCCGAGAATTAGTACGATTGCGGTAAACCCGGGCTCCTTATTAAATACAAAAATGGCAAATGAAGCCTATGGGCAACATTGGTCGCCAGCATCGAAGGGTGCCGATATTTTGTATGATCTAGCGGTTTCAGACGTATATGAAGGTGTCACAGGTACCTATTTTGATAATGATAAAGGCAATCCAAAAGGCGACTTTGCCAAGGCGCATCCAGATGCTTATGATGAAGGATTAATTTCGAAGTTGATTAAAAAAACGAAAGAAATCATTTGACTAGTAAATCAATGAAGAAAATAATCATGTACATAGTGGTACTAGTTACTTTAGTCCAATGCAAATCCCCTAATAATGATGCACGAATAGTGGAACAAGCAACAAATAAAGTGGTTTTAAGTTCTGAAATTGATTGGGAGCCTTTAAACCCTGCCCGTGGAGATAATAGTCCTAAAGCTGCTACAATTTGGGGAAATCGAAAAGGAAAAGTACCTACAGGTTTTCTTGCAAAATTTAAAGATGGGTTTTCTTCACCACCACATATACATAACGTATCATATCGTGCGCTAGTTATTAGTGGACAAATTCATAATGATGACGCTAATGCCGATGAAATGTGGATGCCTGTCGGGTCTTTCTGGACTCAGCCAGCTGGAGCACCACATATCACCTCTGCAAAAGGAGCTGAAAATATAGCTTATGTAGAAATAGATAACGGACCTTATTTGGTGAAACCGATAACGGAAGCTTTCGATAGTGGCGAAAGACCTGTAAACATTGATGTGTCCAATATAGTTTGGCTAGGTGCCGATAGAACTTCGGTTATTGAAAAAACAAAAGATGTTAAAAATGATGCAAAAGTTACTTTTCTTTGGGAGAAAAATGGAATACGAGGCAATCTTATTAAATTGCCAAAAGGCTTCAAAGGGGTGATTACAAGTACTGGTTCTATTTTTCATGCCATAGTTATTCAAAATAAGCTAGCATACCAAGAACCAAACAGTAAAGATGCTAAAGAATTGGACCCAGGAAGTTATTTCTATTCAGAAGGAAAGTCGAAGCATCAATTATCTGTAGATCCTAAAAGGGAATGCCTTCTGTATATCAGAACAAATAACGATTATAAGGTTGTTTCAGAATAAAAAAAGTGCCTAGAACCATATTCGAAAATATCGTAATCAAAAAGTTTGAAGAAGTAACAGCACTAGCTTTTTGTCAATACACACCCATACGGTTTTTTGAAATACTGTTTATTGAAAAAGGTTCTGGTACACTAATTATAAATAATCATCGCGTTAACTATGATGACAATCAAATTTTTATTTTAATACCTGGCGACCAGTATAATTTTGAAATAGAAACACCGACAACGGTCTCGGCTGTCAAATTCCTCAATAGTTTTTTTGGTGATATGTTATCCGATGAAAATAAGGCGGAACGCAAGCAATGGTTTAAAAAAATCGAAACGATATTGCACGGCGCAGATAGAACCGCTCATTTGGATTTTCATTCCAAAACTGATGAAAGTAGTATTCTTTCGTTATTCAGGGTGCTATGCAACGAGTATAATGATGAAAGTTTAAAAAGTGAAACCATCTTAAAATCCGCATTACATTCCATACTTCACATCATATCCAGAAACGTAGGCTTTGTTTCAACCGATAGTGAGGATTCCAGAATACAGGGCATTATTAATTACATCCATTATCATGTTCATGATTCTGAAAAACTCTCAAAGAAAGAGTTGTCCAACCAATTTCATATTTCAGAAAACTATATTAGTCAATACTTTAAAGATAAAATGGGCATTGGGTTAAAAAAATACATCCTCCATTACAAATTAAAGTTGGCCGAAACACGTTTGAAATACACCAATTCAACAGTCTCGGAAATTGCTCACGAATTAGGGTTTACGGATAGTAGTCATCTGGATAAAACTTTTGTGGTATACAAAGGAATGACTGCAAAAAGCTACCAAGCCCACCTAAAAGGCTCTCAATAGTATCTTTCCCTCGTTTTTTACTAAAACCTCATATTTTCTTACCAAAGCAAGCCCTAGATCCTAGGGTAAATTTGCGGTATAATTTTAAAACAAAAGTTATAATGAAAAAAACACAGGATGTTTTTGAACGCCATATGAGGGCTGTTGACACCTTAAATGCTTCCAATGTAGCGGAAGATTATTCAGACGATGCGCTGTTCAGTACTCCGGAAAAAACCTATAGGGGTAAGTCCGAGATACTCGAATTCTATACAGGGTTCTTACCAAGTTTCGAAGGCTTCCAATTCCATACCATCAAACAGGAGACCAACGGTAAGGTGGTTTACTTTGTCTGGAATGGAAAAAACGAACACATTGATATACAGCTGGCTACGGACACTTACATCATCGAAAACGGAAAGATACAACAGCACACATTTGCCGCTGTAAACAATTAAATAACAATACTAAAAAGAGAACAAAATGGAGTACAAAAATTTTCAAACATTCACGGCAGCACAAAAGGGTGGAATTTTAACCGTAGACATCAACTTTGGGCCTGTAAATGTACAGGGACAAGAAATGTTAGCGGACCTAAGTAGTCTTTGCTTACGATTAGAAAGAGACCGCAGTGTAAAAGTGGTTGTTTTTCAATCATCGAATCCCGGGTACTGGGTATGCCACTATGATACCAACTTACTAAGGGATATGTCTGAAGAAGCGGTGCCAAGAAATGAGGTAGAGTTATTGGACTTACAATCCGTTTTAGAACGATTAAGCAATGTACCGCAAGCAACTATTGCGAAAATTGAAGGTTTTGCCCGAGGTGGCGGGCATGAAATGGCCTTGGCGTTGGATATGCGTTTTGCCGCAAGAGGCAAAGCCAAGTTTATGCAAATGGAAGTGGGAATGGGCATTTTACCCTGTGGTGGTGGAGCATCGCGTATGGCAAGACAAGCTGGACTTGGTAAAGCTTTAGAAATCATTTTAGGAGCTAGAGATTGGGATGCTGATGAAGCGGAAAAATTTGGAACGATCAATAAAGCATTGGATACAGATGAAATTGGACCTTATGTAGAGGCTTTAGCAGCCCGTATTTCTAAATTCCCTGCCGAATCTATCGAAGCCTGTAAGCGCGCTGTGTACGCATCTATAGACTTACCAATTGCGGATGCCTTAAAAGAAGAAGCCTATCAATTATTTCAGGCGACCAGTAAAACACCAGCGATTAAGCGTTTTACGATCGCTGATGAAAATGGGGCACAATTTGACCATGATAACCAGAAAAACTGGGAAAGCATGTTACTAGATCTACAAGAAATTCAAAGGGATTAAATAGTGATTTTTGATTCACTAGGTACAATGGATGTTCATAATTAAGTGGGCATCCATTGAAAAAAATAATTCCAGTACTAAAAACAGAAAAAATGAAAAAAACTAATGCCCTCGCACAAGCCCGTGCACTCACGCCACCATCTCGTGAAGCATCATTGAAACGTGACGCCTCTGTTTCCAATTTTTGGAACAGTAACCAAAAACTGCTCGAAGCGGCATGGGCAGAATGGGAAATGGAAAACAAGGATAATTTACTGGTTCCCGATGAGAAGCTTCTTGATTCCCGCTTGCGACAAGCTATTGACGATGCCTGGAAAAAGCCAGAAAAAGAAACTGCTGTTGCCGATCTATGGGAAGAAATCATTCCCGGAGTTTATTCCGCACAGTTTTTTGACCTTAAGCGCCTAGCGGAGTTTCGAGATTATTTGGAAGCAGTGGTCAATTCACAAATTCCGAAACGTGCACCCTACGGCATTCAATTAAATCGTTACGGAATCATGCTTGATCCGCGCTCGGAAGGACATCTGGCTGCGCCTCATTTTCAAGCATTTTACAACGCTATGATGAACCGCTATATGCGTCCGATTGCTCGTTTGTTACTCGATACTTACGGCTATGATACCCAAACATTTGGTTTTTCCATTCAATACAATCCTGATAAAGACAAAGACTTGCATGCGCACACCGATGCTTCTGCGGCCACTTTGAATATCAATATAAACCTACCTGATGAGGAATTTACAGGTTCACAAGTCGATTTCCATGATAAAACCACGGGAAAAACGGTACAGACCATTTTTGAACCAGGTAAAGCAATCATTCACCGAGGTAACGTTCCACACGCTACACATCCTATCATCAGTGGACAGCGTAGTAATTTGGTGGTATGGCTCTACGGAGACCGCATGCAAATCCCACGCGGTAGTACAAGCAGCTATGGTAGTTCAGGTCACTCCACACCTAAATTGGATGCACCGGAAACTATAACAGCGCGCCAGCGTTGGAGCATACCGGACACACCCAAAGATACTTTTGCGCCATTCTAAAAAGTCAAGTGCTATACCATATATGTAGACGGGTGTAACTTTGCTTTGGTAAACGGCATAAAAAGGGAAAGTCAAGGCGGCCTTCCATTTTTGTGGGCAAGACGCTAAGCGAGCAAATTTTTTACAATCTTCATTGATTTTTTCTTTCTAAAAACTTTCTTCTATAAAAGCACTAAAACACTTATTCCGTGAGCCGAAGAAAAGAAGAATTTTATCATATTCACCCTCTTTAATGTGGTGGTTGATCAAGTTGCCAGCGGTACTAAGTACAACGTACTTGTGATTGTTCATTGGCACTTGGCATTTGTTATGAAATTCGAAAATTTACGGCCCCTAAAGTTTGGCCATTCAATGAACAGTCACTCTAAGTTCAATCTAGAATACGAAATTAACGAAGGAAAATGAAAACTATGCTTTGAAGATAGCAAAGCTGACATATTTCAAGTTTACAGAAGTGATACATACAATGAGCGCGTAAAGCCAAGAAACCATAAGGAACCTATGGAGCAGCACTACAAATAAATCTAGGTATAGCATATCCTACGATAGGATTTGTGCAACCAACTAATTTTAAATTGTTATGGGGTCAAAAGCCCTAGTAGTATTGTATGATTTTTTGACACTTTTGTAAATATTTTTTACAAATAAAAAACACATTGATCGAATATTATTTTTAATAATCTCATATTCAATTGCTTATAAGGTTGGCACAACATTCGAGATGAACTAAGAAGACTATCGTTGTCAACAAAACAGAATGACACCATAGAGAAACATCCTTCGATACAGTTAATTCAATACAAACGCTAACAATTAGTAGTATGAAAATTCAAAATAAAATAAAAATGTACAGCATGATGGCCCTGTTGGTGGTCATCCTTTCGTGCCAAGGTTTTGCACAGGAGCACAAAACCCCTACCATAACAAAAACATTTGAACTAAATCAACCTGGCACATTAAATTCCAAGTCATCTGGCGGCAGCATACGAGTCAAAACGCACGTTGAGCCTACAGTAGAAGTCCGGGCATTTATTCGTAAAAATGGAAGGGTTTTAGCTCCGACAGATCCCATGGTGGCCGATATTCTAGAAAAGTTTGATTTGGAGATCGAGAAAAACGGTACGGTGATCAATGCGAATGCCGTGCGTAAATCAAATTTCGCGCGATTGAGGAATGTGGGCATTTACTTTACCATTATTGTCCCACGTGAAATGTCGTGCAATGTGACATCAAGTGGTGGTGGGTTACGAATTTCAGGGGTGGAAGGCAACCATAAATTAATAAGCAGTGGAGGCTCCGTAATTTTGGAAAACACTTCCGGAACTACCACGGCAAAGTCATCTGGTGGTAAAGCCGGAGCAACGAATCACAATGGCGATATTCGTTTGACTTCCAGCGGTGGTGGTGTTACTCTAGATGAAGCTCGGGGCAGTGTCTATGCGCGCAGTTCAGGAGGTAGCGTACGCCTAAAGGCTATTCAGGGCGATGTAGATGCCGTTAGTAGTGGTGGTGGAGTAACTGTTTTGGGAGATTGCAATTCTGTAAAAGCCAAATCGAGCGGAGGATCAGTGCATGTTAATATTAGCAACTTGAGTAAGGAATTACACCTTGAATCCAGCGGAGGTAGCGTTGATGCTGTCGTACAAAATGGTGATCAATTGGGGCTAGACCTCGACTTGGGTTCTAGCAGCGTTCATATTGATCTAAAGAATTTCTCCGGTCAAACTAAAAAAAATCGCGTAAAAGGCACCATGAATGATGGCGGAATTCCGGTGTACATGCGTGCATCAGGAGGAAGTGTTAAAGTGCGCTATGAGGATTAAAAAGGAAGCATAAAAGGGAACTAGCATCATCTGTGCTACGGAAATTTTTGAGCAACTAAGATTCCTAATGTTGCCTAGGGAGACGTAATTTGCTTTAGGAATATTTTACAACATGGAATGATGACTATCGTTTTCCATTTAACCTTTGCAGTATTATGGCAGCCGCATCATCTTTCTTAAGTATTGCTTTAGCCATACTTCGACAGGCTCTGCAACCGATGGATAAACCAATACTACAAAATGTGCTATAGTGCGCGCTGGTTTTCATGGTGAAGGTGTGCAATCGGGTGTCACTTGAGCTTTGATTACGGCATAAAAATAAAGATGAGCATCTTTCGTTTTTGGGGAGATGGTGCGCGGGCAAAGTTGTTGCCATCTTCCTTGATTTTTTCTTTCTAGAAATTTCTTCTCAAAAAGTAATGAAACATGAATTACTGACCGACCCCGATCGCTATCGGGGGGGAGGGAGGGCAATATGAGCAGAACAAAAAATTTAAGTTAAAAATTCAATAATTGAAAGTAAAAACTTACTATTTAAGATGTTTATTGATTAGCTTTATACTCCAATGAATTGTAAACCTTAACAACATTAGTTATGAAACATATTAAGTACCTAATAGTAATACTAATTCTATATGCTTGTGATAAAGAAAATCAGTCGATCATAGAAGCAGCAAATAAACCAATTCAGTCGTCGAGTCTACTCGGAAATTCCGTCACCAATTGTCCAGATAATATCAACGTTTATACGCAAAGTGAGGCTGACATTGTTGTTAGTAATATGAATGAATTGAAGAGCGCAGTAGCTAACGCTGTAGATGGAGAAATAATCTATCTAAGTGATAATACAATTTTTGATTTATCGGGCGAATGTAATTATACCGATACGGATTGTCACAACGATCGACCCAATAGTCCAACTTGTTATTCTCTAATTATAAAAAAATCGATTAAACTAGTAAGCGGTAGGAATGGCAGCAGTAATGGCGCTATAATTTCCTCTACACGCGCAAGATCTGGAATGATCAAAATAGAAGCAGATAACGTAATCATTAGCGGTATTAGACTTAAAGGTAATGATACGGTGATAGGACAAGTTCCAAATATTCCAGGAACGACAGACGGAATATTCATTTGTGGATATAATAATCTTACGGTTGAAAACTGTGAGATTTCCGGTTGGTCTCATGCTGGGGTTTATCTAAAAAATTCGGCAAATAATTTAGTTGTAAATAATTATATCCATCACAATAGAAGATATGGATTAGGATATGGTGTATCTATTCATACTAGTAATGATGCTTATGACACAAATGCCCGAATATCTTGTAATTATTTTGAATATAATAGACATGATATTGCTGGTAATGGCCATGAGAATGAGAGTTATGTAGCATCATATAATACTATAGGATTAGGTGGAAATGGTCATAGTTTTGATATGCATGGTAAAGGTGTTGACACGGAAGAAGTCGCTGGAAGAGCCATTTCAATCCATCACAATAACTTCACTAACAAACATCAAACAGGAATATTGATAAGAGGTATTCCCGTGGACAAGGCTGTGATATACCAAAACGTTTTTGCCCATGATAATGAGTGTGAGGCTATACATCAAACGATTCTGGGACAAGATATACCGATTGACAACCTTAAGGAGAACTTTCTTGTTTTAAACAATAGTGATAATATCGAAAAATATACGTTCGGGAAGTATAAAAAAATAGCGACATATGATAATACATATGCTAGTAATACTTGTGCTCCGCAGACCGAAACAATCTCCCAAGGTTGGAGTAATTATGCGAGATTTTTACCTGGAAAATGGACGAATAACGGAACTGACGATTTAATGGGCTATCACGTAGGCCAAGACAACATGAACTTGTATAAGTTCAAATCTGACGGATCAGGTTTTGATTATGGGTATACCACGGTAAGCCATGGGTGGACCAACTATTCCCATCTTTTAGTTGGAAATTGGACTAATAATGGTACCGACGATTTGATGGGATACCACGTAGGCCAAAACAACATGAACTTGTATACGTTCAAATCTGATGGGTCAGGTTTTGATTATGGCTATACTACGGTAAGTAGTGGATGGACCAATTATTCCCATCTTTTAGTTGGTAATTGGACCAATAATGGAACCGATGATTTAATGGGCTATCACGTGGGTCAAGACAATATGAATCTTTACAAGTTCAAACCTGATGGGTCAGGTTTCTATTCTGGTTATACAACGGTAAGCCATGGTTGGTCAAACTATTCACATTTCTTAGTTGGAAATTGGACAAATAATGGGACTGATGATTTAATAGCTTATCATAATATTCAGAATCAGTTAAATTTATACAAATTCAAGCCTGATGGATCCGGATTCTATTCGGGTTACACTGGTGTAGCATCGGGTTTAAGCAATTTTAAAGAATTTTTCACTTACGATTGGAAAGATGATGGAATTGATGATATCGTAGGTATTACACATAGCAATGATGTATACTTATTTAAAAATAACGGGCAGGGTAACTTTGAAGGCTCTTACTTCTTAGGAGTCTTCTCTGACTTAAAACTTGTTTTAAAAGGAAACTGGTAAATTAAATTCCACGAGTATTGAATAGTTAGGCAAATACTCCAATTATCATTATCAGATATGTGAAGCGCCGTTATTGAACAAAACGTAATGATTATGGATCCCAAAATATAGCGACAGAGCCCTACAACTGCCTGCCGTCAGGCAGGTTTTGGCGCTGGCCAAGCGTTGGCAAATTGTGTTTAAAATACGACCTAAAAAATAAAAGTCTAGTAGACTTTTGCCTTTTCGTATGAGACGACGCAACGGCCATCAGCGTGGAAATACGCTATGCGCTAATTTGCTATAATGTCTTGCATTATGACTCTTTACTTTGATAAACGGCATAAAAAGGAAAAGGCCTGGGAGACCTTTCCTTTTTTGAGCGAGTTAATGCACCGGCAAAGTTGTTACGATCTTCCTTGATTTTTTTCTTTCTAAAAACTTTCTCTGAAAAGGTAATGGAACACTTATTAACCGACGGACCCCGATAGCTATTGGGGGAGGGAAGGCAATATGTGTGGAATGCCATTTTGTACCGAAACTTTCTGAATAGACTGTAACAAAGAGTAAAATAACACCTCTTTAGGCAAATCAATCCACAAACATAGTTATGATTACAAACTACTTTTCTAAAATTATTTTTTTCTTTACCATTCTTCTTTTATCATTTCAAATAACTACTGCTCAGGTAGACACCACATCCGAACTTTACAAGACTATTAAAGAGATGGATGAACTTCTTTTCGAAAATGGGTTCAATAAATGTTTCATTTCGGATATGGCACCTCTGATTAGTAAGGATCTTGAATTTTACCATGATCAGGGAGGAGTGACTACTACCAAAGAAAAATTTCTCTTGAGCATAGAACAAAATATTTGCTCCAAACCAGCACAAAAACCGATTCGAAAATTAGTCGAAAAGAGCTTAGAAGTATTTCCCCTTTATGAAAATGGGGTTTTATATGGAGCAATTCAAAACGGTATGCACGAGTTTTTTATAAAAGAAACCAACAAAGAACCCTATCTGACCAGTACAGCCAAATTCACTCATTTATGGATAAAAGATAGTGATACTTGGAAATTAAAAAGAGTTTTAAGTTATAATCATAAAGTACCGAACAAATCAATCGAAAAGGTCAAAATCAAGCTGGCCAATAAAGTTCTAGATACCTATGTAGGAACTTATTCCGGTAAAAATGTGAAAGCGAATATATCGAGAAAAGAAAGTGCACTTCTAATGGACTCTGGAGACATGCAACTTATTATTCTTCCCGAATCGGAAAATACGTTTTTCGCAAAAGAAGCGCCACTTACTTTCGAGTTCATCTCAAATGATGGTGTCGTTTCGAAAATGATTGTTAGAGAAAACGGCAAAATTGTTGATGAAGTTCAAAAGATCGACTAGTTCTAGTTTACTAAAGTGATGCACTAAGTAGTTCTAGGCTATTTGTGATACCGTATCGCTATTTGATATAATGTCAAATTAGGTTTCTTTTTTGAAACACAATGTTCTGCGTTATGTAATTTGAGCTTTGATTACGGCATAAAAAGGAAAAGGTCTTGGAGACCTTTTCCTTTGTTATGGAACCAACCTCAAAAAGATGCTCGCTATTGTCAACGTGCTCAATGGTGTCCTTTTTCCATCTTCCACCTTAATATTTTGTGCCGTCTCCATTGATAACGGCAATTGAGAACTCTGTACTATTTGGAAAGGCCTTGATATTATCATAGACCAATTTGACCTGTCCAGTGGAGAGCGACTTTTCCACTTCATTGTCCTGGGAGGTTTTCTCCGTTCCGTTCTTGCAACTGAATGCAAGAAGCCCGAATAGAAAGAGGAAACAGTTTCTCATTGTAAAACAGCAGAACATTGTAAGTAAAAATTTATTCAAGTGAAATTCCATCCAAGTTCTCCAGTTTAGCGATACACCCCCAATTGTATTTCTGGCGATTGTCCCCAGAGAGCACGAACGACAACCAATTTACGCCTTTGCGCAATTTCAATGTAGTTTGTTCATCTTGCACGAACACCCTTCCTTCGGTACCCTTGTCAGGGGGAGGGCGAAAGTCCATTCCCCCATCGAACAGCGTTTCGGAGTTCAATAAAATGACCAAATGATCGGCGTAATCAAAATTGAGTTTGACCTCTTTCTCTGAATCTGATGTTATTTTACTAGTGAGTACAATTGTGTTATCCATGTCATCGTAGAAACGACTGATATTTACAAGCCCATCTTTATCGGCATTAATTTCTTTGAATTTGTCCCTGTGCTTTAGCAATGAATCCGCTTGCTGCAGAAAATTGACGGAGTCCTTGGCAAACATCTCGGATATGTACCACTTCGTAATATAGTTTGGGGCAATTTGTTCTACATCATTATCGGAGCTTTGAGTATCGCCACTTTCCATTTCAGAAATGGAAAAGTCACTGAAATAGACTTCACCAAAATTACTGTACAGACTGATTCCACCCGCTCGGGTTCCGTGCTTTAGGTCGTCGACAACAAACGTAGGCGTATCCATATCGTCTACGTAAACAGACATCTTGTTTCCCAATACCTCTGCCTTAACATGTACCCAAGTACGGATATCCAAAAAGATAATACCATCTTCTTTTATTTCAAAAAGCAGTGCCTCGCTGCTCTTTGGGTCGTAGATATAGGCCGGACTTGCATTAGGGACATCCACAAAGGATTCCTCTGAAAACACAACACCTTTATTTCGAAGGGCGGTCAAAAGGCTATCACTGGCCTTCCCCTTGACCAGTTGATCCTCCAGGGAAAGTGGTATTGTCGCCACTTCCTTTCTCGGATATGTCGCATTTCCTTCGTACTGAGGATAATTGTATAATTGCCAGGGCAGGTTTCCGTTATGAATGGGAGTGTACTGTAGCGCGTCCCTATTTCCGCTCATCATCATCCGGAGGTAAAGATATTCATAGTTCTTTGGGTCCTGTACCCTAAAGCCAAATCCCGGGACCTGGCCATTGCAATGGAATTCCACTGCAAAGTCTTTGAACTCTGACTCTTTCAGAAAGGCCTTTTGACCTGGCTCCAGCACTATGGACTGTCTTCCTTGGTGGTCCACAATTTCCAAGGAGTCCACTGAACCATCAGGGTTTTCAATCCTCCAGTAACTGTCGTTGAAGGCATATTCTTGGACAGGACTGTTCTCTTTGTTCTGGCGATTACAGGATACCAATGAGATACCTATAATACATAATAGAAAGTTATAAATGTTGATTTTCATAATAGAATACTAACTTTATGGTATGGATGTTTAAAAAGCCAATATAATGTTACCGACCCAGATTTTATTCGGGTACGTCATTCATCTTTGTTCAAGTTCGTTCATGGTTGAAAAAGGCCTATAAATGGAAAAGTTTACCGAACATATTGAATCCTGTTTTACCCTAGTGGAGCGAAAGTTCGGCAGGGGGCCATCAAGTGCGTGGGACACCAATGATTTTAATGATCTCGGTAGGCATATCCAAGAAGAGACCGGTACGCTGTTAAGCGTTTCCACGCTAAAAAGGCTTAGTGGAAAGGTCAGTTATGCATCCCAGCCCAACAAAGCCACTTTGAATGCCTTGGTGGGATATATCGGTTATCCAAACTGGGTTTCCTTTACCAATACAGAAACCGGACAGGTCTTGAAAAGATGGGATTGGGGCAAAACGAAAATACCCACAAAGTATGCCATTCTTCTTTTGTTGCTCATACTAGCGTTCGTATCGGCTGCGTATCTATATATCAATCTTGGCGGCACCACTTATGATGCTCACAATTTTGTCTTCAATGGCGAATCGGTCTCCAACGGACTTCCCAACTCGGTTGTTTTTAATTATGATGCCAAGGCTGCAGATGATCAGTCAAAAATCGAGATACAACAGGACTGGGATGAAAGCAAGAGAGTAATCGTCAGCAAAAACGACAGTGTATCCACTAGTATCTATTATAGGCCTGGATTTTTCAAATCAAAATTGGTGGTGGACGGAAATATCGTTAAGGAAAAGGACATCCTAATTTCGACCAAGGATTGGGTTGGAGTCATCGAAACGGATTCCATTCCTATTTATTTGGATATGGAAGATTACCAATCTGAAAAAAGTCTGTCAATAAAAGCTGGTTCATTGGAAAAATATGGAGTTGACCCAAGGGCGGCCCGCACTCCTGTCGGTTTCTATCAGATAAAGGATTTTGGAGAGCTCTATACTTCCAATTTTGAAATGTCAGCCTTGGTCCGAAATGATTTTAGGTCCGGGAAAAGTATCTGCCAATCAGCACAGTTGGTAATCGTTCATGAGAATGGCCCAATTAGTATCATGCTCACGAACAAAGGATGTATCTCCGATATCATGCTCCACGCATTTGGCAAAACGATTGACGGAAAAAAGACAGATCTTTCAGGCTTTGGTGTGGATTTTCAGGACTTTGTGGAATTGAAATGCGTTTCAAAGAATGGACAACTCGAAATATTGCTTGACAACCAACCCGTATTTTCTTTTAATATTCCCGACGAACCCAAAAAAATTCTTGGCTGTAGTATTCATTTTGAGGGAGCTGGAACGGTCCAAAATTTGGAGTTCAAAAATGAGCGTGGAATGGTTTATTCCTACGGTTTTTGAAACCTTAAAATCACACTCAATTCGCTAAATAGCAAAAAGATTTGAATACTATCTAGGCTCTTTTAATCGGCCGTTTTTACGGACAGTTAGGGTAATTAGATTTAAAAAACCATACACATATGGAACATGGTGGCCGCAAATTAGCTTTTACATCATTACTTTGTTATAATTCTCTTTCAGGACTTATAACGTAACTATGTAAAATAGCGTGAAAATATGCTATGCGCTAATTTGCTATAAATGCACTATAGTGTTCCGCGTTATGTAACTTTGCTTGGACGGCATAAAAATATGAGGTCTGGGAGACCTTATATTTTTTGAGCGGGTAGGTGCGTTGGCGTCTTTGTTACTACACTTTCTTTAAATTTTTATTCAAAAAAGTTTCTTCTCAAAAGGTAATGGAACACTTTTTATACGAGCCGACAATAGGAGGGGAGTGTAATGTGTGTGGAATGGTCTAATAATCTCCCAAGATATTCGTTATTTTTATATATCTAGAATTAGACAAAATGAAAACACCCTTAAAACTCAAACTTATAATATTGTTTCTTAGTGTATTAAGTTGTAATAATGATGATACCCCCGATCCGCAAGAGACAAAGAGTAGTGGCAAACAAATACTCAGTTTTAGCTTTTTAAGTACTGAAAATGCAAACCTAATGACGGATATCGTTGCTACAATTGATGAGACTACTAAATCTATAAATGCATCTGTACCAAATGGAACTGACGTATCTGCACTTAATCCAAAGATAACAGTTTCAGAAAAAGCTAATTTTGGACCAAGCGGAGCTCAGAATTTTAGTACGCCCATAGATTTTACAGTAAATGCAGAAGACGGTTCACAGGTTATTTATACTGCTAGTATTGCCGTCATGGAATCAAATGAAGCCATATTAGAAAGTATTAACCCTTCTGAAGGGCCAAAAGGTACAATAGTTACTATCAGCGGAAGTAATTTTGGTTTAGACCTTAACGAAGTAAGTGTGTTTTTTAATGAGGTAGAGGCCGAAGTTCAATCGGTTACAAATAGTGAAATTACTACACTTGTACCTTCCAGAGCATATACAGGAGAAGTTAAAGTACTTATAAATGGAATGGAACTTATTGGGCCTTCTTTTAATTACACCATTTCTGAAGTAACCGTAACCACATTTGTAGGTAGTAAAATACAGGGAACGGCAGATGGTATGGGTGCAAATGCCCAATTTAAGAACCCAGGTGGTCTGGCATTGGGTTCTGATGGTATTATATATGTAGCCGATGTTGCGAACGGTCTGATAAGGAAAGTAACTCCAGAAGGTATGGTTATAACAATTGCTGGCAGTACTCCCGGATTCTTGGATGGCGCCATTGATGTTGCTCAATTCGATAATCCTACAGATATGGTATTTGATGAAAACGGAAACATGTATGTTACAGACGCGGGTAATCATAGAATCCGAAAAATAACCCCCGATGGTATGGTGAGTACCTTAGCCGGTAGTTCCCAAGGCTATAATGATGGGCCTGGTGAAACAGCACTGTTTAATTTACCTGATCAAATTGTCCTCGATTCGGATAATAATCTGGTGGTAACTGACCGTGTGAATGATAAGATAAGAAAGGTAACACTTGACGGTATTGTAAGCACATTTGCGGGAAGCAGTGAAGGATCCGCGGATGGTAACGGAACAGCCGCTATGTTCAACGCACCCATAGGCATTTTGGAAGATGAAAATCATGACCTATACATTGTTGATTATGGAAATCATAAAATTCGAAGAATATCTGAAAACGCAGATGTCACAACATTCGCGGGCAGTATTTTGGGATATTTAGATGGAACTTCTGAGGAAGCCCAATTCTTTCAGCCAATTTGCATGGCCAAGGATAAGAATGGGGTATTTTACGTTTCCGATGGTAGAAATCGTAAAATCAGAAAAATTACACCTGACGGTGTAGTAAGTACGCTTGCCGGAACTACTCAGGGGTATACTGACGGTCCAGCCGATATAGCCGAATTCGAGTTTCCATCAGGGATAGTCATTGATGCCGATGGAATAATCTATGTTGCAGATCAAGGCAACAATTGCATTAGGAAAATTATTCAAGAATAATTTACTCACTGTAAAAGTTAAATAGTCGTTTTCAAAAATGCTGTATTCGTAGTGGAATAACCTTACAGAATCCTTGTGGAATTTTAGATATAACTTATCGCTATTTGACATAACGTCATATTATAGAATCGTTTTGTTCTATAATGTTCTGCGTTATGTAACTTGAGCTTTGGTTAAAAGCAAAAGTTGTTACAATCTTCTTTGATTTTTTTCTTTCTAAAATTTTCTTTTGATATGGTAATGGAATACTTTTTTTCTGAAAATACGCAGTATTGTAAGAAAAAGTGTATGAAATGATATGAAAACCTCAGAAATTCTAAGGTTTTTCTATAATGGATTTTAACGGTCATTTTTTATATTTAAATACTCCAAAGAATTGAATTCCTACAATTTACTTCCCCCAAAAAATACCCATAAATGGGTATTGTAAGTCATTTATCTCAAAGAAATTGAATTATGGATATTATTGCTCAAAAGGAAGGTTTAATATATATAGAAAGTGATGCAGGAAAAATCAATGATGTTCTATCAACAGATGTTAAAGTTCCATATTTCATAGAAATCCCTATAACCTTTACAGATGTGGATAATGGGCCAAAAACAATAAGTAATGTATCCATAAATAACATTTTGATAGATAAAGAAAGTTATGCTTCAGTTTCCAATCCAAGTTTTCATTCATATAAAAAGGTTTTTGGGAAAAAAAATATTTCAGGAGACAATATGGGAGATTCGTTTGATTTAAAAGACGATGAAGCACAAAACAAAAATGCAATTTTAGTAATCAAATTTTTATTTGACGATTCTGAAAACTCTATTGAAAA
Source organism: Maribacter corallii (assembly GCF_047345415.1). NCBI lineage: Bacteria > Pseudomonadati > Bacteroidota > Flavobacteriia > Flavobacteriales > Flavobacteriaceae > Maribacter > Maribacter corallii. The sequence goes on from NZ_JBLFEP010000003.1 coordinate 713,618, forward strand.
GTTAAAACAGAATCAGGGTCAAATAGATTTCAAAATAGATTTGAGTATAGATTTTATAGATACTCAAAGATTAGATTTGACCTATTCAGGAACAATAGTCAATATCTCTGCGGGAAAGATTTCTAATCCAAATATAAATCGCAAAGGAAGTATTTTTCTAACTCAAATCAACTTGATTTCCCTATTTGTATTTATTGGTCTTTTGTCTGTATGGAACTATGGATTAAATAAGAGTATATATCTGGAGAGCTCGGGATTCTTTTCTCATGATTTTTTCACAACCGCAATTGCCATATTGGCAACGTTTCTCGGATTATCTCTTAGAAAACTAAAATCTTTTCTTGCTGTATTTACCAAAACCTTTTCCTTTTTTAAATTCCCTGAACTTCATCTTTCTCTGGAGCAATTTAGGGGCTTATCATCAAAACAATGGTCTTTTATGCTTATAGGGTTAGCCCTTTTGTCAGGTTATATTATTTACTCTAATTGGTCTTATGAAATTACCCTAGTAAATAGTGATTTCCACATATATGATAATAAAAAAGGTACTATAATTGATTTGACTGAAAATAAAAGAATTTATAGAAAGCATCTGAAGGATAGTTCTCGATTTAAGATTATAAGCAAAATTGAAGCTTCGGAAGATAACAATCTCTGGATTGGAAAAGTTGTTCAGGATGGGTTTTGGGGCAAACCTAGTATGATGATGGATTCTATTGGGATTTTTGTGGGAGACGGTACACAGGCGGGTATAAGATTAAATAAAAAAGATACTTATCTAAAGCTTATCGAGAATAATGACCTTATTAATGAAAAAATTCCTGTTGAACGCATATTTTCTGAAGCTCCTGGAGACATTGAAAATTATTCTTTGAAATACTTTCCGCCTAATTCTAAGGAGGTAGAAACTGTTTGGGTAAATGATTACATCCGATTAAGTAAAAATGAAATTGAAAACTTAAAGAGAAATTTCGCAGAAGTAATAGAAGGCAATAATTATAAAAATTATATGGATGTTTATAAGGATAGGAAAAAGCTTAGACAGCAATTTGAGGATATTTTAAATAAACAATTTTCTAATAGATCCAAAATAGATGCAGGAATTCTCACATCATTGATTTCTAATTATTTAGATGATATAAAAGGTGATAGAAAAAAAGCCATCGAAAATATTTCAATAATATCTGCTTTATGGAGAATAGGAAACAATCACAAGATAGGGCCGTTCGACTATGAAAAAATAAAATCCATTTGTCAAGACTCTTACGATATATATGAAAGAAATGAATATTGGCCAGTAGCAAGGGCGAGTGTTGAGTTTTTAATGATTTTACAAAAAGGCTTGCCGAATGATATTAGTGATGCTCCGATTAATACAATTCGTAATAATTTCATTGAATTAGATCAACACAATTTTAATCTTGTTGACTTAATTTTTGTTTCATCAAGTTTGGGATTAATAGAAAACTCAATCATTCAAGATTATATAACCAACAATTTAGCTAAAATAACTAGTCGGTTTAACAATGAAACAAACATGTATAACGCTTTAGTTTTAATGGATCAAGGCAATGGGAGACAGAAAGATGATTACTTGCACAACGATGGAAATACACTTGATGAATTGATGAGATTCTGTAATAAACCAAATATTAAAACTAATTATGAGAAATTACAAAAACCTGCTAATAGCTCTTAGGGATAAATTATTTAATGGTCGGACTTTATGTAATAAATCTCCATAGCTGCCTCTTTTAACTCAATCAAAACATGACTAACATTTTGTCTTTCTAATTCTGAAAAGGTATCTGTTGGCAGATAATGAAACATATAAATAGCTCGGTTAAGCCACTTAGATAATGATAATAAATCCCCCTCATGGTGATTGTCTAAGTTATAATTCTCTTTCAGGACTTATAACGTAACTATGTAAAATAGCGTGGAAATACGCTATGCGCTAATTTGCTATAAGTGTACTATAATTTATATTATGTAAAATAGAATATTTCAACTACTCCATGGACATGGTGCCTTCTCTCCCTTCATTTTTCTCCACTACTAAGCACCACCAAATTTATTAAGGCACCAAGTTCAGGTTATTCTATTTTAGAATTGAGTTATTCGTTGAAATTCATAGCAATTTCTTTCCGAAAGCCCCTGAGGTCTTGGTGCCCGGTTTCTTAGGCCGTCAAACGTCCTTTGAGACGCTTGTCGATCTTGCGTTTCTTTTCCGTGATTCGCTTCATGACGTCCATCAATTTCGAATCCTTGGTTTTTTTGTAGATTTCATTTATGGCCAATACCAACTCCTTGGCCTCCCGTGATGCCATCACCCGATCACTCGTGCTCATATGGCTCATTTTCATCTTCTCGAAAGCATTCGCTTTTAGTAACAAATCCATTTCTATACAACGTTTAAAGTTTCTATAAATTTATTAAACAATGTTTATTTAGAAAAGTTCTAAGCCCCTTGTAGCCTCAAGTTTGTGAGCACTTTAACATTTCTACTGGGCTTACGCTAAAAAGTTGGGTGATTTAAGGCGTTATACGCGGATCATGGGCAAAAACCACGATTTGTTGGGGTTCTTTTTTGGACCGCTTTGGCCCAAAACTATGGGTGTTATCGGGCAAGCGCAGTACATTGGGCTTCCCCTCCAGCCACGCTCCGATTTCCCCCAAATCTTCGGGTTTGTCGGCATGCTCCTCCAATTCGGGAATACGGTAATGCATCGGAATGATCACCTTTGGGGCGATACGCTCCAAAACCACCGCCAATTCCTCCTTCTTGAGAATATGGTATTGACTATCAATCGCGACCATAAGGATGTCCACGGGTCCCAATTCCTGATAGTGTTGTTCCGTCAGGGGGCCATTATCGCCCAAATGCACGATGGTCAGCTCCTCGACTTGGATCTTCCAAATCGTGTTCTTTTGATCGAATTCCTTGCCATAGGGATCACAATGCTTGCCCGTCAGGCCCGTGATGTTAAAATCCCCTATCGTATAGGTGCCCGGGTCTTGGTAAAAAGGAATATGGTCTTTCCAATAAGGTGTCTTTCCACGAAAAAGTCCCCCGTCATGATCATAATGCGGATGTGTGCTGAATATCGCATCGGCCGTCACCCCCTTTGGGAAATCATAGCCCAACCAAATCTTGTCTGCATAGGGATCCAGTAGAATCCGCGTCTCTTGATACTCGATCGTAAAACTGGCATGGGCGATATAACTGATCTCCACCTTTGATTCGGCCTCTTGGGCCCTCACAACGGATAGGCTACTACACAGTACCCAACACCAAAGGGTCATCCTTAACCGTGTGCTCTCTATTTTCATGGTAACTTTTCGAATTGGTTTCCAAGATACGGAACCAAGGGGAATATTGGCACAGCGGGCCCTACTCCTTTCGTCGGATCCTTAGGGTTTGCGACTTGCCCGTATCGGGCTCCGCTTCCGAGTCTTCGGCTATCGGGCGGTCGAAAAGGCGCGCTAGATTATTACCGGACAAATCTTCCAGACGGTTTTCTACCTGAATCTTGATTTCTGGTCCTTGCCACTCCCGTTCGGGCGTAAAACGCAGCTGCTGTTGCTGTTGTCCTACGAATTCCAGCTTTCCGTTGACCCGCCCCAAATCATCAAAAAACCGCAGGGTCTCTACCCCCAAAAAGGCATCCATGGGCTCGCCAAAATCAATAGTCAGGGGCGCTTTCCCGGTGGCTTCTTTCCATTCCAAGGTCCAATTTCTAAGCGCGGGTCGCTGATCATCCCGTTGGCCTACCACCCAGATTTTGGAATAGCGTTGTTGTAAGGCCATCCCGTCTTGGGATTTCCAACTGGAATCGATTTCCAATCGATAGCGTTTCCCCGATACTAAAGGTAGCCCCAGTTCACGATTGGGAATCAGATCGGTCTTGATACGGCCTGGGTCCAACCACAGGGTCAAAAGCGTGCCCTCTGCATTCCAGAGTTCCGATTCCAGACGCAAAAAGGGCTGCACAACGGTTCCATCGGTCGCATCGGTCACTGTAATGTGGTCCAGAGCGTTTTCCAAGCGCTGCATCGGCCGGTTGAATTCCAAATAGACCTTTAGCAAATTCTCGGGTACGGTATCCACCTGTGGATAAATGGCCAATACTTCTGCGGGGGGAATACCTTGCACTTCGAGAATCGAAAAGGAAGCCAGCACCACCGTATCTTGTTGGCGTAGCGTATAGGTCTGTCCCGATGTAAAGGGAACCACGGGTGTAAAACGATGTCGGTGTCCCTCACTGACAATCACCCCAATGACCGACGTCTGGGATTCGGCCCCCACAAAGACCCGTAGCTGTTCGACATCCATGGCCGTATCGAACGTAACCCCTACGGCTTTCGCATGCTCATAGTCGACCTGTTTGATGGTGACCACCCCTTCCCTACCACAGCCGATACACAGTAGGCCACAAAAAAAGACCAAGCCATACTTGATCTTTTTGGGAATAGGGTTTGTAAAACCTACATCCATTTTGTGGTACGTGTACGCAATACGAGATCTCCATCCGAAGCCCGTTGCAGATAGACCACATTTGTAGCATCCAGCTTATCCATTTGCAGCACGTAAGGAAAAGGCAAATTATCATACGGAACCCCCTCGGTTTCCGCGAATACGGGTACGGGTTCGGTCATGGTCTCCTTGAAACTGGCGATATCGTCGTATTTAATACGCATCACCGGCCGATTGCTATTGGACATCAAGAAATAGGTCTGCCCCTCTTTTTCATAGGAAATCATATCCAATGGGGAGTTACCGGCCCCGAGCTCGGCTACGGTGCGACCTTTGGTATGTTCTCCATTTTTTAGGGTCTCCAGGGGAAAGAGCACCAAGGGCGTACAGGTATAGCTCGCCATCAAATGATCTACCTTATCGAGTTGAATGATATCAAAGGTCTTGATGGGGGCATGGGTTTCATAGGCCCCATGCGCGGCATGCCAGATTTCAAGCGAGGCATAGTCTTGACTATCCACAAAGGGAAAAGGAATACTTCTAAAGGTGGAACCGAATTCTTTGTTCGACAATCCGGATACCAATACCTTGCCTTTGTGATACTTCAATTCTGAAATGGCCCATGTCCGTAACGGGCGATCTCTTTTGTCCTTGGCATCAACGGCTATCGGATCTGCCAAGTCGATTTTGGAATAGCTCACCTCTTTCAGCGGAACATGCTCGAACCCCTCCCCTTTGATGCGAAGCAAAACGGGACTACCATCGGCTGTCTGCACCCCAAAGTAGATTTTTTTGGAAATAGGATTGACCACCATCTCCTTGATGCTGATCTGATCGGCCGTGGTGCCTAACGCGGCCGCAACTTTGGTATCGAATCCTTCGATGCGCAGCTCCTCCCCTTCGGTATTCGATTGTATATCCTTTGTGTCAACGGCATAGACCGCTGCGTTTTTTGAATCGCCCAAGAACAGAATTCCATCGGGACCAAAACTCATTTGATCGATGGAAGCGATTTCAGGATTCCCGATTATAAAATCAGCAGTTAAATCGGATTCCGGTTGGGTAGCGTCCCTATTGGACATCATCACGGCTACAAGGGCGCATAAGAAGCACGCCAATATCAGTTTTTTCATTTTCTAGGTGTCATTAGTTACCCTTGAAAATATTGAATTCTGGAATGAATCCTGTTTGATCCTACGCCAATTAACTCAATTTTAACGTGTTATAAAAACGAATTGGAGATAACATAGCGTGACCACCCCTAGTCTTCGGAGCGTGTAAACGGTACGAACCGAACGGCCATCAGATTCTTTTTGATCAGTTTGTTTTTCTTTTTGATGAGCAGTACCAATTGGCGTATCCCGTTGTGTGGCCCTACGGGAATGATCATCCGTCCCCCGATTTTGAGCTGCGCCACTAGCGGTTCTGGAATGCTATCCGCACCAGCGGTGACCATAATGGCATCGAAGGGGCCTTTTTCGGTCCAGCCGTGATATCCGTCTCCAGACTTGACGATGACATTGTCATACCCTAGCCGTTGCAAACGTTTTGTTGCGGTACGGGCCAATGCCTCCACGATCTCAACGGTATAAACAGAATCGACGATCTTCGCCAAAACCGCTGCCTGATAGCCCGAACCTGTGCCCACCTCCAGGACCCGATGGGACGTTTTCAATTTCAAGGCCTGGGTCATAAAGGCCACGATATAGGGTTGTGAGATGGTCTGCCCCTCACCTATTGGCAAAGGCCGATCCCAATAGGAGTAGGGTTTTTGGGCCAACGGAACGAATTCGTGCCGTGGCACATTCAATAGTGCGCGTAGTGTCGCTTCATCTGCTATGTCCCTATTCTGAAGCTGCGTTTTGACCATACTCCGGCGTTGGGCGGTATACTCCCCCTGGGCGAAGCCAGTGCCGCAGATCAACAAAACTAGTAGTGTGTTGCGGACCCTCATACCTTAAAAGTAACAAAATACCGGGTAACCTCTTAGGGGCCTTGAACCGACCCTATCCCTAATGGTGGCGGGTCGGGATTCCCGCTAATCCATCGGCCGATTTGTGTAGCACCTGAGAGTCGAGGTCTTTAGCATTGATACGTCCCATTCCGTCAAGACGAAGGTCCGATTTTGTCGCTTTTCCCTCAAAACTCATAAAACAAAAGCCATCCAAGCCCACTTTCAGCGATTGTACATCAACGGCCACGGTACCACGAATAAATCCGTCCCCTTTGATGGCCAAACTTTCGCTGGTGATGGTGTTGTTTGAATTCAGGTAGATAAAGCCATCCATATCGATCCCTTTCAATTCAGGGTGTGTAAGGTACACCTTGAGCTTTGGGGTGCTGCCAAAGTCATGGGACCTATATTTGATATAGAGTACCCCATTGCGGACTTCCATACGGTAATCGTCAAAATAGCGGCTTTTTCGGGCTTCAACGATGACCTCTGCCTCTCGATCTTCTTCGATATAGAGGCGAATGTTACCATCTAGTTTTACGCGGTCAAAATCCCCCAAATTAAGGGTTTCGCGGTGTTGGGCAAAGGCGGAAACGGCGGCCATAAGAACTAGGGCGCAGACAAGTGTAACTTTTTTCATGATTGATTTTTTTGAATGATGAATACGTCGTATAGGTAGTAGACGCGACGCGGTCGGCAAATGTTACGGGAAAAGTGGATTTTTTTCAAAAATTGAAAGTTTCTTGAAGCCAACGACCCTCGTACATGGCCAGAAGTGATACCAAGTTATTCCGACATCGTTTTTGAAAATTGATAGACGATAATGATTTCCAACAAGCCGGCCAACATACGAATAGCCAATGCTATGGGCACCAACAAAAGGAACAGGACACCGGTCACGATTTCCAAAATTCCGGCAATGAGGCCAATCGTACCCGCTCTCGCCCGAAGTTTTAGGAGTGCAATTCCGAAAAGTACGCTCAGGGCTCCAAGGACTATGGAAACGGCAATCTGAATTAAAATACTGTCAATTGTCGGATAGAACAGCGAAAAGATATCATACAGAGCAATAGCCCCCATCAGCGCCATTAGTATCTTGGATACACCGGATAGAAACGAATCACTGAAGTTAGCGCCAATCGATACGAACCCTTGCATAAAGAACAGATAGGATAGCACTGCCAGTACCTTGACCGTCAAGTAGGCATAGGGACCATTATCGACCACGGGCAGAAAGTCGGAAACTACGGATTCCGGTATTCCCGAACTTTCAATAAACCTTGTAAAGTCCATGATACCCTCGGGAAACCCTAGAATGAAATAGAGTATTCCCGCGATCCATGCCCATTGCAAGGAGCGCAAAAGGCGTTTTGAAAAACCATAATCCTCCCGCAAGGTATTAAAGTCCGATTCGAGGGCTTCTAGAATGGTCTTGACGGTATAGCTCCTTGGATTGACCTCCCCCGTTTCTATACGCTGTATGGTACGGACACTAATGTTGCAGCGATCTACCAATTCTTCTTGTGTAAGTCCTTTGGACTTTCGCAGTGCTGATATTTTCTGTCCGAGTTCGGGCTGCTTCATTTTTTGGAATCGTCTGGTTGTTGGGCAACATCGGATTTCGCAACGGAAAAGGACCAATACCCGTTTTCATAGAGGCTTATCTTCGGTCGGCCCGATACCCCATCCGTTTCAAATGTAATACAAAAGTCAAAATCACGATGGGAAAATCGATTTTTTGCGATTGGATAGAGCACCTCATTGGTTCCGTCAACAAACGATACTTCGATGCCCTCATCGGTAGGCGCAATCTGAATAGGACCCAAATAGGAATGCGAATAGCTCCCCAAATGATCCTGTACCTCACTTTGGGAAAACGCTATGGGTGCCGGAGTCTTCCACCGGTGTTCTGGGCGATATGTTACGAGTGATTCCAGGTCGTTGAACGTATACGATTTTTTCCCCTTGGCCAGCATTTCGGTAAGATTCGTATGTATCAGCTTTTCAGGGTCATGCTTTGAAAAGAACCAAATATCGCCCGTTGTTAGGTTGTGGATATTCGAGTACATGGTTGCACCGTTCTTCTGTGCCGTTTCCCTACAGATCAATTCCATGGTGGAAAGACCGATAACCTTTGTAGCGAGCTGTTCAGTGGCAATAGGATATCTCCAACAAGAGGTTCCATCGGCATTACCCGCAATATCGAAATTAGTGGAGACCAAAGGCTGGCCCTTTTCCATCAATCGACTACCTGATGCGCTAATAATCGCGAACCTGCCGCTTTTGTCCGATACGTGCATTTGGGCTTCCCGAAAACCATCCACGAACCAATAGGCATCGAAAAAGGCAATGACCTCCTCCACGGATGCCATGGTGCCCAGAATATGGGGCAAAATAGCGGCGTTACCTCCGGGATAGGCCGCTCTGCTGTCCGGGTCAAATTCTTGGACAAAGGGAATCTGATTGAAATCAAAGCTTAACCCGGCCTCGTTCATACCGCCCTGTATGGACCCGCCTTGACCGTATCGAGGGGATAGATAAGATAGCGTATAGTAGCCGTATCGATCCGTTCCCGAACGGGGGAAAACGTTGATAAAATTGGCTACCCCGAAAGGACCGTCCTCATTATTGGCCGTCCAAACGTGTCCGTTTGCTGCGACGGCGCTGACCGTAGTGCAAGCGTCTACAAAATTCGGGACGCTGAGTAGGCTGATCAAGAAAGATAGGGCATAACGAAAAATGGTTGCGGGGTAAAAAGTTTTGCTTGACATGATATATAGATTTTAGATTCAAGCGCAATATCCCATATCCCATGTAGGCACCCAAGAAATTGGGTCGTACTTCACCCGTCATTCACCCGCCATTTCCCTTTTTGCAGGGGCTAAGAGAGTTTTATAACTATCTAAGGAAGTGAAATTGATTACGGAAGACTAAAATCAGAAAGCGAAAGGGTTTCGCAGCGTAGTAGAATTCTTGTGCGACGTCTTAACGAGACGCCAACTTTTCGGAAGATAGCTCGGCTACTGCGCCATTATATCGGATGCGATTTCGATGCGAACTGCGCACCCACACCTCTGCATTCATATTGGCGCTGGTAGTAATCGTTACAAAATAGTTTTCGTCAGAACCATTAACCGTGAAGCTAATGGTATACCGTTGCTTGAGCTCATCCTTTTCGATCTTGAGATCCTTTGCCGTGCCTTCAAATTCGATTCCGGAATCGCTATCATATCCGCCACCCATTTGCCGTTCCCCATAGTAGGGCATATTGGCTTTGACCTGGTCTCCTTCCATACTCAGAAAATATCCCGCTCCGGCGACATTGATATTTCCAATGGTGTTTCCTGGCGGAATAAGACCACTATTGGCGATTTGCTGGAGGGCCGTAGTCACTTGGGGTTCCACGGTTTTCACCTCGAATTTGAAAGACTGTTCGCTGATCAGGGCATCCAAAGCAGGGTTGGCCACAACGGCCTTTTTGGAGGATGAACATCCGATGAAAAAAACACATAGTAGTAGTCCGATTGAAATTTCCCTGATTCGCATAATTTTTTCCCTTTAGATCAACGCTAAATAGGCAGCAATACTTATGCCAAAAGACCTGATCATTTCCTTAAAGTTACAAAAAAAGCCTATCGGATGTGACTTCCGGCATTCACATCAATTGTTGCCCCTGTGGCATGATCCATTCCGCCACTACACATCAACGCCACTAGGGGCGCTAGATCTTCGGGACGGGTCAGTTCGTTTAAGGCGATTTCATTGAGTACCCGTTCTTCCCCGTAGGTGGCGATAAACTGTTCCGCCATTTGGGTGCGGGTAAACCCTGGGGAAACGATAAAGGATTTAATATTTTGTTTTCCAAAGGAACGTGCGACGCTTCGGGCCAAGGAGGTTAAGCCACCCTTTGAAGCGGCATAGGCCAAGTATTCTTCGGTTTCACCCCGAAACACGGCCCTGCTTCCAATATAAATAAAACGGCCTCCTCCCCGTTCTCGAAAATGGTCCAGACCCAGTTTGGTCAAAAGTCCTACAGCATCCAGATTGATCGAAAGGGTTTTTTTCCAGATGGTGAACCAATCCTCCGTACTGCCTTCCGAAGAGTGCTTTAGAAATACCCCGGCATTGAGGATAACGGTATCGATCGTTCCAAAATGGTCCGCTACCGCCGCAAATAGCGCACATACCGCTTCTGTATCGGAAAGGTCGGCCTGAAAGGCCATGGACGTATCGGGATACTCGGCCACCAACGCTTCGGCCGAGGCCTTATTGCTATTGTAATGCACCGCCACCTTCGCACCCATTTTCAATAGGTAGTGGGCAAGCCCCTTTCCTATTCCATCTGAGGCCCCAGTGAGTAAAATCGTGGTATGTGCAAGTGCTATCTTGGTCATCTTTCTGCCTTGGAAAAATACGAATTTATAGCACTACCCCGCTATTGCTTCTCCAAATTTTCAAGATTGTTACGTGCCGCTTGCACCATAGGGCTATTGGAGTCCAAAGCCAGTAGCTTCTTGTAACTTTCTTTGGCCTTGTCCACTTGTTTCGCCTGTTCCTGTGCGGTAGCAAGATTGAACAGGGCCCCTACCGAATCAGGATAATACTCGGTAATCAGTTCTAGAACGAACAACCCGCCTTCGACATTCCCGCCTTGCAAGAGCCGGTACCCGGCGGTGCTGAACTCTTCCTTGAAATCATAATACTTATAGGCTGGATCTTGGGCGATTCTTTTTCCGTCGCTCCGCAATTGCTCAAATTTCCCGGCGACGAACAACTGGGTCAAATGATCAAGGGGATCGAGAATGAATCCTGTTTCGGTATAGTTCAGGGCGGCTTCCAAAACCGGGTCTTCATTAGCGATATAATCGGCAAAACCCATTTCAACGGCAATATGGGGCAAGGTCCAGTCACTGGTATCCCATGGCGCAAAATCTTGCCACCATGCGTGTGACAAATAGGCGTTGATTCCTGAGTTGGGAAGCGTCACTCTTCTCGCATCCCCATAAAAGTTCTTGTTCTCTGACGTGGGTTCCCCAACAATGATGGCTTCGGTATAGTTTTCGATTTCATTGGTCAGGTTTTGGCAGGCCGAAAAGGTATTGCGGCCGATAATATAGAAGAATTTTCCTCGGGTATTGATTTTCGGTCGCGCCATAATCCCTTTGATGAACGGCTTGTTGTTAAAATTATTACCGCCACCGTTCAGCCGTACATCGTACACCAACTTTTCGACTGCATTGGTATCGATAAATTCGAATAGGCGGGTGTAGAAGTCCTGTAACGATTCCTTGTCATCATTGAAAACGGAACTTTGCCGAACATATAAGGTCTTTGACTCGGGAAGGAACTCGAAAAAATAGAATTTCTCGTTTAACTGTTTGAGATATAAGGGAGTTTCGTCTTGCGGACGTACGCTGATCCACGTTTCATTGGGTATCGTCAAGCAATAGTCACGGGATAGTTCGGATAAGGGAACCGCTGTAAAGGTGTGGTCGAAAACGACACCTTCTTTTTCAAGGGTCAGGGTGATGCTGTCGGAAATATCAGCAATGACCCCTTGGGCATGTAAGACGGAAGGCACGGTCAGAAATCGCAGCCCATAGGCCTTGAAGTACTGATCGTTTTCTACTGGTACGACAGGGCGAACGGCTTTCAGGGCTTCTGTGACCGCAGTTCCTGCGACTTGAAGTACTTTGGCGCCCAAGGCTTTTTCGTCGCCTTTACGTACCCCCTCAACAAAGACACCTTCTTTAAAATGGTACAGGTTTACGGGAAGTACGGCCTCTTTGGCAATCGTACTAAACGGAATTTGGGTATGCCCATAGGCAAACAGTGACACCATACGGGCCATGCCCACCTTGATTTCATGAGCTTCTAGATCGGGAATTTCCTCGTAAAATTTTTCTACCTCCGCATCAAACTTCTTGGCGGTTACCTTTTTGAACAAAAAGGGATATGACGTATGAACGGTTTTTTGAAGAAACCGGAGGTCTACTTGCCAATCGCTGGTCGATAAGGTGTCTTGTGCCCAAGTTTTGGAGGACATCCCTAAAAAAAATAGAGCGATCAAAAGTGTTTTGAGGTAAGCGGAAGTGAATTTCATAATGGTTATTTTTTCGGTGGATTCATAATGATCACAAAGATGGCATTTGACACCATAGATGAACTATAAAAAGTACCCAATCGTCGTATCCGCCTGCTGGAATGTTACAAACTACCCATTCAGTCTGAAATAATAGGGTACTGAAGAATTACTGAAGCGTGGCCAGGTTATTTTCTAAGATAATGATCAGTGCCATCCAGCCAATCCTCACGAATCGGGGCCCAGGTATCGATTTCCTCTACATCTCCGATCATCAGGGCCTCATGGGGCATATGTGGGGGAATGACCACCACCTCTCCCGCATTCAGATCAAAGGTCTGCTCCTTTTCCGCACCGAACCAAAAACGAATGGTTCCTGAAATGACACTGGTGATCTGCTCGTTCTCGTGCTCGTGCAGGGGAACCAAAAAACCATCTTTGAACTTCATTCGTGCGACCATGACCTTTTTCCCATAGACTAGTTTCCGCTGCATTTTCGGGGTGACCTGCTCTACCGGCACGTCATCCCAATGTATTTTATGTACTTCCATGGTATCGTGTTATGTTTTAATAGTCACATTTGGTAGTATCGGCCTTGACATAATAAGACTTGTAGTTCTTTGCTTCTTTATCCATACAGCCACAAAGATCCAGTACTTCAATGGATTTAAAATCGATAGGATGTGTCTCGGCCTGAATTGAAATATACCCCTCTTTTAACGGTTTCCCTTCTTGGTATGCTTTTTCAGTATACCCTGCTATGGCACCACCACCAATGGTCGGGGACGAAAATTGCAAGACGACTTCGTCTTCCATGATATGTTGCACTAGCGAGTCTCCCAGAACAAGGGCCTCTACCGTAACCCATTGGTCGCCATGATACGTTTTAGAAGTGGAACCGATACAGTGGGGCGTAAATAAGGTATCACCCATGACCACATTGGTGCCCGGGGTACACAGATTAGCTGTCGTACGTAGATCGGTACCATTTCCGCCCAATAATTGCAGTTCCAACGAAATGGGAAAATCTTGATCTAGTCCTACCGTGGACGGTTCTTGGCAATGCAACATCAATCCATTATTGCGAACGGCCCATGCGGGTCCGTTTGTCATTTGCTCACCCCGAAATCGATAGGTAGCACGCAGTTTATAGTGCGAAAACTTCTGCTTGTAGTATAAGTGTCCGAAGTTCCCGTGAAACGTATCCTGTTCCGTATACCGAACACTAAGCAAACTATCCTTATAGACAAATCGATCCTTATAGTTCACCCCTAATTCGGATCCTTTGAACTTCGGGGTCCAATCTTGATAATTGGTCCCATCGAACAGACTGATCCAGGTTTCCGTATCGTCATGTTGCTGCTTGACTTCCTGACAAGATACGATCAGTAGAAGTCCGACTAGGCAATTCAGCCTTACATTTTTTAGTATCCCGTTCATATCACAAATAACGTTGCAAATGTTTCTTGAAGTAGGCGGCACTATCTGTAATGCTCTGCATGGAATTCTGCGCGAAATTGCCTCCTTGTTCCAAATAGTAGAATTCCAGGGCATCGGTATCGATTTCCGACAGCATCTTTACATAATCAATAGATCCGTTCCCTAGCTCTGAATAATCACGGGTAACCTTATCCATATCCTTGATATGCCACATCACAAAACGACCGGGGTGATTCGTGATAAACTCTTTGGGACTAAATTTGGACGAATGCACTACCCAATACATATCCATTTGCAGTTTCACCAGTTCGGGATCGGTATTATAGAGAATGCTATCGTACCCCATTTCGCCATGGTGGTCGGTAAACTCGAAATCGTGGTTGTGATATGCAAATCCCAATCCGGCTTGAGTGACCTGTTCCCCGATGCGGTTCAATTTATCGGCTAGGATTTTAAAATTTTCAATAGTCCGATATTCCGGTGCCAACCAAGGCCAAGTAATATAGCTTTTATCGAGGCCTTTTGCACCGACGATGCATTGGTCCACAAAACGGCGGAGTTCATCTTCCGAAGCCATGAAATAATCCGAAAAATTATAGTGGCCGCTGGTTGCGGTCAATTGAAGGTCTTCCAGTAGCTTCTTAAAATCCGACGTGCTCTGGCCATAGTATTTATCGTTCTCGCCATCATAACCATAGGTTTCCAAATCTTGATATCCCAAGCGGGCCACCGTCTTTAACGTGGCGACAGGATCCTTCTCCATCGCATCACGGATGGTAAACAGTTGCAACCCCATTTTGAACTTGAACGAATCGGTGAACGAAAAGTGGGGTATCGAAATCATGGAAGCCGCGGTTACTAGCCCAGTTTTTTTGATGAAATCCCTGCGGGTATTGCATTTGTCATGCTTCATAAGTACTGTGTTACCGTATTGGTGCTTTCAAATATAACCGATTTTCATATCTTGTTAGGGAACTGGATGAAGTTCGTGAACTTAAATTTTATGGCTATGCTCTCTGCAACGGAAATAGAACAATTGGATCGTGACGGATATGTGGGCCTTGGTCCCTTATTATCTCCTTCGGAAGTGGCCGAGGTCAATCAACGCATCGATGAACTGATCCTACAAGAGGGAGCGCAGGCCGGTTCGGAATTGTTCGATTCCAAATACATACGCCACCCCAAGGAAAATGGTGCCGATCGCCTGGCCGATCTGGTCAATAAGGGCGCAATCTTCGATCGGTTCTATACCCACCCCAAAGTGTTGTCCGCCATACAAGCGGTACTTGGTGAAGCCTATAAGTTATCTTCCCTGAACTACCGTGCGTCAAAACCTGGACAAGGGTTGCAAAAACTGCATGTCGATTATGGCAACACGGTTCCCATTGGCGGATATAAGGTTTGCAATACCATTTGGCTCCTCGATGATTTTGTCGAAAACAATGGAGCCACGCGTATTGTTCCGGGCACACATAAATCAAGCGCTTTGCCTGAAGATGTCATGCCAGATCCCCTTGAGGCGCATCCTAAAGAAATCAAGATCCTTGCGCCGGCAGGGTCCGTATTCGTGTTCAATTCGCATGTATGGCATGGTGGTACGATCAACCACACCCAAAATCAAAGAAGAAGTATCCACAGTTATTTCTGTGCGACCGATCAGCCGCAACAGTTGGATCAACGCAGGTATATTACGGAAGCGACCAAAAAAAGGATCGGTCAGGACGCGCAACGAATACTGGACGTTTTGTAGTCTGAAATCTATATATTTAACCAATGAAGCCCGTTGTACAAATTTCCTTAGATCTGACCGATATCGATGAAGCATTGCAAACGGCCGCTATGGCCCTTCGTGCTGGGGTCGATTGGTTGGAAGCAGGCACTCCCCTGCTCTTAGCGGAAGGCTTGCACGGGGTTCGCCGCTTGCGAAAGGCCTTTCCAGAAATCCCTATTGTGGCCGATTTAAAGACCATGGACGGCGGGTATTTGGAAGCTGAAATGATGGCAAAAGCCGGTGCTACCCATGTGGTCGTCATGGCGCGGGCCCATGCGGAAACGATCAAGATGGTGGTAAAGGCCGGAGCCGATTTTGGGATACAAGTGATGGGAGATAATCTCGGATGCCCCGATATGATCGCAGGTGCAAAACTTTTGGAGGATTTGGGATGCGATTATGTCATTCACCATATCGGCTATGATGAACGACGGGGAATCGCTGCTATGGGACAGCGTATGCCCAGCCCTTTAGATGAGCTGCGCGAAGTTGTCGAAGCGGTTTCCGTACCTGTTCAGGCGGTGGGAGGACTCTCACTCGAGCAGGCGATTCAATGCCCGGCCTATGGTGCACCCATGGTGGTGTTGGGCGCTCCTCTTACCATAGACGCAGAAGCTTTTACAACGGCCGATGGCGATTTGGAACACTCCCTTCGCCTCATCTGTAACAAAATTCATTCCTATGGGAATGTCCAATAAAGGAACCGTACCGATATGAAATCAATAGCCGTCGTTAATTATGCCGAAGAGAAGGGAAGTGTAGCACTTCGAGAGCTTGACCGTCCTCGTATTCGAACCGATGAAGTCTTATTGGAAGTGGCCAATGTGGGAGTTTGCGGCAGTGACCTACATCAATGGACGGCCGACCACAGCTGGCCTGTCAATTATCCCGTTGTACTCGGACATGAGTTCGGTGGCCATATCGTGGAATTAGGCACCAACGTTGACGGCTGGAAAGAAGGGGATCGTGTAGTGAGCGAGACCGCTGCTGTTATCGATGCCACCAATCCGCTTTCTAGACAGGGGTTGTACAATCTAGACCCCACACGTAAAGGCTTTGGGTATGGGGTCAACGGGGCCATGACCCGTTTTGTGAGGGTGCCTGCACGCTGCTTGCATCGCGTACCGGATCAGTTGCCCTTTGAACAGGCTTGTTTGACAGAACCTTGTGCCGTAGCGTACAACGCAGTACTAGTGAATTCGACCATACGGCCGGGAGATCGGGTGCTGGTGTTGGGTCCTGGTACTATAGGCATCCTATGTGCCGCGATGGCAACCTTGGCAGGAGCCGAAGTGGCTATTGTTGGATTGGAAAACGACCGCAGCCGATTGGAAATCGCGAAGGGATATGGCTGCGAGACCATTATTGGTGACGTCACCGAATGGGCCATGCGCTATGACGGTATGGGTGTCGATTGTGTTATCGATGCCGCAGGGGTCAGTGCTACCCTTCGATCGGCCCTGGATTATGTACGGCCCAACGGACATATCACTAAGGTCGGGTGGGGACCACAACCGATGAACTATTCCTTAGACCCTTTGATTCAAAAAAATGTCACCTTACAAGGAAGTTTCAGCCATAATTGGCCGATTTGGGAAAAGGTACTGGCACTCCTCTCCACTGGAAAATTAGATGTGAAGCCCATCATCGGTGGCGTGTGGTCACTCGGTGACTGGCACGAGGCCTTTGAACAGATGCATTCCGGAAAAGTGGTCAAAAGTGTATTAACCCCGAAGTAAGAAGTATGCGATTAGAAGATAAAGTCATCTTGATTACTGGAAGTTATACCGGTATCGGCCGCGCTATCGCCAGAACTTGTGTACGTGAAGGTGCGCGCGTGGTATTGAATGGTTTGCGGGATGAATTGGGTAAAGAATTAATGCAGGAATTCGATGAAGAGGTCACTACCCGACTCACCATCGATATCACAGCACAGGACGCTCCTGAAAAACTGGTTCAAAAGGCCATCACCACCTTTGGAAAGCTTGATGCCGTGGTCAATAATGCCGCTATCGTGGCTTCCTCCAATATGGATACCACTACCGTACCCTATTTGGAACGGATGTTGGCCGTCAATACGATTGCCCCTTTCGCCATCATTCAGGCCGCCCTACCCTATTTGGAACAGACAAGAGGCAATGTGGTGAATATTGGATCGATCAATTCGTGGAGCGGGGAACCCAATCTACTGGCATATAGCATATCCAAGGGCGCGTTGATGACCTTGAGCCGGAATTTGGGAGATACCTTATTTCGAGAAAAGGGCATTCGGGTCAATCAGATCAATCCGGGTTGGATATTGACCGAGCATGAATTCGTGAACCAACGTGAACAGGGAAAACCAGACGATTGGCACAAAACCCTACCCGATGTCTTCGCTCCGGCCGAGAGACTGTTCAAACCCGAAGAACTCGCCATGGCGGCCATTTATTTGTTATCGGATGAATCTGGCCCCATCAGTGGTCAAGTCCTTGAAGTCGAACAATTCCCCATGATCGGGAGGAATCCCCCTAAATAATCTCTTTATTACGATGCCTCAATTAGCCGTTTTTCCCAAAGCCTATATGAACGACCTTTGCAAAACAGGGCGCATGACCGTACGGGAATGGATCGATCTGGCAACGGAACTACCCGTTCACGGATTGGAGTGGTATGCCGGATTCCTTGAAATGACTGAGGAAACCAAATGGCCGGAATTCCGAAGCTTGGTCGAAGCCCACGGCAAATGTATTCCCATGCTTTGCTGCTCGCCGGATTTTACGCATCCCGATGCCGCTTTTCGAGCAGCGGAAATACGAAAACAGAAGCATTGGATCCATATGACCAGTGTATTGGGCGGATCCTACTGCAGAGTGCTTTCGGGCCAAAGACGTCCAGAACTTTCCATGGACGAAGGAATCGCATTGGCCGCGGAATGTATTCATCAATGCCTACCTTATGCACAAGACAGAGGAATTACGTTGATTCTTGAAAACCATTATAAGGATGATTTTTGGGCCTATCCGGAATTTGCGCAGAAAATGGACGTTTTCTGTCGTTTGGTAGCCGCCATCGACCATCCGAATTTCGGCGTAAATTATGATCCGAGCAATGCCTTTCTGGCCGGGGAAGACCCGTTGGAACTGCTCTATCGCATTTCAAGTCGGGTCGTCACCATGCACGCCAGTGATCGTTATCTTATCGAAGGTACGATTGAGGACTTACGGAAGGAGGAAACTGGGGTATTAGGCTATGCCAAAAGACTGCGTCATGGCGAAATCGGCAAAGGGTTGAACGACTATGATGCCATTTTCAAGGAACTCCATCGGGTCGGTTTCGACGGTTGGATCAGCATCGAAGATGGGGTTGATGGTATGGACCAATTGCGTCGTAGCGTAACCTTTCTACGTAGCAAAATCGCGGACTATTGGCCCGATTTTCACTAAGGCGCCCTCTTTTTCCGTTAACGATAACGTTCTTGTCCGTTTTTATTCGTTAGCCGTATCTTTTGAGTATCTTCGCAAGGTATGGGAGGTTTCTATTTTTTATGGAAAATAGACAGTAAAAGTATTTTTCCCGCTTCATTTTAAAACTTATAAATAAATCATAAATAATATGATTACAGTATTTTATGACGATTTACTTCAACTTTTAAAACACATATTATTAAAAACAGGGTTTACGCCTCAAGAATCTGTTTTGTGTGCTAAAATCTTCGCCGATTCCACTTTAGACGGGTATCACTCCCACGGGGTGAATCGATTTCCTGTTTTCTTGAAAACCATTACCGATGGCTACGTGAAGTTGGGCGAGCGTCCCGAACTTGAATTGGCGCTCGGAAGCCTTGAGCGTTGGAACGGAAAATTGGGCCCCGGTCCGCTCAATGCCCACTTCTGCATGAACCGGGCGATCGAAATGGCCAAAGCGGGTGGCATGGGCTGCGTGGCCCTCCAAAATGGCAGTCATTGGATGCGTGGTGGCTCCTATGGATGGCAGGCCGCCGAAGCGGGCTGTATCGCCTTATGTTTTACGAATACGATGCCCAATATGCCCTCGTGGGGCGCTATGGATGCCAATACAGGCAATAACCCCCTAATTATGGCCGTACCCAGCGCGAATGGACATATTGTCTTGGACATGTCCTTATCCCAATTCTCGTACGGGAAAATGGAGAAATATGCCATGGAAGACAAAGACCTTCCGTTTGACGGGGGATTCGATTCGGAAGGAAAGCCGACCAAGGACCCCAAGGCCATTTTAGAAACCAAAAGACTCTTTCCCACAGGCTATTGGAAGGGATCGGGCATGTCGATTCTAGTGGACCTACTGGTTACGCTGCTTTCCTCCGGTAAGTCAACCGCCCAAATCGGGGAACTGGAAGCCGAATACGGGCTATCACAGGTGTTCATTTGTTTTGATGCACAGCAACTCAATGAAAATCAAAGACACCAGCAGTTGGTAGATGAAATCATCAACTATGTGCAGGCTGCTACGCCTGAAAAAGAAGGCCGCTCCATCGAATATCCGGGTAGTCAAACCAAAAAGCGAAGGGAATTGCACCTCAAGGAAGGGATTCCAATTAACGAAGGTGTTTGGAGCGAACTCAATGCCTTATTAAACGAATCAAAAACAGCAGATGGATAAGAAAATAAGCGGTGATACGGTGAAATGGGGAATTTTAGGAGTTGGTGATGTCTGTGAAGTTAAGAGCGCCCCGGCCATGCAGAAAATACCCCACTCGACAGTGACGGCCGTCATGCGACGGAACGGTGAAAAGGCCAAAGACTACGCAATACGCCATGGCATCAATACCTGGTACGATGATGCCGATGCCCTAATCAACGACCCGAACGTAAATGCCATTTATATCGCGACCCCACCGAACGCCCATTGTGAATTGACCCTAAAAGCCGCACAAGCCGGTAAGCCCATTTATGTGGAGAAGCCAATGGCCCGTACCACAGCGGAATGTGAAAAGATGATCGCTGCGTGTCAAAAGGCGAAAGTCCCCCTCTATGTGGCATACTACCGACGCAGGCTGCCCAACTTCGAAAAGTTAAAATCCCTTTTGGACGAGGGAAGTATCGGGGACTTGCGAATGGTGCGGATAACGCTACACAAGACCATCGACCCGGATATTGTGGCGAATATCACTTCCAATATGCCTGTCAATTGGCGTACAGATCCAGAAGTTGCCGGAGGAGGTTATTTCTTTGATCTGGCCGCACATCAACTGGATTACCTCGACTATGTATTGGGCCCTATAAAAACGGTCGTTGGACATGCCGCGAATCAAGCCGGGTTATACCAGGCCGCCGATATCATCTCTTCCAGTTTTGTATTCGAAAGCGGGGTTCAAGGATCGGGGACTTGGTGTTTTACCGTGGATTCCGTTTCAGAAAAAGATGAGCTGGTCTTTATCGGCTGCAAAGGTCAATTACGCCTTTCTTTTTTCGGAGCTCCAGAACTCCATATCGAAAAGAGTGACCGCTCTGCGGAGACCCTAACCTTTGAGCTGCCCCATCACATTCAGCAACCCTTGATACAAACCGTGGTCGATGATATTTTAGGAAAAGGAAATTGCCCGAGTACCGGCAAAAGCGCTGTTCGAACCAATTGGGTGATGGAAGAAATGACAAAAAACTATTACTTGAAGTAATTTAAATCAATTGTCTGATTATTAGTAACTTTCAATATATTCTAATACTTTCTTTCGATACGATTTTCCGATACTCAGTTTGGTGTCGTCTTGTAGTACGATCTGATTGCCGTCAATAAGCTTCAGATAGTCAAAATTTACCACAAACGACTTGTGGACACGAAGGTATTGGGACGGAAGTTTTTCCAAAAATTCAGTCAATGTTTGGGCGGTCAACAGCATTTGTGGCGCATAGATCTTAATGTAATTACCATAGGCCTCCACATACCGTATCGTATTCATGGGTAAGCGAATGATTTTCTTATCGCTTTTGATAAAGAGGACCGGGTCGGTTTGTTCTGCTGGGGCAACCGTTGCTTGAAGCAGCGCTGTATCTTTTTTTCGCACCTTCATGACTGCCTGAAGAAAACGCTCCAAAGAAAAAGGCTTGAGTAGATAATCAACAACCTCGAGTTCAAAACCTTCAACCGCATATTCGGGGTAAGCCGTAGTAATAATGACATTGGGCTTTTGCCGAAGTGTTTTCAACAAACTCAAGCCGGATAGTTTAGGCATGTTGATATCCAAGAAAAGTAGGTCGATTTCTTCCCGTTGCAGCACCTCCATCACTTCAAAAGCGTTTTTACAGGAAGCAGTGATTTTTAAATAGGGAATTTCCTTGATATATCCTTCCAATATTTGACGTGCTATGGGTTCGTCATCCGCGATGATACAGGCTATGGTTTTCATTTATAGTGTTAGTTTCAGTTGAACGGTATAACGGGAAGGTGTTTTTCGAATCTCAAGTTGATGCGTATCAGGATACATCAGCATAAGACGTTTTTTGACATTTTCAAGGCCGATGCCACTGCGTCCCTTTTCCATATCGTTGTCATTCGAATAGGTGGGTTCCAGTGTATTGGTACACCGAAAGGATATCCTATCCCCTTCGGTTGCAATGGCGACCTCGACCATACTTTTATGGTCTTTTGATTGGGCCAAATGCTTAAAGGCATTTTCAACAAAAACAATGAATAGCATAGGCGCGATTTTTTTCGTCCCGACCATACCGGTTTTTGAAAACGAAATTTCAGCCTGATCCTCCAAACGTATTTTCTCCAGTGACATATAGTTCTCCAGGTACTTCAGTTCTTTTTCCAGTGGAACAAGAGTATCCTTGGTCTCATATAAACTGTAACGCAGCAGGTCCGAAAGCTTTAACATGAGACTGGGCAGACGATCAGATTTCACCACCGAAAGCCCATACAGGTTGTTTAGCGTATTGAATAGAAAATGAGGATTCAGCTGTGCCTTTAACAATTTCAGCTCTGCCTCTTTTTCTTGTTGTCTTCGAAAAAAGCTATCCCGAGCGATCTTTAAGGCGGTACCGAACAATATGCTCAAAAGTATGCCGCCCCATACATTATAGACCATTTTCCACTCAAAACCTCCCATAAAACGGCTCAGTAAAAATACCCCCAAGCCTGTGAAGAAACCGATATTACATAAAAACAGCGCCGTAGCCACGACCCTTTTTCCTTTGAGGTACAAGGGGAGAATCATCAGGTTGTTGATGTAAATGGGCGGAATGATAAAAGCTATAAATACCAAGGCGCTAAACAATCTATTTTCCGCTTGGATGAGCATACTGAAAATTAGTGCCAAAAACGCCCAGACCACACCATTCTGCAGTATTCGGTTATCTACAAATCGATCCAATTTTGACATGACTGCTTTTTTCGGATAAGATTTCAAAAATAAGCCGCGACAAACGATATCCACAGTTTTAGTGATGAAAAGGTACTATTTGAGTCTGAACCGCCCCCATGAACTGATATCGGTACTACCCTACGGTCATCATGAACCCAAGGACCTTGGTCATTCTTTTTTTGACAAACAACGTCTTCGCCCCAGTTTTGGAGAATCAATGTTAAAATGACTCTTATGAAATTAGACATTCAAAACGTATCTAAACGGTACGGCAAAAACAACTACGGCTTACGGAATTTCTCGATAACACTTGAAAAAGGAATACTAGGCCTGCTAGGGCCCAATGGCGCTGGTAAATCAACGCTGCTGAAGATGATCGCTACAGTGACCAGACCAACCGAGGGTTTGCTTCTGCTCAACAAGAACAATATCGTAAAAGACCCCAACTATATGCGCAAGCAATTGGGTTTTCTTCCTCAAGACTTTGGGGTATATCCCAATTTGAGTGCCGTGGAATTTCTAAGCTATATCGCCGCCATGAAGGGGGTCGGCGGACCCACCTTGAAACCCAGGATACTACAATTACTAGACGGACTCAACCTCTCGGATGCCGCAAATAAACCTATTGGTAGCTATTCAGGGGGTATGAAGCAACGGGTAGGTATCGCCCAGGCCTTATTGAACCAGCCCAAAATAGTCATCTTTGATGAACCGACCGTAGGTCTTGACCCCGAAGAGCGCGTGCGTTTTAGAAATCTGATATCCGATCTGGCCCATGAGTGTATCGTCATCTTGTCATCGCATATCGTATCGGACATCGACACTATAGCCGATACGATCGCCATTATGAAAAACGGCCAACTTCTTCACACTGGAAAACCGGACGAAATCATTTCGCAAATCAAAGGTAAAGTGTACGAAACCTCAATGCGCAAAGAAAACCTCATCGCCTTCAAGCAGGACCATTTGGTCGTAAGCACCGCCCGCAGCAATGGCAATCTCTTGGTGCGTTACCTTTCCGACACCCCTGTTTCCGATTCGATCAGCCGTACTCCAAATCTAGAGGATGCCTATCTGTTTCAAACCAAAACTATCACAGCATGAAGTCTTTTCTTAACATCGTAACATTCGACTATTTACAACGTACCCGAAGCTATGGTTTTTTAATTACGTTATGCATCAGTTTGGCTATCGCCTACTCTTTTGTACCGGAACCCAATGCCAACTACTCCACTATTCGTATTGGCAAATACCTCGGAGCTTACAACGCCGCCTGGTTCGGATATGTTACCGCTATTATGACAAGTATATTCCTTTCCTTGATGGGCTTCTACTTGGTAAACTCAGGTATCGAGGCCGACACCAAGACCCGAGTAGGTCAGATTATGGCAGGCACACCGGTCAAGAACCGCACTTATCTGTTCGCAAAGACCTTAAGCAACTTTCTCGTTTTATTGACGATAACGGCCCTTGTATTTCTAATGGGTATTGCTTTGTTCTTACTGTATCACGATACCGGATTTTCACTCGAAATCGGTCATTTTATTCGTCCCTATCTCTTTGTAACTCTCCCGGCTCTTTTCTTTATATCTGCCTTAGCGGTCTGCTTCGAAGTGCTAATCGGTCGATTTACCATACTTCAAAATGTGGTTTTCTTCTTTGTATTCTGCACCTTGGCCATGTTTTCACCCCCAGGGGATTCCCATTTTACCCTAGATGTATTCGGTAGTAAAATCGTAACACATCAAATGGAAGAACAGGTGCACCAACTCACCGGAATTTCGAAAAAGAACGACCTAACTATCGGATATATACTAGGCGATGTGGAAGCATCCAAAAAGTTTGAATTCAACGGCATCCATTTTCCGTATCCGTTTCTCCTGAGTCGGATCGCTTGGGTCGTCTTCGGGCTCCTCATGGTTTTGGGATGTGCTACGGTATTTCATCGTTTTGATTTCCGAAGGCCCTTTGAATTGAAAAAACGAAAAAAAAGCGTGGTGGCGCAGACTATCCCCAAGGATATCCTCCTCTCCAATTTAACGCCCCCAAAAATCGATTACAGCTTGTTTCCACTCGTAAAGACCGAGTTTCTATTGTTGTTACGGAAAGGAAAAAAATGGCTATGGTTATTTAACCTTATCGGTATGGGCCTCTTGGCGTTTTTACCCTTTGAAATGGCCCATAAAATAGTTTTACCCATCCTATGGTTTCTTCAGGTGGGACGCTTATCCGACCTGACCAGCAAAGAACATTTACATCGCGTGCATTACCTCACGTTTTCAAGTGACCGCCCCATACGACGTTTGTTGCTATCACAATTGCTTGCCGCCAGTGCATTGATGTTCACATTGGCCCTGCCATTGATTTTCAGGTACGGTATGGAGGGCAATCATATTGCAACGACATCCATTGTTTTGGGAAGTATCGGTATCGTGTTGTTTGCAGCCCTCTTGGGGCAACTCTCTAAAGGAAAAAAACTGTTTGAAGTACTTTTCTTTTTAGTGAGCTACGCCAATATCAATGGCATTCCCTTTATGGATTACTTTGGAGCACTCCACACTGCGCTCCCTTACGTGCTTGAGCTAGTAGCGTTGGTCGTGCTTTTGGCAGTTCTGACTTTAGGGTTTCGGAAGATTCAATTAAAGCAATGAGACAGAGTTGTCATTTTAATGCGTATACTCGTAGTATCAAATTTTTAGGTCATGAAAATCTTTTGGAAAATTCTACAGGTCTTGTTGGCATTGTTCATGATATATGCAGGGGTACAGCATTTTTTAAAACCGCAATTTTATGAGCCCTTCGTCCCCGGGTTTTTACCTGCGAAGACCGTTATGGTATACGCCTCGGGACTAGTAGAACTGGCGCTAGGCATCTTGCTTCTGATTCCGAAGTACACCAAAATGGCCGCTACAGGAGTCATCATACTCATGTTGGTCTTCTTGCCCATACATATTGCGGATGTTTTTTCGGAAACCCCTTCCATTGGAAGCCATCAGGCGGCCCTGATACGTCTGCCTTTTCAATTTCTATTCATTGCTTGGGCCTACGCCGTTCGAAGATTCTGTGGCCATTAGGGTGCTTTGGATTTCGGGATGGTCTTGCCTGAAAATCGCGAGAAAATGGCCAATTTCTTGCGGGTATTGATAAAGTAGACCCCTGTCAGTAATATCGCCGCGGCCACCATGGATTGAACGGTAATCCGCTCGTCAAGAAAATACCAGCCGAGTATCAAGGCAATGATAGGATTGACATAGGTAGAAGTCGCTACCTTTTCAGGGGATACGACTTTGAGCAGGTAGTTAAACGAGGTAAACGCAACAATACTGCCGAAAACGATCAACAGTACCATCGTAAGCTGTACCGAGCCACTCCATTGCATGGGTGCTATCCATTTTTCGCCAAACAATAGGCTGGCCAATGCCAACATGGTCCCTCCACTCAACATCTGATAGCCCGTGTTCACAAAATAATTCTTAGGCAAATCGGCCTTACCTACAAATAAGCTGCCATACCCCCAGCTCACCATACAGACAAAGATCATCACCATTCCGATAACCGAATTCTCCCTGCCCAACACTTCCTTTTGACTTACCAACAGGTAAATACCTATGATTCCTAGAATAACCCCGACAATGGACATCGGTTGAATTTTTTTTCCTTGAAGTACGCGCATTAAAATCAATACCAGTAGCGGTTGGGCCGATATTTCCAAAGCGGCAAAACCACTGTCAACATATTTAAGTGCCCATACCACCACACCATTTCCGAACGTCAAAAATAAAAATCCCGCAATGACCGTATTCTTTAGTTGTCGCGGACTTATGATCACCGGTATCCGCAAGAATTTACAAAGCAAGATGATGAGAAGACCCGCAACGACAAATCGGATCGAGGCGAGCATAAACGGGGGTAATTCCGAAACAGCAATTTTATTGAGCAAATAGGTCGATCCCCAAATTACATAAATCGAGAAAAAGGCAAGGACTATAAGCGTGGTATTGTTTGTTTTCCCCATGAATCGCTATTCTTCCAGCAATAGCTCCATCATAGCCCGTGCGGATTCTACACCCTTTTTCTTGATAAACTCACGAGGTGTTTTATCCCCGATCTCATAGGTGATACCGGTGGCCCCAAATTGTTGGTTATACCACCCACTGGAGGTCGGTCTGCTAATTTTTCCGGGGCTTTCATTGATATCCTCAAGTCCGGTAGCCACTCGTATTTTTTCGAGCCATGCCTTGGTGAATGTGGGAATCTTTCGTTCGACACTGGTATCGGGTGTATAGTATACATCATTGAACGTACTATGAAAATCAAGACCTAAGACGACATCGTTCTTGGCAAGCGTCGTTTCGCGAACCATATGCGTTGTAACTTGACGTACCTCGGGTTGATGGTACTCGGCCCAGTCACGGTTCAAGTCTACTCCGCCGGTATTATGACGGTAATGGCCTAAATCAACTCCATCAGGATTCATCAAGGGATATACCATGACCCGATATTTGTCAAGAAAGCCATTAGAGGTCCCTTCGGAAATGATGGTTTCCACAAAGGCCTTCATACAAAGAAAACCGGTTACCTCAGGCGGGTGCTGCCTGCTAATGATGAGTACGGCTGGTCTTTTGTCATAGCTATCCCCTTTGTACAGGTTCATGTGATACAAGTCACGGCCCAAGGCACTCTTACCGGCCACTCCTTCATGTACCACTTCGTTTTGCGCCATCTTTCGAACCCATTCCCCAACTCGGCGGTGGTCTTGGATCTCTTGGGCGGATACCCATAAGGTATCTTTTGAGACCTTAAGGCGCAGCATGGCCGTGGTACTATCTTGATTCAGTTGCAAAAGAGTAGAATCCAATGGGGTCCATTGTTCCCCATTCGCACTCAATTTTGGTACGTACCGATGTTTTGCACCGTTGGAATAGTCGAGCTTTAGATAGATTTCCCGTTCCTGTTCAGACCATAACTTGAACGCAAACCATGGACTGGGATTGATCGGAAAGTTTTCGGGCCATATGCTAGCGACGTAAGTCGAATCGTTTTCTTGAAGAAAAGCGTTCAATCGGGCCGCAGGGAAATCGTTAGTGGCCCCTACTCCGCCAAGCATATAGGTTTTCTTTTGCTGCTGTTGAATAGGCCGGGTCGTGGTATCTACCGGATTGGGATAGGAATGCTTATCCGCAAGTAACCGATTTGAGCCTTTACAGGCGCAACAGAGCACGAGTAAAATGAGGTAGTTTTTTTTCATGTTCAGGTATAGTGATGTTGTCCATATCAAAGATAGAAAAGCGGTGGTTAAGATACTATCCGATCGGAATATAATATGGGAAACGCATTCATTCGGTCAATGCATCAATTGGGGTCAATACCACTTTTCTGAATTCCACCTCGGCACCCTCGGCCTGCAAAGCGATTTGCCCGGTACTTGCAGTGGCATCATATCCGTAATTGACCAAATCTCCATTCACCCAGACCTTGATTTGGTTCGCCAAGCATTCGACCATCATTGAATTCCATTGCCCAAGGGGCTTTTCGGAACCGTCGGTCAGGTTCTTTATTCTTCGCTTTTTTCCCTCGGTAATGCCCCATTCCGCCTTAGGACCTCGACGTTTTTCCATAGCCTCGGTAGTGATGTCCTCAACAATACACCAGAAATCCCCGGCGTTTTCATGCATCATCTGTACTTCTATGGATTTGGGAAACATTTTATAAAGAGATCTCGGAGTAGATGCAAAGACAAGCACCCCACAGTTTCCCGGTTCACCTGCAAAACGGTATTCTATCTCCAATCTGAAGTTTTCGTAGGTTTTATCGGTGATGATATGACCTTGGGGCGTACCTAGACTTACGAGCATTCCTTTTCGTACGATAAACGGGTTTCTAGCAGTAGGTACACTATCCATTTCGGGCACATCGATATGCCAGCCATCGAGGTTCTGGCCATTGAAAAGACTAACCGATTCCGGTTTCGATACGCATGAAAAAAGTAGGAGGCTCACTAAGAATAAAAGTACGGTCGGCTGGTTTTTCATCAGTATGGTTTGGTTTTAGTTGGGTTGTACTGGTCTACTACAAACTTCATTCGACTTGAGCCACTAAGATCCACATACGCTTCTCCTCGTTTTTCTGCCAATTTCCAAAGTCTTTGACCTCTTTTATGATTTCAAACCCCACCTGTTTTAATTCTTTCTTTACATATGCCGCCGATAAGGTATGGGCCCTCGCCTGCTCTTCCCTGCTTTTTCCTTTTTTGTGGGTCTTCAATTTTTCCAATACGAGCAGACGTCCGGTCGGTTTTAAGGCTTCCTTGATACGACCCAATACTTCAAGGTATTCCTCTATTTCATGATAGGTATCCATCAAGATAACTACATCTAACATTCCTGAAGGTAATTTCGGATCATCGTAATCGCCCAAGATCACTTCTACATTGCCTATGTTACGATCGTCAAGGTGTTCTTTTAGTGCATCAAGTCGGTACTCCTCAACGTCCACCGCATAGACCTGCCCATCCGCTGTTACCTTTTTTGATAAATGAACCGTCAGGTAGCCTTCATGGCACCCCACATCCGCCACGTGCATTCCTTTTTCGATATGTGCCATTTCGAAAATTTCCGATACGTTCATCCATGTATCTCTTTCCTTCCAGTCATCGGATGCGTATTGTGCAGCGAGTGGAGTACAAAAGACCAGTATCACGACGAAGGATGCGAGCAGTTGTTTTGATTTCATTCTCCTAAGATATCATTTCCCCAGAAAAAGGTACTTAAATTATTCATAACAAATGTCTTGTCGTTTTTGGTCGTTTATCCGATTTAACGGTCGTTTCAAAAGGTAGGCAGGGAATTTTCTGTAGTATTTTATATCTTTCCGTCATAAGAATCTATGAAGAATGAAACTATTTTTACCTTTACTGCTACTTTTAGCGCTTAGATCCACCGCACAAGAACGCCCTATTCAAGTGGTCACAGAAGACATTCCCAACCGTTTGGCATTCTATGCCATTAATGAGAACGACGAAGATGTAGATGTGATGCTCACGGTTTCGGGCACCAATTTTAGACAGAGCAAGGGGCGACCAAGACTGGTACGCGTACCCGGCGTATCAAAAGTACACCTGAAGACGATTATTCTGATACGTGGAAAACAACCCAACTACACCTATGATCTGCAGGTGAACGATAGTCTTTCAAGAAGGGCCCTACGCAAAGAGGCGAAGCCTATTAAGGTGAAGCCAAAAAAATCGATTACCCTTTATATTACGAACGAATGCCAAGGTTGTGATAGTATACTTGTAGCTATGGAGCGCGGAAAATACAAATTCAATGCCCATCGATTGAACGAACGGCCTGAACTTAAAGATCAATTGAGGTCTTCGTTTCCTACGACCTTAGACTCCATAAGTACTCCAATCTTCAATCTTGGGGGTCGCTTATACACCCGTATCGAAGACTACGATCAACTGCTTGAGAAGCTAAAGCAAGATTAACTACTTGATGCTTTCTTGGCGTACGGCAAAATCAAAGGAGGCTTTACCCTGAGTTGCCATCCAAAAGTTGTTTGAACTGCCCCAATTATCGGGGGCGGCCGGTCTTGAAAAATTCTCCAAGTCGGTATTGATGGTATCGATCCGCTCATCGGACAACATTTCCTTAGAAATAATTACGGCCAGGGCGTTAAATGCTTTCTGTGAATTTTCATAAGAAGGAATACGCGCGCCATGTTCCATGATCAGGGCTTCGGGCGTATAGGTATCGATAGCCTCTGCAGTAAATTCACCGGCACTTGATCCGGGTTGAGGATTCACCGCTACCTGTACGGATTCTAGTTCGTTAGAGGGAATCAATCCCATTAAATACAATTCCAGGTTACCATACGGCACTGAGTTGCCGCCATTGGCGAAGCTGCCAAAACCATTGGTTCCGTTCATTTGGCCCCTGTAGGTATTGCTACCCAAATCTTGCAGCGCATCAAAACCTCCGAGCTGCCCGGCCGTACTGGCATACCCCCAATGTCCGCCTACTGTGGTCGGTATGAAGCCTTTATTTCCCCAGGTATGTGCAATTTCATGCAAGAAAGGTCCCGATTTCACATACTCACTGCGGGGCATGTAAATAATACTTTGTAATCGGTCCGTTGCACCGTAAGCCGCAGCACCATTATAAGTGCTGTTACCAAGGCCCTGAACTTTGTTCTGAACGGAGGTGGAACGTCCATAGAACAAATCGGGCGGTTGCGTGGCTTCAACAGAGAGAATGATCAAAAAGTCGAAGTCATCGTTCATATGTTCGTATACTTTATTGGAGACTAGTTTAAGGTCTCCCTCACCTTCAATAAATGCATCATAATCGGAAGATGATAAAACCAGATTGACGAGTCTCCTGTCTTCATGGAGGACAAAGCCTGATTCGAAGCTTATCCCACCTGTTGCCGGTTCTTCTGTACTTTCCGGATTCTCTGGCGTACTCATCGGATCCTCTGCTGGATTTTCAACAGCATCAGAGACCACGTCTTCAATTTCAGTAATTGCATCGGTACTACAGGCAATCAACAAAACGAAAACGGCCATCATCGAACTTGCTCGCAAGAAGATCTTTTTATCCAATTCAGTGAAATAGTGCATAGGACATTAATTATAGGTAACAGTATAACACCATTTTGAACAACTTATTTTCAAAGTACTACAGAAATCGATGTATGGTCATCTAGGGGTTGGGTTCTCCCCTATTTCATTGCCATTAGTACTAAATATGAGCTCTTCAGAAAAGATATTACGGAAATAAATGTTAAATCGTAGAAATACACATTTTATGCAACTAACACATAATCAATATTTTAAATAAATTATAGATTTTGCAAATGTTAAATTTTAATAAATATAGTACCTTTTTATGCATAGTACTGTAACAAAATAAATACTATGTCGTCTTTTAGTTGTAAGTCAATTAGAAACAATCTCATATAGCGCTCAGTAGCTGTATCAAAAAATAATCATCATGAAAAAATTACACAGACATCAATTACGTCCCGAATTATATTATAGAATAGGTTTTGGTTGGAATACCGATAGATGGTATGACCATAAAATCGAAACTAAAAGAACCACAGTAACCTTTTAACAATCATCAATCTACCTGATCATCAGGTTCAAAAAATAAGCATCATGGAAACCTTGAACAAGTACCAAGTAAGACGGACATCGGAAATTTCTAAAAGCGATATCTGGAATAGCAGAAGACGATACAGCTAAATCGTATCCCTTTAACATCAATCAAATCAATCATCATCAATCTGCCTACCCCCGTAGGTCCCCAAAAAACGAACAGCATGGAAACTAAAAGCGATCATCAATCAAGAGAAGTATTTGAATCATCTAAAACACGGATTTGGAATTCCAAAAGGCGTTATCGATAGTATTCGAATACCAGTTACATCAAAAAAAGGCCCGGCATTAAAATGTCGGGCCTTTTTATTCGAAAGAACTGATGCCTTTCGTTATTTAGTCTTTTAGCGAAATCTCTTCTTTCGTTCCATCAGGATACGTCATATCGGCCATCTCATCGCAGGTACCATCACCAAAATCAATGACCACTTCAAGTCCATTTTTAGCTAAGGCCATCACCCCTTTACCGACATATTCACAACCGAAGTTCGCGATTAAATCGGACGAAACCCGTACGGTATACGTTTGACCATCTGCTTTAACGGTCCAGTCTCCGGCAATGGTCAATGCACTATTGGCAAAATTTTCAAAGTCAAATAGAATTGCGAAGGTTTTAGTTCCTGCTTCTTCAATAACCGAACCATCCGCCAATTTGATGCTCATATCGCTTACTATAGTGAACGAAACATTCTCATTTTCTCCATTTCCGTTCATGGTGAAGCTACGAGTACCGTTAATTACATATTCTCCTACGCTAAGGTCAGTATATGTGGCCATAAATGCAGTAGACTCCTCCCCTTCCTTATAGGTAACGGTCAGAACTCCATTCAACTCCTCTTCTCCTTCTTCAACGGTACAATTGTCAAAAGTCACCGTGAAGCCAGTATCCGTGAATGTGGTCGCGTAGCAATCTTCGTTTTTAGACGAGTACTTTGCCGATCCTTGATCGAAGATATCGGTAATCACCCCATCAGCAGCACTTGAAAACTCATCTGTTTCTAAAATAGTCTGTACTTCAGTAGTAGTCACTTTCTGATTTAAGTCAATTGGGTTGTCCTCATTATCCTTGTCACAGCTAAATGTGAAAGCAAGCACTCCACTTAAAAGTAGTGCTTTTGCAGTAGCACGCATTGGTTTGTTCATTGTAAAAAATTTTGGGTTATACTACTTCCCAAAACGCGTACAAGTTAGTTTTAGTGCTTTATCTTCATGCATTCAACACTGTAAACCAAGATTTTAACAAAAAAACCGATGAACGGCACTTTTCGGTGTGACTTTAAGGTTTTTAGGCGGAAACCGCTACTGGTTAGTGGCGAGATCTTTTGGAAGAAAGTCCTTTTTAAACGTATGAAATGGCCAACCATTTGGGTTATCGCTTCAACAAAAAGTATCCCTTGACCTTTGGTGCGTTCAATAGGTCTAATTCATACCAATAGGAATCTGAGGGTAAAGTCTTTCCATTCAGGGTGCCATCCCACACCTGCCGACCTTCCATTTGCTTGACCAGCATACCAAATCGATTAAAAATAGATACTTTTTGCACCGTGATATCCTCGATTTGATTTATGGCCCACGTATCGTTGAAGCCATCGTTATTGGGAGTGAAAAATGTGGGCACCAATCTTTTCAGTGCATCTGAGGAAATAAGCTCCACTACAAATGAACTGATTGGGCAAGATTGAGAACTCAATCCATCGCTATAGGAGTTGATTTTGACATAAATACGCGCGCCTTTAGGAAGTTCATCTTCCAACGTAATGAAATCTATATTTCCTACATCTAGATTATTAACGATATCACCGCCACCGCTGGTGGTTCCTACAGTTACCTGATACCCGTCTACATCATCCACTTCTTCCCACGCTATACGGGTACTTGGGCTGACTCCAATGGCATTGTTCATGGGCAGGGTGAGTACCGGGCACTCTGGTCCTGGTGGACCATCGCCTGTGGTAAAGCTGATGAATCCGCAATCTTCAGCCCTTCCTTCATCATTAAATGGAATGACTTTTACATAATACTTCGTTCTAGGCTCAAAATCAGGCGGCTTGAAGTTGGTACCATTACCAACCTCGACTTCA
Source organism: Maribacter corallii (assembly GCF_047345415.1). NCBI lineage: Bacteria > Pseudomonadati > Bacteroidota > Flavobacteriia > Flavobacteriales > Flavobacteriaceae > Maribacter > Maribacter corallii. The sequence goes on from NZ_JBLFEP010000003.1 coordinate 747,913, forward strand.
TTAAGTAAAAAAATGCCGTTGGGATCTTTAATCCGAATGGTCATTAAATAGCCCGTGGCGTTAAAATCACGAATCCAGGTGATGTTTTGATTTACAGGGACAAGTTCTGTACCATCGAACGGATTTATGATTTCGGTACACCGAGGCAAACCGGAGCTTCTCGTGGTAAAACTTGTTTCGGCGCAGGAGGTGTTTTCGTCCGTAGCGTTATAGGGCACTATAGTCACATAAAGCAATCTTAGGGAAGGGAGGTTGCCATCGGGTCTATACATGGTAACATTGCCGACATCGAAATCGTCTAAAACATCGTTTCCTCCCGGTGATCGTCCAATGGTCAATCGATAACCCGTGGCATTCGCGGACGCCGGCCATTCTAAAACGACATCGACGGGTATGTCGGTGCTTCCATCCGCAGGTAAGGACAAGAGGGTACAATCAGGTGTCTGAGCAACACTTGATATACAGGTCAGAACAACTATCCATACAATCGTCCGACGCAACGATTGAAAAGTAATCGACATTTTCATAGTCTTAGTTTTGGTCGTAGACCAGTAGCTAAAATTGCAATGAATGCCTTTTTTGAACTGTTTGTACCCGCAACTACCTCAAAATATATGAAATTTCGCAAGCGTTATAAAACTGTGGATATTCATAGCAATTTTTAAATATAACCAAAAAATGCTACTGCGGGTCGGTCGCTCTGTTTCGTGGAACCTTAAGTAGGCCCACAAGATAAACACCTGCTAGGGTACATAAAAAGGGGAAGTGGTTTATGAAATAGGACTAGATATTGCGATTATATTTTTTTAACGCGAACGGCATTCATGCCCTTCATGCCTTTTTCAAGCTCAAAGCTCACCTTATCGCTCTCCATAATTTCATCGATAAGACCACTTACATGGACAAAATACTTCTCTTGGTTCTCAGAATCGGTAATAAAACCAAAGCCTTTTGAAGTATCAAAGAAAGCGACCCTTCCATTTCGGATCGGATCTTCTTCTTCCTGCTCTTCTTTTTTGGGAATACCCAATACGATGCTTTCAGCGTCTACTTTAACCTTTTTGGTAGGGTCAGGCGGGACATCCGTAAAATGTCCATTTTCATCTACGTACACCAACATATCCTCTAAGGAAGCGCCACTTTTGGAGTTTGCTTGACGTTCCGCTTTCTTTTTTGCTTTTTCTTCCCTTTTCTTTAAACGTTTCTTTTCACGTTCCTTTTTACCATAGGTTTCTTGAGCTCTAGCCATATAAAATCAATCTGTTTTTTTAGTTGTATTTGCTTTCCACATAAGGGAAGTCATTGAAATTTGAAAAGGACTAGTGGGAAAAGACTATACAATCGAATTACCTAAGTGCGAATCCAGTTTTGACAATAACCTTGAGAGCAATGCTGTCTCGTGTCAATTATGCTTAACTCAAATATAGGTCGATAGCGCCGTTCACACAAGTTCTTCGCCCTATTTTTTGGTCTGTAACCCACTCGATAGTGATTCGTACTACAGAAATAACGGGTTTCATGGTAATTTTTTGGTTCAACATACGTTATAAATCGTATACGATATACTATATTGGGGCAATGATCAAAAAGACCATTTTCAGGGACCAAGTGCGTGAACATCTGTTACAGGAAATGCGAATGGGGAATTTGCAAGAGGGTCAGACCATTAATTTAGCGGCCCTTGCCAGACAATTGGATGTCAGTGTCACTCCCATACGTGAGGCATTGACTCAGCTACAGCAAAGCCGTATTATCACGGCCATACCAAATCGCGGGTTTATTATTTCAGAATTGAGTTTGAAGGAAGCCCAGGATCTCTACGATCTGGTAGCCGACCTTGAAGTGCTTGCCATTGAAAATTCGACTTTTGATGAGGCCGCTATCCTTAACCTTAAAAATCAGCAAAGCGTTTTCAAAAATGCAGAGGATACGATTTCACGCATAAGTGCGAAATTGGAGTTTCATCGCCTCTTAACCAAGAATTACAAAAATACCCTGGCACAACGTATTCTCGAGGACCTGAAAATACGGATCTTCTTTTACGAACGTGAGTTTATGGCGGATGATCTTTTGTATTCTAAATCGGACAACCAACACGATGCGATCATATCGGCAATTGAGGACGACAATGTGCCCACCGCTGCCCTAGTGCTAAAAATGAATTGGATGTTGATTTTAGACTATATTCAAAAACAATTGCTAGAGGTGCTTTAATCCTTTTCATTTTTAGGAACAAGAAGTGTCTTTTCTTGGGTGACCCCGTTTATTTTTTCTCTGGAAAAATACGCCGGAAAATAGTCATTCTGGGCCCATAGTTCAAAGAGATTGTCATAATAGGGGCTTTGTACATCTTCGGATTGACCTGGCGAATTGATCATCAAGGCCTTATCCCAATCACCGAGATCGGTGATAAACTTAAAGGTGGCCCCACTGATCTGATTATCATTGTTTCCGGTAGAATTGGGTGTAAAACTATTCCCGCCACGCGGTAATACCTCTAAATCAACTACGGCACGTAGGCTATCCCCTATAAATGGAGACAAGGCATTTTTCATCGTGGTATGTTTGAACTTGGCCTGTCCGTACTGCCATTTTTTGATATCCGGCCCTAGTTTTTCTTCGAGCCTATCGATGGTTCGATCAAACGTCCTTTGCAAGAATTCAGCTTTGTCCAGTTTTTTAAAATCAGGTCCAAACGCCGTTCCCTTGGACACTAACCACATATTTATTTTTTCCAACTGGAGCGATATCAACCCCGCTACTTCCTTGGGCACAAAAGCCGCTTCCGCTTCTTCGCGCACAACGCGTTCCCACATTGCATAAACGGCAGCACCAATGGCTTCCTCGCTTAATACATAGTTCCAATCCAATAGCATGTTCTTGGCTTCCTTGGCAAGCGTTGTTTTTGTCTCGACCTGCTTAAGTAGCGGTACCAAGGTCCTTGCCGGAACCGAAAAATAATCGGATTGCAGCGTAACCATGTCGTCTATTGTGAACGGTTTGTCCTCGGAAAGTACTTCAGCAATGCGCTGCCCGCGATAAGAGTCAGCCCAGATGTAGTTCAACGTTTCTTGATACGCGTAGTCCTTTGGTGTCACATCCTCATTAGCAGTGGCCAAAAAACCTTTTGCCGGGTTGTAGCTATTCGGTCGTTTTTCAATAGGTAAATAGCCATTCCAATCATGACTGCCATCACCAGGCACGGGTACCAGACCACTATGGGTCTTTCGTATGGGCGTAATACCAACGGCCTGCCAACCGATATTACCGTTCGTATCGGCCCATATCATATTTTCAGCGGGAATATTACTATATGTGCATGCTTCCCTGAATTCTTCCCAGGTCTTGGATTGATCCATCCGAAGCGAGGCCAAATACGGTGCCCCGCCTTGCTCAAGCCAAGCGCATTTGACGGCATAGGCCTTCTGGTTCACCGAATCGATATAGGTCACAGGTCCGTGAACCGTATAGCGCAAGGTGGTCTTGACCGGAACTTGCCCCTTCACCTTGATTTCATCTTCGATTTCAGTCATGGATACCCATTCCCCTTTGTAGTTGTATTGAGCAAGATTTTCGGGGTTCAAATCATAGACATAAAGATCTTCGCCGTCCGTTCTGAATATGGTGAGGCCCCATGCCCCATATTCGTTATGACCTATGGACACACCTGGGATTTCCGGCTCGCCCCCACCTATAACATTCCATCCTGGGGCTACTAAATGCACACTATATCGTAAAGAGGGCAAGGCCACGCGACGGTGTGGATCATTGGCCAACATAGGCGCCCCACTGGCGGTTTTAGACCCAGTGAGCACCCAATTGTTGCTGCCATCATCTAAATAATCCTTGTCGATATCCCGTTCTTCAAAAGTGACCCCGGTGGCATACGCCTTATGGACGGCCAAAATATCCTCGGAAAGCAAATTCGCATCTATTTTGGGGTCCAAGGTAATATTGGGATCGTTGGGATGAAACCACATGAGTTCTTTGACCTTCTCCTCTCCTATTCTTGCAACGGCCATTCCGTATTGTAGCTCCCTATTGACGTTTCCTTTCAGTCCCTGATGCCTTGAAATAACGACATCGGGAGTCCACTTTCCCGGTTGGATGTCCAAAACCTTAAATTCCAAAGGAAGTTTTTCGGGTGTCTTCAAAATCTCGGAGATGTAGGCATTGACCCCTTCCGTGTAGGCATGGATGATTTGCGAGCCTTGCGGATGGTAGTGATTCAATTCTTCTTCCAAATCGCCCCGAAACTGAAATAAGCGGGTTCCGATATCCCGTTGGAGTTCGTCAGGGCCTAAAATTTCCGCCACGGTCCCCGTAGCCTGTCTTCGCCAAATCTCAAATTGAAAAAGGCGGTCTTTGGCCGCAGCGTAGCCCTGAGTAAAGAATAGGTCGTGTTGATTCCCTGCATAGATATGGTTCACGCCCCACTTATCCCTCAGGATTTCCACCGGTGAAGTGAGGCCCTCCATTTCGATCGAACCCTCTTTATCCTCTGTTGTTTTACAAGAGGCTATAAAAAGAAAAAGCAAGAAAAGGCGATAAAAAGCAGCTGGTGTCATCGAAGGTCGGTTGAAGGATTACGGTTTAAAAATACAAATTTACTAATAGGGTGAATCGCAACACCCTATTTTCGATCCTTAATGCGGTACATGAATTTCAGTCCGCTCCAATCTTTATCAACAGCACAGACTTTAACATCGACCAAACCATTGTCCAAGAGGTACGTCCGAATGTAATCACGCCCCAGATCGGTTTCGATCTTTGAACTGCCCTTAGGCCAGCTTACCCATAACATTCCGGTCATTTTCAAAGCTGGCTTTACTTCTAGCGACTGTCGCTCAAAATCCGCTTTGGTCGTACAAAACAAATGGATAAAATCAACGGACTCCGGTTCATTTCCTGCGACGTACATCACCTCGGGCATATCGGCAAAGAGCCCCAAATAATGCTTGGGCTCATTGAACAAGACCACGGTATACCCCGCTTTGATACCGAGTTTTTTTGCTAAGGGTGTGCCTGAATAACCTATTGTGCCCATACCCACAATTTACGATAAAATACTCATTTTAGAGCAGAGCGCTCTGTCTACTCCAATTCACTTAAAACGGCTTCTGCCGAGTTGGTGATCCGCCGGTAATGGCGATACCCCCATCGCGAAATGAATACCACAAACAGTACGGCAAAGCCAATAACCACGTAAGACCATAGATCTCGGTCTATCATGAAAAAATCCTTGTTGGACCATAGTTTCGAAAAAACGGCGGCCACAGCGAACATCACAAAAAAGCTCGCAGCTATGGAGACCTGCTGCAATCGTAACAAATAGGTTTTCGCCTTGGTATAACCGATTAGGGTCTCTTTATAGTTCTTATCTAAAATATTCAAGCGTTGAATACGGTGGAGCGCCCTAAGGATCAATATGGGAAATACGGTAAGAAAACCCAATGTGAACGCACCGCAAGCCTTTAAATACCAAGTACCTAACTCTTGAAAATTCAATAAAATGTACAGGGCCGTGGCAAAGCAAAGGAGTGCTCCTATCGTTTCGTAGGCTGAAAGGGTCTTAAATTTTTTCGAATAGCGTTCTTGTGTCATCTGCATAATGATTTCGTTTGTTAATTTTTTTTGCTCTTCCAATTGATGGCTCATCTCTGACCATAGGACCTGCATTTCTTCAATTTCCATGGGCTAGTTTTTTAGGATTTGTTTTCTCAGTTTTTGCTTGATTCGTGAGACTCGAGTACCTACATTTCCTGGGCTCAGTCCTGTAATCTCTGATATTTCCTCGTACTTTTTGCCTTCGAGAAGGAGTAGCACAACCCCTTTCTCTAGCACGTTGAGTTCCTTGATATGGGCATATAGTACTTTCAGTTTTTCCTCGAATTCCGAATCATAATTTTCGGTCTGACGCATGATGACCTGGTCGATCGATACCGAATGACCCATTCGTTTTGTTTTTCTAAGCTTGGTCAGTGCCGTGTTCAAGGCAATCCGGTACATCCACGTACTCATCTTTGATTCCGCGCGAAAGGAATCAAAGGATTTCCACAGTTGGTAGACCACGTCTTGATACAAATCTTGCTGATCGGCACGATTGTCGGAATACATGGTCGTAATTTTAAAAATCACACCCTCGTTCCGTTTGATCACATGAACAAATTCTTCCTCTTTTAGCATTCAGCCTTTGTTGGTTTATTGTATTAGTATACCATATCCTGAAATTATCACAACAATTTTAAAAAAATCGAATGCGGTCGAAGGTGGTTTGTCAATTTATGAAGGAAACAAGCGAAAATGACAAGCAACAAATCCGGTGAAGAACCGTTGTATTGGTAAGACAAATCATTACAATGCAGTACCTTTCAAAGGAAATCGAAGCTTTGGCGAAGAAACGGCCAAAGAAAGGATCTTCGCTAATCAAAAAGGAGTATTCATGTGGTATTTTTCAGGACTACGGTGAGGATATCCCAAAAAAAACACTGAAAAACAAGGATGCTACTCTTTAGGAAAGAGGCTCTTGTCCAATCTCGGAATGAGGTTCAAGGCATTTTTGTAGTAGACTTTCCGCAATACTTCATCGGGTAAGTCAAGGCCGTACATCGCCCAAAACGCATGGTATTTCTTATAGTATGGGAAATATTCATCACTGCTCTCCAGTACCCTAAAATAGGTTGGGAACTCCTCTGGTTTCCAGCTGTCCTTGCCAAAGAGAATTCGATCTTGGTATTTAATAAAAAACGCCTTTGCATTTTTAGGCTGCCGGCCTAGTTCCGCGATAACCGCTGCGATCCCCACATTCATATTGGGAATTTCATCAAGAAGCGCTCCCAGTTTTCCAAGATTATTGGCATACCAGCCCATGTGAGCGTTGATAAATTGGGTTTTCGGATGTTTCTTGAACATGCGATGCTGTTCGGCTATGATCTGCTCCCAAGGTGCTGGATCTGTGGCCGATCTTTTTCGTCTTGGTCGTGTTTTGAGTTCTAACCAGCGTTCATTATCGCTGTCCATAGGATCCCAGAATGATTTAGGGTCTGCGGCATGAATCAAAACAGGAACGCCCATCTCTCCACATTTGGCCCAAATCGGATCCAATCGTGGGTCGTCAATGGCCAAACGCTTGCCCTCAGCGTCTTTATACCGCAATCCTAGGCTTTTGAAGATTTTCAATCCCCTAGCGCCATTTTTGATATCCGTTTCCAATTGGGCCGCGGCCTTCTCGGACCAACCTGCTTTGCCGACACCGTCGAAGTCCACATTGGCGAATACCACAAAACGGTTCGGGTAGTTGTTTTTGATGTTTTCGATTTTTTCATTGAGACTGTTGCCCGAGCCACCACTCAAGTTGACCATGACCCCCTCGTTCAATTCATCCATATCCTTGACAAGCCGTGCGAGTGCATCGGGTGACATATCGCGTTGGTGACTGTGCACATCTATAAAAGGAAATTTTGCGGCAGACACAGGATTCTCCGGTACCACTAGGGTAGATTTAGGATTGTATTCTTCAAAGCCCATTTCTTGGGCATAAAAAAGGCTACAGGAGCATAGTGTCAAAGCGAATATTGGAAGTGCGGTGGTAATTTTCATAGGTTGCATTTTTTGGGGTTTCCGATCAATTGAGTTGCTGTATCATATTTTGATAGTCTTGCCAGGTATCGATATCCATTTCCTTTCCTTGCGGATTGATGATTTTGATGTTGCTATCATTGATAATGTGACGGGCGCCGTAGTCTTTCGTCAGTTTCAATAGTTCGGTAAAATGGCACTTATCGAACATGGCAGGCACCCCTAATCCGTTCTCATACCCGGTGGCGGTTATGGTCGCCCTTGCCTTTCCCCAGGTATCGATAACCTGGTCTATATAGGCCGCATCGATCAAAGGCTGATCGGCCAACATCACAAGCATTCCATCGTACTCCACAGGCAAAGAAAGTAAATGTTTCAGACCCGCAACGATCGAGCTTCCCATTCCATTGCTCCAGTTTTCATTATAGATACAAATATCGTCCGGCAACTGTGTTTGTTTTTTGATGAATTCATCATTGGCACCCAATACTACGAAGACCTCTTCTACCTGTGATGCACGCGCTTGGGCCAGGGCATTTTCCAATAGGGTCGTATTCTTCCAGGGCAATAACTGTTTTACGCGTTCTCCCATCCGTTTCGATTCCCCCGCAGCTAGAATCAGAATAGGGATACTTGGTTTTCCATTTTTCATATGAAACTTGAATTATTTGTTGAACCAGTAGGTAAACTTCAATGTCAATGACCAGTCCTTCGGCATGAAGGGGTCGATCATTTGATTGTTCGTGTAGACCAAAAAAAGGTCCGACGCTGGGGCGTAGCGCCATTGAAATCTTGAATTCAGATTAAAGTTACGTGATTGTTCGTTGTATTGAAAAAGTGTGGCGAAAAAAAGCGTGTTGGTAAAGGTAACATCCACCTCACTCCCAATAAGCCAGAACTCGTTCGTATTCCATGGGGCGGGCAATTTGATATGGTTATAGTTCAAATTCGCACTGAGGCTCACATAGGGCTGAAAACGATACCCCAATTCGGTCGTCAAACTTGTGCGGTTACCTCCTTGATAATATCCTCCGAAACGGGCATCGAGACCGTAGGTGAAAAGGTTTTGGGGTTTTGAATCGAACATCCAACCGAATGCGTTCCATTGATGAGTGGTACCGGTAGCCAATTCTTCCTTGCCCAGCCGCGTCGGGTCAAAGGGCGCCAAAAGTTCCACATAATCATCGGATACGAAAAAATCCAAACTACTTCGATTTCTAAAGTCCACCTGGTACAAGATGTAGTTCAGATTATCGGTGCGGCGCAAATTTTCTGTAAAGTAGAAGGAGGAATTCAAGACCGGTCCATGGCTAACCACCTTACCCTCCTTTGGAAAGAACAGATGTCCTAGATATCCATTGAAGTTTACATACCCGGTTCGCGGCACAAAACCTACCTCGGCCCTGTAGTCATCACTGACCCATTCTTCTTGTATACGCCAGCTCCACTTTCGGTTTTGATATTCCAGATTCGCGGCTTGAGTGATACCGTTGCCTTCATCGTTTGGAGAGAATGATTTCAATACAAAAGCTTTTCCCGTCCATAGATTATTGGAAGAGGCCAAATTATATTCAACACCGAGATTACGATTGTATTCAGGGAATTCAGTGCGCAACGTATCACTTTCATTCTGGTAATTAAAAGACTGCTTGTTGACCAACATCACCCCGATACTTGAACGGCTAAATACTTTTTTCTGTAAAGAAAGCACTCCGAAATTTTGACTGGGCAGTCCAGTTTCGGCAATACTACTGGTTTGAATATCCATAAGCCCGACACGCCAAGAATCGGTAATATTGCCACTGACCCGTGCTCCGGCCTGTATGGGTACTCCAAGGCCGATTCGTCTTGAAAAGAAGGGGCGAATCGTAGGATACCCAAAGTTGGCGAACAAATCACCGTTCTCGAGAAAGAATTGTCTTCTTTCGGGAAAAAAAAGTTCAAAACGGTCTAAATTGGTAATCTGCCGATCCACTTCAACTTGTGAAAAATCAGGATTTACGGTCACATCAAGATTCAGTGAGGGCGTCAAGCTAAATTTGACATCACCTCCAATTTTCGGCTCGTATTCCGGTTCTTCATCATTGGCCTTGTTCTGAGATACTTCCCCTAGCACATAAGGAATCACGGAAAAATTAACTCGCGGCTTTGGGGGAGCTTCCTCCCAGACCAGGGTACCGTTATAGGCCATGGAAGAGGTCGGAAACTGTCTGGGAACAGGGGTCCAACTTGATTTTTCACTTGATTTTAGGTCCAACCGGCTAAAATTCACCCCCCACTCCTTTACGCCTTCCTCGTATCTGACAGACTTAAAAGGTACCGCCATTTCGAACACCCATTTTTCTTCATCGTGTGAGCTGTCGGAGATCCACTTGCTATCCCAGTTCAGATCGATGCTACTACCATTGAACATGGTTCCGTCCCACTGCGCCCCATAGGCATTGGCACCAAAGGAGAATCCGGTCGTCTGATTGTTAAAAGGATCCAGAAAGAGGAGAAAATTATCGTTCTTTCCAAAGGAAAAGTCCCTCCGCAGCGATTCAACGGTATACTTGGCATCACCACTATGGTAAAACGTGGCCAGCAGATAAAAGTTCTTTTCATCGTAGGCCATTCGTATTTCGGAATGCTCTTGTGCAGGGCCATCATCCATGGGAAGCACCATAAAAAAGTCTTTGGCCACATCGGCGTCTTTCCAGGCAGGATCGTCTCCTTTTCCATCAATGGTAATGACCCCGGTATTTTTGCGAATGTTCAAGCGGAAATTTTCATTCTTTTTTTGGGCCTTGACACTACAGTATACATGAAGCAGAATCAAGGCAAGTAAACGTTTTTTCATGGTCTGGTATCGCAATCCTGAATGAAACGGAAAACTACGAAAACCTTAACAATGTTTAACATAAAAACTTCAAATCTATCATAATTTAAATGTCATTTATCCGTTCTGATGGTTGAACCCAATAATTTTGAAAATGAAAACCTTCACCAAACGTATTGTACTCTTTTTTGCGATTTCTTTTATCATTTCTTGCGGTAATGCCGACGACGATGTCTTTTTTGGACTGAATACCGGAGGCGAGGGACTCGGCAAGGGTAAAGAGGTAGATGAGTGCCTAGGCCTAGGCGAGGGTGACTTGGTACTTTCCATACAAGAACAATTCACGACCCTGCCCGGAAAGGTCTCTATTCTTTTTAAAGTATCCGACACCGATGGACAACCTGTAGCCGGACTCGAAGCGGATCAATTTACCATATACGAACAGGGAATCAATGACGAATGTTTCAATACGATTTCGACGTCCGAATCCGCAGCTCGTATCTCCTCAAACGCCCAAGTGTTCAATAACAATGCGCTATTGGTGCTAGATTTAAGTAATAGTGTGTTAAGCAGTAGTCTTACTGAATTAAAGGAAGCGAGTCTTAGTTTTGTGGATAATGTGATGCCCACAACCCAAGAGGAATCTTTCAAAATGGCTATTTATTGGTTCGATGGGGAAGATGAACTACACCTATTAAACGACTTGACTTCATCAAAAGAAGAATTGACCGCGGCTATCAATGGAATTACCGAGGATATCAGCAATGACCCCTCAACGGATTTATACGGTGCGGTCATTAAATCTACGGATATTGCCAATGAGCTACTAACGGCCAGCATTCAAGGGGATAAGATTGGAGCGGCCTCAGTAGTTATCTTTACGGATGGTACAGACCAAGCGGCTCGATTCAGCCAAGCAGCGGCCCAACAGAAAGTTGATGACGCTAACCAGAACATTTCGTTTTTCACTATCGGTCTTGGTGGTGAAATCGACACCCAGGTGCTCAGCGATATCGGAAAGACCGGCAGCGTTTTTGCGACCAACAAAGAAGAGTTGGAAACGACTTTCAACGATATTTCCATCAAAGTGCGTGAACGCGCCAACAGTTTTTACCTGTTCGAATATTGCAGTCCGAAACGAGGCGGTGAAAACAACTTGGCCATCAGTGTGCAGACCGGCAGTCGGGAAGGTGCCGTGCAGACGAAGTTCGATGCCACTGGTTTCACAGGTGGTTGCGAGTAAAAAATCAAATGATACGATAATTGCAGGGCGCCTTGAACGGGCGCCCTTTTTATTTCGGATGTAGTGTCATCATGCAAGCGGAAGGCTGGTCGGTATTGATAAAATCCAGGCCCATTTGCGCGAAGGTTTCCCAAGCGATTATGGTATCCGGAGTTGCCCAAAAGCGAAAGGGCTTCTTGAATTCATGTGCCTTTTTGATAATCTTGAAAATCTTTTGACGTTCGGTCGCGGGCAGTTCGCTTTTTCCGTCCCATTTCGAATAGTTGTAAAACGGTAGGCTGATCAAAGCCACCCTGTCCCAGAATTTGGGGTCTTCTACATCGTCCAAACTTTGATAATCGAAAAAGAGGTAATCCGGATAGGTCACGTACGCGGCTGGCGGAGGGCGATTTCCTGAAATAACCCATTTTACCTTTTTGGACTGTATCAATGCGTGGTAGTTTTGGAGTATTTCGGTCAATCGTAGAAGCGTTGGCTTGCTTACGGACTTTATATCAATCAATAGTTGTATCTCCCGTAGGGTGCCCTTCTTAAACTCTGATTGAATGGGTCGAAGATAACGTGTTTCCAAATCTGGGGCGCCCATTGCGATATCTGCCTCATCGTGTGTGACGAAAAGCGTATCGCGCTTCAAAAAAATATCGACCTCTATGGAATACGCCCCGCTTTGGTAGGCTTCCTTAAAGGGATGTGCTTGTTGGTAATCATTATGTGAATGTACCTTGACCTGATTTATGGCTTGCGCCCCAAGCGTATGGGTGCAGACCAAAGCAGCTATAACTATCAAGATTCTCATAGTGTTCCAATTATCATGAAAATTACCATTTTTTAGAATAGCAGTAACCTAGAAAGTGTACCGTACATCTGATCATCGTTTTTTCAGGCACTTTATCCAATTAATACAATTCGAATTAGGGTTTTCAGGGTAATCATTGTTTCTTTACGGAATCCCAATTCATATTACGACCTACATCCTAGACTATGAAAATGTATAATCGTATCTGTCAGAACACAGGTACCAAAGAACACAAATTATGGATGTACTCAACGCTGTTATTCAGAACTCTTCATTGAACGGAATGCCTAAATGGTTTAAGGCAACGTCAATTTTCTTATTCTCGACCATATTTACATTGTTAATGACGATGTTGGTCCTATTATTTATTTATGGGCCAGAGATGAACATTCGGTTCGGGTATTAATACAAAGTACTATATTCTAAACCGCCTTGAAGGGAATCGAGAACACCTAACTCCCTTCATGGCGGTTTTTTTGATGCTGCACACTACGTACTTATCCGTAACGCGATAATTTGATTTCGCACGGCGGATTCAAAGTTATATGTTCAGTTCTACTAGCCTACCCCTGTTTTCAGGGAGTCTCATTTCACCTCTACTAGTGAAGTTTCCACTCGATTTCCAATGTAATTTTGGTCTTGTAATCGAATCTAAATTAAACTTTAGAAATTATGAAAGCAATCAACAATATTATCAATGAAAGTGCAATAGGCTATTTGACGAATCCGTATAAATATGCGATTCTCTTCCTTTTTTCAGGTATCATCATTACGGCCTTGAGCTTGTTGACCTTTATGCTAATGAACATGTCATACGTTAGCGCAACTTTTAACTTTTAATAGCAATGCCCTGCCTCATCGGCGGGGCATTCGAATAGCTATCATCTCGAAGTTGTGGATTCTGTTTTGCTCCTACGATGAACTTATCTGTAGATTATGGCATTCCGAAAGGTTCCGCTTCCGGATTCCAAATCGATTAAGAAACCATTGATCACGGCGTAGCGATTGACCCCATTCTCCTCTAGGATAAAGGTTGGGTTGACCCCTACTTCGATAGTAAAATCAGGAAGTTCATATTTTTTCGAAATAAGATGTATGGGCAGTTGAAAATCAAGCCAGTCAGAAGGAATGCCTTCAGAACGCACATAGGTATACCCTTGGCGTAACAATTCCATCACTTTCTTTTCGGTCAATTGACCGGGGTCGGACAGCAGCGTCGGGGCGGCTCGTCCGGCCTTTATGGTATAGGCTGAGGCATCAAAGGTTTCATAACCGTAATAGGTCGAAAGATCCCCTTGATCGATGATTCGGCTACTGTACCAAAAGTCATTGTTTCCCTCTTTATCGACTTCAAGACGATTCATTCCAATATCAAGGACGTAGTTTTTTCCCAATAACGGATAGGTCGCATTTACGATTTTCAGGTCGAACAGTTTTCGGTCGTTCTCGGGAATCTTCTCATAGTCCGCAAGTGGAATATCTTTGTAATTCCCCTTTGCGATCGTGTAAATCGCAGATAGAATAGAAACATAGTTCAACTTTCGTATCTCTTGTTTTTCCACGTCATCGGCGAATCCCCCCGATTCTATCAAAATGGTACTGGTTCCCCATTTTTGGATGTTATCGCCAAAAGCTCGTGGTTCAAAGTCATCATTGTACCGTCCCACTTGTCCCGGGGCGTATTTTTGGATGATGTTGTTCATGAAAACAATGATCTTCATGGCATCGCCGCGCTGCCCATTGACGTCCTTTTCATAATTGTAAGCCGGTGCCAAATACGAAATAGTAGCGGGTTTTTCTGTGCGCTCGGCGTTATAATAGGTGCTTTGATCATGTAGATTGAACCCAAAATCAGCATCCAGACTGTCTCTGACCCGTTTCAAGGTACGGCTTTCCGGTGACTGCAATCGTACCGCATCGCGGTTGATGTCTACACCTAAAAGGTTTCTCCGTTGAAAGCGTTCCGCTCCATCGGGATTCAACATGGGCAGAAAATGTACAGTCAGATTATCAAGGATCGCTTTTTTCTCCATTTGGAAATCGGTACTCTTCAAAAAATTACAGATATCGAAAATGGACTGTGTGGCCGTAGGTTCGTTACCATGCATTTGCGACCAGAGAAAAACATCCGTTTCACCTGTTCCAATACTGATCAAAGACAAGGGCCGTCCTTCAATCGAGCTGCCCACTTGATTGACCTGAAAACCCGGGGTTGCTTTCAATGATCGTAACAACGGCTGCAACTGATGATGCTTGATACGGCGCTTATCCAAGGTAGTTTCGCGATAGGTATCATAGGTTTCATACAATTGCGATGTAATGTCTTGAGCTTGGCTCGACCCTGTATAAACTAGGGATAGGAGCAGTACTGGTAAAATTTTCAGTTTCATGGAATGGGCTTAAAATTCAAGTTTTGCGTTGCTTCACGTACTTTTTTCATAAAATCATGTCCTGGATCCGTCTTCTCGGTACGATAGCCGTCATCTTTTTCCAACCAAAGTGGATGATTCTCAAAACGCGTATATTCATAATGACCGATCAGGTACTCGATATCATAGGTCTCGGACAAGTATTTTACCAACGCAATGTTCGATTGTACTTGGGCTTCGGTCAAGGGCAGATCTTCCGTACCTCCAATATTCTCGATTCCAATAGCACAATGATTTAATCCGATGACATGCCGTGCCATCACGGTTTCCGGTAGCAATCGATAAATGGTACCATCGCGGTCGACCATAAATTGCGAAGAGACGTTCAATTGCCCCGCGTCATTGATATCCCCTCGGGAGCTGGCCAAAATCGGTCCTTTAAAAAACTCGAAGGATTCGTCAAAGGTCGGAATGACCGTCCAGTGCAACACGATCATTTTAGGGGTGATGGTAGGTTCCTCTTGCTCTAGTCCGTACCGATCGGAAAGGTATTCCAAGGTCAATTCTTTTCGCATCGCATCAAAAATGATGGGCTTGTCGACAATATCAGGGACTTGTCCACAAGAAACCAATACTAGGATACTACTCATGATACTGATCCAATGTTTCATCTCGACTGCTACTTTTCAATTGTTGTACTATCCCTTTTAACGGCATAGGCAATACTTAGTTTCTTAACGCCCCACTTTTTTGCCTTCTCCACTTTTTCACCCATATAGATGTCGATTTTTCGTTTCCAGCGGGCCGCCATTTTATCCTTTACCAAATATACTCCGGGTAATCCCTCGATCATCACCTTGGTATTATGGGTCAATCCAAGCGGGATCAAATCCCGTGAAACGGCAATACTCTTCTCCCGTGTCGACAAAGTATCTCCCCAAGCCCCGATAAAGGGATCGGAATCCGTTTGACTTGGCACGGAATTATAAGCGGAGGCCTTGACCTCCAACGACTTCCATACATATTCTTCTTCGGCCTTGCACGCCTGTAGCAACACCAGAAAAAGTAAAACGTATCCTAAACTGTTCATTCGTCAGTGTTTAATTGGTTCTCAAGAACGAGAAGATCGACCGTGCTCTCCTCCCATTTTTGGGTCAGTTCTTCCGGTGCGGTGCTAAATCCATAGGTAAAGGCACTTAAGATAAGATCTTCATCACCATCTTTATCGATATCGCCCGAATCCATCAAAAACCATTTTCCCCTATTGATGTTGGCCAGGGTAAACGGTTGAAATTCAAATGCCGCGGCATTTGTATTCTCTAAATATACAAAGACGTACTCCGGATACGCTTCATAATCGGGAAAGGTCGATAACAACGCCATGTCAAAATCCCCGTCAGCATCAAAATCCCTTGAAATCACCCGGGTCACCCCGTTCATGGGGTAGAAGTACTTTTCTTCAAAGACATTTGCACCATTATTGATATGCACCCGCATGCCGTGATAGGGTTTTTGAATGTAGGTTTCGTCGGCATTGTCACCATGTACCGTCACAATATCCATATCTCCGTCGCCCTCATAATCAATCAATTCAAACCAACTACTGCCGTAAATGGAACTAAAGCGAATCGCTTTCTCCGCCCTAAATTTCAAATCCTCTTTTTGGTATAAAATCGTAATGCTCTCATCCCCTTGAGAGGTTAGGGCTACCAAATCGAGCTTACCATCCCCATCCATATCCTTAGGCACTACACGTAAAGTACCGGGTTGATCCAACAGGAGTTGCTTTTTGAAACTGCCTCGTTCATCCGATACCAAGAGGGAAAGTTTTCCCTTCAGATCTCCAAATTCGCTTACCACGACTTCATCGGTTCCATCCCCATCGAGATCAACGACCAAGGTATGTACAGGACGATGGAGCAATCCACCAATTGATGCGGTTTGCTCGCCCTCTTTTTTTAGGATTTGTCCCGAGGCCACCTCAGAGGGTAATAAACGGCCCATTGTTGTCGTATAGCTTAGGCCATTTACTTCCGTAAAATCGCTGATCGGTCCATTGAACCGAGCTATGGGGGTACTTTTTTGGTTTTCCAGACCAAATTCAGTCAATCGTCCACGGACCGTTCCGGTAATGATGCTGTTCTTCAGTGTATCAAGCTTCAAATACGTAATCAAACTTCCTTTGCTACTATCCAAAACCATGGGTGTCACGGCAAATTGTGTCAAAGGGTTACTGCTCTTGACAACGGTATCCTTGGGCATGGTCTCCGGTGCAGTAGTTAGAATATACGCTTGCAGCAATTCCCAATCCTCTGGCGTTATCATGGGCCGTTCAGGATAAATTCCCGTTTTGATCACCGCAGCCTGTTCGGCAAAGGGCAAGTTTCTATACGGATGGTTTTCAGGATCACGAATACCCAGTCTGGCACCCATTTCGGGCAATACCTTACTTTTCCATAGGTGTTTGGGTAGGGCGTTCAGATCAGGAGTCAGATGGCAACTGGCACAATAATTCGTATACAGCCGCACCTGACGCTGCTCCTCTGATTCCGTACAGGAGTTCAAGAATAGGAGCATCGTGATGCCTAAAAGAAAGATTTTCGGAGTGGTTTGGAACATGGACTGTTAGGGTTATTTTCCGGGTAAAGGCACATAGGAAACATCGTTTGACATCATGGGAAACGTTTTCGCTTCCCAGTCGGTTTTGGCCTGTTCTATTTTCTCCTTGTCGGAAGAGACAAAATTCCAATAGATATGTCGTTGTTCCTCAAAAGGTTCTCCTCCAAAGAGCAAAATATGTGAATTGGGTCGCAATAGCGTGTTACAGGTATCTTCTACTTTGGAAACTACGATATTCCCCTCGGTTACGGTTTCCCCGCAGGCTTCAATAGCACCTTTAACGATACAAATACCGATTTCGCCTTTCAAATGGTCTTTGGTGTTCAGCTGAAACTCCTCGGTATTCTTGATTTCCAGCATAAATAACGGGGAGTGCACCGGTACCGGGGACTCATGACCGTACCCCTGCCCTGCAACCAAGGTAAAATCCGCAGTACCTTCGGTCCATCGCGGTAGTGCTTCGGCCGGAATGTGATGAAATTCGGGCATACTATCTTCCAAGGTCTTGGGCAACGCCACCCATATTTGATAACCGTGCATTGTAAATACCGAACCATTGCGTAACGCTTCGGGTGTTCGTTCGGAATGGGAGACTCCTTTTCCGGCGACCATCCAGTTGACCGAACCCGGCCGAATACGTTGTTTCGTACCCAAACTATCTTCATGTAGGATCTCTCCTTCCAACAGATAGGTCAAGGTCGACAATCCGATATGGGGGTGCTGATCGACGTCCATGTAATGCTTCGGCCCAACCGTGGTAGGTCCCATATGGTCGATAAAGATAAACGGACCGATCATCCGCTTTTTTCGGAAAGGAATCAACCGCCCTACCAAGAAGTCGCCAATGTCCCGACTTCGTTCTTCAATGATCATTCCGATATTCGACATACGATAACAAGTTAATTGGCTTAAATTTACAACAAATATAAAACCCCTTTCCTCTTGAAGACAATCAAACGAATTCTGCTTGTACTGCTGGTGGTGGTCGGTGCGGTCATCTGGTACAACTATTCCAAATTGAACATCATTTCGGGCTATGCCTCTAAAAACCTCGCCTCCAGTGTGTTTGTGGCGGAACGAACGGCGCAATCGATAACGACCCATGACAATAATGTGCCCTTGGTCAAACTCGCCGATGAACACTATGACCCCAACCAAAAAACCGCCTTTGCGAAGGTCTTCGGACTTATGGAACGTCAAACCATTTGCCGGGAAGGATTGGGCTGTGTGCTGATCAATGACGATTACGATCCCTCGAAAAGCGCATTGAAACCCAGACGTACAAAGCTTCAAAACGAATTGCCCTTCCCATACGGAAATCATGGGATGTTAGATACGGTTTTCCCAAATGTGAACTACGATCAATTGAAGAACGCCATCGATGGCGCTTTCGAAAATTACGACCTACAAAAGACCCGTACCGTCTTAGTCGCCTACAAAGGAGAGCTTATTGCTGAAAGATATGGGGATGGTTTTTCGGCGGACACCCCTATTCTGGGATGGTCGATGACCAAAAGCATTTTGGCAACCTTATATGGTATTTTGGAGTATCAGGGCAAGCTCAACGTACAGGATTTTCACCCCCTAAAAGACGAGGCCACGAAGTCGAAGATCACCTTGAACCATTTGCTCCGTATGCAAAGTGGGTTGGCCTGGAATGAGGATTACACCAGTATTTCGGATGTCACGGAGATGTTGTTTCTCGATGCGGACATGACTGTGAAGCAACCACAGCAGCCAGTGATTGCCGATCCCACGGAAATCTGGAACTACTCCTCAGGCACCTCCAATTGGCTATCGGGTATTCTTAAAGAACAGTTCAAGACGACCCAAGACTATCTCGATTTCCCCTATGCAGCTCTTATCGATAAAACGGGAATGCACTCCATGTTGATCGAAACCGATATGAGCGGCAATTTTGTGGGTTCTTCCTATGGCTGGGCCACTACCCGCGATTGGGCCAAATTCGGAATCCTGCACCTCAATAAAGGCAATTGGAACGGGGAACAACTCTTTGACCCGAACTGGATCGATTATATCACCCGACCCACGGCGCATTCCAATGGCACTTACGGGGCCCACTGGTGGTTGAACGCGCAAGGGAAGTATCCCGATGTACCCCGTGATCTGTACTCGGCCAACGGATTTCAGGGGCAATATGTATTCGTGATTCCCTCCAAAAATCTCGTAATCGTACGCACAGGATTGGGGGAAGAACCCGATTTTGATGCCAACGGCTTTTTAAGCGAGGTCGTTGCAGCAATCCAATAACGACTTCGGAAATCCTCCCGACACCACCTCACTATGGTATCCATCGATAGGGAAAAAGCGTCTTCTAAGGGCTGTTCTAGTGTCGAATACACCGGTTTTTAGGGAAATAATTGCTTCAAAACACGTCTTTTTTAAGGGTCGGGCGAACGCCCAACTATCAAAAAATAGCCTCGTCACCACAACTATTGCCCGTTTCACAACAATAATTTAGAGAAAAGGCAGTAGGGCAGTAAGTTTACACTGTAATAATTAAGTAAATTTTTTCATTTTCATATAGTGTTCTCGATAAAAGAGTCCGGTTGTAAAAATCGGACTCTTTTTGGTTTCTACAAGTTCGTATACAACTACAAACTCCAATTCCAAATACAAATTAAAGGACAACTACTTACCCAAGGTCACATTGAGCGCAGTCCGACTGAATTTGTATTTGGGATTGAAGTTTGCGTTTGTATTTACTAAGTATTCTTTGCTCCGATAGGTTCATTACCCTACATCGGAAAATAACCTGAAAAACGACTAAGATATTTAGGATACATCTCTGGAACTAGATGCGATACCCTTAAGCGTTTCGACTGCGCTCAACGTGACAGTTCGACTGAATTTGTACTTGTATTTGTATTTGAAGTTTGCGTTTGTATGTACTAAGTATCCTTGGCTATGATAGGTTCATTCCCCTACATGGGAAAAACCTGAAAAACGATGATACTATTTAGGATACATCTTTGGGACTAGCTATGATACCCCTTAAGCGTTTCGACTGCGCTCAACGTGACATTCCGCCTGAATTTGTACTTGTATTTGAAGTTTGCGTTTGTATTTACAGCGTATTCATTCCCTGAATGGTAGGTCGTTGTCGTTTACGGAATCCAGTTGTTTTTCCCGAAGTTGGGTTTGCGCTTTTCCAGAAAGGCATTGCGCCCTTCTTTGGCTTCTTCGGTGCCATAGGCCAAACGGGTGGCTTCTCCAGCAAACACTTGTTGCCCGACCATACCATCGTCGGTCAGGTTCATCGCGAATTTGAGCATCTTGATGGAAGTTGGCGATTTCTCTAGTACCTCCTGTGCCCACTGGTAGGCGGTCGCCTCCAATTCGTCATGCGGGACTACGGCATTCACCATACCCATGTCATACGCCTCTTGCGCGGAATAATTACGTCCTAAAAAGAAGATCTCCCGGGCTTTTTTCTGCCCCACCATTTTGGCGAGGTAGGCCGATCCGTATCCCCCATCAAAACTGGTGACGTCGGCATCGGTCTGTTTAAAAATCGCATGTTCTTTACTGGCCAAGGTCATATCACAAACGACATGTAGGCTATGTCCGCCCCCCACGGCCCAACCGGGTACGACGGCAATGACCACTTTGGGCATAAACCGGATCAAGCGCTGTACTTCCAATATATTCAACCGATGGTAGCCATCTTCGCCCACATAGCCCTGGTCACCACGAGCCTTTTGGTCTCCCCCACTACAAAAGGCATAGACCCCATCTTTGGTCGAGGGCCCTTCCGCAGAGAGCAAAACCACCCCGATCGAGGTATCTTCTTGCGCATCATAAAAAGCGTCATAGAGCTCACTGGTGGTCTTTGGGCGAAAGGCATTGCGCACATTGGGACGATTAAAGGCGATACGGGCCACCCCATCACTTTTTTGATAGGTAATGTCTTCGTAGGTTTTGGCGGTTTTCCAAGCGGGTGTTTTCATAGATGTATTTTACGATTACAAAAGTAACAGAAATTCATCGTATGCCATCAAACACTGATTTGTTAATAAAGTCTGATAGATACATGTGATGACTACTTGAAATTGTAAGATTAATCTTTGAACTTCGTTTATCAACCGCTAATAGGAATTAAAACTCCTGTTAGCTTTTCGATAAACGAAACGTCCTGGAGGCGCTTTCCACTAGCGCTCATCTGTAACGCGTGGCTCTAGCTACATATTTTCAATCCCAAATCTCAATCGCATCACAGGTACCTACAAAAGGCACCCCATTTTGACCAAAGGCATAGGTAATCAGACCAATATAGACCTCGCTGTCATAGCTTGGGGCTACACCCGGTAGATTGCCTGTGTCGTTGTACAACATCCAATTGTCATCGGTAGTTTCAAAGTCCGGGTTCGGGGTTTGCCAGTATACGGTAAGTGTTCTGTCGGTGTTGCCTACAATACGGATATCCCCCCGCCCTTCCGGTACGGTATTGGCGCCAATATCATTGACACTGGAATCGCCATCAACGGTGTTTTTACCTTCAATAGTATAGCCCGTATTTCCGCGGTGGCCGACCACCACATGGGAGGAGTTGATGGAGTTAAAATCGGTGACATGTACCTGCACCCCGCTAAATAAATACGGCCCGTTATTCGGTACCGGTGCCGTTTGGGAATCTTCTAGCGTTCCTATTCCGATATTCCGGGCAATAAATTCAAAGGGGAATTCGACAAGTTTGGCGTCAATTCTACCTTGGTCCATATTAAAATGCAGGGTGATATTATTGGCATTATCGTTTAGGGTCGCTTTGTATCTACCAGAAACACTGGCTACATTTGGTACTGCCGAGGCGTTATTGGTCACATAATCGACCAAGGCACCTTCGGTATCAAAGCGATCGATAAAATAGTCGTTATTGCTTTCGACCACCGGATCATCGGTGGAATCATCCACGGCATCCTCTACGGTATCGTCGACAGGATCCACAAGGGCGTCTTCCAGCGCATCCACTTTATCGGTGGAACAAGAGAGTAGTATTCCGGCACAAAGGGGTATCCATAGGAGCTTTTTCATACATCTGATTTAGAAGTATAAAACGAAAATACCACCTATCTATTGCCTATGGAGACGCCAACCCAATCCCAACATACCCTTAAGAAAACCACTAGCTACACATGATTTTATTCGCTATTTTTAGTCTCCGGGCCATGAAGTCCAGTAACACCCCATGAGAGAAAAACCAAGACTTTCCCGCTTAACGGCCATTGTCACCCAATTACAGTCCAAACGCATCGTAAGCGCCACCTATCTGGCCGAAAAACACGGGGTAAGCATTCGAACGATCTATCGGGATATTCGAACCCTTGAAAAATCGGGGA
Source organism: Maribacter corallii (assembly GCF_047345415.1). NCBI lineage: Bacteria > Pseudomonadati > Bacteroidota > Flavobacteriia > Flavobacteriales > Flavobacteriaceae > Maribacter > Maribacter corallii. Next base: position 770,693 of record NZ_JBLFEP010000003.1, read on the forward strand.
TACCGATTATCACGGAACCTTCAAAAGGATACTCTTTGATGGAAGGCTACCAACTCACTCCAGTGATGTTTACCGAACAGGAAGCCAATGCCCTCATCACCGCGGAACAGATCGTTCTCAAGAACAAAGACCAATCCCTTACCGAAAATTACCACAGTGCCGTAACCAAAATCAAGGCGACCCTGCGCCATTCCCAAAAGGAAAAAACGGAATTGCTCACAGATCGGATCCAGTATCGGGAAAACCCCAAAGCTGAGAAAACAAGTGATTATTTGATGGCCTTGCAATCGGCCATCATTCACTTTCAGCTCCTAGAAATCAATTATCTGTCCTTACAGGGGGAACGTACGCAACGCATTGTAGAACCCTTTGCCGTGTACAGTACGCAGGGAAATTGGTTGTTGATCGCCTTCTGCCGATTGCGAAACGGTTTTCGGGCCTTCCGGGTCGATTTCATCGAAAATATCCGTCGGCAACATGCGACCTTCGAGGCGCACGGAATGAGCCTAGAGGACTATTTTCGATTGTGTCGCGAACAATTAAAAAAACAACCCTGACATACCCTTGTCATAAGCCGGTCGTAGGTTTGCTTTCATAATCATAAAACACGGTATTCTATGAAAACAGTAGCACAAGAAGGATTCAAGGTCATTGGAATCTTAATCCGAACGACCAACGAAAATGGGCAATCGGCCCAAGATATTCCCAAACTTTGGGAACGGTTTATGACCGAAGATACCAAGGCCCAAATACCGAACACCGTCGATTCGGAAGTCCTATGCATTTACACTAACTACGAAGAGGATCATACGAAGCCCTATGACACCCTATTGGGATGCCGAGTGGCCAGCTTAGATAACATTCCCGTGGGTATGGTAGGACGCACATTCGAGCCCAGTCAATACGCCCAATCCATGGCCAAAGGAAACCTGACCCAAGGCATAGTATATCAGAGCTGGGTCGACATTTGGAACCAAGACCTAGACCGGACCTTCAGGGCGGACTTTGAGGTCTACGGCGAAAAGGCCCAAGATCCGACCCATGCGGAAGTCGATATTTTTGTAGGGATAAAATAGTCTAGATGAAGCCCATAGACCATTTTTATGCCGATCAGCAAGAACCGCTCAAGAGTTGTCTATGGGCTTTAAAGGGAATTATCGAGAATTACCATCTGCAACTGGAAGCCCGATGGTACTATCGGCTGCCCTGTTTCATGTATCAAAACCAGATTTTCTGCTATCTGTGGGTCGACCGCAAAACCCAATTTCCCTATATCGCCATCGGTAAAGGGGTACAACTCGACCATCCGGATCTTATTCAAGGCAATCGGACATTTACCAAGTTGTTGTTCATTGATCCCAATAAAGATATTCCTATAGAAAAAATCCATAACATCTTCGATCGGGCCATGACTTTGTATGATACCGATTAGACCTTAGCCTACGGATGTGGGACTACAAGGTTCCGGTTTCAGGCAACAAACTCGTCACTAACGGCGTCTTCTAACAAAGTACCAGCTCAATGCAATCTTCAAAGACCCAAAAAACGTTCAAAACCACAACCCTATTTACTACTATCGGCAGTATTCTCTTATTGGTGATGGCCGCCTTTCACGGGAGCGGCTTTTTCTATGTGCGTGAAGCCATTACAAGTTCGAATGCCGAGGATTTTCTAAAGGATATCGTACCGGCCTTGTTCGCACACCCTTCCATTCACTTGATGGGCCTATCCGCTTTAGGGCTATTGACTTTATGGCTTCGGCACGAGGCCTATAAAGTTGCTTGGTTACTGGCGGCACTCATTGCGCTCGATGCCGTGTTGGCCTTCTATCTGGGTGGATGCATCCCAGGACTGCTCCTCCTTCTCGCCGCCGCGTGTTTTGTGTTAAGCGGAGGGAAGTCCAAAAACATGCCCTCCGCATAAGACGCCAATGCTCGGCGCTGCATTGGTCAACGATCATCTTCATACTGCATAGTCATAGTACAGATCAGGACCTTATCTCTTTTTTATTTCCTATTTTTAGTCCTATCGAAAACACCACCTATGAAAACCCCTATATGTTTTATAGCACTACTCATTTGCGCACAGACTTTTAGTCAAGAAGCCATGCGTCGCTGGCGCAAACTCAATCAGGTCCGTCAAGACAAATTCGATCTGGTGCTCCCGGAAGCCATGCGCGAAAATCAAATCGAGATGTGGATCGTGACCAATCGCGAAGGCAACCTCGACCCCCTCTACACCGATATGGGCGAAGGTTATGTTGGCCAAAACGCTTACTACGTGTTTACGGATACGGGTGAGGAACGTATTGAGCGGGCCGCACTTGGTGTTGGCGGCTACTTGCTGAAGGAAGGCCGTACCTATGACTACTTTGGTTCCGCTGACGAGTTGAAAAGCTATGTGGAAGAACGCGATCCTAAAAGTATTGGCCTCAACATCTCCAAAAACTTTGGGGGTGCCGACGGACTCACCCACTCCGCCTATCTGGAGCTTTCAGAGACCTTAGGCGAGAAATACGCCCAACGTTTTGTTTCGGCCGAGAAATTGGTCTCCGATTTTCGATCGCGACGCGTGGCCAGTGAAATTGCCATCTATGCCGAGGCGGGCGACTTCTCCTATACCATTGCCGAAAAAGCGTTTTCAAATCAAGTCATCACGCCTGGGGTCACGACCCTAGAAGATGTCGCTTGGTTTATGAAAGAGCAACAGTTCAAACACAATCTGGGCTCCTCTTTCGGAATGCCTTCGGTATATATTACAGGTCCTGATGGGGTTGAAGCCACTTCTAGCGACCGGATCATTCAGCGCGGTGATGTGTTGATGCTTGATTGGGGCGTGGGCCTGATGAATATGTTCACCGACATGAAACGGGTGGCCTATGTACTCAAGGAAGGAGAAACCGAGGTGCCGGCCGGAATTCAAAATGCCTTTGATCAAGGGGTCAAAGTGCGTGATGTCATCAAAAAGACCATCAAACCAGGTGTAACGGCTCAAAAGGCGGAAGATGCCATCTATGCTGCCCTGACCCAAGCGGGATTCAACCAAATGAAGGGGTTTAATAAATTCACGGATCTGGACAAAACCGATGTCATTATCGGGTGCCATTCGGTGGGCAACTGGGGACATGGTATCGGGCCATCCATCGCCTTTTTCAATCCCGTTCGATTGGGGTATGAACTCAAACCTTCAAACCTTATTTCCATTGAATTGTTCGCCTACACGAAAATACCCGAATGGGGTGGTAAAAAATTACGGGTGCCTTTGGAAGACGATGCCATCATTACGGAACGTGGAATCGAATGGTTATATCCTATAAACCCAAGGGTATTGGTCATCAAATAGGATTCACGCATGTATAAACTCACACTACTCATTTGCATAGGTATGACCACACAACTAACGGCACAGACCATGAGACTACGCGACCACGGTATTGAAATCGGTGTACTCAAAACCGGCCCCTTAAACAGCATTACGGACGTTGAGGGCGTGAAAGTAGGGCACGCCACCCTCATTGCCGGCGATGACGTCAGAACAGGCGTAACCGCCATCTTACCTCATTCGGGGAATATATTTCAGCAGAAAGTACCCGCGGCCATTTATTTGGGCAATGGTTTTGGAAAACTGGCAGGCTATAGTCAAGTAAAGGAACTGGGAAATATAGAGACACCCATCATCTTGACCAATACCTTAAATGTGCCAGCGGCTTCAAATGCCCTGATTACCTACACCCTTGCACAAGAAGACAACAAAGATGTGCGATCGGTCAATTCGGTAGTAGGCGAGACCAATGATGGTTGGCTGAACGATATCAGAGGGCGGCATGTGAAGGAGTCCCATGTATTGGATGCCATCAAAAATGCGACAAAAGGTGTAGTGGCGGAAGGAAATGTCGGCGCAGGTACCGGTACGATCTGTTTTAACTATAAAGGGGGAATCGGCACTTCCTCACGGGTACTACCGGAAGCCCATGGCGGCTATACCGTCGGGGTTTTGGTGCAGACCAATTTTGGAGGGATCTTTGAACTGAATGGCGTGCCTATTGCCAAGGAGTTGGACAATTATCCGCGACAGTATACCTACGATGTGGATGGGTCTTGTATGATCGTGGTGCTAACCGATGCCCCTTTAAGCGCACGAAATCTAGAACGCATGGCGAAGCGTGCCATGATGGGACTCGCCAAAACCGGGGGTATTGCCTCCAATGGCAGCGGGGATTATGTCATAGCGGCATCCACGGCTGCGGAAAACCGGATTCCCTATCGGTCAGACTCCCGCCTCATAACCCACAAGGAACTCAGAAACGGTGCCATGTCTCCCCTGTTTTTAGCGACCATCGAAGCCACGGAAGAGGCTATTTTAAATTCTCTTTTTGCTGCAAAAGACATGAAAGGTCGCGATGGGCATGAGGTGAAGGCCTTACCTATTGATACAGTGCTTGCCGTAATGAAAAAATACAAGGCCTTGACGCCGGATAAGGACTAGATCGGCCGCGGTTTGTTCTTTTCTTCGATCCACTTTGCCATATATTTCGTCGCGGCCAAGGTCTGATGGAGCAACAGTTGCCCGATGACATTTTGCGTCCGATGCGATTGGAGATTCGATTGAAGGTTTTGGATTCTATTCTGGAAGGATACACGATGTACTTCCCTATCAAAACGTGTCTTCAGAGTGTGGATTCCCGATACCTGCGCTTCGTGCCATGACTCCTGATGGCGATACAGCCCAACGGCCATTTTAGAAAAGGCAGCGGCATCTTCTATTACGGTTTCCGGTAAGGCTAAGGGGTCATATATCCCTTCTGCCCCAACTGCTGTGGTGACACTGGGCGTACCATGGCGCATGGCATCCAAAAGCTTTCCTTTTAGTCCCGCACCAAAGCGAAGGGGCGCTAGGTTTACTTTGGCAATTCCCATTACGGTTTGCAAATCCTCGACCCAGCCGTGGACCAAAAACCCTTCTTTTTTAGTGTGAAACTGTTGGATATGCTCCGGTAGATAGGCCCCATAGATATGCAAACTGGTGTCTGGAAGTTGTTTTCGAATCAGCGGCCATAATGTCTCTTTTAACCAAATAACAGCATCCCTGTTGGGTGCATGTTTCCCGTTACCGATGCAGATGAAATCGGTTCGGGCTTCAAAGGGCTTCCAATTTTGGAGTTCCATCTGGGACAATGGAGCAATCATAAATGGTAGGTACAACAATAGGGAATCGGTCATCCCCTCGGTCTCCAGCAGCAATTGCATCTCATAGGTCGAAATGATCAACGACAGATCCGATCGGAAGATACTAGCCAGTTCGCGTTTGCAATATTCGGTTTGCAGCCAAAAATCCTTCGTACACGGCACCTTCGCTTTAAACGCTTTCTCTCGAGCGTAACGCAAGGAATGCAGATCTTCTGTATCCAATATCCTTAGGGCGTCAGGGGCATATTCGGCCACCCGCCAACCAAACTGTTCCTCGGTCAAAAAGCGATCGAACAAAACGATATGGGGCTTTAATTCCGAAATGAAACCATCAAAACGCGAATCGTTGAGTTGAATAGGAACCCGCTCAATGCCGAGTGCCTTTAAATCCAGCGATAAATCCGATGCAGAGGCCGTACTTGAAAAGGTAATGTGGTACTCGAATTGCAGAAAGAACTTTAGCAGCTGCTCCATCCGTTTCCCCGCAGCAGTAGCCTTGGGCTCAGGCCAGGTGTAACCGATTACAAGCAGTTTTTTTGAGTGCATAACAGATGAAAAACAGGGGGTAAGTTCTTTGCGATCTTCCCTACGGACAACAGAACGAATTCGATGATCAAAATCGCAAGACGTTAGTACCGTATTGAAATACCCGGTTACATTTTCGCAGCGAACTTTCTGGAAATGGCCGATCGGAGCTTGCGCTCGTAATCCTCTTCTAACCACTCCTTATAGTTCTTTGTATTGTTCATGATGCAATACGAATACTGCCGCACACGAAAGGCGATCTCTTCCTTCAATTGCTTGGCAAGGATACGGGCATCGAATACATCCTCGGCATTCTCAACGCAAATCACCGCATGCTGCTCGATACTGTTTTCCAAGACCGTCTTTGATTTGAGTCCTTGGGCGAATACCTTTTTATATTCCTCTTTGATATCGAACTCGATATTCGTTGATTTTGCGAATTGCTCACGAAGGGCCGCTGGCATTTCATAGACGAACTCCCGTTCGATTTCTTCGTCATTCTTGATGTTCTCCAAATAGAAATCGGGAAAATGAAAGATTTCCTGCCAATCTACGGGAGCATCCCATAGACCGAATCGAGCGATATTATTCCCTAAATCGACCACACTAAACTCCTTTTTGTGCGGTAACACCCTTGAACCACGTCCGATCATTTGAAAATAAAGGGTCAATGATCGCGTAGCCCGGTTCAAAATAATCACCTCAACAGTGGGTTCGTCAAAACCCGTGGTCAATATACTGACAGAGGTCAGAATGGCATCGGGAGTCTCGGAAAACCACTCCAATATTTCACGCCGTTCCGAAGCGGTATTTTTATTATCCAAGTGTCTGATATTGTAGCCTGCCTTTTTAAAGGTTTCGTATACATATCTTGAGGTATTGATCCCGTTATTGAAGATCAAGGTTTTTTTGCCCTTCGCAATTTCGGTATATGCGGTCGTCAACTTACCGAGCATACTCTGATTGCTATATAACTCATCGGATGATTTTACAGTGTAATCACCACTGATGCCCAACTTCAAGCTTTGAAGGCTCACATCGTAATTATACATATTGGCCTTTGCAAGAAAATTTTTCTTGATCAATGAGCCTATGGACTCTCCCACGATCAGCTTTTGATAATTATCCTTCATGGGAAGCTTGATGTTTGAGCTCAAGGGAGTAGCGGTAACACCGAGAATAGTCGACTTTTCGAAATACTTAAAGAGTTTACGAAAGGAATTGTAGTGCGCCTCGTCAATGATGACCAGGCCGATGTTATTGATCTCGACTTTCTCCTCTTGAAGACGATTGTTCAAGGTCTCCACCATCGCCACGAAACACTTGTACTCATCTTGGTCTTTCAATTCTTTGACCTCACTATTGATGATCTTGTTGTGCACGCCAAAACCGGTGAGCATTCTTGAGGTCTGAACGCTCAATTCGATACGATGTGTAAGCACGACTACTTTTTTGCCGGTTCTTTCGGTATATCGTTTCGCTATTTCCGAAAAAACAACGGTTTTACCACCACCCGTAGGCAATTGGTAAAGAATATTGGAGGTATCATCGGATTCATCAAGGTATTTGAAGATGGTCGTCAAATCTTCCAGTTGGTAATCGTAGAGTGTCTTTTCCTTAGTGTTCTTTTGTAGCTCCAAGCAGTAGATAAATTTTATAGGTCGTCCTAAAAGTTGTTAAAAAGCTAATTTTGCAAAATTAACTGATTTTTGTACTTGAGCGAAACAATACTTCGAAAAATGAATTTTAAATTTTTGTGCAAACGAACTTAGTACCCTTTCGTTTTAGACACCAAGTGCAATAAAGGCGCGCCTTTTTGACTTCGGTAGTAGTTTTCCAAAATTTGTGGCACTACCGAAGTGGTATCCGAAACGCTTGCATAATGTGGTGTAATATTGATTTTTTCATGAGCCCAAAAAGGGTGGGTCTCGGGCAACGGTTCTTGATGAAAAACATCTAAGGTCGCCCCGGAAAGGTGATTGTTATCCACCGCCGCGATCAAATCGGCATCCACCATATGTCCGCCACGCGCCGCATTGATCACATAAGCCCCTTTGGGCAATCTGTTAAATAGTTCGGTATTCAGTATTCCAGTGGTTTCATCGGTCAAGGGCAATAGGCATACCAAGATTTGGCTTGTGGCCAGAAACTCATCGAATGTATGTTCTCCCGCAAAGGTGACCGCTCCAGCAATTTGCTTTTCAGAACGGGCCCACCCTTGCGTTTTAAATCCTATTCGCACCAGATCATCGGCCAGCACTTTTCCCAAGGCACCTAGGCCCATAACACCCACGGTAAAATCCGTAATTCGATAATAAGGCTTCGGGCTCCACACCTTATGGAACTGATCCACTCTGTAGGTTTGTAAATGCTTCAAATAACTAAAAATAGTCGCGATCACGTATTCGGACATATCACTGGCCAACATCGTATCGACAACTCTGGTAATGGGCAGGTCTTCGGGAAGGGACTCGTCTTCAAATAGAAAGTCCACTCCTGCCCCACTCGATGCGATATACTTCAAATTGGGGTAATCGGTCAGTGTTCCTTTCGGATGTTTCCATACCAACGCGACCTCGACTGCAGACTTGTCATGAGGTTCTAGATAACCGTATACTTCAATTTTAGGGTCTTGTGCCCTGAGGGCTTCCTTCCACAATTCTATTTTATCGTCTTGTCTAATGATTACTATGCTCATCGTGTTTTGTTAATTGCGAGATACTTTCTTATCGTGTTTCAATCCAAAATATCCAGTGCTCTGGAAAACTCTTCTTTGTGCAGCCATTCGTTATCCTGTGTGAATTGATAGGTTTTTAGGATTCGATCCCTGAAATCATATACCAGTCCGTTGACCGAACAGAACTGTATCACCTCTTTAAAAGAGTTCAACATGCTTTTATAAAAAGCATCGGGAACGTTACGTTCAAGGACAAAAGCTTGGGCGATCTCCAAATTATATAACATCACGTCGGCTACCAAATGTGGCTCGACCCCTAATTTTATAAAATGCTTGATGAATTTCTGGGCGACCGACCTTCTTGCTTTGGGCCTTCTGCGTTTGATCGGGAAATATTCATTACTGATTTTGGTTTTCGCCTGCTGTACCAACTTGTCTTCCTTCGGGTTGAACACGAAATCGTAATACTCTTTCACTACGGGAAAACGTTGATAGAGATCCACGATCTGGGCCTCTAATTCCCTTTTTTTCAAATCGCCGATGTACTTCTGAAGCGCTCTTTTGCTCATGGTAATGCCTTGGATGGCAAAAATACTGTTTGAAAGTGGAAATACCCACGGGAAGTATACTTATAGTTAACATCCTCATAAATTCTGTATAAGAATATCAAAATACCTTTGGAAAAGACGCAATAAAAATGTATCATAAGAACTTGTACAACTTCGAAAACCAAATTCATATATGAGGCAACTTAAGATTATCAAGCAAGTAACTAACCGAGAATCGAAATCACTGGATAAGTACTTGCAAGATATCAGCAAAATCGATTTGATTACCGCGAGTGAGGAAGTAGAACTAGCCCAGCGCATTCGTGAAGGAGATCAAAGGGCTCTCGAAAAATTAACCACGGCTAACCTGAGATTCGTGGTTTCAGTCGCCAAACAATACCAAAACCAAGGATTAAAATTACCGGATTTAATCAATGAAGGCAATCTGGGCCTCGTAAAGGCTGCCAAACGATTTGATGAGACAAGAGGTTTCAAATTCATTTCATACGCTGTGTGGTGGATTAGACAATCCATTCTCCAAGCATTAGCGGAGCAATCGCGTGTTGTGCGTCTTCCTTTGAACAAAATCGGGTCGATCAATAAAATCAAGAAGACCTTTTCCTATTTGGAACAGGCCCATGAACGCCCACCTTCTGCGGAAGAAATCGCCAAGGAATTGGAAATGACCGTAAGTGAGGTGAAGCAGTCCATGAAAAATTCTGGACGCCACGTCTCTATGGATGCGCCTTTACGAGAGGGGGAAGACTCAAATCTTTACGATGTACTCCGTGCGGGCGAATCGCCAAAACCAGACAAGATATTGATGCAACAATCGCTCAATACCGAAATCAATCGGGCACTGGAAACCTTATCCCCTAGGGAAGCCGATGTAGTGAAACTTTATTATGGTATCGGTGACCAACAGTCAATGACCTTGGCCGAGATCGGACAAACATTCGACTTGACCCGAGAGCGGGTGCGTCAGATTCGCGAAAAAGCAATTCGCAAACTGCGTCATAACTCAAGAAGTAAACTCTTGAAAACCTATTTAGGATAATCGTTACGATAGCACTTAAAGCAAAAACGCCATGATTTGAATCATGGCGTTTTTGTTACATTTCTTTTATTCGATTTAGGAAAAACTCAATCGGTTGATCTCTACATCGGATAGAATTTCGTTTAAACTTTCGATGAAGTTCATGTACGCTGCATTGTCTGGGTTTTGTTTTGACATAATAGTAGGTTTTAGAAATGAGACACCATTTTAGACTACATATAGTCTAACTCGGCCAATTCGTTTACACTTAAGATTTCGTTTAATTCTTGTAGAAAGGTTAGGTATTCCTCTCCATAGGTGTCGTAAAGCATTTGATTCGGGTTTTACGGTTTATATTGATTTGGGTTCGTTTTTCTTACAGTGTAAACATATTTATAACGTTGGGTGAAAACAATTAATTGTGGTGTATTGGCTTTTTTTTGTTGTGAAATCGGCAATGTCCGATACCATCGTCCATCCCCTTAATTTGAAGCGATGCAGTTCATCGATCTTCTATGCTTTTAACGGAGTTAAAATTTGACTTGATACGCCAATCCGGCCGATACGGACCACATGAAGCTACCTGATTCGAACGACAGTTCTTGACGTGAGACCCCTAAACTAGCGCTATAAATATTCGGACTCTTCTTGGAAGTGAACTGATACTGAAAGCTCATCCGCTGTGATTCGATATACAAAAGGGTTTCCGCCAATAGTTCGTCGCCGGATAGAAGTTGACGTATTTCAGGGGAATACCCCATACCGACATTCAGACTAAAAAAGTTGAAGGCATCCCTTAAATACTTACGGACCAATAGGTTCCCAGAGAATTGTGTAGGTTGATCTTCGCGCGGCACCAGATTCGATCGCAGGGAAAAGTAATAATTGCCCCGGTAGTGCCCTATTGAATTGGTGATCATAGTAATATCACGGGTATCCAAGCTGATGTAACGTCCGCCAGCGGAAAACTCCATGGCGCCCGGAAGGTTGACATACAGGTCTCCCCCAACCTTATGGTTCGGGTAAATGGAGGCGTTGGAATAGCCGTAATTCAGATAGGCATAAAAGCGTTTGGAGAATTTCGGATAAAAATCGATATCGTATTGCACCCCGTGCTCCCCATTTCTATTACTATAGTTGATTCTTGGTAAAAGGCTACCGGCCAAGGTTTGTCTTTTAAACTCTATCGTTGAGAAAACCATGGGATCATTACGCCGGTCGAAGACGGTGAAGGAGTTTCGTACGGCAATCCTATTATTCAAAACCTTCTTCTCCGCTTTTTCTTCTTTTTCCGGAGATTCCTCTTTTTCCTTTTTGGGGGTCTCTTCCTTCTCTTTTGATGGTTTGGCGGTTACCTGCTCTTTTTTCTTCTTCTTGGACGCCTTTGCATTACTTTTTCGCTTCACCGTACTTTCATTATCGACCCAACTCTTTTCAGGATATTCGGTCTGTTCAAGACGCTTATGGGCCATTTCCCGTAGGCGCATGAGTTCGGGGTCATTCTGAATATACTGTAAGGCCTTATGGGTCAAACCGAGCGCCGTGGCATTGTTCTTGGCATAGAGCTCGTTCTTTATGGCCAAAATCCAAAGATCCCGATTGTTCTTTTCACCTGACGTGAGTCGGTTGAACTCCCTACGGGCCTTTTCGTAATCACCGGACCAACTATAGGTCCGCGCCACTAAGGCACTCGCCTTCACATCGGCCGGATCTTTTTCCAATACTTGTAAGGCCATTTTTCGCGCTTGACCATACTTGCCTTCATACGCCAGGTTATGCGCACTGGCATACGACGTGGGCTTTTCATTGTAAGCCAGATCCTGCCCCCAAGTAGTGACGCTCCATAAAAGAACGATGATGATACGATATAGGTATTTATGATGCATTAATCTTGAAAATGGGTTGATGCCGTCTGCCGCTTTTTGTGATGCTGCGCTTTGGCCCGTTCTATTTTATCCTTGATCTCATGTACACTTGAGCTGTTCTCTTCCGCTTGCTGTATCAACTTCAAAGCTTCCTCCGTTTGTTCCGACCAATAGTACACATCGAACAAAGCCGAATAGGAATCGATATAGTTGGGGTTCATCTTGATACATTCCTTAAGTATTTCAATTGATTTGGCATAGTTACCCCTCCACACATTGATACGACCGGTTAAAATTTTGGTATCGATATGACTGGGTACCTCCGATAAAATGTATCGGCACAGCAATAAAGACCGATCATATTCTTTGTCAAAAGCCAGATCTCTAGCGATGAAATAGCCCTTGTCGGAATTTTGTACACTATACACACTGTTCAACCACACGATATCAGCTTCACTGAAGGCCTCCTCTTGCTGCTTGGAAAAGATGGCGAGACTATCCGGTATGATTTTGTCGTTTGTTGTGACGTACGCATTCATGGCTTTAAATGAGGTCAGCTTTTTCTCCGCTTTAGACCCCCCAAAGGAGGCGCTTAAATTCATGTCTTCATCTAAACTATAGACCGATCCATCGGAATAAACGGTTTCTCCGCTGATATATTCTTTAAGTTCATTTTTATTCCGCATTAGTGGAATATCCTTGACGCATCTGAACTCCGATTGCATGTCCAGAGATCGTCCCATCCACGCCACGCGTTTGGGCATTTGCAGTTCGTAATTCGCATTTAGCAATGACAATAATGTGGGTACCACGTCAAAGTGCGAAGAAACTGCGCTGATCTTTTTCGTTTTCTTGAGCATGGGGCTGTAGACGATCAATGGCACATGAAAACGGCTGATGCTGTTTCGTTGCGGAATCGGTATCAAGCGGTGATCTCCAGTGACGATGAATATGGTATTGTCATAGTTGGGCTGTTTTTTATAGGCCTCGAATACCTCTTTTAAGGCATCATCGGTATACAACAGGGTCGCAAATACATTGTCGTTCTTTTCAATGACGTTCTTCGTCTTGCCTTGGTGATCGCTCTTGGATAAAATTTGCTTTACCTTTTTCTCATAGGCTTCCCGTTGGGGCGGAATAAAGGGTTCGTGCGTGCTGATCGTCATATACACTTCCATGCGAGGCTGTTCTTCTTCCCTAGGAAGACTCATGCTCTTTTTAAAGAGTTCCTTGTCCGGATATCCCCACGAGGAACCGGCGGCATCTTCCGCCTGCATCTTATATTTATTCCCAAAACCCGATTTGTCCAGTACAAAATCAACATTTTCACTTTTCAAAAAGCGATCGACATTGTCGAATGAACTGTTCGTACCCTGATAGAAGGAGGTGTGGTACCCGTTGTTCTTTAGAATACTGAAGAGGGTCAACTTGTTCGGGTATTTTTCAAGTTCCATAAATCCACTTTTTCCAAAGGGCAAGGATCCCAATAAGGAAGGGATTACCCCGAAGGTTCTTCCGGTGTTGCTAAGGCAGTTTTCCCAGTAGAGCGATTTGGTGGTCAGATCATCCAAGAAGGGGGTAAAACCACCGAACTCGGCACCCTCTCCAACAAAGTCACGTCCCAGACCTTCGACCATAATAAATACGATATTGGGTTTCTCCTCCTGAAGCTCGAAATAATCGCCCAGTACATTTTCTATTTGTGGACGTTTGATCAAAGGGTATTCCACATCGGAATTATACGACGTATCTTCCGTTGATGAGCTATAAAGGTTGATGGCCAGATATTGGCTTTTGTTCTGATTAATGGGCTTTCCATCGATAAAAAGGGTCATAATAAAGAGACTGAAAAGAATGATGGTAAAGGGATACATCTTACTGATGAAGTGATAGTACTTCGAAGTGACCTTGTAGAGACCGAAGAACATTCCGGCAATGACGAGAACACCGATGACGAGCGAGACCGACATTCCACCCGAATTCGATATGGTAGTTTTGATATCGGCAAAGCTATACCCCAGTAAATCGGAACCCAAAGGAACCAAGGCAGTACAATAGTAACTGATTAGCATGGCCTCGATGATCAACAAAAGGATCAGCACGCCAAAAATGAGGTTGAACCCCCAGGTAGGTCTGAACTTTTCCCAAAAATTAAAAGGAAAAACGAGGATGACCCCGACAAGGGAGGCGAAGCCCAACTGATGAAAAAGGGCGATGAAGAAACTGCCTCCGAAAATGATATCGACCACTCCCTTAAAATAGAGTGTTGTATACTGGTACGTAGATAGCACAATGAGACAACCAAAGAAGGAGATGATCAATCTGGTATATTGCTTTAAGGTATATCTATCGAGTTTACTCGTATTCATGTGTCTTTGGTTAGGTGGCTTTCGCGAATCCTTTTCGGACCTGGGAACCCCAGCCAGATTTTATTTTAAATAGTTTCTTATAGTTGCCTCGGATGGCAGCCCATACCACTATCGGATGAAAAGTGAAAGGCTCGATAATGGCACAAAGCATCAATATCAGGATATCCTTGACTTTTTTATATTCATTGTACGAGTATACATCCCACAGAATGGCATAAAACGAAAACATGATCGAGTACAGGTATACCGTCGCAGTGATCGCGACGAAAAACTCCCAATTTAATATGCCCAAGTAACCGAAAAGGATGATGGTAAAGAAGCCGAAAAACTCCAAAAGCGGTGCCAACCATTCGTAGAAAAACCAATAGGGATAGCTCAATAGTCCTAGACGGCCGTATTTGGAATTGAAGAACATGTCTTTATGGGTGTTCAGGGTCTCCAGGTTTCCACGGGCCCAACGGTCACGTTGATTGACAAGTATTTTAAGGTCTTCGGGTACTTCGGTCCAACATAAGGGATCAGGAATATATTCAATGGTATACGGTTCACGACGGTCATGCATGTACCGGCGCATTCGGAATACGATTTCCATGTCCTCACCGACCGTATTGGTATCATAGCCGCCTACGGCAAGGGCAATCTCGCGGTCAAAGAAACCAAAAGCCCCTGAAATGATGAGCAAACTATCGATACGGCCCCATGCCATCCTTCCTAAAATAAAGGAACGGGTATATTCCAAAAGCTGAAAACGGGCCAACCAGTTTTTAGGCAAGCGTATTTCCTCTAGTTTACCTCCTTCGATAATACAGGAATTGGCCACCCGAATCACTCCACCAACGGCAATGACCCGTTTCTCCGAGCGCCTATAGAATGACTTGACCACATGCAATAGTGCGTCAGGCAGTAACAGACAATCCACATCGATACAGCCCACATACCTATTCTCCGATAGAAACATGCCCGTGTTCAGGGCATCCGACTTTCCGCCGTTCTCCTTGTCGATAACCGTCAATTTGGAAAAAGAACGGTGTTTACTTTTGTAAATACCGCGAATGGGTTTCGACTTCCAATTGGGATCGATTTCCCGTTCGATTTTCTTAAGGTCATAGGCATCGATCATCTTCTGCAAAGTATCATCTTTACTGCCGTCATTGACCACCATCACTTCATAGTTCACGTAGCGTAATGATAGCAAGGACCGAATGTTGTCGACAATGGTCAACCCCTCATTATAAGCTGGGGCGATAATGGTTATACTAGGTGCCAAGGGTGATGCCATCACCTTTGAAAGATCATTGAAACTATTTTTATGTCGATAATGGATGGAATTACGGGTGGAGAGGTACCCCATGACGCTGAACATGGTGAACAGCACCACCGTAAACATGAAAAAGACCATGTTTATGTATTCCAGTATGATACTCCAAACCGTACTATCCATTTAACTTCTCCATGATTTTAGTAGATAATTGGCATATCTGCCCCAGAAAGGAACCTTGCTCGATTTCATCATCTTTTTTTTTTTCGCTATCATCCTCAGTGGAGGGCTTAGGGAAATCGAAGTTCAAATCGAAGATGTCATTAGGGTCGCTATCTTGTGCTTTATCCTCAACTTCCGGCATCTCGGAAAGATTCATATGTCCTTCAGACACCTCATCCGTTGGCCGCGTTGGACTGGTCTTTTGATCTTTCCAATTCAATTTCTTTTTGAGCTTTTTCAATACGGAAAGTGCCTTTTTTCGGATTTCGGGGGATTCATCTTGAGTCAAGGCTTCCAAAAAGTGAATTTCCTTTTCATCGCCCACTGCGACCACCTCATTGAGAAGAATTAGCTTTGCTTCGGTATCACAGGTTCTGAACAAATCTTGAAATACACTAAAAGGTTGTAGCGGATGGTCTACCTGTTCTTCCGCCTTGTCCTTACTATGATTGAATAAATCGATCAATTCATTGATTCGATCCTTGAATGCGTCATACTTTTCATGGGTCAAGAGTTCCTTTAAAAAAGGTATTTCGCGCTCGTCACCCATTTCTTCCAAGTCATTCAATAATTGGCGCGTACTGGCCTCAAACTCGATATCGCCGAAAATGGCCTTCGGTATAGATGCCTTTGGAATACTGCTTTCTTCTACAGCTGGGGTCTCATTGCTCGTTTCTATTCGAATAAAGGATGGATCCTCACTTTCCTTTTTTTCAAAGAAAACCGGAATAAAATGTAGTTCGTCCTCGTCTAAATCCCAGTCCGGATTCATCATGGGCTCTTCGTCTTGCACGTTTTCGTGTTCGTTCTCCGTCTCGTTCTCAACAGACAAGTCTTTCGTTACAAATAAGTCATCTAGGATTTCTTGTAACATCCGCTCGTTCTCAACAGGAAGTTCAATGTCATCAGCTTCTTCTACCGGTTTGGACTTATTTTCCGAAAATTCATGGGTATGGACCACTTCGATATCCCATAAGTCCGTTTTTCCGGAGACTTCGGATACCTGTTCGAAGACAATGTCCATATTCCGTATTTCGTCACTGCTATACTGCCCGTAATCAGCATGAAGCTCGATTTCTTGATTTACCCCTGTACCATCTTCTGGTACCCTAATAGGTGCTGATGGTATTTTAACGACCTCACTATCACTTTCCAAAGCGGTTATTTCTTCAGACGTATTGGAGACTATATGATCATACTGTACTTCAATGGAACGTATCTCGTTTTTTTCCATACCCGTATCCATCTTCTCGCTAGGTACCTCTTGATGATCCAATTCATTTTCGACTACAATGGGCAAAAACGCAAATTCGGCCATATCGAATTCATCATAAAAGGAAGCTCTTTCCTCAGATTCTGTATGGGCCTCAGGCAAACACTCTTCGTAAACGACCTTTATCTCGAAAAGCGAGTCGTTCGTTGGAATCGAAGTCTGATTGCTACTTGTTGTAAAGGCAGTAGGTAACGCTGTTTCCGTTTCTTCGGTAACAATAGGCAAGAAGTCTAAATGGTTTGCACTCCATTCCATAGGTGTAGGTTCTAGTTGGGTTTCTTTTTGTCCAGAGCCCGTCACTTCTTCCGCCCTAACTTCGATGTGCAGTACATCGGGAACGTTCATCCCGGTCTTTGCATCCATTTCATCCGATAAGTCCATCTTATTTTCTATTTCTTCGTCATTATTTTCCTCTTTTAGCGCTACTTCCGTTTCGCTTTCTGGCGTTGGCGGTACATCGACTTCAGGTGTAATGTGAATTGCTTGAACCTCCTCTAGTTCACCTTCGATCGGGTTGTTTTCCAAGACATCCGCTTTGTCATGGGAGATGTCCTCATGCTTTTCCGCATATTTTTCCACTGCCTTCTGGCTCAGGTCTTTTGGAATACCGTAATGTGAGGCATCTTGAATACCTTTTGAAGGCATAATCGTTTCAGGGGCTATGGCATTGATGCTGCTGATAGCTTTGCTCTTGACCGAAAAGTTCAGTTCCTTTTTGTCTATGAGCTCTAAAAACTCCAAATCGCCGGTAGTCCCGATTTCACCAACCGCTCCAAGAATGGCAATCTTTATATCCACCGAACAATTCCAGAACACTAGTTTTAAGGTATCAAGTGCCTCCGTAATATTGAATTCCTTGATACAGGCAATGGCCTCTTCCTTTATTTGGTTGTTCTTATGCTTGACCAACTCTATCAATGAGTCTCCTGCATCATTTTGATTGTAGAACTTGATCAATCTCAAGGCAAATAGCACCACATATTTGTTGTTTGATGTCAGCCATGACTTAAATCTAGGCGGACGAAAGTCCTTTTGGTTTCGCAGTACATCCAACAGTTTGAGTTGTTGCCATTCCGATATTTTGTAACGTGTAGTATCTAAGAAGTAATTGATGCCCTCGTGGCGTAACGTCACGGTAGCGATCTCAGCTTGTTTTCGAATCGTGGATCTCTTGTCGTTGATGAATTTGGTCACAAAGCTGTATGATTCGGCAACCTCCATTTGTGTCAGTTCTAAAATTCCTTTGGAAATTACCTGCCAGCGCCAACTTTTCAGCTTGGAAAAGGCGTCTTTGTCAAGTCCGAGATCCTGGTACAGCGCAAAAAGCGATTGCTGTGCCTCTCCGGAAACATCCCGCCTTAGGTCGAGCAGTATTTCCGAAAGTACGCGACGATTGAAGGGGTCCTTTAATAGCTCTCTAATCTCGATTTTCAATGCGATGTAGTTTGACTTTTCGTCCTTTGTTGCATCTTCCTCCAAAAACAGAAACTCGCTGACCATTGGTGACAACTCACGTTTCCGGTCACCTACCTTTTTTGCAGTAGCCGAAATCTTGTAGTTATAAAAGAACACCCCGATCAAATACAAGACCGCCAGAATGACGAATAGCGTCGCCAAATCCCACAAAAAATCGGTATCGATTTTTGGGGCGGTTATCAGTAGATTGGTTTTATATGTCAGACTCGGTATATGCAAATTATCTTATCCTCAATTGCCTTTCAATCCGAACCATTAGCTCGGAGGGGCTTACAGGTTTTGCCAAAAAATCATTTGCCCCCAATTCGAAGGCGGTTAATACATTTTCTTCATTACCAGCGGATGATATGATGATGATGGGTACTTTGGACTGCATTTCATTGCGTACGTAATCGATGAGCTCTATTCCTGAGAAATAGGGCATCATGATATCGCTAATGATCATATCTGGAATAGTCGTATTCAAATATTCTTTTACTTCACGACCGTTAGTACTCAGTATCACCTCATACCCTCCTTTTTGAAGCCTAAAATTTAATAGAGAGGCCAAAAGTTCGTCATCTTCCGCGAGCAATAATTTTTTCTTCTCCATCTATCCTTCAGATTTTATCAGTTCATTCAGCGCCTCGTCAATGGCATGTTCCACTTTAGGATACGCATTGATAAAACTTTCATACAAGAATTTAAGGTGCTTTACATCAGCATCCGCAGCACAGGATTTCTGAATCTGCTCGACAATATCAAGCAGCCCCTTGGACTTCAGCATTTTCAGACCTGGCTTGATTTTATGGGCTGCAAAGGCAATCAATTCACTATCTTCCTCATGCAGGTGCATCCGTACCTTGCCGATAAACTCCAATACATTGGATTTGTATAGGCGTACCAATTCTTGCATCAATTCTTTTTGTCCCATACAATCATCCCAAAGTCCTGAGAGGTCCAACTTCCCGTTTTCATGCTCGGTAACCTCTGGGGCTATCGATCGTGATGCGATGGAAAAAGTGACATTCCCATCGTTTTTATATGTTAAAAGTGTCTCTAACAGCTCATTGGGTGTATACGGTTTTAGAATGAAACCATCCATACCACTTTTCAGGCAGGCTTCTTTATCAAGTTTTGAGAAGTCTGCACTTAGTGCCACGATCGGAATGGGGCGGGCATCGGGCTTTTCGAAACTTCGAATGAGTTCGGTTATCTCAAAACCGTTCATTCCCGGCATTTTTAGATCCATAAAGACCAAATCTATTTTATGATTCGCCAGTATATGAAGTCCATATTGGGCATTATCAGTGATAAAGGGCTTGCATCCCCAAGCATTGAGCCGTTGCTCGATCAGCCTTTGATTTAATGGGTTGTCTTCGAATATAAGAATGGGCATGCCTTTTACCAGATCCTTTTGATCATTGGCCTGTGCGTCAACCTCTTTGGGGCCTGTTATTTGCGCATCATCCCCTAATTTGAAGGGCATCGAGAATTCAAAGGTGGTTCCTACGCCTAGTTCGCTGCTCACTTGTATATGCCCCCCGAGGAGCTCTATGATTTGCTTTACAATACTCAGGCCCAAGCCTGACCCGCCATATTTTAGGTGTGTATTTACCTCTGCCTGTCGGAAGGAATCGAAAATTCGTTCTAGATTTTCCTTGGAGATGCCGATTCCGGTATCTGCAATGGTGAACGTTAAAATCGTCCTATCCTCCTGGGGTCTACCAGCTGTAATACTGAGATCTATTTTACCTTTCTCTACAAACTTTATGGCGTTACCCATGAGATTTAAGAGTACTTGACTGAGCTTAGAAGGATCTCCCAAAAGTGTCAAGGGTATGGCTTCATCAATAGCCACATTGATGTTCACGTTCTTCACGGAAACCAAAGTCTCACATAGGTAGGCAACGTCTCCGATAAGGTTCCTGAAATTGAAATGAACCATTTCAACAGCTTCAAGTCCCGACGAGAGCTTTGAATACTCCAATAGCTCGTTAATGATTTCCATCAAGGAGAATGATGCTTTTTGAATGGCATTTACTTGTTCTAATTGCCCAGAATTCAATTCGCTATCTTCTTTCAAGAGATCGGTGAACCCGATAATACCGTTCAATGGTGTTCGTATTTCATGACTCACCCGGGCTATCAACATGGTCGGATCAAGAGGTTTCGTGCCTTTCTTCTGCTCAACGGGCATCTCTTCGGCAAGATCATCGGAATCTTCCGGTAAGGCGGTTGGATGAAAAATTCTGGATTCGAGCCTTTTTTTGAACGTTTCGAAGGTTTTTTTGAGTTGGGCCGCCTCTTTGGCGTTCAATTCTTCGAAAGAAAATTCAGAGAGCGATTGCTCCATGGCGGATAGTTGGGAAAGTAGGTCTTTCGCTTTCAATTTGGGAGGACGTTTTTGGTTAATTATTAAAACGAAGGATAAAGACTACAATTCTTTTTCTATTCGCTTCTTCTACCCATCACATTTAACTGCACATGGATACGCGTAAAAATCATCAAATATGATGGGGTGACCAATTAAATGTTATCTAGGCTTCCATATGTGTTGTCAAATGGCTTAATTTGTAGGTATAAAGAAATCGTCCTATGAAATATCTTCCTCTTTTTGCGGGTGCCTTAATGTTCATAAGTTGTGGGGAGACCCAGCAAAAAACAGAGTTGAGCCTCGAAGAACGCGCACGAAAAATTCATGAAAAAGTCATCACTATCGATACCCATGATGACATCAATGTGAAGAATTTTACTGACAGCATCAACTACACCCAGCGGCTGGATACCCAAATCAATTTACCGAAAATGGAAGAGGGAGGTCTGGACGTGGCTTGGTTGATCGTTTACACGGGTCAGGACACCTTGACCGCGGATGGATATGCCAAGGCAGAGGCAAATGCAATGGCCAAATTCGATGCGATTCACAAGTTATGCGAAGAGATAGCCCCTGATAAAATCGAGCTTGCCTTGACTTCAGATGACGTACGAAGAATAGATGCCGCTGGCAAAAAGGTCGCGATGATCGGTGTTGAAAACGCCTATCCGATCGGCGAGGATATGAGCAATTTCGAAAAGTACCACCAGTTAGGAGCGCGATACATCTCCTTAGCGCATAACGGACACAGTCAATTTTCCGATTCCAACACGGGCGAGGCCGATAGCTTATGGTTACATAATGGTTTAAGTGAGATGGGCAAAGAAGCTGTAAAAGAGATGAATAGACTTGGCATCATGATTGATGTTTCTCATCCCTCTAAAGAAGCTTTTAATCAAATGATCGCCCTCTCTAAAGCTCCGATAATCGCTTCCCATT
Source organism: Maribacter corallii (assembly GCF_047345415.1). NCBI lineage: Bacteria > Pseudomonadati > Bacteroidota > Flavobacteriia > Flavobacteriales > Flavobacteriaceae > Maribacter > Maribacter corallii. The sequence goes on from NZ_JBLFEP010000003.1 coordinate 792,423, forward strand.
CTTCCGCCCGAGCACTATGTGACCATAGTAGAAATTTGGATGATGAGCAACTGAAGATGCTCAAGGAAAACGGTGGTGTTGTGCAAACGGTAGCTTTTAAATCTTATTTAAATACAGAGAAGTACGAGGCTCGTAATGAGAAAGTTAAGGAAGTTGAAAAACTAGTGATGGACTCTTTGGGCATGGCTTCGATTTCGAGAAAAGAAGTAATGGCGCTACCTACTGAAGAACGGGATGCGTATATCGCCCAATACATGCAGGTCAGAGGTATTGTCAGCGAAAAAACCAAACGTATGAGCGACCTACCACCAGCGGTAGCTGTTACGGATTTTGTAGACCACATTGATTATATGGTCGAGTTGATCGGAATAGACCATGTAGGTATCAGCTCCGATTTTGATGGCGGTGGTGGTATCGAAGGTTGGTCCGACGCTTCGGAAACATTTAACGTGACCTTGGAATTGGTCAAACGAGGCTATACCGAAGCGGAAATCGAACAACTTTGGGGTGGCAATCTCTTACGTGTCCTTGATGATGTACAGGCGGTTGCAGCAAGTATGTAAATCAGTTATCCTTCGCCAACCGATCCTTTACATATTCTACTTTGGTTTTGCCATGAGGTCTGGGTTTACCGTCTTCGTCTAGATTGACCATGATGATATTGTCCACCGTGACGATGGTTTCATGGGTCATTTTATTGCGAACCTCACAATTCAGGTTCAATGAGGTTTTCCCGAACTTGACGACTTCAATACCGATTTCAACAATATCCCCCTGAACGGCAGTACTCATAAAGTTGATTTCCGACATATACTTGGTCACTACCCGTTTGTTTTCCAATTGAATGATACTGTACAATGCGGCTTCTTCATCGACCCAGGCCAGCACCTTGCCCCCGAATAGCGTCTCGTTCGCATTTAAATCTTCTGGTTTGACCCATTTTCGTGTGTGGAATCTCATACGCTACGTTTTAACCACAAAATTAGAGAAGAAAAACAGACTAAAACAAGGAAGGTCCAGAATCGTGAAGCGTTTTAGGAATTTTGAGATCACACCCAAGCTTTTTGTTCAATTCGGTAATAAAACGGACTGATAATAAAGGAGATTCCAATTCCATATTTTGATGTACGAAGAAATGAATGTTTTTTAGGCCTTTTCCGATCCAATCTTCCAATTTCAAGACCCAATCCTCGATACGATCATAATCCGTAGGATGGTTTGCACCCACATAGCGAATAAACGCTTCATTGTTGGTCAACCTCATATGCATCAAATCACGTCTGCCTGCCGTATCGACAAGGGTATTTGCAATACTATTCTCTTGTAATAAGTGATATAGTTCTTGAGCCACCTTTTCGTCATTGAACCAATCCGTATGACGAAATTCCATGGCCAATTGAAACTCCTTCGGCCAGTACTCCACGAATCGCACTACCCTATCCCAGTTCTTCGGTCCGAAATTGTTATGCATTTGAAGAAAAATAGTCCCTAATTTATCCTTCAAATTTGAGGTAACATTGAGGTATTCGTCCAAAACGGGATAGGCTTGATCATTCAGTCGCCTGAGATGGCTTACGTTTTGAACAATTTTCGGAAAGAACTTGAAATCATCAGGGGTCTTATCATACCATTTTTGGTAGGTTTCCGCAGGAAAAATACGATAAAAGGTCGCGTTGAGCTCAATACAGTTAAACTGGGTGGCATAATACGCCAGTTCGTCTTTGGTGCCTCTGGGATAGAAATTCTTCAAATCTTGACGATTCCATTTAGCACAGCCCACATAGATGCTCAAAGGGGAATCCTTTTTTGTTTTCGAAAGTACTACTGGAGTATCCGGATGGTCTTTAGGGATCGTAAAATCAATGTTCTCGGGTTGTTCTACTCTTCCGAATTTCATATCTCAATGTTTGCCTAAAAATACGGATAAAGCTTCAAATGCCCTTAAAGCGTCCATGGGAAATTTAGCCTGACCCAGTACCTCACAAAAACGAATACCATGATGCCTTACAGAATGGTAAGTGCAGTTTCCATTTCTATGTTCATAAACTAGTGAAAAACTATAAAATAGGACGAAAATCGCACAAAACGGAATTCCTACCTTTATAAAAAAGAAGATTATGAACGAACGATCCCACAGTCTTTTGAAAATTCGTCCCCAGTTACTTGCCGCGAAGGTCACTGAAGAGATGAGTGTTGAGGAACGGTTTCAAAACCAAACGCTCCGGCCCATCATCAAACTTCAAAACCAACTTTTACTCGATGTTTTTCAAAACTATATCGTAAAAAGAAAAAATCGATTTTATGAACTCCCCCTTGAAGACCGTATGGCATATATCACACATGCCATTCAAAAGGATTTGAAATTCAGGAATTCGCTCAAAGGAATGATAATCGGCCATTTCTCGGTAGAGGAATATGAGCGGTACATTGCGCATTCATCTGCTTTGAACAAGCGCATGATGGCTATGGTCATCAAAAGAATTCAAGATCAGATACAATACTTTGAGAAAACAGTGGTGGCTTAAAAGCGATACCTAACGGTTTGACCAGAAATGAAACATGAAGTGGATTTGAAAAAAAACGGAAAGCTTGGAAAAGATTTCATTTTAAGGGAGTTAGCGGCTAAGGGGCATTGTCTGATCGAAAACATCGATCTTGAAAAAGTTCGTCCACTATTGAAAGAGTTGGGCGAGCTGTTCGTTCAAGAAGCCGGGCAAGAACACCTTGTGGAATACAATGCGGGGTATGAAGAGTTTCGTTATTCGAAAAGCATGAACGAGATCGGTCCGCATTCCGAGTATCCGTATTACGATATTCCCCCAAAAATACAAGTGCTTTATGCCATAAAACCATCAGATTGCGAGGGAGGACAAACTTATACGTGCCACACGGAACGTTTTATAAAGAACCTTAGCCAGGGTGAATTGGAAATGCTATCATCAATTCAAATTGACTTCAAGGCAAATACGGATTTACAGCATGCACCCATCCGACACAAGGCGTTTCCGGTATTGACCCAAAGTACAAATGGATCCTATATCTTTCGATTTAGTCATAATTTATTTTACTATGGCGATGTAAATGCGAATATCCATTCCGAAAAAAAAGGGGATTTCTTGAAAAGTATAAAAAATCAGGATTTTCAATTGTTCGTTAAAAAGTTTCTTGATTACTTCGAGAAGAACAAACAGGTATGGAGCATTCCAAAAAAAGGGTTATTGCTATGGAACAATCACAAGGTAGTGCATGCTCGCGCAAGTTATAATGATAGCACTCGAAAATTGCTACGATTTCTATTAACCTAAGAGAATCGAACGACCCCATCGTTTCCTAAAACTATTCAATGAAGCTACATTAGCATGGGAAAGACCAAGTACATCAGCGATGTTCATAAAATGAAGGAACTGGATTCTAATGAAAAGCAGATCTTTTCAAAAGTAAGTGAGCAGTTCAAATTTCGGACCAATAGCTATTACAATGCGCTAATCGATTGGACAGACCCCAATGATCCGCTACGGCGAGTGGTCATTCCTGATGCCGACGAACTCATCAATTGGGGTACGCTTGATGCATCGGACGAGATTCGGTATCAACCTGTCGAGGGACTAGAACACAAGTATCCCAACACGGCCTTGCTCCTATGCAATGAAGTGTGTGGTGCCTACTGCCGGTTTTGTTTTAGAAAGCGGCTTTTCAAAGATGAAAATGATGAAGTCAAAAAAGATGTATCCGCAGGCATAGCCTATATTCAGAAACATAAGGGCATAGACAACGTATTGCTGACGGGCGGGGATCCACTCATGTTAAGCAATAGACGTATTATGGATATCCTTGACAGATTAAAAACCATTCAACACGTCAAAATCATTCGGTTCGGCACAAAAATGATAGGTTTTGACCCTCTAAAGATTTCCGAAAATAAGGTGCTCCTTGACTATTTATCGGATTACTCATTGCATAAAAAAGTGTACTTTATGTTGCACTTCAATCATCCCAGGGAGATAACCTCAGAGGCTTTACACGCCATTCAGGCGATCCAGACTTGCGGTGTAATTACAGTGAATCAAACGCCGATTATCAGGGGAGTCAATGATAATGTCGAAACCATGACCCAACTTTTTTCAGACTTATCGTTTGCGGGGGTATTGCCCTATTATGTATTTAGTTGTAGGCCGACCGCAGGAAACTTTACTTATGCCGTACCAGTAGAAGAGGCCTATGCAATTTTTATAAAAGCGCGATCGAGAAATTCCGGTTTGGCGAAAACAGCCCGTTTTGTGATGTCGTATACAGACGGCAAAATAGAGGTTATTGCCAAGACCGGAAACAAGATTTACTTTAAGAAACACAATTGGGCCAATAGTTCCGAAAATGAAGAACTGTTGGTTTTCCCATCCAATAGTAAGGCCTATTGGTTCGACGATTATTTGCCAAAGACCGAGGTGTCTTAGCACTTCTGAAAACGCTATTTAAAAATTGGTAGTTTAGCCCTTTAATTGTTTTTTTATCGAGCTAAACATTCGGAACAGACTGGGCATAACGTCTCGACATACCGCTCCTAGTTCCGTATTCGACCTCAAAAACCTAAAATCGAACACTGACCATCTGTCCTTTTTCAATCTGTAGAGTACTCCTTTCAGTTTCAGATATTCAATTGAACGGTAGGTCGGTAAGGGAAAATCCTTACCCATTGAAACCAATAAGTGCAAATAGGGAAAGTTGATGCCCCCGACCATACTGGCCTCTATCGAAGCCCAATATCTAGCATTCATCTCAATGATAACAAAACTATTTGTAGCAAGATTATAACGCATATCAATATGTGCGACTCCATTCCAACTGAGTGACCGAAGTAATTGCTTTACCATCTCAAGAGGTCTCGTATCATGGACCAACTCGACCCCTATGGCCGGAGAAAATGGTTTTTTTTCATGAATCGTCGTTCGCTGTAAGCTGTATGCTTTAAGTTCACCAGCTACACATAGTACACTGCAACCCCAATCATCTCCCTCAATATATTCTTGAACTACGAATTCGTCAAATTCCCGATAGGTGTCCCTATAGCTTTGAAGGGCCATTTCAGAATCGATCAATACCACACCGAGGCCCCCATGGGAATTTGATGCCGGTTTGATAATGAATGGAAAACTTAGCCCAAATCTTTTATACTCTTGTAACGATTCCGTTTTCAATACCCCACTTTTAGGAGCAGGTATTCCATACGTCTCAAGATGTGCACTGAACTTGCCTTTGTTCGTGACGATTTTATACACATCGTAAGAGGGCAAAACAATGATTTTTTCATGATTTATAAGATGCTCTCGATATATGATCAAGTCTTTGATACAAGCATCATGAATGGGCATGATAATATCGATGTCATGTTTTAGGAGTTCTGCATTGATACTTTCAATTCTTTTAAGGCCATTACTGGCCTCGGAAAAAACAGTGTTTTTTTTGATATGACGTGAGTAAGTTGCCCAATTGTGCTTTACCGTCATAGCATAAATAGTGACCGTATCTATTTGCGCAAGACAATTTAAGACATGAATGAGAAGATAGTTCTCGGCATCGGGTATCAGTATAGCGGTTTTCTTTTTTACCAATGATGTGCTTTAGACTGTTCCATTAAAAAAACTTTTTACGCAGTATTGAGAATAGCTTCCTAAAAATACGAACAGCATAGAATTTAAAATCCCAAAGAACGAATTTTACCGGTGTTTCATTCCAAAGCCACCTCCATCGGAATAGGAAACTCGGTTGCTTTTTGATTCGGGCCAATACTCCTTTTAAATTAAAGAATTCTTGGTATCTATAGGTCGTAGGTCCTATTTCACGCCCTAAAACAGTATTGATATAGAGCTGTGGGAAGTTTATTCCTGCTAACATAGACCCCTCGACCGAACCCCAGAACCTCGGGTTCACTTCAATGATGTGGTATATTCCGGTAGTGCTGTCATACCTCATATCGATGTTGGCCACTCCCGACCAATTTAATGACTTCATCAGACGTTCGGTAATGGCATTGATTTCCTCGTTCTCGATGTATTGCAACCCCAACTGCGGCGCGAAATCCTTGGTGCCGTGCACAATATGTTTTTGAATCGTATGAGCCAGTATACTTCCATTTTCGCATAGCACATTGCTACAAAAATCAATACCGTCAAAGCAGTTTTGCACAATGAATTCACGTTCCTCTGACAAGTTGTTCACATGGGAGTTCAAAGACCCTAAATCCCCGAATTTTCGTATCCCCACTCCTCCTCCAGTACCTTCAAGTGGCTTTAGGAGCACTGGAAACGTCAATTGTTCAGCGCCTTGAATCTCGTCACCTGTGCCAGAAACGACATGAAGAGTCAATGGGTGTGGTATTTGGTGTTGCGTCAAATGCTTCGACAGTGACCACTTGTTAATAGCAATGTCAAAATAGTGTGTTGTCGGTAACAATCCCAACTTATTTGGATGGGTCAGGTCTTGCCTTAATGCCGAAAGTGTTCGTATACCTGTTTCAAAAACGGGCAATATCACGTCGATATCGTGCCGGTCTACTTCCGAATTAATACATGAAATCCAATGTTCATCAGATGTTATTTCATAAAATGTGAGGTGGTGTACAAAACGGGAAAACTTGATGGCCACATCGTTTTTTGAAGTCATTACGTAAACCAACGCTCTAGGAATCGTTGACAAACAATTGATTACATAATTTAAGAAGTGTGACTCACCATCAGGTATTAAGATGGCGCATCTGTTGTTTTCATTTTTCATTAAACCTTCTCAGAAAGTGATCCATGCTTCATTTCGGGCTATTTTCGACCCTTACTTCCCTAACAGTGATTCTCCGTTTAAATTGGTGGTGAGAATGTCGCTCATCAAATCAAAAAATGGCCGGATAACTTGAAATCTCTCGCTTACTTCAGTAAAGAAACTAGGAGATACCACCTCTTTATCCGAAAACTCATGTGTAAAAATATAGCCTTTTTTACGGAGTAGATCAATGTTTTCGTGTTCTCTGTCAAAACCTTTTGGGGCAGTCTTCAGTTCTTCTCCTTGTAATTCACCCCAGGCATTCTTGAACTTTTTTTCGTTGATCACGCTCTTAAATTCCGCGGCATCCAATTCCAATTCTTTACGAATACGATACAGGTCCTCTTTTTCCGGTTGCCAAAAACCGCAGGCCATAAAACTCTCCCCTCCAGGTCTGATTCGCAAATAATAGCCGCCCCGAAGACGAGCCCCCGAACGGGAAAAAGAGCCGGCGAAATGATGTTGGTAGGGGGATTTATCCTTTGAAAATCGGACATCACGGTAAATGCGAAACATCTTTAGCTTCTCTATTTCATCATGCGTATTGAGTTCATCCATCAATTGACCGTAAAACTGCTTAACGTCTGATTCAATTGACTTAAACTCCTTTTTATGGGCCGCAAACCATTCCCTATTGTTATTCTTCTTTAAGCGATCAAGAAATTGAATTACTTCTTTTGTAATTGCCGGTGCTGACATACGACCTAGTTTTTGTTCACCTAAGATACTTGAAAATTTGGTTTTAGAGGTCTGATTACATTTTAAGCTAAACTTAACCTTTTAAATCTATAGACTATTAGGTAAAAAAGTATTTTTGATGTTTCAATACGGTTTTCATGGATAAAAAGAACGTTGTCGAACAAATCATCCAACACAAAAAGCAGCCCAATCTCAGATATCAGTTGAAAGAACGCACAGAGGTCTTTACCAATCTGCTTTTCTACACCCTATTTGATATTGAAACAGAAGTGGAGGACAATCTGAACAAATTGGAAACCGAGTTTGACACCTTGGTGGACTTGGCCTGCTGGGATACCGAAAAACCTTGTAAAAAACTTTGGGAGAACTACGTACTCAAACTTCCAGGTATTTTGAAAAAACTGAACCGTGATGCAGAAGCCACTGTCAATTGCGATCCGGCCTCCCTCTCCATAGAGGAAGTGTATATGGCCTACCCCGGATTTTATGCCATCGCAATATATAGGTTAGCACATGAATTGTATGTAGAGGGATTTCCCTTGGTACCACGATTGATGACAGAATACGCGCACCGACAAACGGGGGTCGATATCAACCCTGGGGCACAAATCAGAGACTCATTTCATATTGACCATGGTACAGGTGTAGTGATTGGCGAAACGGCCGTCATTAAAAATCATGTGAAAATTTATCAAGGGGTCACGTTGGGAGGTCTCTTTGTTGCTAAAAACCTTCAAAAGACCAAACGGCATCCCACCATAGAAAACAATGTCACTATTTACGCCAATGCTACCATTTTGGGCGGTGACACCGTAATCGGGGAAAATACCATTATTGGCGGAAATGCATGGTTGACGAAATCCGTACCACCGAATTCGACCGTTTTCCACACCCCCGAAATTAAAATCAAACCCATTTCACATGTCTCCTAGTATCCTAGATTTTATCGGCAACACACCTCTCATAGAATCACGTGTTTTAAATACAAATCCCAATGTACGACTGCTCTTTAAACTGGAAGGTCATAATCCTGGTGGAAGTGTAAAAGATCGGGCGGCCTATAATATGATAAAGCGTGGCTTGGAACGCGGTACGTTTACCAAGGATTCACATTTGATCGAGGCTACCAGCGGAAATACCGGAATCGCCTTGGCATTAATAGCCGGAATTTATGGGTTAAACATCGAATTGGTCATGCCCGAAAACTCGACCGTCGAACGGGTACAGACCATGAGGGCCTATGGAGCTAAAGTTACGCTTACCCCAGCAGACAGAGGTATAGAAGGTGCACGCGATTATGCCGAGGAGAAAGTGAAAAGCGAAGGCTTCGTGATGATCAACCAGTTTGCCAATGAAGATAACTGGCAGGCACATTACCAAAGTACAGGACCTGAAATATGGAGGGATACCGAAGGCCAGGTCACACATTTTGTATCGGCCATGGGTACAACAGGAACAATTATGGGTACCTCGACTTACCTAAAAGAACAGGATAAGAACATTCAAATTGTGGGCGTACAACCCAAGGAGGGAGCGAAAATACCCGGAATTCGAAAATGGCCCGAAGAATACCTACCCAAGATCTTTGATGCTACAAAAGTAGATCAGGTGTTAGAGGTCACTCAAGAGGAAGCGGAACTTATGGCCGGAAGGCTCGCTAAGGAAGAAGGGATTTTTTCCGGCGTAAGCAGCGGAGGGGCAGCAACAGCAGCACTTCGTCTTGCGAACACCTTACAGAGTGGCACTATCGTATCGATAGTCTGCGACCGTGGGGACCGTTACCTGTCCTCAGGACTATTTAAATAAATTCCTCATTCGAAAACTTCGATCATTCCTTTTTTGAAGACGTCAAAGTCTTGTAGATAATTATGCCCTGCCCCCTCAATGCGATAGAAATGCTTCTCTGCGGAGTCAGGAATTTCAGCATATAGTTTCTCAGCAAATTCATAGGGAATCACGCGATCTTCGGTGCCATGGAAAATGTAAATAGGACAATTCACTTTCAACAAGTATTCATTGGACGGAAACCTAAATTGGGACAACCAACTTACCGGTAGTATCGGAAATCTATGTTTTCCTAAAGAAACGGCGCTGTAAAAAGGAGATTCAAGTACCAACTTTTTGGGACGATTGTCCGCAGCCAAACCTGAAGCGATTCCAGTACCGAACGATCGTCCATAAAGAATAAGCGCTTCTTCATTATATTGGGTCAACGCATAATCATAAAATAATTGGGCATCTTCTTTCATGCCTTGCTCACTTAACTCCCCGGTACTTTTCCCGTAGGTTCTGTAATCTACCAAAATAGCGTCATACCCTTTTCTATCCAGCAAATTGGCGACATGGTTCAAGTGGGAGATGTTACCTGAATTCCCATGAAAATAAAGCACTACTCCCCTAGCACTATCGCGCTTTATATGAACCGCATTGAGTTGGGCACCATCTTTGGCCGTTAAATTGAACTCTTCGAAGTTTTGACAAAAATCATAGGTATGGTTCAAGGGCATTTTCTGCGGAAAGAAAATCAGGTGTTCTTGAAAGTAGTAAGCCGAGAGTGTTACCAATACATAAAGCACCGCAAGTACGATACCGATTTTCTTAAGCCTTCGCATTCGCTTTTTTTGAGTCATGTTGTACATCTATGCTCGACCCCTTCAAATTGACTTCTTTGGGCCTCGACGTCATGATTTCCTCCAATATCTTATGATATGATTCAAAGGTGTTCAAATTTTTATGCCCCCCACCGATTATGGAATGTAAAGTGGTGCGTTTAGGCTGTATTTTAGAGAGTTTGACGCTTGTCTTAAAAGGAATCAACTTATCGTCTGTGCCATGGATAATATGAACGGGGCATTGTACGTATTGCAACCACTTATAGGTGGGCATTGGAAATTTGATCAAGACTGACAGTGGCATAAAGGGCAAGTAGCGTTTGGCAACTTTACTTAGACTATAATAAGGAGCATCGAGGATCAACATTCTCGGGTGGTTCATCGAAGCAAGTTTTGTCGCGAAACCTGAACCCAACGATCTCCCATAGAGGATGATATATTTTTCAGATACATTTTCCTTGATTTTATTATAGATTACCTGAAGGTCGCGCTTGACCGCTTTTTGTGTTCGTTTTCCAGTGCTTTTACCAAAACCCCTGTAGTCGACCATGACCACATCGTATCCATGTCGTGTAAAGTCCACGGCGAATTTTCCCCAACCTTTGATGCTTTTTGAATTTCCTTTTAGGTAAAAGACCACGCCTTTGGGCTCTTGCGTTTTAAACCGCAACCCATTGATGACGGCTCCATCTCTTGTTTCCACATTATATTCTTCAATTTCTTGATTATCGTAGTGGAAATGAAAATTCTCCGGTAGTTTTTCAGGCTTGAACATAAAATAGTCCTGCAGAAAAAAAAGCAAAACGCTAATGACTACATAAATCGCCAGAATCAGTAAACAAATGTACGCCCAATATGGCATATGGCTTGGTTTTCAAACAATGTACAAAAATTACATCACTCCAGTACTTTGGGACCTTAATCGTCATCTAGAGCATCATCGATCTCTTTTTCAACTTCCTTTAGGCAAAAACAAACCGACAGTAGTCAGAGGTTTCAAAAGACTTCAATTGACTTCTGAAGTTTTAAAATGATGAGAGCTAAAGCCAGCGCTTCTTTTTAAAGTACATCAACATCGCAATAAAGAGGAGGAGCATGGCGCCCAACACAATAAAGTAACCGTTCTCCGACTCTAACTCGGGCATGTTTCTAAAATTCATTCCGTACACCCCTGCAATAAAGGTCAGCGGGATAAAAATCGATGCCATGATCGTAAGCACTTTCATGACCTCATTCATTTTATTGCTCATATTGCTCATATACATCTCCATTAAGCTCATTGACATTTCGCGGTATACCTGTAAAGTCTCGTTGATTTCAACGCTATGGTCCAATGCATCCCGAAGAAATGGTTTGGTATCCTTTGAAATCAAATGGCTCTCGCTATCGATCAATCGCCCCACCAATTCCTTTACCGGAAAAATATGTCGCCTGATTTTCAGAATGTCCTTCTTCAGTTGTTGGATCTTATGTGCCATTTCTGCATCGGGGTTGTCATAGACCTCTGCTTCCAGGGCCTCCATTCTGGCACTTATACTTTCCAATACAACAAAATAGTTATCGATTACGGCATCCAACAGCGCAAAGAACAAGTAATCACTTTTTCTTTCACGAATTCGGCCCAATGCCCTGTTCAATCGATTTCTTACTCCGTTAAAAACATCTTCTTTTTCTTCCTGAAAGACCAAAACACAGTGTTCAAAAAGAACAAATGCAACATGCTCATTGACCAACTCATTGGTATCTGAGATGTATACCATCTTAAAAACACCAAAAATATAAGATTCATATTCATCTATCTTGGGCCTTTGCTGCGGATTAATAGCGTCTTCAAGCAACAACGGATTCAGACCGAACTTCTTCCCCAACTCCTCAATAAACGCCTCATCACTGATACCCACAACATCGATCCAAGAGGTAGATTTACTATTTTTATAAGATAAAATTTCCCCTATGGTCTTGGGATATTCTTCACGGACGTCTTCAGAAGAATAATCAAACACATGGACATTACTTTCAGTTTTCTCGCGTCGTCCTAGATAGGTAATTGTTCCTGGAGCCTTTCCTATCTTTCTTTTGGCACGTGATACCTTTGGCTTTTCGTGTCTCTTTGGATTTCTTTTCATAGTTGTTTAGGAAGTAATTTAAAGATAATGAACTTCACAGCTTAGTTTTCTTTGAATTCCAATTTATTTAACAACAATCCGGAACCCGGAGCGACGTAAGTCATTGGTGTCACGTGCGAACCCTTAAGGGATGCCTCGATTTCTTGTACTGTTAGCTTTCCCTTCCCCAATTCAATTAGTGCCCCCATAATCATACGGACTTGATAGCGCATAAATCCCGTGGCGGTGATGTGTAGCGCATAGCTCGTTTCCGGAAAGAAGTTTGCGGACAAAAGGGTATTATTTTGAATAACACAACGTTCTATCTTTCTTAGAAATTTGGAGTTTTCCTGGATGCGAGACGTGTATGCTGAAAAATCATGTTCCCCTTCGAACACTCGGGCTCCCTCTTTCATGATCTGAATATCAAGAGATTCGATAATGTTCGCCAAAAAAGGAGCGCAGAACGGGTGGTTTTTTATACCAAAAGAAAATAAGTACACGTACTCTTTGCGCTTACTATGTTGAATGATATTAAATTCTTGCGACACCTCATTGATATGTAAAGCCCGAATATCGGGAGGTAGATTTTTATTGAATTCCTCCAAGAACAGGCGGTTGTCCGCCAAGGGGCCGTCAATAAAAAGTTCAAAAGCGGCTTCCAGGGCCGAAACTTTAGCATCGGTACGGCCTGCCGCCAAAACCTTTGTTTTGTTATCGGGCAAGACAAACCGAAGTGTTTTCAATATCATTTGTTCAATGGTCTTTTGATTAGGCTGTTTTTGCCATCCACTATAACGAAATCCCAAATATTGAACCCTTATCAAGTAACAGAATCGTTCTTTTTGCATAATTGACTGCTTTGCACTTAAAAGTAGGTCATCGACCAGAATATGAAAACCCTTACCTCAAGAAAATGTCAAATCTCAACAACCATAACATTTTTTTTGTAATTTCATCAGTAAACCATAAACCACCTAAACAATGAACCAATCAAGAATCAAACCCACCATTTGGTTTTGGGTACTGGCTGTTCTGGGCCTCTTGTGGAATCTTATAGGCGTCTACTTCTATTTGATCGAGGCTTATATGAAAGATGAAATGAGGGCGACCTTGAGCGATGCGCAAAGGGCCATTTTCGAAACCCAACCGGTTTGGTTGACCGCTGCGTATGCTTTGGCCGTTTTCGGCGGGGCTTTGGGTTGTATCGGTCTTCTCGTGCGAAAAAAATGGGCCACTCCCCTGTTCCTACTTTCGCTGGTAGCTCTAATAGCACGCACCTGCTATTACTTCTTCATGACCAATGCTACAGAGGTTTTCGATATGGTACAGGGTACCATTTTACCGATTGCGGTAATTATCATAGGGGCGCTTCTCTATATCTTTTCGAAAATCGCGGCAGATCGCAGGTGGATTACCTAATCCCAGTTGATTTCATTGTTTCGGCGCGTATCATTTCATGTCGTTCAAAGGCGTACCTCACCACTATTATTTAAGGTTACCCAACATTACTGGCGCTTCATCGAATATTTTAAATAAACGAAGTAGGTGGTCGTTTTAAAATAGCAGACCTGGTGCCCAAACGCCAGAAACCTACTTATTATGAAACCCATTTTACAACTATTTACATTAAAAAGGAGTTATATTCTATCTGCGATCGTACTATTGACGCTGGTAATCTTTAACTTTTATGGCCCTTACACAGGGAAATTCTATTTTTTCAAACTAGATAATTATATTTTTCCCATTCTGACCCTCATACATCTGGTTTTTCTTTATGTACTTTGGTTTAAGATCAAGGAAGATGAAATGACCGATCCCCAAATGCGAAATTTGGAGTACGCACTTTATGTCATACTTATCGTATACATCTATAAGGCATTTGAAAGTCTTCATGTGCTCTCTACCTATGGCGATTATGAGTTTCATCTATTACCGGGAGCCTTTTTACCGGTAGGCATTTTGATACTCCTTTTACACTTCTTACTTATTGGTCTTACATTATTAGCCTTCAAGTATCGAAAAGATAGAGTCGGAGATTATAATTTTGACGATATGAACCATATCGATTCATGGGAATAACAACATATTGATGTTATGGCAAAAAAAAGGCCTTGGAAACTTTTCCAGGGCCTTTTTAAACAAACAAACACAAAATTCTTTAGTTGGGCGTCACGGTTACCTTGACCACATTATAGCCTCCTCTTGGATCTTCGATTCCAACAACACCGGCCGGTGAAGAAATAAGGCCTTTTCCAAATTGGACATCCTCGATTTCTGATACCCTACGGACAGCCGTATTACCATCTGCAGCACCCGTATTCGGACCGGATTGCCATGGCGCTTGGTCAGCACCAAAGCCCACCGTTTGGTCTACTTCAGTTCCTGAATCGTACAAATATGTTTTCAAAGTTGCCTCGGTACCGCTCTTAGGGGAACCGTTCTCATCCCACAGTGGGAATCCTGAATTATTATAGGCCAAGAACCAATCATTGGTAAAGACGAACATCGTATTGAAACCAAGTTTATACCCTTCTGGCACGTCATTCAAACTAAAGGTCAGGCTCTCACCAGGACCGATAGGAGCCGCTTCATTGCTCTTCGCAGCAGGTAAATTGAGCTGACTGGTAACATAATCGAACATCACCCCATTGTTGCCATCCTCGGCAAGCTCTTCCAATCCACTGCCAGCGACGGCCGCCTCTCCTTGAGTAAATACAGGGTCACTGGCATCGCCAAAGGCATAAACGATTCCGGGTGAGAAAACACTATAGCTTGATGACAAACGTAAAGGTGCTCCTGTCGACCCCTTTTCAGTGAACCATTCGAATAAGTCCGCCGGATTTCCTTGTACCGCGATCTTGGCCAATCCAAGTTGTCTTTCTGGCTGCCCCGCATCAAACAAAGGATTGGCCAATGCATGAAGTACAACGATACCTGGAGAAAGTATAACAGGATCTGTAGCCATGGCGCCTTGAATGTTCTTAATGTTCAAGGTAAATGTTCTTGTAGGCTCATCATAAGCCAAAGTGACTTTGACCATATCGGTCACATCCGTAGTGACCATACGAACAGTAATATCATCATCAGGCTCACCAGCCTCGGCTCCACCAGGTTCTGACGTAAAGGTGGCCTCATCTTCCTCTTCAGTGCCAGAATCCCACAGATAGATTTGATCCGTGATATCTCCGGTTACCGGAATACCATTTTCAAATAAAGCTACTCCAGCTCCGGTTGGCCCATAGAACCAATCATTGGAAACCACCTGCATCGTCGCAAAATTCAGTTTTGTTCCTGGTACAGCTTGAAAATCCACGGAGTATGCCCCACCAGCTACAGTTACCGGACCGGGCTCTGAAGCGCCGTCAGGGGTATTGAAAATTTGTGCATCCAAATAATTCACTACGTTGGTAATCGTTACGTTGAACGAAGCCAACGAGATAGTTTCCGGTTCGGTGACCACATTAACGGCACCAAATGTTACCGTAGCCGTCTCGGCCCAATCTGTTGACCCATTGCCCTCGCCGTCATAAGCTATAGAACTCTCTTCATTCGCCACTAGGGGAATGAAATCCCCAGCACTCCATTGATTTGCGGCAACCGCTATGTTTTCCCGTGCACTTCCGGCTGCGCCCCATTGCACAAAATCCACCAAAGCATCGGCATTGGTAAATGCATCGGAATTGTAAAGACCTAGGCCTCCCTGGGCATCAGGAAGCGTAGAATTGACCACTACATAATCTCCTGAAGCCAATTCCAAAGACCCACTAACAGGAGTCAAGGTGCTCAACTGCACATACTGTCCCGGTCCGAGACACAACCAGTAGTCGTTAAGGTCCACTGTATCATTTCCGTTGTTCAGAATTTCAATGGTATCCTCCCCGAGATACTTTATCTCATTGATTACGACCGATTGACTATTATCGGTCATAGGTTGTTCCGGTTCTTGTTCTTCCTCTTGTTGTTCTTGAACAATAAGGTCTTGTTCATCATCATCACAAGATGATATAATAGTTAGTGTTAAAAATGCCAATACGGTATAGGCAAACTTGTTCCTTCTTTTCATTACTTTTTTTTTAGTTTTTAACTTATTGTAATTGTCTTGTGCAAAGAACTAATTAGGAGGTTGTGCGGGTTTCACGAAAAAGTAAACTTTTGGAAACGGTTAGGGATATTCTTGTTATATCCCCTAAGTTTTTCTTAACAAAAAAAATCCCCGGAACGAATTCCGAGGACTTTTACTAAACAACATGGAATTAAAACCTATCTAATAATGACTTTTTTGGTAGTTACGGTTCGGCCGTCATTGACCCTTACCAAGTAGATACCTGCGGGAATGCCATTTACGTCAAACGATAGACCTTCCTCACTATTACGTCTCATTTTGTCGGTGATATCGGTACCGCCAAAGTCAAAAAGTGAAACGCTCACGTTTTTCACGTCTTTGGATCCTACTGATATATTCAGTTTATCCGTAGATGGATTGGGAAACAAACTAACCGATGTTTTACCACTTGTTGGATCGTTGCGCACCACCTCCACATAGTTGGAAAGGTCGAAACAGCCCATAAGGTCGTTCGCGTTAAGGCCCATCTCAGCGCCCACAAGGCCGTCCTCGTAACGAAGGTACCAGATCAGGCAAGTGCCCGCACCGGCACCGTCGAAATCAACGCCCTCGACCGCTTCGAGCGTCGGGGGAAGACCCAATATCTTGCCCTGGTCGTCAGTGATCACGAACGTACTGTTACTGCCCATGCGCTCGCCCTCAAGGGAAAGACCGGATACCATATCGGGGGTACCGTCGACATCGAAGGAGAAAGGTCCGCCCAAAAGCTCGCCCGCCTCGGGACGGTTGCGCGTCACAGTGACG
>NZ_JBLFEP010000003.1:809615-1003143 GCF_047345415.1 Maribacter corallii
AAGGTACCAGATCAGGCACGTGCCCGCACCGGCACCGTCGAAATCAACGCCCTCGACCGCTTCGAGCGTCGGGGGAAGACCCAATATCTTGCCCTGGTCGTCAGTGATCACGAACGTACTGTTGCTGCCCATGCGCTCGCCCTCAAGGGAAAGACCGGATACCATATCGGGGGTACCGTCGACATCGAAGGAGAAAGGTCCGCCCAAAAGCTCGCCCGCCTCGGGTTGAGCCCGGTAGACACGGACATTATCATCCGAAAGATCGTACTCACCCATTAGATCGGTGAGAGCGTTGTTACCCGCCTCAAGACCTGTAAGGCCATCTGCGTAGCTCAAATGCCAGATCAGGCAAATGCCCGGCCCTGCACCATCGAAATTCACTGCCTCGGGCGTTGGGGGAAGTCCTAATATTTTACCGTCCTCGTCGGTAACTACCCATTGCATGTTAGGGCCACTGGCGCCTTCTACACTGACCTTGCTCACATGGTCGGCCTCGCCATCACCAACGCAGAAATGGAAGGGATCCTCAGAAAGTGTACCGCCGTTTATTTCCTCCTGGACCAAAATCCCAGGATTTAGATCGTTATTGGCCATACCGAAAATCGGCAAAAAGACCATCAAGCACAGTGCAAGTACTTGGTTCCATCCAAAACGCATTATGCCCGCTTCAGGGCCGTTCACATCATGTAATAGTTTCTTCATAGTTCTTAATTTTTAGATTATACACAAACTAAGTCCTATAAAATGATAGCGAAGTCACGAAAAGATAAACTTTCGAACAACTTTTGTTAGGATTTTGTGACCTCTTCGACTAGTAATACGTTGGTTTTTTCCTAAAGTACCTTATAACAAGGTATTCAGCAGCAAAAAACCGCTTTTAGAGATTTTGAGTTCCCCGTGATATTTGTGTGATACTTTTTAACTTCTTTCGTAACCGATATAATTATGAAACAGATACTTATCATAGAGGATGACCCTGAAATCATCAAATTATTGGAGATTCACCTCACCGATTTGATTTATTCCACTTCGAAAGCCACGGACGGCGAAGAGGGCCTTCAAATGGCATTGGAGAATGACTACGATTTGATTCTTTTGGATTTGACCTTACCCACCATGGACGGCGTTGAAATCTGCAAAAAACTCCGTAAAGTAAAAAACACGCCTATCATTATGCTCACTGCTAAATCGGAGGAAATCGACCGTGTTTTGGGCTTGGAAATGGGCGCAGACGACTATATCACGAAACCTTTTAGCATTCGTGAACTTCTTGCGCGGGTCAAGGCGGTTATACGAAGAACGGATGCCTCAAAGTTGGAGAAGGAGAATTCATCCGCTATTTCGGCTGAAGGATTGCTCATCGATATCGATAAACGAAAAGTTGTTTTAGATGATAAAAGGGTCGAACTTTCACCAAAGGAATTCGAGCTGCTCGTACTTATGGCCTCTAATCCCGGAAGAAATTATACGCGAACGGAATTATTGGATATGATATGGGGCTATAATTTCGAGGGATATGAGCACACTGTGAACTCGCACATCAATAGATTACGGGCCAAAATCGAATCCGATATGGCGAATCCCAACTATATTCTCACAACTTGGGGAGTGGGTTATAAATTTAACGAAGATATCGCCATATGAAGAATACGGGTAAAACATTGACCCCGAAATTGGTCAAGAAATTGTGGGGCGCCTTCATTTTACTGGTAATTTTAATGGGAGCCTCATACATTGGCATTACCAGTTATTTTGCCAATATGCACAATCAAGAGACCGCGCAACGACTTGATGCAGAGGTAGCAAATCATGTCATCTCCGAAAAGTTCACTGGTGCTTCCCCGTTTTTGGAAGATGGCAGTGTCAACAAACCGCTGTTCGGTGACCTGATGCACGATATGATGGCGGTTAATCGTGGTATCGAAGTCTATCTGCTCGATAACGAGGGCACGATTTTATACTCCGTTGTACTCGATCCAAATGATTCGGATGCCACCAAAAGTGTTTCCCTAGCTCCCATTACTTCGTTCATAGCGGATAAGGGCGAGAAATTTATTTTGGGTGACGATCCCAGAAATCCGGAAGAGCAGAAAATCTTCTCGGCCGCACCTTACGATATTGATGGACATAAAGGATATATCTACATCATTCTAGCCGGAAAGAAATTTCAGGAAGTAAGTAACACTTTGTTAGGCCAGTATTTTGCTAAACTAGGTCTTGGTGCCTTCTTGTTAACCATGCTTTTTTCGGCACTCATCGGCTTATTGGCCATTTGGTTTCTTACCAAAAACCTTCGTGTGATTACCGGTACGGTGCGCCGTTTTCATGAGGGTGACCTTACGGCCCGAATCGAGAATCCTGAAAAATCCGATATCTCGATCTTTGCCAATTCGTTCAATGACATGGCAGAATCCATCGTGGGAAATATGGACAAGATGCAATCTGTCGATTTACTACGTAGGGAATTGATTGCGAACGTCTCTCATGATTTGAGAACCCCTTTGGCTATTTTAAAGGGATACATAGAGACCTTACAAATAAAAAGGGATACACTTTCTGAGCAAGAAAAGGAAGAATACCTGCAGATTACCCATGATAATGTGGACAAGCTCTCAAAATTGATCAATCAATTGTTCGAATACTCCAAACTGGAAGCAGAACAAGTGGTACCTGTAAAAGAGCCTTTTTCCATTACCGAGTTATCTCATGATCTCATTGCCAAATTCAAGGTTTTGGCGGAAAAAAAGCAGATTGTTTTGGAGTTAGATAAACCCCAAGAGAACAACATGGTCTATGCGGATGTCAGTTTGGTGGAGCGCGCTTTGCAAAACCTGATCGAAAATGCTATTAAGTATACAGAGCCAAAAGGCAAGGTTACGCTCTCCTTGCAGAAAAAGGGAAAGAATATTGAAATCAATATTACGGATACCGGAACAGGTATACCGGTAAATGAGCAACCATTTATTTTCGATAGGTACAAACAAGTCAATGAAAGTGCCAAAAAACAAGGTTCTGGCCTAGGGTTGGCTATCGTAAAAAAGATTATGGAGCTTCACGATACGACGATTACCGTATTGAGCAAACCTGCGAAGGGAAGTTCGTTTATTTTCAATTTACCGGCCTATCAGACCTCTTAAAAAGCAATGTTATGAAAAAGAAAAACCCGACCATTGTGTAATGGTCGGGTTTTTCTTTTATAGGCCACTAATGAAGCTTCCGTAGAGGTCCTTAAATTGATATCCTTCGGAGAATCGATGTTTGCTTAACTTCTTGAAAGAGACTAAACCCCAAAGCAATAGCTCTTTTAAGAAGTAGGTGTCTTTTTTTGAAAAATCGGGCTGATGCTCCGCTAAAATGCGGTTCAATTCAGGTATGCTATCCAAACTTCTTTTGTACTCCTCATCGGTAAAGTCATCCAACAATTCGAAGGCTTCGCTTTGTTGGAAAAACCATGATAAGAGGTCATCATACGGAGTGACTTCATCTTTACGCTCTAGCTTATTTATTTTGGGGAAGTACATGGGAAAGAGTGATTTTACTGCATCATCGATCAAAATCGAGGCGACCCCATCGGCTCCCTCCTGCTCGCCTTCATATACCAACTCTATTTTTCCCGTAATGGCCGGAATCACTCCCAGGAAGTCACTTAAACGCAGGGCGGTCGTCTCTGCTCCAGTCTGTAAAGCCCGTCGCTCTGCAGTACTTAATAGATTTTCGAAAGCCGTAATGCTCGTACGCGCACTGACACCACTTTTGGCGTCGACATATTCACTATTGCGCGCCTCAAAACTAATTTGTTCCAAGAGGTCTTTTGCAATATCGGGCACATACACCGCAGCGGACTGTCGCTCATCAAGGTTTGATTCTTGCGCCGTGATCTTTCTGGCCGTTTCAATATCATCAGGATAATGTGTCAATATCTGCGACCCTATTCGATCCTTTAAGGGGGTAACGATACTACCTCTATTCGTATAATCTTCAGGGTTCGCCGTAAAAACAAATTGCAGATCTAGGGGCAAACGCAACTTGAATCCGCGGATCTGAATATCACCCTCTTCTAATATATTGAAAAGTGATACCTGAATTCTCGCTTGTAAATCGGGCAATTCATTGATGACAAAAATACATCGATTGGCACGCGGAATCATCCCAAAATGAATGACTCGGTCATCGGCATACGATAATTTGAGATTGGCTGCTTTTATAGGGTCTACATCCCCAATCAAATCAGCCACGGTCACATCGGGGGTTGCTAATTTTTCATAAAAACGCTCATCACGATGCAGCCAGGAAATCGGTGTTGCGTCACCCTGTTCCTTGATCATTTCTATAGCGTAACGTGACATAGGTGCCAAAGGATCATCATTGATTTCCGAACCTGCAACGACGGGAATATACGCATCCAACAAATGCACCATAAGGCGTGCCAGTCGGGTTTTGGCCTGCCCACGAAGTCCTAGCAGGTTGATGTTGTGACGTGATAAAATGGCACGCTCCAATTCGGGAATCACAGAATTTTCATAGCCCCAGACCCCTGTGAAGGTTTCCTCTCCTTTTTTTATTTTTTCCCGTAGGTTATCCCGAAGTTCATCCTTGATGCTCTTGGTTTGATACCCTGCTTTTTTTAATGCCCCTAAGGTGGAGATTTCTTTGTAGTTCAATTGCATACTTTTAATCAAATGGTAATAGATCAGGTTCTAAATAATTTTTTTTTGCCTTTTCTGAATTAAAGATGTCATAACTGTAATGGTAGCCCATTAATTCAATGAAGTTGTCCTTTAATCTAGGGAACGCTATCATGAAGTCTTGGAATGTACTTGATGTGGACTTCAAAATAAAATGATAAACGGCTTTAATGGCCGCCATGGTAACTGTTTTGTTATATTTATCTGCCGCGCCTACATGCACAACATACGCTTTCAATTGCGATGAAATGGTATCCAAGGCCTTTTCAATACCATATGTTGTGATATGAATCCAAGCTAATCGCAAGTGCGCCTCATGATCAAATAGTTCTGGATTTAATTTAAGATTTCGAAATTGCTCCTCAAATTGCCTATCGTCGTATTGAAAATGTCCTGTTTTATTTTGGTCGTTCATCGATATACATGAATAAAATGTTCATATTTCGGTCTTGAATCACTTCAGTCTTTTTCTTCTGTTATTTTCATAATCCTCGAAAATCATTTCACCCAATCCTTTCAATCCGGTAAAAAAGGCCTTGCCTTTGTTCGCTTCGGTAAAATGACGGATAAATTGCATCAAATATGGGTCTTGAGCAATCATGAAGGTGGTAATGGGTATATGCAGTTTTCTTGCCTGGCGAGCCATATTATAGCATTTTTCTACAATGAAATCATCCAAACCTACACTGTTCTTGTAATAGGTGCCGTCAGGCAGACGTAAACAACTAGGTTTACCGTCGGTAATCATGAATATTTGCTTGTTCGTATTTCGCTTTCTTCGCAACATATCCATAGCCAATTGCAAGCCGGCAACGGTATTCGTGTGATATGGGCCAACTTTAAGGTAGGGTAAGTCCTTTATTGGAATGGGCCATGCATCGTTTCCAAAAACCAAAATATCCAAAGTGTCTTTCGGGTATCGGGTAGTTATCAATTCAGCCAAGGCCATCGCAACTTTCTTGGCGGGTGTGATGCGATCTTCGCCGTATAGAATCATACTATGACTGATGTCGATCATCAGTATGGTGCTCATTTGGGCCTTGTATTGGGTGTCTTCGACCACCAAATCACTCTCATCCAATGTAAAACTGCCAATACCGTGATTAACCTGAGCGTTTTTAAGGCTCTCGGTCATAGAAATATGCTCTAACCCGTCTCCATACCGATACTCCCGAAAGTCACCCGTGTGCTCATCGCCCTGACCAGACTTTCCGGTTTTATGGTTTCCGGCTCCGCTCCGCTTCAACTTTCCAAATATTTGATCCAAGGCCCGCTGTCGAATGATTCGTTCCATTTTGGCCGTAATCGAAATCGTCCCTTTTCCATCACCATCTTGCCCATCTTGACCCTCTTCGCCCATTTCACCACCACCATCCTCAAATTCCTCACGGATGTATCCTTTGGCTTTTAAATCTTCAATGAAATCATCGATGGTATATTCGTCATCGGTCAACTCATATTCTTTGTCCAATTCACGTAGCCAATCAATGGCCTCATCAAAATCACCGGAAGTATGAGTGATGAGTTCTTGGAAAATATCGAAAAGTTTGTCAAATGGTGTTTGTTCCGGCGCTTCATAAGGCGTGAACCGAAATCCTTTTCTTGTCATCATAGCCATCTTATAAAAATACTACATTCTACTAAGAGGGTTTCGGTTTTTTAGGAAATGTTAACGTTGCGAAACCAGTACAAATCGATTACGGGCCATCTCCATCAAATATCCTGACAGAAGCACGTGGTATTATCTTAACTTCGCTTTGATGATGCCTCAAGATTTTCTTCAAAAACAATGTGTAGGTTTTTTGAATACCCCTCCCCTTTGGGTTAATGATCAGTTCGGTATCTCGCAATTTGCATTTCCAGAAATCGACTTCTCACATTTCAAGGTACAACCCTTAACGAAGAAACTACGTTTAGGACACCAGATGGAACAGATTTTCAAACAACTGATCGATAGTTGCCCCGGTCATGATATACTCTTGCACAATTTACCTGTTAAGCGAGAAAAGCAGACACTGGGGGAAATCGATTTTATTATCAAGGATACCAGGACCCAAAAGACAATTCATGTTGAACTAACCTATAAATTCTATATTATAGACCTTGATATCAGTGAACCAATACACCGCTTAGTGGGGCCAAACAGAAGGGATATGTTCTTCACCAAAATGGAAAAAATCAAAAACGAGCAATTTCAATTACTTCATACCCAAGAGGGAAAGGATGCTTTGACCGGCTATCATATCACCCCCGATCATCTATTGCATAAGGCATGTTACAAAGCGCAACTCTTTTCGCCCTATGGTACGGCCAACCCAGCTATTCGTCCGCTGAATACGGCCTGTATTTGCGGGTATTGGCTACGATTCAATAATTTCAATTCACCCACGTTCAAATCATACCACTACTACATTCCCCATAAATCGGAATGGGTCATTGCGCCACATGAAGCGGTCCAATGGTCATCCCACTTTGAAGTGCTCATGGATCTGAATATTAGAATGCTAAAAGAATCAGCCCCCATGGTATGGGTGAAAAAATCAGAGGCCGTATTCGAAAAGCTTTTTGTGGTTTGGTGGTGAGAGTACTTGAATTTGGGGTGCAGAAAGATTCGACCAAATCGGTTTCCGCCCAAGTTTCCCCTTACAAACTGTAACATTGTCTATCGAATTGACGTCTAGTAAGCATCAACTTCAAGAAACGCCTATGTCAACCACAACCTCCAGTAGAATCGAAATCATTGATGCCCTTCGGGGTATTGCTTTGGCCGGCATTGTTCTCTGTCATATGGTAGAGAACTATATCGGAGCAAGAGCACCCCAAAGTTTTTATGAGGCCGTCAGCGTCGGACCATTAGATCAAGTGGTGGATGGCCTTCTGAATTTTTTCTTTAGAGGTAAATTCATTGCCTTGTTCTCCTTTTTGTTCGGGCTCAGTTTTTTTATTCAAATGAAGAATGGAGTCAAAAAAGGGGTTGCTTTTGGAGGAAGGTTCCTTTGGAGATTGGTACTATTGTTCATCATCGGTTATGTGCATAGTCTTTTCTATAGAGGGGATATCCTCACCATTTATGCGATTCTAGGCATATTCTTGATTCCTTTTTATAAAGTCGATACCAAATGGGTGCTGGCCTTCTCAGCAGTACTCTTTCTTGGGCTCGGCAGATATCTTGTTTTCTTTTTGACTCAAGGCGAGCACTTGTTTTTAAATATAGACCCTATGGATCCCAATGCTCCCAATGTGCTCGCATACTATAACACCCTTAAGACCGGATCTATTTGGGAGGTTTTTCAGACCAATGCCTGGGAGGGCCATTTGGACAAAATGAACTTTCAGTACGGCATATTCGGCAGGGGATATTTTACATTCGCTTTTTTTCTGATCGGCTTGTATATAGGTCGTATCGGTTTTTTCAAGCGTTTCAAAACTGACAAAAAACTGACCAAAAGGGTATTGATCGGATCGGTAGTTCTGCTGCTTATAGGTTTTGGTGTTACGGCCCTGGCATTTATCAGTATGGGTCCGGAAGCCAAACTTGATAATTGGATTGCCATGATCGGACTCTCTGGAATGGATATCGCGAACCTGGCCATGACCTTGATCTATATTTCGCTTTTTGTTATTTTGTATAGAAAAACAAGGATGGAGCGGTGGTTACTGAAGTTTGCACCTTATGGACGAATGGCTTTGACCAATTATTTTTTCCAGAGTCTTTTTGGAGGGCTGCTTTTATATGGTTGGGGGTTCGGTTATCTTGGTGAGTTGACCAGCACCTATACTTTTTTGCTTGCCCTGCTATTTATTGCCTTTCAGGTTTGGGCCAGTAAGCTATGGTTACGTCGGTTCCACTATGGCCCATTGGAATGGGCATGGCGAAGCATGACATTCTTCAAGATCTTTCCGTTAAAAAAGACTGATTCGATTGAACTCGATACATGATGTGTTCAGCACCCCTTTGTTTTTGTTTTTACCATTCATCGGGTTTTGTCGTTGAAACACACTCCTTTTCTGTTAAGTAACTGCATTTCATCGAATTAACAGCATTTTATCAGTTCGAAAACGACCATATACAACCCTTCTTCCGTATATCGTTGTCCAATTTAGTAACCCCTAATCCTACACATATGACTGCTATTGCAAGCAATTGGCCCAAAGGCCTCTTTGTACTATTCGTATTTACACTTGCCATTTATTCCTGTAGTTCCGAAGATGCGGAACTACTGCTGACCGATACCGAAATCGCATCGGATGAAACGGAACAAGAACCTGATGAAGTTCCGACAGACGATACGACTACTACCGAAGATGATGATGATGGAAATACTGATGATACTACTCAAGATGACGAATCTGACACGACTTCCGACGACGACGAAAGCGAAGATTCTTCTGAAGACACCAATGACGGAACAGATACCGTGAGTACATGTACAAATCCTTTAAATTACATATTTAACGAAAAGGATGGTTTGGTTTTGGCCGAATTTGAAGATGCTAAATTTTCCGGCAGCTGGGCGCTCAAAACTAACGGGAATACATATACCGGTAAGGGCTATATGGTATGGCAAGGCCAACAATATCTTAATGATCCCGGTACCGGAAAGGTCACTTTCAACATCAAGATCACCAATCCTGGAACCTATAAATTTTTATGGTATAATGCCGTAAAAACAGGAAATAATGGAACGGAACATAACGATACTTGGTTGCGTTTTGCCGATGCGGACGATTTTTACGGAAAAAAAGGAACGGGAAGTAAGGTTTTCCCAAAAGGAAGTGGAAAGAACCCCAATCCGAATGGCTCTTCAAAAGATGGTTGGCTTAAAATATACCGGAGCGGAAACAATCTTGATTTTATATGGCAAGCCAGGACTTCAGATCATGATGCGCATGATATCTATGTAGAATTCGACAATCCGGGAACGTACAAAATGGAGGTATCTGCGCGGTCTTCTGGCCATGCCATTGATAAATTCGTGTTGTTCAAGAATTCCATGTCACAGGCAGACGCCATCGCAGCGGCAGCAAGTGTTATCACCTGTGATTAGTAGGATATAGAATAGGAGGTACAAATCGAGCTGTCTGCTATTGTACATGCTGATTTGTACCTCGTATTCTCCTAACCCCTATTCGAATGTATAGCTCGTTCTGTTTACTTCGGTCAATCTAAAGTACCCATGAGCATAGTTCTCTGGATTCGTTTGGTTAATACAATTTCCCTTTACCGATACCGGCGTGGCCTCAAAAAGCCCAACACCACCGATTTGATCGATCAAGATTTCCATATAGTCGTTATAGCCTTCCGAAATACCGTACATGTCTATCGTTACCAAATCTCCGGGCTGAAACGCCTCGATTTTATCCGTATCCTCATCTTCTTCGATTTCATACCACCAATCGATCTCATTGCCATTGACAAATTCATCTTGACCCAATTCAAACTCGGGTAATAAATCACCCTCCTTTTGAAATCTGAACAGGTAATTGTTTCCTTCTTGTTGCGGGTCTGTGAATACAATATGTACCTCTAAGATATCATCCTCAAAACCATCTTCCACATCTTGATATATACTTGTGATATCCGTAACTGGTTGCAGGGTCTCCGTAGCCGAATAGACTTCTCCATTATATCTGATTTCCAAGGTATAGGATTGGCCCAATACCGGTACGAAATCAGAAGTGGTGTAAGTACCATTGTTTTGGTCCTCAAACTGAAACTCCAGCCCACTGGAATCGTTCGTTACTTTGACCGAAGCCCCTACAACCTCCATTGCCGTGGTGGTTTCAAAAAAGGGGGTAGACGAACTCAGGATAATGACCTGATTATTTCCGGAAGTACCTTTTTCCCAATCTAAGGAGGCTTCCACAACCAACCTCACTGGCGCACTTTGAACAGGTACATCGATTACATCTTCACAGGAGGTCATACCGATGACCAAAAACAGAATAAGTAATTGGATATTATTTTTCATTTTTTTAGAATTTAAAATTATAGGTTAAGGAGGGTACGATACCGAATATTGCCGTTCGAGTAGCTTCATTAGCCCCAGTTTCGAAATTTTGGCCGAAGGAAATCGATGCCGCATTCTTTCTGTTGTATACATTGTAAATACCCAATACCCATTCTCCCTTAAGGCGATTGTTGGGTTTTCGATTAGGCTTGTAGTTTACGGAAAGATCAAGACGGTGATAGGTTGGCAACCGATCGGAATTTCGAGGTGAATAACTTGCAATGGACAAGCCTTCATATTCATACTGCCCATTTGGATACGTTACAGGTCTCCCGGTCTGGAAAACCAAATTAGTGCCAAAACTCCATTTATCATTGAGTTTGTAAGCCCCTGATATTGAAATATCGTGGGTCCGATCAAAAGGCGTGTTGTACCATTCCCCATTATTTATTCCCAAACCACCTGCGGTACCACCAGGAGTACGTTGCTCCGATTTTGATAAGGTATAGGCAACCCAACCGGTGAAGTTGCCCTCATTTTTGCGAAGAAGCAGTTCAAGTCCATAGGCGCGTGATTCGCCATTGAGAATTTCAGTTTCTATGGTATTCTGTCCGATAAGATCAGAGCCGTCGATATAGTCGATACGATTGTCTACATTTTTAAAGTAGGCCTCGACCTCTAAAGAATACTTTTTGTCCTCGAAATTCCGAAAGTACCCCAGCGCATATTGATTGGACAATTGGGGTGCAATAAATTTTCCACTGGGGGTCCATACATCCAATGGGGTTGCCGAAGAGGTATTTGACAATAAATGTATATACTGGGCGACTCGTGAAAAGCCAGCTTTCAATGAAGAAGCCTCATTCAACTCGTAGGCCAGGGAAACACGCGGTTCAAGGTTACCGAAATTTTTGATCGCATCTCCTTTGGCGAATTCTGTCTCCCCGGTTACCGTTCCCCGCTGATAAATACCTAAAACCGGATTAAACACAACGGGCTGGTCATTGGCGTATTCCGAAAGTGCTTGCCCACCCAATCGGCTAAATATACTGTACCGCAAGCCATACTGAACGTTCAACTTTTCACTCAATTTCTGCTCTGCATTGACATAGATTCCCCCCTCGATAGCTTTCTTGCGATCCAGACTTAAGGGATTGACCGAAGAGGTCGGTGCAGTTGGTCTGATCTGCCCAGGGTCAAAGTCATAATAAATACCGCTTGCCCCAAAATCTACCGTAAATCGATCATTTAGGTAGTATTTCAGGTCATATTTGAGATTGTAATTGTTAATCGAAGACACCCAATCGAATTCTGCGGTGGTAATGCCCAAGTCATAGTCATACTTACTAACGATAGCCGAGAGGTTCGAAAACAGCTTATCATTGAAAATATGATTCCATCTTAAGTTTCCGGTGGTGTTGCCATAGCTACTGCTAAAACTTTTTCCTAATTTGAAGGCATCCCTTCCAAAATAACCTGAGAGAAAAAGTCTATTGTTGGTATTGATGGTATAGTTGGTTTTAAGGTTTAAATCATAGAAGCTCACACTGTTCTTATTATTAGCCACTTTCAACAAAAGATCGGCATATGAACGTCTACCGGCGATTAAAAAAGACCCTTTGTCCTTGAACAATGGAGCTTCGACGGTCAAACGACTTGAAATAACTCCCAATCCCCCGGTCAAAGCGAGTTTTTTGTTATTCCCATCTTTCTGACGTATATCCAAAACGGATGATACCCGCCCCCCAAAACGTGCTGGAATACCTCCTTTATAGAGCTTAACATCTTTAATGGCATCGGCGTTAAACACCGAGAAAAAACCGAACATGTGCGACGTGTTATAGATAATGGCCTCATCTAATAATACCAGATTTTGGTCTTGGGCCCCGCCTCGTACATGAAAACCACCAGTACCCTCACCGTTGTTGGTCACACCGGGAAGCATCTGCAGGGATTTCAAAATATCTACTTCGCCCAAGACAACGGGCATTTTCTTGACCGTTGCAATGTTCATTTTGGCAACACTCATTTCCGGTTTCCGCAATAAGGCCCGTTCGGGTTCTTCCGCTGTGACTATAACCTCTGTTAATTGCGTGGAAACCTCGGTAATTTCGAAATCGATTTTTTGATTGGCTGAAAGATTTATTTCCCTGGTTATTTCGGAATATCCCAAATAAGAAATAGTAAGGGTATAACTACCGGCCGGAGCTGTCAATGAATAGAACCCATACTCGTTCGTAATTACCCCAATGTTCGTGTCCTCCAAGAAAACCGTTGCACCAAAAAGGGTTTCCCCATTATTCTTATCCGTAATACTACCGCTTAGCGTAAAGCTATTCTGGGCCATGGCCGAGGTGCTCATGAGTAGTACAAAGAAACCGAGACCCAGGGTCATCGGCCAATTCACTTTTTTCAACATTATTTATCTTTTTAGAAGTTCGTTTTTGATATTCATCAATAGACAGCACAAAAAAGAGAGGGTTGCACGGATCCTCGTTGAAACTGTTGAAACTTCTTAAAACAAAAAAACGAAGCGAGGTTATCCTCGTTATGTTGACTGGTTTAAAAACCACTACTCAAATTCAGGTCCCTTCAAACTCAAAGCCCCTGAGAGCAAAGGTGGCTTTCTAAGCCTAGGAATATATTCATCGAATAAAAGTGTTATACCGTCCTATTTTTGATTTGTTCTAACATTTGTCGTAGCTTTAAAAACGCCATCAAAATTCCGCTCTCATGAAAAAACACACCTTTATTTACATCGTATTTATCGCGCTGTTCTCCTTTTCGACGGTTGCGCAAGATGATAAGGCCCAAGTCACTTCCGCTATTCAAGATTATGTGAATGCCCTCTACGAGGTAAAACCCGAGTTAATCGAAAAAAGTGTTGATACAACCCTTCGAAAAATTGGCTATTGGTATGATTCAGAATCCAATGACTACAAAGACAACTTGCCCATGACTTACGAACAGCTCTACAATTTGGCTGGCTCATGGAACAAAAACGGAGACCGGATTACTGCAGACTCCCCCAAAGAAATCGTTATTTATGAGGTCAATGATAAAACGGCTATGGCCAAGCTGACCGCGGAATGGGGTATTGATTTATTCCATCTCGGAAAAGTGAAAGGACAATGGAAAATCATGAACATCATTTGGCAAAGTCCTCCTAAACTATAGCTACTGTTTATCGCGTTCATCATGGATCTATGAAGGTAATCGTCACAGGAAGTACAGGTATGATCGGGGGTCTGATTCTAGATTTGTGCCTCGACGCCGAGCAAGTCACCGAAGTCGTTAGTTTGGTCCGAAAAGAGGGCATACGAACGCATCCGAAGCTAACCGAGGTGATTATATCGGATTTTGAAGATTACACTAATTATGAAGCTTACTTTGCAAATGTACATGCGGGGTTTTTCTGTATCGGGGTTTATACCGGTCAAGTTGCAACCACGAAGTTCAAAACGATTACGGTAGACTACGCCGTGGTATTCGCAAGGGAACTTCAAAAACATAGTCCAGATGCCAACCTATGTCTTCTTAGCGGGGCGGGCGCGGATCGAACGGAAAAAAGCCCTACCGCTTTCGCCAGATTTAAGGGAATGGCGGAGAACCGGATTTCCGATTTGGGTATTCGTCTCTATGCTTTTCGGCCGGCCTATATTTACCCTGTCGAGAAACGAAAGGAGCCTAATCTGATGTATCGTGTTTCAAGACGATTATATCCGATAATTAAATTATTTGGGGAAAACGCCAGCATCACCTCCATTCAATTGGCAAAAGCCATGTTGCGAGTGGGGCTATATGGTGCCGATAGGGGGATTCTGGAAAATAAAGAAATATTGAACCATATCGAATAGTTGCGTAATTCCAATAAAAATCGGAATCAATGAAAGGCAAGATTGTCATACTTTTAGTATTATGTATTTCGATAAGTTGTCGAAAAGAGGTTAAAAGGGTCCCCAACTTTGAACATGATATAACCACTGGCCCGACCCCTTGGACCAGTAGTACATTTGAATTGGAGGAACACGACTTCACTTTTGCCATCATTTCAGATTTGAACGGAGGAGAAAGAGAGGGTGTTTATAAGACCGCAGTTTCCCAATTGAACCGATTGGATCCTACTTTCGTACTGAGTGTTGGTGATCTGATCGATGGGGGCACCGAAGATTCCTTGCAACTGGCCAAGGAATGGGATTCTTTTGACGCGCGCACTTCAAAATTGAACATGCCCTTCTTTTATCTAGGGGGCAACCATGATTTGACCAACCCGCGGATGCGTACCTTCTGGAAAAACCGACTTGGACCAAGATATTACCACTTCGTATACGAAGACGTATTGTTCTTGATGCTAGATTCTGAAGATTACACTGAAGAGCGCATGCTTGAAATTTACAAGGCAAGAGCTACCGCCTTACAAATCATTGCCGGGGAAATCGATGGTACCTATGAAGAATCCACATACTTCAATATGCCCGAAAGAAGTACAGGGAGTATGGGCAAGGAGCAATTGGTCTATTTCAAAAACGTATTGGAAACGTACCCTTCGGTAAAGTGGACCTTCGTGCTCATGCACAAACCCCTATGGATGAGAGAAGATGACAAAGGACTCAAAAATTTGGAGACGCTCCTCATAAATCGACCATATACCGTTATCAATGGTCATTTTCATTCGTTTTCACATACCAAAAGAAACGGACGTGACTATACCATACTTGGTACCACAGGGGGCGGCCAAAAAGAAGGAGATTCGCTCTCCTTCGATCATGTCACACTCATCAGAATGGCCAAAGAACCTGTCATCACACATCTCAAAATGGATGGTATTCTTGATGAAACGGGACAAGTGCCCCGGGGAAACCGTTGATTAAATGCAACGGTATACCCCGACAAAAGGATGGAGAACCGCTCATAAATACGGGGTCTTTTTGAAACCTGTCTACACCATTACTGGCTAGGATGCAAATCCAAGATTTTCTATAGTTGACTTTTTTTATTCTAAATGCAACTATTCTAACTTCGCGTTGTCTTTAGAAGAGTATTTAAGTAATTGAGAAGGTTAAAACCAAGCCAAAACATTGGAAACCAACATCCGCTTTACGCATCAAGCGCTTATTGAAAAATGCAAGTCCGGCCATCGGAGTGCTCAATATGAGCTATATACACTCTATGTCGACGCGATGTACAATATCGGTATGCGAATGCTCGGCAATAAAGAGGATGCGGAAGATATTGTTCAAGAGAGCTTTGTATCCGCCTTTAAAAACCTAGAGGGGTTTGGTTATGAAAGTACTTTCGGGTCTTGGCTGAAACGCATTGTTATTAACAAATGCATCAACTACTTAAAGAAAAAAGATATTCCCGTGGTGCCTATCGATGCCCATGAGTTTCATCTAAAAGTTGAAGAAAAGGAAGTAACCCAGGCAGTGGATATTCAACGAGTCAAGATCGGTATCAGCAAACTGCCCAGCGGGTATCGTCAGATCATCAACCTGTATTTAATCGAAGGATACGATCATATTGAAATAGGAGAAGTGCTGGGCATTTCGACTTCGACGTCAAAATCACAGTACCATCGGGCAAAAAAGAAGTTAGTGGAAATCATAAAAGAATTGTAATGGACAATTTTGAAAAAAACATACGACAAAACGCATCCGAATTCGATGATCATCGACCGGATCGTGACAAAATGTGGGCCAACATCTCAAAAGAGTTAGAAACAGATTCGACTAAGGTCATTCCCTTATGGAAAACACCTATATTAAAAATGGTCGCGGCATTGTTACTCCTCTTTTGTGTGACCAGCTTTATCGCCTATAGCGTCATAAATGCCAATAGTGGTTTAGAAACGCAATATGCCTCTAAAGAACTCTTGGATATCGATAAGCACTATCAAGGTTTAGTGTCCTATCAGGTACAGTTGGTACGAAATCATCCAAAATTGTCGGAGACGGATAAGTCGGAGTTCTTGTCATTTATGGATGAGCTAGACGCTGAGTATCAACAGTTACGGTTAGAAATGCGGAATAATCTTGATAACGAACTGGTCTTGGAGGCCATTGTTACGAATTACAAAAAGCGGATTGAACTTATCGAAAACCTACTGAAGCAAATAAACGATTCTAAAATACAAGAAGATGATTATGGATACACATTATAAAAAGCTGCTAATACTGGCACTTGGGCTCTTTATGGGCCTTTCCGGTAGTGCACAGGAAAAGGTATCTAAAAAGATTTCGAAGACCTATAACATGACCAATGCTGGAAAACTCCGTATCGAGAGCAAATACGGGCATATCAATCTAAATGGATGGGACAGAAATGAAGTCGCCATTGAAGCGGTCATCACCGTAAACCATCGTAAGAAGGAAAATGCGGAAGAACTGTTGCGCCGAATCAATCCCACCTTTAAGGATGCTAATGACTTTGTTTCGATCGGGTATGAAATTGCCGAGAAAAGTGATAATTGGTTTACTAACTTTTTCGAGAAAGCAAATCCATTCGATTATGATCGAAGTAATATCCAGATCGATTATACGATCCATCTTCCCAATAAAGCCGAACTGAATATCACCAACACTTTTGGGGATGTCATTCTAGAAGATTGGGCAGGAAAATTGAGAGCCTTGGTAGAGCATGGTGATGTGTGGATAAATCAAGATATCAATAAGGCCGATGTAACCATGCGCTATGGAAAGTTAAGAGCGAAGCGTATTGGTTATGGCACTCTAGATCTTCGAAACGGAAGTCTCAGTATGGATGCCGGAACCAGCATTCGCATCAATAGCAGTGGCACCGACATGGAGATGGGCCCTATCAACTCCTTAGAATTATATTCCAATAAGGACGAAATCAATTTAGAACAAGTAGGTACCATTTATGGCACTTTAAGGTTCACCACATTGGAGTTGGAGCGTTTAGAGACCTCGGTTGACCTTGATATGAAGATTGCTGATTTCAGGGTTTCCGAAATTTTGGGTGATGACACCGATATCGCCATAGTCCAAGAATCTTCTGAAGTAAGTCTGAACATCTCCGGTTTCTCCCACGAGTTTGAAGCAACGCTGGAGCAAGGTCTGGTTCGTTTGCCTAAATCATATGAGAATATTGATTCCAAAATGCTCGATAAAGGGAAAAAACTGCGCGAAATCAGTGCTTCTTACGGAAAAACACTGCAAGGAAAGGTATCGATAACCGGAAAAAAGGGTGTCGTTCTTTTAAAAGAACTCTAGGTCTCCCCTACCCAATGCAGCGTAAAAAAGTAACATGTGGCCCGTCATTCGAGTTTTTCGAAAAAAAAATCAAAAAATATGCAACTTTTCATAAGAACCATTGTCAATCTAAGTAGTCAATCAATATAAAACAACAATATGAACAATCAAAAATCAATAGTACTGCTACTTGCCTCCTTTTTCAGCATTCTTGGTGCCGCCCAAGAAGAAGATGGATATGTAGAATTCAATGACCGTAATAATGTGGTGCATGGCGTTTATTTAGGACTAACCATGCGTTATGGGGAGGTCGATGATGCAGATACCTATATGGGTGGAATCACAGTAGCCTATGTAGCGAATCAGCAATTTGAGGTTGGTTTTGAGGGTAATTTTATTTACTCCGACCAAGATGTCTTCAATACCGCGCTCTCAAGACGTGAGGATTTGATAGGGGCCTACGGCGGATTGCATCTAGAACCGATATTTTTTAGCAAATCAAGGGTGAATCTGTCTTTTCCGCTTTTAGTCGGCGCTGGAGGTATCGGGGTAATAGACGATAATTTCGATGAGGATTTTGACCAAGACCTTACGGAAGATGATTTCGATGCAATTTTTGTAGCGGAGCCGGGTATCAGCGCACTGTTCAATATCTCTAGATATCTACAGATTGAAGCCGGGGTCAAATACCGATTCACGAGTAAGATCAATTTGGTCAACAGTCCAGTGGATCGCCTCAATGGGTTTTCAGGAGGAATTGGCATCAAGGTGGGGGTATTCAATATGGGTCGAAACCGGTATAAAAAAACCATTGGTGATGATAGATAACCATCGTAAACTAGGCCCATTTCATACACTCATCGAAACAAAGCACGTCTTCAATGAAGACCATCAGGTTTTTATGCGAACGACTGAAGAAAAGGAATCTTCATTGAGACCGCCAACAAAAGAATGGCACCCTATTCAATTGACCTGGGTTCCTGTTTAATACCTGAATTGTAAGAAGGGCGTATGAACGGCCTGACTCAAATAATCATCAATCATTCATAAAATCATAACAATGAAAAAAGTAAATTTAATTTTTGGAGTACTCCTCGCTATTGGGCTTTTGACCTCATGCGACCATGATACCATTCGTGCTTCGGGTGATGTGACCTCGCTCGACTATTCAATTCCTTCTTATTCGGAACTGAAGGTTTCGGATGCGTTTCATGCCTACGTCACCTTTTCGGATACAGAAGAAAGTGTTCGCATAGAGGCAAATGACAACCTTCATGATAGAATCATCGTAAAAAGGGAAGGCGATGCCTTGGCAATTCGGTTAAAAAACTTCACCAATGTTCGCGGTAATGCTACGATGAACGCCTATATCACTACCAAGAACATTGCCACTTTCGATCTTTCAGGGGCGTCACGTGTGACATTGGATAATACCTGGATCGTTTCAGATGGTCGCATCGATCTTTCCGGGGCTTCGGATATCAGCGGGGAAGTCGATGCAGAACGGTTATACCTCGATACCACCGGCGCTTCAAGTCTTGATCTTTACGGTGATGTATCTTCTTTGAACGCCAAACTTAAGGGAAGTAGCGACATCAAAGATTATGATTTAACGGTGCAGGATCTGAACATAGAACTCTCAGGTGCCAGTGAAGCGTTTTTATCCGTTGCCAATAGCATTGATGTAAAGGCATCAGGTGCCAGTGTGCTCAATTATAAGGGAGAAGCAGCTGTCAATAATAGAAAGCTTTCGGGATCCTCAGAAGTAAATCACAGAAACTAAGGGCTATTTATTTCTATTTCTCAATTCAGCTTCAATATCAGCAAGGGTAAACCCTTTGGCTTGCAACAATATCAGGTAGTGGAAAAGTAGGTCGGCACTCTCGTATAAAAAGAGTTCATCATTGTCGTCTTTGGCCTCGATAACCGTTTCAATGGCCTCTTCCCCCACTTTTTGCGCAATTTTGTTGATTCCCTTTTCGAAAAGGGATGCGACATAGGAAGAACTACCATCATCGGTGGTTCTTCTTTGTTTGATAATTCCCTCTAATTGCGAAAGAAATGCGAAATTAGGGCTGTTCTCTTCACCCCAACAAGTATCCGTACCGGTATGGCAAGTAGGGCCAACGGGACGGACGGAAATCAATAAGGTATCTCCGTCACAATCGTTCTTGATATCCACTACATTCAGAAAATTACCACTCTCTTCGCCTTTTGTCCATAAGCGCTGTTTGCTTCTACTGTAAAAGGTCACCCTCTGGGTCTCTTGTGTTTTATCAAATGCGGCTTGGTTCATATACCCTAGCATCAAAACGTTCTTGGTCCGCGCATCTTGAATGATAGCAGGAATGAGTCCATTTGGGTCTTTATCGAAATCTATGGTCATAATTTTTCTTTTATACACATGAAGGGTAAGCGATCATCCTTAGCTAGAATTGAGGACTGGTTATTTTTAAAACAACATTCCCAAAGCTCAATTCATTCGAAGCAGGTAAATCGGAAAACCCAGTTCCTTTTCTTTATTAAAAATCCGTAATCCAAATTTTTGGTACAGACGCACATGATCTTCCGAAGCGGTATCTACAATCACGGGGAGTTCGTTGTCTTTAAAATCCTTGAACACCTGCATGATCAATTTTGCCGCTGTCACGGTGCCTTTATACTCATTGCGCACCGCGAAAATCATCGGTCGAATATAGGCCCCATTGGGATAATTGCGTTGTACTATTTTCTGTCGGCGCAGCACTTTTCGAACCCTCTCGACACCGATGCATTTGATTGCCAAACGGATGGTTGACGCCAATTTCGAAATACTGAAGGTGTCTTTATGGGCATAGGAAATCAAAAGGCAGCTCGCACGGTTATCGGAGAGAAACACTTCTCCGGTACGCATGGCCTTATCAAATAAATACTCCATTAGAATTCGCATTCGCTCTGAGCGTTTTTCATCTTGCTTCACGACCAAATTAATAGAATTCTCTTCCATCAAAGGTTCAAATGCCTCCACCAAAATAGCGACCACCGTTTTTCTGTCTTCCTTACTAGCGCGTATCAATTTGTTTGGCTTTATAATCGAACGGGGATACCGTTTTTATGTAATTCTTTTTTCAAGTCTTTAATTTTGATTTCTTTAAAGTGGAAAACACTGGCCGCCAAAGCGGCATCCGCTTTTCCTGTCTCGAAAGTATCTGTGAAATGCTCCACAGTACCGGCACCTCCCGAAGCAATAATAGGAATATTGACCTCGGTCGACAGTTTCGCCAAAGCCTCATTCGCAAATCCGTTTTTAGTGCCATCATGATCCATGGACGTGAACAATATTTCCCCTGCACCGCGTTGTTCCACTTCCTTGGCCCACGAAAACAGCTCAATTTCCGTAGGAACCTTACCTCCGACCAAATGAACCATCCATCTGTCATTTATTTTTTTCGCATCAATGGCCACCACGATACACTGCGAACCAAACTTGGCGACCAAATCATTGATCAATTGCGGGTTCTTCACCGCCGATGAATTAATGGAAATCTTATCTGCACCGTTCCGCAACAAAACATCAACATCCTCTACCGATGAGATCCCCCCACCTACCGTAAAAGGAATGCTTACCTTCTCCGCGACGCGATATACCAATTCAGCTAAGGTCTTCCGTTTTTGTTCGGTAGCGGAGATATCGAGAAACACCAATTCATCCGCACCTTCGCGACTGTAGATTTCAGCCAATTCAACAGGGTCGCCAGCGTCCCGCAAATCAACAAAATTTACACCTTTTACGGTACGCCCATCCTTGATATCCAAACAAGGTACTATTCGTTTTGCAAGCATTTTTTTAGTTCTTAAAAGTATGGCTCGAGCGCTTCACAACGGACCATAGGCCTCTTGTTTTACCCTTATTTGTTTTTAATCGTCAAATCCATCCCATCGTAAAACCCTAGATCGGTATCCTTCAGCTGCTTCGTCCAAAAAGCGATTTGACCAGTGTGATATGAGTAATGCTCGACCGCATGCAGTACAACGCCTATTCCGGAAAAATAAAACCCCTGTACATCACGCTTTCTGACCAATTGTTCCATCGAAGCATCGTTGATCACCCTTTTGGCCTTTTCAACGGTTTCGATCAACCGGTCGAGGAGTTCTTTCTTGGTGTAGCCTGATTCCGCATTGAATTCAGCATCACGGTTTCGATTATCCTCCGTCTGCCCCAAGGAAGAAATAACATATTGCGTAATATTACCACAAAGATGTAAAATCAAATTGCCAATACTATTTAACGAGGCATTTGGCCGTTTCCATAGCTCCTCTTCCGAAATATGCTCGAGCGAAATTCGGTTCATTCGGGTGCTTTCATCTAAACGATACAGTGCATTTTGCACAAATTCTTCCCTGATTCTCTCTTCCATAATTTTTTATTGGGATAATATATAGGATTCCAATTGTTTCAAACGTATTCGATTCTCGTAAATCGCCTTACCGATAATGACACCCTCACAGCCAATCTCCAGCAGCCTTGGGAGTTCATCAAAGTGCGATACGCCGCCCGAGGCAATCAAATTAAGCCCCTCGGAGTTTCTCAATAATTTCTCATATAGTTCGAAGGAAGGTCCTTCTAACATACCGTCTTTTGAAATATCGGTACAAATGACATATTGAATGCCTTTTTCTTGATACGATCGAATAAAGGGAAGCAATGCCTCTTTCGATTCTTCCTGCCAACCGGAAACCGCTACTTTTTCGTTCATGGCATCTGCACCAAGGATGATCTTTTCCGCTCCGTAGGTATGCAACCATTGCAGAAAGACTTCCTTGTTTTTCACAGCGATACTTCCTCCCGTAATTTGATCAGCGCCACTTTCAAAAGCGATACGCAGGTCATCATCGGTTTTCAATCCGCCACCAAAATCAATTTTCAAGCCCGTTTTAGAAGCAATCTGTTCCAATACCTTGTGGTTCACGATATGCTTTGACTTTGCGCCATCAAGGTCTACCAAATGTAAATATCGAATGCCATGTGCCTCAAATTCCTTGGCGACCTCTAAAGGGTTCTCATTGTACACTTTTTTTGTGTCGTAGTCTCCTTTTGATAGGCGAACGCACTTCCCCTCGATGATATCAATGGCAGGAACTATTCTCATAATCCGTCTAGTTTTTGAAGGTCTCTTGCCATATACAAGGCCGAGTCGCCGATTTTTTTGAATCCATATCGTCCATAAAGCGCATGTGCATCTTTTGTCTTAAGGGTCAAGGTCTGCAATTCGTTCAACATCCTATCTTCCAACATATGCCCTATCAATGCCTTGCCCAAACCTTTTCCTTGATACTCCGGAGCAATAAAGACATCCATAATATTACCGAAAAAAACAAAATCGGTCACTACTCGAGCAAAACCGATTTGCTCATTGGACAGGGTATACATGCCAAAACAGTATGAATTTTCGATAGTCCGTTCAGTTTGTTCCAAAGTACGCCCCTTGCCCCAATACGAGGTATTGATCATATAGTCATAAATGAATTGCAGGTTCAATGCCGATTTGTCGGTCGATATGCGATAGTCCATATTACACTTCCAAAAAGTTCATTAGTATCCGTTCCCCTATCATGCTACTTTTTTCTGGATGAAATTGTGTTCCGTAAAAATTACCCTTTTGTAAGGCCGCACTGTAGGGTAGCTCGTAAAATGACTCCGCAATGGTTTCTTTGCAAAGGGGCGCATAAAAACTATGCACCAAATAAATGTGTTCTTTTTCGTCCACCTCTTCAAAGAGTTTGGATTTCAGGTTGCTGATCTGATTCCAGCCTATCTGCGGAACTTTGACCCGATCGGAAAATTTCACGACTTCCGTATCAAAAATACCTAAGCCTTGGGTCTCTCCTTCCTCTGAGGAATGACACATCAATTGCATCCCTAAACATATGCCCAAGACCGGCTGTTTTAACACGGGAATCACCTTATCCAAACCACTGGCCTTTAGCTTGTTCATGGCACTACTCGCCTCTCCTACTCCAGGAAAAATCACCTTATCGGCCTCTTGAATTTCCTGTGCATCATGGCTTAATACGGCCTCGTACCCCAATCGTTGAAAGGCAAATTTGATACTTTGTATATTTCCTGCCCCGTAGTCTATAATTACAATCTTCACTGTTATGGTTTTATGAATAACCGACTTTGTTCGATAGCTCTATTAATTTAAAGCACCCCTTTTGTACTGGGCAACACCATCTTTTCCACATCTCGCTTTACCGCCATTTTGATGGACTTGGCGAACGCCTTAAAAATGGCCTCTATCTTATGGTGCTCATTAGTACCTTCTGCCGTTATATTAAGGTTTGCTTTGGCTCCGTCGGTAAAGGATTTGAAAAAGTGATGAAACATTTCCGTAGGCATATCCCCCACTTTTTCCCGTTTAAAAGTGGCGTCCCAGACTAACCAATTTCGCCCACCGAAGTCAATAGCAACCTGCGCCAAACAATCATCCATAGGCAAGCAGAATCCATAACGCTCAATGCCCAGTTTTGTTCCGAGGGCTTGGCGAAACACCTCCCCTAAAGCGATTGCGGTATCTTCAATCGTATGGTGCTCATCTACCTCTAAATCTCCGTCTACTTTGATATCCAGATCCATTTGTCCGTGACGGGCCAACTGATCCAGCATATGGTCAAAAAAGGCCAGACCGGTATTGATTTGCCCTTTTCCTGTGCCATCAAGATTCAAATTGATCTTGATATCCGTTTCATTTGTCTTTCGATGTATTTCCGCCGTTCGATCTTGAAGTTTCAAAAATTCGTAGATTTTTTCCCAATCATTACTTTCCAATGTGATGACCTCGTCAAGTGCCCCTCGTTCAACCGTAATTTCCCCTGTACCCAAGTGGGTCTCGTCATTGATAAAAATTCCTTGTGACCCTAGATTCTTAGCCAACTCCATATCGGTTAATCTATCCCCGATAACGTATGAATTCGTCAAATCATAATCCTCTGAGAAGTAAGCGGTCAACAAACCGGTTCCCGGTTTTCTTGTGTTCGCATTTTCATGGGGGAAGGTCCGATCTAAAAAAACCGCATCGAATACCACTCCCTCATTCTCAAATGATTTCAAGATAAAATTATGCACAGGCCAAAAAGTATCCTCTGGAAAGACATCGGTTCCGAGACCATCTTGGTTTGTAATCATGACCAATTCATAGTCCAATTCCTGGGCGATCTTACCCAAATAGGTAAACGCTTTGGGGTAAAAGATCATTTTCTCAAAGGAATCGATTTGTTCGTCGACCGTTTCTTTAATGATGGTTCCATCTCGATCGATAAATAGGACTTTCTTTTTACGCATCCGATAGTTCTTTTAATGCTCTGATCAATTTTTTATTTTCACTTGCCGTACCTACGGTAAAACGCAATGTATTTTGACATAAAGGCTGTGTACTTCTGTTGCGAATGACAATTCCCTTATGTAATAGCTGTGCATACCTTAAGTCGGCGTCATCAACTTTGACTAAGATAAAATTTGCTTCCGTAGGGTACAACATATCCACAAAAGAAACTGTTAGAAGCGCTGTGCGCAGCTTCTCTCTTTCGGTGAGTATGTTCGCTACCTCCGAGGTAACCGCTTCTTGCGCAAGTACACGTTCTAGTGCCCTTGACTGTGTTAGTCCGTTCACATTATAGGGCGGCTTGATCTTATTCAGAACGGATATAATCTCCGTGGATGCAAGGCATAGCCCTAATCGAATGCCGGCCAAACCATATGCTTTTGACAGGGTTTGGGTGACCACCAAATTCGGAAAGTCCGACAATCGGCCCACCCAACTTTTTCTAGGGGAAAAATCGATATAGGCCTCGTCGATGACAAGCAAACCATTGAAGGCTTCGAGTAAACCCTTAATTCGATCCTCATCAAAACCATTTCCAGTGGGATTGTTCGGGGAACAAAGAAAAATCAGCTTCGTATGCTCATCCACGACCTTGAGAATTTCCTTTACGTCAGGTTGAAACGTATCTGTCAAGAGCACCTTTCGGTTTTCAACGGTATTGATTCCCGATAGCACATTGTACATCCCGTAAGTGGGTGGTAAGGTGACGATATTATCCACATGGGGTTCACAAAACGCCCTGAACAGCAAATCCAACACTTCATCACTTCCGTTTCCTAATAGGATGTTTTCGGGCAGTACTCCTTTTGGTTCTGCCAAAACCGATTTCAAATCGCGTTGTTGAGGATCGGGATATCGGTTTACCCCATTCTCAAAAGGATTCTCATTGGCATCTAAAAATACCATTTCAGAACCATCCGATTTGTATTCGTCACGTGCGGAAGAATACGGTTGTAGTGCTTCTACATTTGCCCGGGTTATTTTATTTAATTCGAAATTCATCGATTTCTCTTTAACTATGATCGGTCTGATCGTATTTCCTTTTTTATGCTG
Source organism: Maribacter corallii (assembly GCF_047345415.1). NCBI lineage: Bacteria > Pseudomonadati > Bacteroidota > Flavobacteriia > Flavobacteriales > Flavobacteriaceae > Maribacter > Maribacter corallii. Next base: position 835,877 of record NZ_JBLFEP010000003.1, read on the forward strand.
TTCAATCTTAAGGTAACGGCATTTTTATGCGCCTGTAACCCTTCCGCTTCTGCCATGATTTCTATAGCATTCCCAATTTCCTGGATTCCTTCTTTAGAGATTTGTTGGAAGGTCATGCTTTTCATAAAACTGTCTAAATTCACCCCACTGTACTGTTTCGCATATCCATTGGTAGGAAGGGTATGATTGGTGCCTGAAGCATAGTCGCCAGCACTTTCCGGGGTATAATTGCCAATAAATACAGATCCGGCATTCAGAGTGTTCTCTATATAAAAATCAACATCCTCAACACAAACGATAAAATGCTCGGGCCCGTATTCGTTGATGAGATCCATGGCAATTTCATCATTGGCGACATAAATCAATTTACTATTGGCAATCGCCTTTTTCGCGATCTCTTTTCGGGGCAATTCCTTCAACTGCAATGCTACTTCAGCCTGCACCTGTTCTATGAGTGCCTCAGAGGTAGACACCAGAATGACTTGACTATCCGTCCCGTGTTCCGCTTGACTCAATAAATCAGAGGCTACGAAACCGGCATCCGCGGAATCGTCGGCGACTACCAGTAATTCACTGGGGCCTGCAGGCATATCAATGGACACTCCATATTTTGTCGCAATCTGTTTGGCAACGGTCACATATTGATTCCCAGGGCCGAATATCTTATACACTTGCGGAATACTTTCCGTACCAAAGGTCATCCCCGCGATGGCCTGTATGCCACCAACTTTAAAAATTCGGGTCACGCCGCACAGGGCGGCCGTATATAGAATAGCCGCATTGACGTTGCCTTCGGTATCGGGCGGAGTGCAGAGTACGATTTCACGACATCCTGCAATGGTAGCCGGAACGGCCAACATCAATATGGTAGAGAACAAGGGAGCGGTACCGCCAGGAATGTACAAACCTACCTTCTGGATCGGACGTTTTTCTTGCCAACAGTGTACACCTTTAGCGGTCTCTACCGAAACGCGCTCCGTTACCTGGGCTTTATGGAATGCCTCAATGTTATTTTTAGCGGTTGCTATGGCGTCTTTAAGGGCGATAGAAACCAAGGCCGTTGCCTGTTCGATTTCAGCCTCCGACACATAAAAGTCATTCAGTTCTACCTTATCGAACTCCTTCGTATACTTTTTCAAAACCGTATCACCTTCACTGGCAACTTCTTCAAAGATGGTGTTGACCATATCTTGAATATCGCTTACAGTGCGCGTCGGACGTTTTAAAATCGATGTCCAATCGGTTCGTTCCGGATTGTATATCCTATCCATCCTATAGTTTTTTTTGATAGTGATATGCTACCAATTCATATCCTTGTTTCTCCCAAAACCGCTGTCCCGTCTCGTTACTTGTATAACAGTTCAGTTCAGAAGCGGAACATCCTTTTGATTTGGCATAACCAAAAATCCAGTCAAACAGTTGTTGCCCTACGCCTTTGCCTTGATATTCGGGCAAAACGAACACATTATCAGGCTCAAAGTGCTTGCCGACATAATACTTGGTCAGCATCCAAATACCTGAAATCCCTACTAATCTGACGCCGTGGTAGGCGCCGACGCATTGATAGTTCTGAAGCAACATCTGTTGAAGTCGTTTTTTTAGTATTTCATATGGAATTGCGGGGTTCAATTGCTGTAGTAGAGGAATAATCACCTCCATTTCCTCTTTTTCGATAAGGCGAATCTCAAAATCCATCAGAGTACCATTTTCTCAATAGGGCACACTAGAATTCCTTCTGCACCTACCTTTTTCAATTCATCAATAACTTCCCAAAAGGTATCTTGCTTGATAACCGTATGCACGGAGCTCCAACCTTCTTCTGCCAAAGGCAATACCGTAGGGCTGCGCATACCTGGTAATAGTTTTAGAATGTCGTCCAGTCTTTGATTCGGTACGTTCATCAATACGTAATTCGATTGCCTGGCCCTTAAAACCGATTGAATACGAAACTGTATTTTTTTTAGGATCTCCTTTCTTTCCTCTGAAATTTTGGGCGAAACGGCCAACACAGCCTCGCTCTTCAACATCACCTCAACCTCTTTCAAATTGTTCTTAAAAAGAGTACTCCCGCTCGAGACGATATCGCATATCGCATCTGCCAAACCGATATTCGGTGCGATTTCTACGGAACCATTGATGATATGCAATTCTGCTTTTACTCCTTTTGTCTCTAAATAATTACGCACGGTATTCGGGTAACTGGTTGCAATACGTTTGCCTTCAAAATCATTGACCGAAGTATAGGCTACCGATTTGGGTACGGCCAAGGAGACCTTACATTTTGAAAAGCCTAGCTTTTCAACGAACTCGATGTCAACACCCTTTTCGATCAATACGTTCTCTCCGATAATCGCAATGTCCACTACTCCATCGCGCAAATATTGAGGGATGTCACCATTTCGCAAATAAAACACTTCCAAAGGGAAGTTTCTGGAGGATGCCTTGAGTTGATCCTTTCCATTATCGATTGAAATACCACAATCCTTAAGAATTCTGAGAGAGTCTTCATTCAGTCGTCCTGATTTCTGAATGGCAATTCTGATTTTTGTCATTTCTTTTCTTTTGTATTCAAGCAATCGCATGGTCTAATTAAAAAACCCGTTTGATTGCTCAAACGGGTTTTAAATATGCTGTAATACTACAATACACCTTTACCTCGCTTGACAGCCAGTGGAAAGGTGATGATGTGTATTCTTATTTTTCATTACGTTGTAAAAGTAAACTGTATTTTTGATTTTTCAAAAGAAAAGTTAGAAATCACACAAAAACCTTTTGATATGATTTTCTTTAGACTCCATTAATTATTTCCTAATATTATTGGCAATCCAGCATCTCCACCACCTACAACGATTACCTTAGAATTAGGTGATTCAGAAAGTTTTAAAGTTGCGTCGATACCTTTATCCTGTAAAATTTTATCGGTTAAGGACGCGCTCAAAATTCTATTAGCATCTGCCTTACCCTGCGCTTCAATAGTCACTTTTTCAGCTTCTTTTTTGGCGGTTACCAATCTAAACTCGTATTCCAATGATTCTTGCTCTTGTCTTAGTTTACGCTCAATGGCCTCTTTGATCGTATTTGGGAGCGTTACATCGCGAACCAAGACCTCATTCAATTGCACATTCTGCTTGTCCAATATTTTTTTGGTCTCGGCGAATATTTCGTCTTGAATGGCATCTCGTTTACTGGAGTATAATTGCTCGGGCGTATAACGACCGACAACACTTCTGGCAGCACTCCGAATGGCAGGTTTTATTACCCGATCCAGATAATTTTCACCTAAATTTTGGTGCAAAATTCCCAATTCAACATCAACCGGTTGATACCAAGCCGAGGCATCAATTTGTATTTCTAGTCCGTTGGAAGAAAGAACTTTCATTTTTTCGAAGAGCTCCTGCTGTCTTACCTCGTAAACATACACTTTGTTCCATGGCGCGACAATATGAAACCCTTCCCCTAAAGGAGGCTTATCAGTTACCACACCACCTCCGAATGTTTTATATAGCACCCCGGCCTCACCGGAACCGATGGTGACGGCGGATTTTGAAATCAATATGACCAATGCGATCAAGATAAAAACTGCAGGCAAGGCAATTTTCGGTAATTTTTCCATAATATTCTATTTTATATTAGTCCGTTATATTTTCTGATGAACCATTCCAATGCCAAGAAGGCTACGATCAGCGCCATCAGTATTCTGAAATCTATCAAAGATACGACATTTTTAGAGCTCTTTTGGGTGGGCGCGAACTCATTCGTGGTGGTTAATTGCGCTATCAAAGAATCCATTTCGGATGGAAAGTAAAGTACTCCTCCGGTAGAATTCGCCAGTTGTTGCAGCTTTTGATAGTCAGATGACAAAAATTGCTGCTCCACATCAAAATCGAGGATGGTGAAACTGCCGGATGAAGACCGGTTTTCTTCTTCGACGCTAACGGTAAAGTCATATGTTCCAGCGGGAATTCCTAGGAGGTCAGCTTCATAAAAACCATTCTGAAGCAACATGGGTATTTCCTTTGTAAATCCGTTTTCCCTTTCCTTGACCCTCAATACCATAGTTGCATTGGCATCAAAAACAAAGGCTCCGTCAAAATAAGTTGCGGTGATCTTGGAATCACCGCTACCGTCATAAATACGCTTGTACTCGAGGTTCAACCGCTTTTTAGACTCATTATCCGAAAGGTACAGCATCAACTTACCGATGAGGAGGTCGAAGTTCTCGAAATTCCGGTCGTTTCTAAAGCTCTGTACGCGCCATTTCCAAAGGTTCTCCCCAAACAGGAAAAGTTTCTTTCCTTCGGGTTCTTCCTTTGCGATTAGCAAAGGAGTATTGATATCCCTACCGCGAATCATCATTGAAATCAATATGTCGGCATCACCACTTGCCACGATTGCTCCTGCATCACTCTCTAACGGTGGAAAGTCTACCGTCGAAACCTTGGAAATATCGAACTTTGAAAATGAGGGATTCAAAATTGGGGAAATCTCTTGATTTGGATATCCATCTTCGACACGTACCTGTGGCTGCACCGAATTAAAAAATCGCCAATCCGTCTTATTGCCACCGATGATAAAACTACTGCCCCTTTTTTGTCGGATATAGTCAAAGACCGCCTTGAAAGAGGCATCAGGTTGATAGAGTATGAAAATATCGACCTCATCCAATACGTTGGTCGAAGTTGTAGGCTTATTAACGGACACTGAACGTTGTTCATTACTTTCGATGGCTTTAATCAGTGCTCCGATGTCAGGGTGGACGATACTTGAAATGATGGCGACATTGGTTTTTTCATCAATGACCTCAACGGCCATCCGCTTTTGATTATTCACGGTATTACGCTCGTTATCAAGTGGTTGCAACTGCACTGAAATGGCCTTCACTCCTACCGTTTGAGCATCAAGTAAGGCATTCACTGTTTGCGTGCCATCTCCGTCCGTAAACGATAGGGTTTCCCTATATTGGGTAGTGCCGTCTACTGAAATAGTCAATTGGGCGGTGGTACCGGAACGGCCCTCATAGGTCACAAAGAGCTCGACGGGAAATTTGTTCTTGAGAAATGCATATCTATTGACATTTACCTGATCAATTCGCAAATCTTCATAGCGTGTGGTATCACCGATAACAATGGGAAGTACTGGAAACTTCAGCGAACTGCCCAAAAACCCATAGTCATTTCCTAGGGTTTGATTGCCATCGGTAAGCAATACCGCAACCGTGCTGGTATTATTATAGATCTCTTTGGTCGAGCTGAGGGCCCTGGCGATATTTGTATTTTGGTCAGTAAAAGAAAGGCTATCTTGTTGTTCCGCAAGTTCAGTCCCAAATTGATAGTTGCTCAGGTCGAATCTATCGGCAACAGCCTCGTTTCGATTCAATTGATCGATTAGATCACCTATCCGTTGCTGTGACGTCGCAACGGAAGTGGAGTTATCGGTAAGCACGACAAGATTGGTTTTCTCTAGCCTATATTCGTTTTTTGAAAACTTGGGATTGATCAACAAGACGAGTAGCCCGAAAAGGCTTAAAAAGCGTAAGAAGGCCAAGGTCTTTGCCAAAGTACCTTTTCTCTTGGTTTTAAAATGATACTGGAAAAGCGCCAATAAGAGGGCTACAAGTGCCGCCCCAAAAATGAATAACAGTGTAGTCGTTTGCATTTAGTTATCTCGCTTCTCAAAATCCTCTTTCCCTTTCTCCTCGATCCTACGTATCACAAGGTAAATCAGCACCCCAAAAAGGCCTCCGTATATCAAGAGCATCGGAAGTAAAGGTACCCACTTCATCAGCTGGGGCTATTTCAATTTGACCGCCGTTCCGTAGGCCAGCATTTCCGCCGCACCCTGCATTACCTGTGAGGTATTGAACCTCACGTTTACCACGGCATGGGCACCAATACGCTCGGCATCGTCCAACATCCGTTTTATGGCCTGTTCACGGGCCTGTGCCAATAGCTTCGTATACTCGGAGATTTCACCGCCAACGATATTTTTGAGACCTGCAAAGATATCACGACCTATGTTTCTCGCACGTACCGTACTGCCTCTAACCGTACCGAGAGACTCGCTGATCTCTTTTCCGGCAATTGTCGCTGTGGTTACATAAATCATCCGATATCCTTTAAAGTAAAACGTTACGTCAACATTCCGCCATCAACATTCAGCACCTGACCTGTAACATAAGCCGATAGGTCTGAAGCTAAAAACAAGCAGGCATTGGCAATATCCTCGGTGGTTCCGCCACGTTTCAACGGAATTCCTTCCCGCCAGCCTTGAACTACTTTTTCGTCAAGCTTTGCGGTCATCTCAGTCTCAATGAAACCTGGGGCTATGGCGTTACAACGAATGTTACGCGACCCCAACTCCAGGGCGACCGATTTAGTAAAACCGATCATTCCGGCCTTTGAGGCCGCATAGTTGGTCTGACCAGCGTTACCTTTGACCCCAACGACACTGCTCATATTGATTATGGAACCTTTACGCTGTTTCAGCAACGTACGTTGTACCGCTTTGGTCATATTGAACACCGATTTCAAATTGATTTCGATTACGGTATCGAAATCCTCTTCGGCCATTCGCATCAGCAGGTTATCTTTCGTGATCCCTGCATTATTGATCAACACATCAATACCCCCAAAGTCTTCCAATACTTTGGACACCAAGTCCGCTGATTCGGTAAAACTCGCTGCATTACTTTTGTAGGCCTTGGCATTAACTCCCTTGGCCTTAAGCTCTTCTTCTAATTGTAGGGCGGGGCCCTCACTCGAACTATAGGTAAAGGCAACATTCGCTCCATGTTCGGCGAACGTTTCGGCAATTCCCTTTCCAATACCTCTACTAGCTCCTGTGATAATTACGTTTTTCCCTTCTAATAGTTTCATTGATATAGCTGTAAATCGTTTATAATCAACCTGTGAACCTGTTTTATGAGACGATTAAAAAATCCTGTCTAACCGATTATAGCTCAGTCTAAACAGGATGTTGTAAATGCTTTGGTACGGCAGTTTCTATCCTAAGACTTCTTTCACCTTTTTTCCGATTTCCGCCGGAGAATCCACTACGTAAATACCATGCTCTCGCATAATTCTTTTCTTTGCCTGCGCTGTATCATCACTACCGCCTACAATAGCACCTGCATGGCCCATGGTTCTTCCCGCGGGAGCGGTTTCCCCAGCGATAAAACCAACTACCGGTTTTTTGCTTCCACTTTCCTTATACCATTTTGCCGCGTCCGCTTCCAATTGACCTCCTATTTCACCAATCATTACCACACAGTCAGTGTCTTCGTCATTGATCAATAATTCGACCGCTTCTTTGGTCGTGGTGCCTATAATGGGATCTCCACCAATACCGATGGCCGTAGTAATACCCAAACCTTGGCGTACCACTTGATCGGCCGCCTCATAGGTAAGCGTACCTGATTTGGAAACAATCCCTACGTTCCCTTTCTTGAAAACGAAACCTGGCATGATCCCTACTTTTGCCTCTTCAGGGGTAATCACCCCAGGACAGTTAGGACCGACAAGTCTACAGTTCCTGTGCTTTATATAATTGGAGGCCTTTACCATATCGGCAACGGGAATACCCTCGGTAATCGTAATAATCACCTTGATTCCAGCATCGGCCGCTTCCATAATGGCATCTGCTGCGAAGGCAGGGGGTACAAAAATAATAGTGGTATCGGCACCTACTTCGGCAACCGCCTCTTCGACCGTATTGAAAACGGGTCTCCCTAAATGCTCTTGACCACCTTTTCCAGGAGTCACACCACCGACTACATTGGTACCGTATTCAATCATTTGTTCGGCATGGAAGGTACCTTCACTACCGGTAAAACCCTGTACTATTATTTTGGAATCCTTGTTTACTAAGACACTCATGTTCTTTTATATTTATTTAAAGCTGCACAAAAATATAGGTTTGCCCGTGAAATCTAAAGCATTCTAGCGCATATTATTCTTCTAATTTTTTTAGGATCAAGGGAATCTTCTTCACATCGGCCAATTGCTTCAGTTTTCTTCTTGCTTCTTCCACTGGACTCCCAAAGTAGGTTTTTCCACCTTCAATGGATTTCGAAATACCGGTCTGCGCCAATACGATTGCTTTCTTACCTATTGTTATAGCACTGGTCACACCGACCTGACCCCACAACGTAACCTCATCTTCGACAATAACGCAACCCGCTATACCGCACTGGGCGGCGATCAAACATTTCTTACCGATGACCGTATCATGGCCCACCTGTACCTGGTTATCCAATTTTGTTCCTTCTTCAATGGTGGTACTTCCGGTAACGCCTTTATCAATAGTGCACCCAGATCCGATTTCTACATGATTCTTGATGACTACATTTCCTCCGGATTTTAACTTATCGAAACCCTCTGGTCTATTTTTAAAGTAAAAGGCATCCGATCCTAAGGTAGTACCGGCATGAATGATGACATGGTCGCCTATGATGCAATTGTCATAAATGGAAACATTCGAATGTACAATACAGTTATTACCAATCACTACATTGTTTCCAATAAACGTATTTGGCTGAATTACAGTATTTTGACCTATTTTTGCTGAACTTGAAATTAAGTTGGTAGATTGCTCAAAGGGTTTAAAAAAATCGGTTAGCTTATTGAAATCCCTAAAGGGGTCGTCAGAAATCAATAGCGCTTTTCCTTCAGGGCAATCCACGCGTTTATTGATCAGGATTACTGAAGCCCTACTTTCTAGCGCCTTGTCATAATACTTAGGATGATCTACGAACACGATCTCACCTTCGCGAACTACATGGATCTCGTTCATTCCCAATACTGGAAAATCTGAAGGTCCGACCGATTCACAATCGATTAGTGTAGTGATTTGCTGAAGTGTATGGGGTGTTGGAAATCTCAACTGTTCTTATTTAAGTACTTGTGAACGGGAAATTACAAAAGGTTTGGAAAGAATCGACTTGTAATCAAGCCTTATTCCTTCACCCTTTCCATATAGGCCCCTTTTTCGGTATCGACTTTAATCTTATCCCCTTCGTTGATAAAAAGCGGAACATTGACCTCGGCACCGGTCTCTACCTTCGCCGGTTTTGTGGCATTAGTGGCCGTATTCCCTTTTACACCTGGTTCGGTATACGTGATTTCCAAGATAACACTTGCAGGCATGTCTACAGAAAGTGGCATACTGTCTTCGGTATTGAACATGATCTTAACGATTTCCCCTTCTTTCAACAAACCAGGAGCATCAAGACTACTTTCTTGCAATGATATTTGATTATAGTCGTCAGTGTTCATAAAGTGATACGTCTCCCCTTCGGCATAAAGGTATTGATACGATCGCGTCTCGACTCTCACATCTTCTATCTTATGTCCTGCGGAGAAGGTATTGTCGATCACCTTTCCCGTGGTCACACTTTTTAACTTGGTTCGCACGAAAGCCGGCCCCTTGCCTGGTTTTACGTGTAAAAACTCGATGATTTTAAAAATATCGTTATTGTACTTGATGCACAATCCTTTTCTAATATCAGATGTTGATGCCATATATGGTTTTTAATTGGTACTGAAATATCCTTTCATGATTCCCCGTTGCGAATCTCTAATAAACTGCAAGATTTCATCCCGTTCGGGAGTGGCCTCCATCTCAGCCTCGATAATCTGCACGGCTTGAGTATTGTTATAGTTCTTTTGATATAGTATGCGGTAGATGTTTTGGATTTCCCGTATTTTATCGGATTCGAAACCACGACGGCGCAATCCTACCGAATTGATTCCAACGTAGGACAGCGGTTCTCGAGCTGCTTTTACAAAGGGCGGAACATCCTTTCTGACCAAGGAACCTCCAGTCACGAAGGCGTGTTGCCCTACCGAAACAAATTGATGTACTGCAACCAAACCTGCCAAGATTACATTGTCTCCGATGGTCACATGACCGGCCAAGGTAGAATTGTTTGAGAAAATACAGTTATCACCTACTAGACAATCGTGTGCGACATGGCAATAGGCCATTATCAGACAGTTTTTACCGATTACGGTCTTATTTCGGTCGGAGGTGCCTTTATGTATGGTAGCACATTCTCGAATTGTAGTACCGTTGCCTATGCGCACGGTAGTCTCTTCTCCTTGATATTTTAAATCTTGGGGAGGAGCCGAAATAACAGCACCGGGAAAGATATTGCAATTTTTACCGATTCGCGCACCTTCCATTATGGTTACGTTTGACCCTATCCAGGTACCGTCACCAATGGTCACGTTATTATGTATGGTCGTAAAGGGTTCTACCACGACGTTCTTTGCGATTTTGGCGCCGGGGTGAATATAGGCAAGAGGTTGATTCATTTTAGTTCCCTTTTACTTTGATTATCTGCGCCATAATTTCAGCCTCGGAGGCAAGTTTTCCGTTCGTATAGGCTTTCGCGTGCATTTGACAGAGTCCACGTCGAATAGGTTGCATCAAGTCCAATTTGAAAATTAGTGTATCCCCCGGAACGACTTGCTGCTTATACCGTACATTATCGATCTTCAAAAGATAGGTAAGGTAGTTCTCAGGGTCCGGCACGGTGGTCAATACGAGAATACCTCCCGTTTGTGCCATTGCCTCCAACTGCAAAACACCTGGCATTACGGGTGCCCCGGGAAAGTGCCCCACGAAAAAGGGCTCGTTCATGGTTACATTTTTAAGGCCGATAACATGTGTATCGGAAAGCTCTAATATTTGATCTACGAGCAGAAAAGGAGGGCGATGAGGCAACATGTCCATGATTTTTGTCACATCCATCAATGGCGGCTTATTGAAATCGACAACGGGGATATTGTTCCTTCTCTCCGTTTTAATAATTTTGGACAACTTCTTTGCAAACTGTGTATTGACAAAGTGGCCCGGCTTGTTCGCAATGACCTTTCCTCTGATACGTGTTCCGGCCAAAGCCAAATCACCTATCACGTCCAACAATTTATGGCGTGCGGCCTCATTAGGCTGGTGTAGGGTAAGGTTGTCGAGAATGCCGTTCGGTTTTACCGATAACTTCTTTTTGTTGAAGGCTTTTTCAAGCTTCTTCATTGTCTCTTCGGAAATCTCCTTGTCGACATATACAATGGCATTGTTCAAGTCTCCCCCTTTTATCAGACCATTTTCGAGCAAGGCTTCCAATTCATGCAGAAAGCTGAAGGTACGGGCATCGGCAATTTCCGTTTTAAAATCGGACAATTTTTCCAAAGTGGCATTTTGGGTGCCCAATACCTTTGTGCCAAAGTCGACCATGGTGGTCACTTGGTAGGTATCCGCCGGTATGATGGTGATATCACTACCGGTAGTTTCATCCTTATAGGAAATCACATCCTTCACCACATATTCTTCACGTTCGGCTTCTTGTTCTTCTACCCCAACAATTTCAAGCGCCTCCACAAAGTATTTGGAAGAGCCGTCCATAATCGGCGGTTCAGGAGCATCGAGCTCGATAAGCACATTATCGATTTCCATACCGACCAAGGCGGCCAGCACGTGTTCGGAAGTCTGTATCTTGACCCCATTCTTCTCGAGATTGGTTCCTCGTTGCGTGTTCACTACGTAATTGGCATCTGCCTCGATGACGGGTTGCCCCTCAAGGTCGATACGTTTGAAGGCATATCCATGGTTTTCGGGTGCGGGAACGAATTTCATCGTCACATCCTCTCCGGTATGGAGCCCTACTCCTTTTAGGATAACCTCCTTCGCAATTGTTCTTTGTTTGTTATTCGTTATTATCAAGAGTGTACTTTTTGTCCAGTTCGTTAATTCGATTTACAATTTTCGGCAAGTTTTTAAAGTGCACATAAGACTTATTATAATCGCCATAGGCCAATGCGGGAGATCCCTGAAGAATTTCCCCATCCTTAATGTTCCTTCCGATGCCGGATTGTGCCTGTATCCTTACATCATCACCAATGACAATATGCCCAACGATACCCACTTGTCCGCCAATCAAACAGCGCTTTCCGATTTTCGCCGATCCCGCAATACCTGTCTGTGCAGCAATCACGGTATGTTCGCCTATCTCCACATTATGTGCAATCTGAATTTGATTGTCCAATTTCACGCCTTTCCTCAAGATCGTAGAACCTAAGGTGGCCCTATCAATAGTGGTACCTGCGCCGACATCAACATCGTCTTCAAGAATGACATTTCCGGTTTGCGGTATCTTATTGAAGATGCCGTTTTTATCCGGTGCAAAACCAAAACCATCCGAACCTACTATAGCCCCACTGTGTATGACACAGTTATTGCCCACAATAGTGTCCGAATACACTTTGGCACCAGAAAACAAGGTCACATTATCGCCTAATTTTACATTCTCTCCCACATAGGCATTCGGGTATATTTTCACCCCATTGCCCATCACAACATTTTCGCCGACATAAGAGAACGCGCCCATATATAGGTTGTCACCATGTGTGGCACTTTCAGATAAATAACTGGGATGTTCAACACCGACCTTTGCGCTTTTGACCTTATCGTAGTATTCCAGTAGTTTGGAAAACGATTCGTAAGCGTCATCTACCTTGATCAAGGTAGTGACCAAGTCTTGCTCAGGAACAAAATCTTTGTTGACAATGGTAATCGATGCGCGGGTGGTATATATGTAAGGAGTGTATTTCGGATTGGCCAAGAAGGTCAAAGATCCCGTTTCGCCTTCTTCTATTTTGGCTACTTTGTGGACGGCAATCTCGGGGTTTCCATCTACTTCACCCTCTAAAAGACCGGCAATCTGACCTGCTGTGAAAATCATGAACACAAAAGTAAGAAAAATAGTTAAACAGATTCTTTGGGGTAACAGATATAATATTTGGTCACGGTCTTGGAAAGTGCCTTCAGATTTAAGTGATCGGAAGCCTTGGCTACATCGATGATCTTTCCGTTTTTTTTCAGGATATTGATGTTCTGACTGATGGCGTCATAGGCACGATTTTGAATCTTTCCGGTAAAAACAAAGTATTCACATTCTTCATCGGAAAGATCATAAACGGATTTAAACTTGACTTTATGCTTTAAAACAACTTCCTCGGTTATGGGCTTCTTCTTCAATTTGATCTTTAGAAGTGTTCTATTGATAACCATACGACAGAGGCGTGACAATACCCTGTCTTGATGATCCTGCCATTGTTTAATAGCTGATAAGACATCGGTATCATCTAACTGTGCGAACTTTTCCAAAACGCTCGAATTAAAACTGTCCTTGGTAATCTTATGCTGCATAAAAAACAAAAACACAGGGCTGCATTCCAACGGCACACCTTCTTCCAATAGCTTCTTTGCGCGTTTTAAAATACGGATCAACAACTGCTCTGCGACGATGCCCGTCTTATGCAGGTATACTTGCCAATACATGAACCGTCGGGCCATCAAAAACTTCTCAACGGAATAAATAGCCTTCTCTTCCATAACCAGCTCTCCGTTGACCACGTTCATCATACTGATCAGGCGTTCGGCGTTAATATTTCCCTCGGCAACACCGGTATAGAAACTATCCCGTTTCAGATAGTCGAGGCGATCCATATCCAATTGGCTTGAAATCAATTGATTTAGAAACTTTTTTGGGTAAGCCCCTTTAAAAATCTTCAAGGCCACCGTTAAACTTCCGTTAAACCTGTCATTGAGATCTTCCATAAAAAGGATCGAAATGTATTCGTGATGCACGCCTTCGACGATACTTTCTTCCATCGCATGTGAAAACGGCCCATGACCGATATCATGTAATAAGATGGCGCATAATAGACCTTCCTCCTCCTCTTTGGTGATATCAACTCCCTTAAAGCGAAGCACTTGAATGGCCTGTGACATCAAATGCATGCTTCCTAAAGCGTGATGGAAACGTGTATGATGTGCACCGGGATAGACCAAATACGACAGCCCCATTTGAGAAATTCGACGTAGCCGCTGAAAATAAGGATGGGCGATCAGGTCGAATATTAGGGTGTTTGGAATTGTAATAAATCCGTAAATTGGATCATTGAATATTTTGAGCTTGTTCGATTTTGTCAAAATGGAATAGACTTTGCTGTGATTAGCGCATCAAAGTTATTAAAAGTAAGTCTAATAGATACGCCTCAATATATAAATTTGAAGTTTATTACTAGCTCTTGAATACGGCCGATCAAATACCGTCAAAACCCCTATAGCTAGTTAACCTTTCCTGTACTATGAATAAAATAACAATACTATGGGTCGATGATGAAATTGACCTTTTGAAACCTCATATCATCTTTCTTCAAAATAAAAATTATGATGTCATCACCTGCCAGAGTGGCCAGGAAGCATTGGAAGAGCTTTCCGAAAGCCGGGTAGACATCGTATTCTTGGATGAAAATATGCCTGGAATATCGGGTCTGGAAACCTTAAACGAGATCAAGGTGATGAATTCGAGCTTACCGGTGGTCATGATTACCAAAAGTGAAGAGGAGTTTATCATGGAAGAGGCTATTGGTTCTAAAATTGCCGATTACCTGATCAAACCCGTAAACCCTAATCAAATTCTACTTTCCTTAAAGAAAAATCTAGATCATTCCCGTTTGGTCTCCGAAAAGACGACGGCCAATTACCAGCAGGAGTTCAGAAAGATCGCAATGGATCTGTCTATGGTGAACTCCTATGAAGAATGGATCGAACTGTATAAAAAGCTCATCTATTGGGAAATGCGTCTTGAGGATATCGAAGATTCAGGGATGTTCGAAATTCTAGAGTCACAAAAGGTCGAGGCGAATAACCAATTCGGAAAATTCGTCGAAAAGAATTACGAAGATTGGTTTACCGATATAGACGGCCCCGTTATGTCACATACCCTGTTCAAGGAATGGGTACAACCCGAACTACAGCGACAGCCTACCTTATTAGTGGTGGTAGATAATCTGAGGTACGATCAATGGTTCGCTTTTGAAGATACGGTTGGTTCGTTCTATAAAAAAACAGATGAAAAATCATACTTGAGTATTTTGCCGACGGCTACCCAATATGCCAGAAATGCTATTTTTTCTGGACTCACCCCATTGGCCATGGAGAAGAAATACCCTGATTGGTGGAAAAACGATACCGATGAAGGCGGCAAAAATCTGTTTGAGGATAAGTTTTTAGGGGAACAGATCAAAAGACTGGGATTACAACTCAAATGGGACTACCATAAGATCAGTAGTCTCAAGCAAGGCAAACACCTTTCGCAGAACTTTCGCTCCCAAAAGGACAATGACCTGACCGTGATCGTCTATAATTTTGTGGATATGCTTTCACATTCCAAAACGGAAATGGAAGTAATCAAAGAATTGGCCTCCAATGACAAGGCCTACCGGTCGTTGACCCAAAGTTGGTTCAAGAACTCTCCTCTTTTGGAAATCATTCAACAGGCACAGGGTATGGGAATGAAATTAATCATTACCACAGACCACGGTACTATTAATGTAAAGCAGCCCTCAAAACTCATCGGCGATAAGGATACCAGCCTGAATCTTCGCTATAAAACAGGCCGAAGTCTCTCCTATGAAGAAAAGGATGTTTTGGCAGCGCAAGACCCCCGAAGTATTCATTTGCCCAGTATCAACATGAGCAGTTCATTCGTATTTGCCAAGAACGACCTGTTCTTTGCCTATCCCAATAATTACAATCATTACGTAAGCTATTACCGAAACACCTACCAGCACGGCGGGGTTTCCTTAGAAGAAATGATCATACCTTTTGTGGTTTTAGAACCTAGATAGTATCTTTAAGAGGCATTAAAATTCTTGATTATGAGGTATTTGCTTTTTTCGATTTTCGCATTGCACCTGTTGGGAGCAGGCGCACAAGCGGTTCAGGTCATTAATGAACCCATGGATATGATCGTATATTTGGTCAACCTGAAAAATACCGGCTATGCCGATGTTGATGGCTCACCCTATGCCGAGGAGCAATTTAGACCAGCAACCATTGAAAACGAAACGAAAACAAGGTTCATACGCTTGAATACCGCGGATGAAGTTGTTGAGGTGAAAGAAGAGGGTAAAGTGATGCAATTGCGCTTAAGGGAAAATCTGCACCTACAATTTACAAATGGGCCTAAAGCGGAAATGATCGTGAAAATGCATCCAGATGGGGAAGGAAGGTCGAAATTAATGGTCTTTGAAAAAATGAAGTCCGTTGAAGATCATACGCTCTACCTAAAGGAACGCAAAAAATTCATCCCGAAGAAAGCGAAGGAAGCCTTTCAGGAAAGTGCCAAAGCCCGATTTATTGATTTGCCCGACACCTACTACATCACGGATTTCAAATCGAACTCCCCCAACCTTTTGGAACTGCCCAGAAAAAAGAAAGCATTTATGGCCTTTTTTGGAACACATAAAAATGCGGTGGATACCTATATAAAGAAAGAGAAACTCGATTATAAAAATACCGAGGATCTGGTCAAGATACTCACCTTTTTCTTCGAGAATCGGGCTAGTTGAAATAGGCAACCACCGATTGTTGACCATCGGCCTGCTTTTCTGAGTTTGATCAAATCAAACGCTCCATATTAGATACAAGACTAATTTGTAGCGGCGTCCTAATATGGGGTTCTATCACCCTATTGTCTATAATATACTTAGAATTTTCATTGTAGTTTCATTGCGACACCATAGCGTTCTTCAAAGACAACAAAACACAGGGGCTATTTAGATTAGGCCGTAAAACAATCAAAAACTATATTTGAAAATATTTAGCGGCATCGCTAACTAATTTTATTTGTTTCCACTTCATGAAGAGCACTACGTACACTGAAAATTCCATAGCTGATGTCGCTAGGGAGTTGCTATCCTCCGTCAAATCAAAAACCCTTTGTCTCCATGGAGAAATGGGTGCTGGTAAAACTACCCTGACCAAGGCTTTGGTTAAGGCTTTGGGCGGATCTGATTCGGGAAGTAGTCCTACCTTCGGTATTGTAAACGAGTATCATTTTGAATCTAGGGAGCTCCTAGGTTACCACTTTGATTTCTATCGTATAAATGACGAAACGGAAGCGTTGGATCTGGGTTTTGAGGACTATTTAAATCAAGATGTATGGATTTTTATCGAGTGGCCAGAAAAAATTCCTTCGTTTCTTCCGGAAGACGCGACCCATGTCCACATCAAGATTGTAGATGCACTTACCCGCGAATTGAAACTCAACCAATAGTATTTTGAGGTACCGTAAAAGCTGGTGAAGAACTACTTCGCGTCTTAAGACCACCCATTCGGTCAGAATACCCTAGTTTGTGAATTTACACGTATCGTCAAATGCGCATTTTTATTGTGTAAATTTCGATGAACTGCAATAAAATCGATGAAATCATTGAATTTTTCGTCAAAATGCACAATTTAAAGTCGAAAAGCTACGGAAAATA
The DNA here is from genome assembly GCF_047345415.1 of Maribacter corallii. Classification (NCBI taxonomy): domain Bacteria; kingdom Pseudomonadati; phylum Bacteroidota; class Flavobacteriia; order Flavobacteriales; family Flavobacteriaceae; genus Maribacter; species Maribacter corallii. The sequence continues at coordinate 853,210 of NZ_JBLFEP010000003.1, forward strand.
AACTTTATTTCTTACTTTGCACCCTAGAATACTGTCCGATTTCTAACTAAATACTTAATGAAAATGAAAGCAAAAAAACTAATTTTCGGTCTTATGGCCGTCGTATTACTGGTAGCCGTTTCTTGTGAACCCAACACTACCGCTCAAGAAGATGATTTGTACGAGGTGGGCGTGGATAAAACTAAAATTACCAAGCCTAAAAAGAAATAATTGATATAAAATCAATCAATTCAAAAATTTTAACCAAAAGGACAATCATAAATTGTCCTTTTTTTCGTTGTTATCATAATCGTTACAAGAAACGCTTATGATGAATGATTCCATAAATGAAGCAAGAGGAAAGGCAAGAAGGAGAATAATTTGGGATACTCTTATGGTATTTTGTATTATAATATCACCCTTCATTTTTAAACTTCACGAATATCTACCAAGTAATCCAGATGCGACATTCAAGTTTTTTGGATTAGAATTTGATAAGAACGGTTTCCAGGACATTAGCATATACGCTTGGTTTTTACTTGGAAAGGTCGTACCGCTTTATCTTTTGACCATATGGTTTTTTACATGTAAGCACTGGTGGTATCACATTATTCTGATACCTGTTACAATGTACGCTTTTCAAATTTTTGAAGGGGTATATTCCCAAGACCAATATGTTGATACTGACAATATTTTTTGGCTTCTTCCCGTGTGTATGGTGGTCATCCCATTTGTATATTTTATTAGGATAAAACTGTATGATAAATACGTAAATGGTATCGACCTTGAAGCCATGGAGGCTGAACTTCATGCTTTAAAGAAAAAGAGGTCACAAGTAGAGGTTCAAAAAAAGAAAGACCTCGACACGCCAACTCCCGATACCGTAGAGTACCGCTCTCTTTCCGAATGGATCGATGCAAAACTTTCTACTGGTAATATCGAACTTATCTTTCGACAATTTCAGAACAATCTAAGAGACTGGATGCATCTTAAATTCTAACTGCCTGTTCGTCCATTTCCAAACCTTTTTCATTTTAAAATCGTAAATTTGATTTGATGGGTTTCCATCTTGAATAATTTCCGTTCATGGACCAACCTTTTAGTAAGCAACAATTACTTCCTCAGGAAGAAACCTTGGAAGTTCTCAAACAAAAGGGAGAACTTTTTATCGGGGTACCCAAAGAGAATCAATTTCAAGAAAAACGCATCTGCCTCACCCCTGATGCGGTCACTGCTATTACGGCCAATGGGCATCGCGTCATGATAGAATCCGGCGCAGGGGAAGGCGCGTTCTATTCCGATATCGAATATGCGGATGCAGGAGCAGAAATTGCCAAAGACCCTAAAAAAGTATATGGCTGTCCCTTAATCTTAAAGGTGGAGCCACCGACTTTCGCGGAAATCGAAATGATGAACCCTCAGAGTACCATCATTTCCGCACTCCAATTAAAAGTACAAAGCAAAAAGTATTTTGAAGAACTGGCCCGCAAACGGATCACTGCAGTGGCTTTCGAGTATATAAAAGACGATGATGGCAAGTATCCGGTTGTCCGCTCGCTCAGTGAAATTGCCGGAATTTCTTCAGTACTTATCGCTTCAGAACTATTGGCCGCGACCAATGATGGTAACGGATTGATGTTTGGTAATATTAGTGGTGTACCGCCCATTGAAGTCGTTATCATAGGCGCCGGTACCGTAGGTGAATTTGCGGCCCGTTCCGCAATAGGATTGGGCGCCAACATCAAACTTTTTGATAATTCCATTACCAAATTACGTCACATTCAGACCAGTTTGCACCAAACCGTATACACTTCTACTGTACAACCCAAGAATTTGATGAAAGCCCTAAGACGTTGTGATGTGGCTATCGGTGCGACGCGTGGCAAAGAACGCTCGCCCGTTGTAGTGACCAATACGATGGTCGAACATATGAAAAAAGGCGCGGTCATCATCGACGTAAGTATCGATATGGGCGGCTGCTTTGAGACCAGTGAAATCACTTCGCATGAGAAACCCACTTTTGAAAAGTACGGTGTGGTCCATTATGGAGTACCCAATATTCCCTCGCGATACCCTAAGACAGCATCGATATCGATCAGCAATATCTTCACCCCGTACCTTTTGAAATTGGGTGAAGAAGGTGGACTTGAAAATTCGCTACGTTTTGACAAAGGCTTGCGTAACGGACTTTATATGTATCATGGTATCTTGACCAGTAAGTCGGTTGGTGAATGGTTCGATTTGCAGTATAGCGATATCAATTTCCTCATATTTTAAGAAAGCCCCAAAGCGATTCCTATGTCCTTATTCGATGCCAGTTTTTTTAAACGTCTTGGTTTTTATTTATTCGGTCTTTCCATTGGTATAGTTTTTCTCGCCTTCTTTTTTAAGAAAAAGACCGAGGAGACGGGCGTCTCTTTTTGTTATCTGCCCAACTGCCGCACGCTGAAGGATATGCGATCCAAACCCATTACTTATTCTGATGAAATAGGGACAATGCTACAAAACAAGGAATTGGATACCACCGCATTGCATATTTTTTTCACCGCTGGGGATGTTGATTTTTCCAAAAGCGATACGGAGGCCGCACCTTGTAAAAAATATCGGATCAATCACGAAACGGATGAAGGTCTGACCCGAATCAACGTTGCCAATTGTCTAAACAAAGTGGTCATTATGGACTTTGAGGTAGTCTCTGAGTTCTGAATTGTTCCTGCCCTCAAAAAATTTCAAATTCCAAATCTCACGCTTCACGCTTTACGTCTGATATCTGAAAATAATTAAGAATTCTTAATTGCTCATTGTTCATTGCTTATTGCTCATTGATAACTGCTAATTCCCAAAAAAAATTCCAATAGGCAAAAACCAAATTCCAAAAAACAAATTTCAAATTCCAAGTCTCAGGTCTCACGCTTCACGTTTGATGTCCGATGTCTGAAAATATTTCAGAATTGGTCACTGCTAATTGCTTACTGCTAATTGCTTACTGCTTACTGCTTACTGCTTACTAATAACTAGATTTTTCTGCGTTTCCGTTCTTTTTTCAATAACGATAGTTCACGGGTGGTCTGCCCGGCAACGGAAGTATTCTCCTCCGCTCTACGGATCAAGTAGGGCATAACGTCTTTCACAGGACCGAAAGGCAAGTACTTGGCGACATTGTATCCCTTATCCGCCAAATTAAAGGAAATGTGATCGCTCATGCCGTACAACTGTCCGAACCAAATTCTGGGGTCGGCGTTGGAGATGTTCAAATCGGACATCAGCTCCATTAGCTGATAACTGCTCTCTTCATTGTGTGTGCCCGCAAAAAGTGAAATACCTTCCAAGTTTTCTAGCATGTATTTGATGGCGGCATCAAAATTTTCATCTGTGGCCTGCTTCGAAGCACAAATCGGGGAAGTATACCCACGCTCCTCTGCTCGGTCGTTCTCTTTTTCCATGTAGGCACCACGAACCACTTTCATTCCGATCTTGAACCCGTCTGCTTTTCCTCTTTCATGTAATCCCTTGAGGTAGTCCAAACGATCCCAACGGTACATCTGCAACGTATTGAAAACAATGGCCTTTTTGGTGTTGTATGTCCGCATGAGGTCTTCCACCACTTGATCCGCTGCATCTTGCATCCAGCTTTCTTCTCCATCGATCAAAAGGGAAACATCAAGGTCATAGGCCTTTTTACAGACCTTATCAAATCTATTGATGACCCGCTGCCATTCTTTCGATTCCTTTTCGGTAAGTGGTTTTCCCTGACTTACTTTTTCGTAAAGCGCAAAACGCCCGAAACCCGTCGGTTTGAAAACGGCAAAAGGGATGGAATCCTTTTCTTTAACAAAATCCAATAGCCTGAGGATCATCTCTAGGGCGTTATCAAACGGGTCTTCTTCGTTCTTGCCTTCTACCGAATAATCCAAAACGGAACATACCCCTTTCTCGAACATACGATCTACCACAGGTAGGCAGTCTTCTTCATTCACACCACCACAAAAATGATCAAAGACCGTCGCCCGTATCAACCCTTCTACCGGCAAATTCGCCTTAATGGCAAAATTGGTCATGGCCGTGCCGATGCGTACCAGGGGTTCGTTGGCAATCATCTTGAACAAAAAATAGGCACGTTCTAATTCAGAGTCGGTTTTTAAGGCAAAGGCCGTCGCTGTATCTTCAAAAATTCGATCCATATTATTCAGAAAGTTAACGATGTCAAAGATAAAGACCTGAATTCTATTCTTTTGATAAAAAATAACCTTTATTTTGCAGGCTTAATGTCCTCACCTCTTGTTGTGACGGCAACACAAAGCATCTAACCCATGATGGAATCCATAAGAACCACTGCCTATGCAGTCCATTTCAATCAGCTCGCGTATCAAAGTTTGAACGAACATTTAGCGCAGAGTGCGTACTCTTCCCTTTTTATCATCGTCGATGAGAATACCTATGAGTGTTGCTTACCCTCGTTTATGGCCGCTATTGAGGGAGATTATCATTTTGAGGTGCTGGAAATCCCTTCTGGAGAGGTCAATAAGAATATCGATACCTGCATGAATTTATGGAGGGCGCTCTCTGAACTTGATGCGGATCGCAAGAGTTTGGTCATCAATTTAGGTGGTGGCGTGGTCACGGACCTTGGCGGGTTTGTCGCATCGACTTTCAAACGCGGAGTGGATTTTATAAACGTACCCACAACGCTACTGGCCATGGTAGATGCCTCGGTAGGTGGAAAAACCGGTGTCGACCTTGGGTCGTTAAAAAACCAGATCGGGGTAATCAACCAACCCAAAATGGTTTTGGTCATCAGTGAATTTCTAAAGACATTGGAAGAACGTCAGTTACAGAGCGGATATGCCGAAATGCTCAAACATGGTCTTATTCAGAGCAACCCGTACTGGGAAACCCTAAAGGCGGTTTCAACCTTTGATGGACTTGATACGATGATACACACCTCGGTACAGATCAAAAACAGTGTGGTTATCGAGGATCCTACGGAACAAGGGCTACGAAAAATACTGAACTACGGTCATACGTTAGGACATGCTATCGAGTCTTATTTTTTAGAAAGCTCCTATCATGAGACCCTACTGCACGGAGAGGCCATCGCCATTGGAATGATCTTAGAGGGCTATCTTGCACATCAGTTATCGGGACTTTCGGAAAATGAACTCAGGGATATCAAAACTACCTTCCTCAGTAGGTACACGAAAGTCGAATTTACGGATGAGGATATATATAATATTCTTTCCCTCTTGAAATTCGATAAGAAAAACTCACATGGCAATATTAATTTTGTACTGCTCAAGCGTATCGGTGAACCGGTAATCGATGTTCAAATTCCAATAAATTTGTATCGGGAAGCATTCGCATACTACAAAGAACAATAGATTCATATACTAAATCAAGTCATTGACAACTCTTTAGAAATTCGAAAGAAAAAAAAACATAGTTTAGGTATCTAAATAAAAAACCAGATCAAACCTACTACTATGTTACGTAAACTTGTTGATTACAAAAAGTTAGACCATGAATTGGCAGCCTTATTGATTGAAACCTATCCTGATGGGTATGGTGACGACGATATCATTTCTTTTAGAAATGGCCATGGTGAAATCGTAGAAGCTGTGGAAATCCAAACTTCGGATACCCTTTATCTTGTGAAGATAAGCAAGAGCCTCGCCAGCTTCATTTCCAATTTCGAGGATAATATCGAAAAGGAGCTCGAAACAAAACAAGAAGCCGTGCTTGAAGAAGCGGATACCACCGACTACGAATCGGAATTCAATACCGATAACGAGGGAGATGACGATATGGACCTGGATTGATTACAGGTATCGTTCCCGTATGATATTTCTGTGGTGTCTTTGATGGCCGCAGATTACGAAACCCAATCCGGCAACGCTCCATTGTAGATTACTTGCCGTACCCATATGTCTCAACATTCGATCATCAAGGTTCTCGAACACCTGTATTGTCGACTCGCGAACAACTTGATACGCCTTCACTATACGGTCATGAGTAGCTCCCCTTGAATCATTTTCCAGTACATAATCATCTTGATCAAAGCCCATCAATGGCGTAGCATCTTCCCGAGAAAACCGGAAGGCACGATATTGAAAAATACGCTCTGAATCAACGATATGTAATAAGGCTTGAGCGACTGTCCATTTACCTTCCGCATAGGCATACTGCAATTTATCTTCCGGAATACTCCTAATAAACTTCGGAAAATTATCATGTCCCTTTTTCAATTGGTCCATTAAGACCGTATCATCTGGCAAAGTGTTCAGGTAGATTCCATAAAACTCCTCAAACTCCGGTGATGTCAATTCGTTTTTTTTCATTTGCTGTCGAATAAAAAATCCCAATCAAAAACTGAATGGGATTTATTTCAAAAAATAGGTTTAATTACAATTCATTGAATATTTTATGCATCAAACGTTTCTTATCATTGAAACTCTCTTCTAGGGAAATCATGGTTTCGGTTCTGCTGATGCCTTCGATATCATCGATTTTAAAGATGATGTTCTTCGCATGATTCGTATCCCTAGCTCTGATTTTGCAAAAAATATTGAATTTTCCGGTCGTGATATGCGCAATAGTGACATATGGAATTTGTTCTAAACGTTCCAACACAAATTTTGTCTGGTGTGTTTTCTCTAAAAAGATGCCGACGTATGCGATAAAAGCATATCCCAACTTCACATAATCAAGAGTTAAGGAAGAACCTTTGATGATTCCTGATTCTTCCATTTTCTTGACACGTACGTGAACAGTCCCCGCTGAAATCAGCAATTTTTTGGCAATATCCGTAAAGGGAGTTCTGGTATTGTCAATGAGCATGTCCAGAATTTGGTGGTCTATTTCGTCTAATTTTACTTTTGACATAGGTTATCAGATTTTTGGGCAAAAATAAGACTTTAAGAGATAAAATGCATCATTTAACCATTTTTTATAACAAAAACGTAATGTTTTTTTGATTTTATCTAAATATGTTCAAAGATAGTCTTACAGAAGTTCGCGGAAATTTTGTTTTTCTAGTTCCTTAAGATCAGCTGTGTTCAAGAAATCATACGTCTGGTGCCCAAAACATCCTTCGAGATTTCCAGCTTGTACAACCCTTGGTTCGAAATCGATTTTTCCGTTCGCCAGGACCTCTGTAAACAGAATCCCGATATCTTTTCGTTTGTTGGAATTCTCTTCAGGAACGTTGTGGACTAGGATATCAAAAAAGTCCTTTTGATTTTCAGGAATCTCAAAATAGGCATTGCCATTATAGCTTTCAATCTTATTTTCAGCAATGGTTTTTAATACATGTACCAAGGCATGAAAGAGATACTCCCGCGTCTGTTCTCGTCGATAGTCTTCATGAAAGTGCCCGGCCTCAAAGAGAATAGTCGGTGTATTCAATAGTTGAAACGTATCCCCCACGCAATTGTCATTAAAGGTATCATCATACCGTCCGATTTGGCCAGGTATCAAGGTCTCCAAGATTTCGTTCATCGCCACAATAAGCTGCATCGCCGTTCGTCTGGTCTCCGAAATACTTCGTTCTACATTGTGGGCAGGGGCTAAAAAAGAAAGGGTTGCAGGTTTAGGAGTCGACCCTACATTATAAATGGTCCGTTGGTCGTGCAAGTTGAAACAAAAATCAGGTGCGAAGCTGTCGTACTCGCCTCGGAGTATAGTACTTTCGGGCTGACTTCTAGTTTTGGCATCACGATTGAGATCCACTTGATTTGCATTCACCCGCGTATAAGCCGCTGCCCCATCGGGATTCAAAATAGGAATGATCCTAAGGGTACATTGTTTACGGATATGCTGCGAATACTTCTCGTTCGCACTTAAAAAATTAAGGAGGTCCAACACGCTTTTTGTGGTAGTGGACTCATTGCCGTGCATTTGAGACCACATTAAGATCTTTAAAGGTCCACTTCCCAAAGTAATGGAATGAATCGGTCGTTTACGAACAGAATATCCTATAGTTTCAACCTCAAATCCCTCCTTTTTTTCCTCTAAAAGTGGAATGATGTGCGCATTCGTAACGTAGCGGCCTTGAACCCTGATTTCTTTAAACTTTGTATACGCTGGTTTCGTGATCATAATCGCCCTAAGGAGTTTCATCAAAAATAGTTCAATCGAGGCATAGCGGCAGCAAGAGCCACAAAAAAATCGAAATCGTTAAAAAAAGAGGGGTTGGGCTATCGACAACTCCTTCCTATTTCATTATTTTGTACTCATGTTGAAAACCCTATACCTGATTCTCCTCTTTGTTGTCCTCTTAGGCTGTTATGAGCCTGAACGCAATTGTTCCGATTTTAAAAACGGTGCCTTTTCCTTCACTTCCATAGTCGATGGCAAAGAGCTCAAAACCACCTTTACCAGAAACGACAACTTGGAAGTGGACTATTTTGCTGGTAAAGCGGATTCTTCCTCCGTGCGGTGGATCAATGATTGCGAGTATATCGTAAAAAAATTAAATCCGAAAAGCAAGGCCGAAGAGAAACCCATACATATGAAAATATTGTCTACCACCGATAATTCTTATACATTTGAATACAGTATTGTGGGGGAGGCCAAGAAACAAAGGGGCACTGTCACAAAAACCAACTAAACACTTCAACCATGTTCGAAATATTCGCAAGTCCTGATGCCTGGATCGCACTTTTAACTTTGACCTTTTTAGAAATTGTTCTTGGAATTGATAACATCATTTTCATTTCAATCGCAGCCGGCAAATTGGAGGAAGGACAGCGAAAGAGAGCGACGAATATCGGGCTTGTGCTGGCCATGGTCATGCGAATTGTATTGCTATTCGGTATTACTTGGTTAACTGCCGCCTCAAAACCCTTTTGGGTTTTTGATAAAGGATGGATTTCCGGAGGGGTCAGCGGTCAAGCGCTGATCTTATTTGCGGGAGGCCTCTTTCTCCTCTATAAAAGTACACGTGAGATTCATGAAAAAGTAGAACACAAGGGCCATGATGAAATTGAAGTGAAAAGAGGTCGATCCACCTCAATGAGAAAAGCTATCATACAAATAACCCTTATCAATATCGTATTTTCATTCGACTCCATTTTGACCGCAATCGGAATGACCAATGGCATCTCACCCAATCCGAATGATGCCCTTGTGCTGATGATTATTGCCGTGGTTATATCCGTAGTGATCATGATGTTGTTTGCCAATCCCGTTGGCAACTTTGTGAATAAGCACCCATCCATTCAGATATTAGGACTTTCCTTTTTGATTCTCATTGGTTTTATGTTGATAGCGGAAGGCGCCCATATCGCCCATTTGGTCGTTTTCGGTAATGAAGTGGGCATCATACCTAAAGGCTATCTCTATTTCGCTATCGCCTTCTCATTATTGGTCGAATTTTTAGACTTGCGCATGAAAAAGAATACGAAATCGGAAATCAGGGAAATTCCTTCGGAAGAGTGAGTTTGGATGTTGTTTACCTCTAGGGGTTATATCGAGAACCAGATTACGTTAAAGTATTAAGGGCATGTCAGGGGAAACCAATCTTACCGAACTGATTCGAAACATGACGCCTACCCTGCAGCATGGGAGTTATGTATTTACCACAGTAGCCGATGTTAATGACATTGATCGCCACGATACCATTTGTGAATTTAAGGAAGTCGAAGGGGTGACCCTTGTACTGGAACAATCGAAAGCCGATGCACTTCATCTTGAATATGACTTTGTTGCTGCCTGGATTACCCTAGAAGTACATTCCGCTCTTAACGCGGTCGGATTGACCGCCGCCATTTCAGAAGTTCTCGCCCAAAACCACATCAGTTGTAATGTGATCGCAGGATTTTACCACGATCATCTTTTTGTCGAACACTCCGATGCAGAAAAGGCCGTCAATCTGTTGAAACAATTATCCAAAACAGGGTGATTGTAAAAGTTGGGGTTCGGTGTTAGGAGTAAACCTACATGCCCCTTTGAGACCACATAGCGTTCTAAAAGATGTATGCAATATGCCCAAAGGCTATGATTTTCCTTACGCTCTTCTCAATTAGGCCGTTCAAAGACCATTTGTGGATTTTGAGACTGTTGTTCTTTAAACAAGCGTTGCTGCTGCTTTACCGTCATGGTGCTACCGTCATGGCTCCAACCCGGAGGGCCGAAAACATACATGAACTTATGCCATAAATTGGGCGACTTTTTCATATCGTTCCAAATGTCCTTGAATTCATGGGTGAGGATGACCAACGGGTTATAGGAGTCGGGCGCGTGAATTACCCCGAACTTGACTTCAACATCATCATCCAGTTCCTTCCATGTGCCGAATATCTTGTCAAAAATATTCAAGAACCCACCGTGGTTTTTGTCAAGGTACTCCACATTTTGCGAGTGATGTACCTGATGCATGGTATGCGTGTTGAATATCTTTTCGATCCACCCCATTTTCGGAACATATTTCGAATGTAATTGAAATTGCCAGAACGACTCGATAGCCAACGCAAAAATCACCACCTCTACCGGAAACCCGATCGCCGGCATCCACATATAGAAGAAAGGCTTATAAAGCAACGTAAACCAGCCGTTTCGAATGGCGGTACCTAAATTAAAATGGTCTGAGGAATGATGTACGATATGCGCAGCCCATAGCAGCCGTATTTCGTGATTGGCCCTATGAAACCAATAATAGGTAAAATCATCCGCGAGTTGGCAGAGTAGAAAGATATACCACTCATAGCCAAAAGATTTATAGCCCATGATATTCATTCGCACCCCATCAACTTCAGGATTGAACAATTCATAGGTGAAATTAAAAACGACGATCAGCACGGTTACCTTGATCAATGGCCCTAATATGGCAGAACCGATACCCATGGCACCACTCGCCATTAAATCTTTCCATACGTACAAATCTTTGTCTCCATGCGTATGGCTATAGGTGATTTCCAATAAAATAAAGGCGATAAAAGCGGGAACTCCGTAAACCAGGGGGTTAGTTAAATCCATTTAAAAATTTAAATTTTGCTAAATATAGGGATATTAAGATCGAATGCACAAGTTGTTAAATGATTTGGGATATGCCGGTATAAGAATGGCCTATTGCTTAAACAAAATCACTCCTTGTTCTTCCGTAACAGTTCATTCTGCTCTTTCATAAGTTTTTCAAGATTAGATAGCAATTGAATATTCCTTGGTGTTTCCACCTCGGCATCTTCAGGGTCCTCCGCCTTATCTCTAAAACGGTTCATACCCTTGATAACCAAAAATATGGTCATGGCCACAATTATAAAATCAATAAGGACATTCAATAGATCTCCGTAACCGATAGCAACTTCGGTTACCCCTTCCGAGGCTTCTCGCAATACATAGGATTTACTCCCCAGACTAACACCTTCCGTCAGTAACGACAGGGGGGGCATAATTACTTTCTTTACCAGAGAGTTCACAACAGCATTAAACGAAGCACCAATAATGATACCTATAGCCATATCGACCATATTGCCCTTAATCGCAAAATTCTTGAATTCTTCGATAAATTTCTTCATGAAAAACGAATTTTAAACCATTTCATCTAAAACAAGGTTATTTGCCCTTCTTCGTCATCATCATCAACATCCTCTTGGTCAGTGGGCTTTGTGGATGTTTTATCGCTCGCCGGCGGTTCTTTGGGTGCTACCGATAGCTCTTGGGTCACTACATTCTCTTCGTCTACCACCTCTATTTCAGAAGCTTCTCTCGGCTTGGGCACCTCGTAAGGCAATGAGGCCATCGCATTGATTTCCAAAACTTTGTCTTTGGTCAATTGATTTCCCATCGCCGATATTCCCTTTATGGCAATAAACTGTTCAAGATCGACTTCCAAGTTATCCTGTCGGTCCTTACCCCGCTTTTTGGCGAATACAATTTCCGCCTTAGGGCGATAATCCGTAAAGACCTTCTCAAGATATGATTTCGGATGATCGGTGAGAATCGATTCAACCCGTTCGGGATTATCGATTAAAAAGCGCTTTACATAAAATAGTTCCTTATCCCCTTCCCAATAAATTGCGGATATCGGTTTTTGGGGTTCCCATTTTTCCAAGACGATCATGTCATCATTAAAGCGCAATGTCAGTTCAGGGATTACGGTCTTAATGTTTCCCTGCTGATTGATGACAAGCAAGCGGTCTTCACTGGTAAATTCACCAAGATACTCACCTCGTTCATCCATATTTAAGCGCTGTACCGTATCATCAAACCATAATTTTCGAGGTTTGAGCGTAGAAAGTCCTTTCTCCTTCAATTCGATCCGCTTTACGGAATATTTGGTGACCAAATTTCCTTTCGAGCCCCGACCTTTGATGAGAACATCTGAAAAATCCAGGTCCCACTTCAGCTTTTTAATGCTACCAGCCTGACGAAGCAATACGGTAATGACCTCTGCCTCACCGTTCGGGTTGGCCGAAAAATAAAGTATATCGGTGCCCGCTTTTCCTGTACCGACATCGTATAGCCGATCTCGGGTAATACTAGTAACGTTAAAGCGTTTGATGTAACTGGGTCCTCCCCTTCCGTCTTTGTAAATTAAATTATAGGTGGTGCGCTTGTCTTTCTTTTTAAAGACCGCCACATGAATGATGTTCTTATCTACAAAGGTCTTAGAATCAACCTTAGTGACCATCATTTTGCCGTTTTTGGTGAAGACGATGATGTTATCGATATCCGCACAATCCGTAACATATTCGTCACGTCGCATGGAAGTGCCCACAAAGCCCTCTTCGCGATTCACATACAGCTTGGTATTGCGAATGACCACCTTTGTGGCTTCAATGTCATCGAATATTCGAATTTCCGATTTCCGCTCCCTTCCCTTACCATAGGTAGCTTTCAAGCGTTTGAAATAGTCGACTGCATAGGTAATGATATTCGCAAGGTGGTGTTTGACTTCGGCAATTTTTTCCTCTAGATTATCAAGATGCTGTTGGGCCTTGTCCAAATCGAACTTGGAGATACGCTTGATACGAATTTCGGTCAAACGAACAATATCCTCCTCCGTCACGGGCCGTTTTAGATGCTTGGTATGCGGTTTAAGTCCTTCATCAATCGCTTTGATGACCCCTTCCCAGGTTTCTTGTTCCTCGATATCGCGATAGATTCGGTTCTCGATAAAAATACGTTCCAAAGAGGCGGCATGCCACTGTTGTTCCAGTTCCCCGAGTTGTATCTCCAGTTCTTGGCGCAATAACTCTACCGTAGCATCCGTCGAGCGTTTTAGCATTTCGGTGACCCCAATGAAAAGTGGTTTATTATCCTCGATAATACAACCCAATGGAGAAATAGACGATTCACAGGAGGTAAACGCATAAAGCGCATCTATGGTCTTATCGGGCGATATACCACTGGGCAAATGAATCAAGATTTCAACATCCGCAGCGGTGTTGTCCTCGATTTTCTTCACCTTGATCTTTCCCTTATCATTTGCCTTTAGGATGGAATCGATTAATGAAGAGGTATTAGTACCATAAGGAATTTCATTGATCACCAACGTATTCTTGTCCATCTGGGAAATCTTGGCCCGTACCCGTACCTTACCCCCACGCATGCCATCATTGTAATTGGTGACATCGATGATACCCGCTGTCGGGAAATCGGGAAAAAGTTTAAATCGTTTGCCTTCCAAATGTTTGATGGAGGCATCTATCAATTCATTGAAGTTGTGCGGAAGCACTTTCGTGGAAAGGCCTACTGCTATACCTTCGGCCCCTTGTGCCAGAAGCAGCGGAAACATCACCGGAAGATTGACCGGTTCTTTTTTGCGTCCGTCATAGGACTGTTGCCATTCGGTAATCTTAGGACTGAATACGACATCCAAAGCAAACTTGGAGAGTCTCGCTTCAATGTATCTGGAGGCCGCAGCACGGTCTCCGGTTAAAATATTACCCCAGTTTCCCTGGGTGTCGATCAACAGGTCTTTCTGCCCCATTTGCACCATGGCATCGGCAATACTCGCATCACCATGGGGATGGTACTGCATGGTGTGCCCCACGACATTCGCCACCTTGTTATAGCGACCGTCATCGAGCTCTTTAAGCGCATGCATGATTCGGCGTTGTACCGGTTTGAATCCGTCTTCGATAGCGGGTACCGCACGTTCCAAGATCACATAAGAGGCATAATCCAAGAACCAGTCTTTGTACATACCGGTTACCTTGGTCAGGGCATCGTCTTGGGCATCTTCTTCGTTCGCCATATCTTCGGAATCCGTTGTATCGGCTTCCGCTTCAGTAGCGGATTTTTCGTTTAAATCCTCACCTTCTTCTTCAGAGGGTACGTTGGTGTTTTCTTCCTCTCCCTTGGGTAGCCCCTCTTCATCTGCCGGTGAATTTAAATCTTCTTCGTTCTCAGCCATACAGCTAAAATCCTCTAGTTTAGTTGGGTTCGCCGATTGGCGACCGGGTTAATTATTGGTTTTCTTCGACCAGGTCTATTTCAACCTTCAAATTTTCGATAATAAATTTTTGACGGTCCGGGGTATTCTTTCCCATATAAAAACTAAGCAATTCTTCTATCGACATCGCCTTGTCTAACATTACCGGCTCTAATCGGATATCATCTCCTATAAAATGCTTGAACTCATCAGGGGATATTTCACCCAAACCTTTAAATCGGGTAATTTCGGGCTTACCGGTCAATTTTTTAATTGCGGCCCTACGTTCTTCATCACTGTAACAGTAAATCGTTTCCTTTTTATTGCGCACGCGAAACAGCGGTGTCTGAAGAATATACAAATGATTCTCTTTGATCAACTCTGGAAAGAACTGCAAGAAAAAGGTAATCAGTAGCAAGCGAATGTGCATTCCGTCAACATCTGCATCCGTTGCGATGACAATGTTCTTGTAGCGGAGATCTTCCATCGATTCTTCGATATTCAGTGCCGCCTGTAGCAGGTTGAACTCCTCATTCTCATAGACTATCTTCTTCGACAATCCATAGGAATTCAAGGGCTTCCCCTTTAAACTGAATACCGCCTGTGTATTGACATCACGCGATTTCGTAATGGAACCGGAAGCGGAATCACCCTCCGTGATGAACAGGGTGGTCTCTAGGTTTCTGTCGTTTTTGACGTCACCCAAATGCACGCGACAGTCCCGCAATTTTTTGTTGTGAAGGTTGGCCTTCTTTGCCCTATCCTTGGCCAATTTTCGAATACCGGAGAGTTCTTTACGTTCTCGCTCCGCTTGCATGATTTTCTTTTGTAAGGCCTCTGCTACATCCTGATTCTTATGCAAGTAATTGTCCAACCGTCGGCCGACAAAATCGTTAATATAGGTACGTACCGTGGGTAAGTCACCGCCCATGTCGGTGGATCCGAGCTTGGTCTTTGTCTGGCTTTCAAAGACGGGCTCCATGACTTTGATCGATATTGCGGAAATTATCGATTTGCGAATATCGGAAGCATCGTAGTTCTTTTTGTAGAACTCGCGGATGGTCTTCACCAAAGCTTCTCGAAAGGCCGTTTGGTGTGTGCCTCCTTGTGTGGTATTCTGACCGTTGACAAACGAATGGTATTCCTCGCTATACTGGGTCTTGCTATGGGTAATCGCTACCTCAATATCGTCTCCTTTTAAATGGATAACGGGATAGAGGAAATCCCCTGTATTGTTATTGTCTTCCAAGAGATCCTTGAGACCATTTTCCGAATGGAATTTCTCTCCGTTGAAATCAATGGTCAATCCCGGATTGAGATAGACATAATTTTTGAGCATGCGTTCCACATACTCATTGCGGTACTTGTACTTCTTGAAAATGGCATCATCAGGAATAAAGCTGACCTTGGTACCCTTGCGCTTCGAAGTGTCCACAGGGCCTTCTTCCTTGACCAAATTCCCTTTACTGAATTCCGCTGTCTTTATTTTATTTTCACGGGAGGATTGCACTTCAAAAAAACTGGACAAGGCATTGACCGCCTTTGTACCGACTCCATTAAGACCAACGGACTTCTTAAAAGCGCGCGAATCATACTTGCCGCCCGTATTCATTTTAGAGACCACATCGACGACCTTTCCCAACGGAATGCCACGCCCATAATCGCGTACTTTGACCTGCTTGTCCTTGATACGGATCTCAATGGTCTTACCGGCACCCATGACGAATTCATCGATACAGTTATCGATAACTTCTTTTAATAAAATATAGATACCGTCATCGGCAGAAGAGCCATCGCCCAACTTACCGATGTACATACCGGGGCGCATTCGAATATGCTCTTTCCAATCGAGCGAACGAATGTTATCTTCGGTATACTGGGAGTTTTGCGCCATGTTATGGGAATGTTAAGCTTGGTTGGCTAAGATAACACGACTTTAAAAAAAATAAAACCCCTAACGAGTAAAGTAATTAACAATGGAAATAAGGGTTTTGTTGATAGAAATTGCTTAATCACACATGTTCAGCAGGACCCTAACATCCCCTTCTGGATTATCGGCTGATACCGGTCCATTAAAAAGACCATTAATATAATACCTTGAAGAGTTATATTCATAAACTTTCTTTAAACCGCACACATCATTTAATTTACTATTTCCTTCAATTCTGGCACCATGAATTCCAGTATCATTTGGCGATTTATAAATATGAATCAGGTTTCTTAGGCCATTTAAATTTTCCAACTTTAAGTTATATTCTATATCAATGTCAGCATACCAAGCCGTAGTAAGGTTTTCTAAGGCATCAATATTCAATAGGCTTTCATTACCTCCTATTCTTATTCTGCCAAAACAAAAAAAACAATTCTCACCTGAACCAGTCAATTCCAAACCTTGTAAACCATCTAAACTTTCAAGCGAAATATTATTCCATATTTCAACTCCCGCTGCCACAGAGTTCAAATTGTCTATTCCGTGAAGACTAATTAAATTTTGATTTTGATTAATATCAAGGCCTCCATTAGTTATTTTAGTTATCTTTTGTAGACCATCCAAGTCCGTTAGTTTCTCATTAATTGAAATTGTAACACCTCCTTCTACCATCTTTAGACTTTCAAGGCCTTTCAATGATTTCAATGATTTATTCAGTAAGACGTATAAGCCATCGATATCCGTTAAACTTTCTAACCCCTCAAAAGATTCTAATGCCCCGTTTGCTGCAACTCTTATTTGACCCTCAACATGTGCTAACGAACTCAAAAATCTGAAATCAGTAATAGAAACTAACTCTTGTAATAAAAGTCGTCCTCTTACAATAGATAAATTCTTAAAAGCATTTATTTCTCCTGTTACACCACTTAAGGTCAAAAGACCGTTTATACTTTCAAGGTTATCGAAACCAACTATATCTGAGATTTTACCTGCGAAGACACCTACTAGGGCCATATTTCTTTCTACTGTAGTCAGTTTATTAAACCCATTTAAAGAGAAAGTCGATTTTTCATTATATATGATGAATTCACCGCCGACGTACAACAACTCTTCGAAACCATCAATTTTATTTAAGGCGTTATTATTCGCTATGATTAAATCATCATCGATTTTCTTTAATTCTGAAAAACCTTCAAAATCAATCAAAACTTGATTATTGTTTATCACCAAAGAATCTCCTATGACCGATATTGTATTTAAAGGTTTCAAATTCTTAATAGAGGAAGGATTGTTCTCATCTTTAATTTTTAAAGCACCCGTAATTTCAGTATATGCTAAAGCGCCAAAGTCGTCTACCTCTTTCTGAGATGTCAAAATAACATCCCCTTCAAAAATCTTGGCGATAGGTTCTGATTCGAGGGTATTAAAACTTAGCTCATTCCCATAGGCCGTGCCCGCACTATTTGTGGCATACGCTCGCACGTGGTAAGTGACATTTGCTTCCAAGCCTTCTATGGTACTATTAAATTTGCCCTTACCGGTGCCATTGGCAATTTTATTATCCGAAATAGTAGGTCCGGTAGAAGTTCCCCAAACCACTCCTCGATCGGTAATTGCGGCGCCTCCATCATCCGTGACATTCCCACCGGAAACCACAGAACCATCGGTAACATCCGTAACTACAACCGTAGCAATTGTAGGAAGCGAAACCAGCTCTTCAGAGATTTCCGGGGTTGTTTCGGAATCTGAACATCCAATAAGCAAAAGAAAAAAGAAAACTGAGGAAACAAAATACTTCATAAATTCAATGATATACCAATGAGATCATTCAAAGAAAGTAAATTACTACATTCCTAACAATCAGAATCGACCAACTACAAACAGAGTGGTTCAATGGCTATTTTTTCCGCGAAACCAAAGTCACCCCTGCAATCACCACCAGCATTCCAAAAATCTGCAAGGTCGTTACCCGTTCGTCCAAAAAGAGAAAGGCTAGGATAATCGTAGAGACAGGACCCAGACTTCCAAAAATGGAAAAAGTGGAAGCCCCCAAGCGCTTGATTGCAGCAGACACCAAAAATGAAGGTAGTAGCGTCGAGAAAACGGCCATGGCCAATCCTAAATAATAAACCTCTGCCGGGTACTCGAACAAGTCGAAATCGGCCACCATTGCATAATGAACTGCAATACAGAGCGTAGAAACCAACATGGCATACGAGGTAAAACGCAACACCCCGAATTTGGGTATCAACCAACCGCTTCCGACCAGGTAGGCGGCATAGGTAAAGGCGCTAAGAAAAATCAGGAATCCACCCCAATAGACCGCATCCCCTGAAATTCCGATTTCATCCCAAAAGGTAATCAAAACTCCTACATAGGTAATCAATATGGCCGAAAATTGCTGTCTTGTGAGCTTCTTTTTAAAGAAGAGCCACGACAACAGTACGACTATGGTCGGATAGATGAAAAGGATAATCCGCTCTAGGCCCGCCTTGAGATACTGTAAGCCCATAAAGTCGAAAAGACTTGCCAAATAATAGCCCAAAAAACCGAAAAGCACCAACCATACATAGTCTTTGGTCGTGACCTGCTGAATCGGTTGTGGTTTGGTTACAAGAGCGATGATCAAGTAAAAAGGAAAGGCAAACCCCATGCGAAACAAAAGCAGGGTCAAATGGTCGACCTGATACGTATAGGCCATTTTGACCATCACGGCCTTCGCGGAAAAGAGCACGACACCCAAGATGGCGAAAACAACACCAATACCGGTTACCGAAGTGTTTTTTGGCATTCGGCTAAATTAGGACTTGCAGTACTACCAGCAGATCTATTTACTTCTGGAATACGAAGTTCAACTGATAAAAAGTACTAGACATTAAAACGGAAATGCATCACATCGCCATCCTTTACAATGTACTCTTTACCTTCTACACGCATTTTACCTGCTTCTTTGACCTTGGTTTCACTACCATAGGCCACATAGTCATCATAGGAAATGACCTCTGCCCGAATAAACCCTTTTTCAAAATCGGTATGGATGACACCCGCCGCCTGCGGAGCTGTTGCTCCTACCGGAATGGTCCAAGCACGCACTTCCTTCACACCTGCGGTAAAATAGGTCTCCAAATTCAATAGTTTGTATGCCCCGCGGATCAGTTTGGCTGAACCGGGTTCGGAAAGTCCCAGATCCTCTAGAAACATTTGACGTTCCTCATAGGTCTCAAGTTCTGTAATATCGGCCTCAGTGCCAACAGCAAGCACAATCACCTCCGCATTTTCATCAGCGACAGCGGCTTTTACCTGATTTACGTAGTCATTTCCCGCAGCCGCAGCATCCTCATCTACATTACATACATACATCACTGGTTTGTCAGTGATGAACTGCAACAGGTTCACATATTCTTTCCGGTCATCTTTCGAAAGGTCTATGGCCCGAACCGAGGTGCCGGCTTCCAATCCATTTTTGATTGCCAAAAGTACGGCCTCTTCTTTTTGGGCTTCTTTATTTCCGGTCTTGGCCGCGCGTTTTACCTTATCCAATTTTTTTTCGACCGTCTCCAAATCCTTCAACTGTAGCTCCATATCGATGGTCTCCTTATCACGGATCGGATCTACCGAACCGTCGACATGAACGATATTGTCATTGTCGAAACAACGCAATACATGAAGAATGGCATCGGTTTCACGGATATTCCCCAAAAACTGATTTCCCAATCCCTCGCCTTTACTGGCTCCTTTGACCAATCCTGCAATGTCAACGATTTCAACAGTGGCCGGAATCACCTTTTCAGGATTCACCAAGTCTTCCAACTTCTCTAAACGTGTATCGGGCACATTAACAACACCTATATTCGGTTCTATCGTACAAAACGGAAAATTGGCGCTTTGCGCTTTTGCATTGGACAAACAATTGAAAAGTGTCGATTTACCAACGTTGGGTAGTCCTACGATACCTGCTTTCATAAATCACTGGATTAAGAATTCGGGCGCAAAGATAACTTTTACCTCTTGATCTACCCTATAAAATGACGAAACATAATTTCAGTGGAACGATTATCTTTAGCCTGTATTCAATATTAAATCAGCTATGGGAAAGAAAATTACCCTTCAGGGAATACTATTCGATGAAAAGTCATCGTATTTGAAAGGACCGGCCCTGGCCCCGCCGCTCATCCGGGAGGCATATCATAGTGAATCCGCCAATTATTTTTCAGAAGACGGAACCAAAATCTCCCCTGCGCTTTTCGATGATACGGGAGATTATGAAATCAAGGAGTATTGGGATATCGAACGAATTACCTCCAAAAACCTTAAAAGTGATCAACCCTTGCTCACCTTAGGGGGAGACCATTCCATCACGTATCCTATTTTAAGGGCGATTCATGCAATGCATGGTCCAATAGACATGCTGCACATCGATGCCCACGCCGACCTGTATGATAATTTTGAAGGAGACCGGTATTCACATGCCTGCCCCTTTGCGCGCATCATGGAAGAGCAATTGGCTTCAAGGCTGGTACAAGTCGGGATACGAACACTTTCGGACCATCAAAAGGTACAGGCGGCTAAATTCGGAGTGGAAATCATACCCATGAGAGATTTGGATCTGACCCGACTCCCCAACTTCGAAAATCCCCTCTATTTGTCTCTGGATGTAGACGCACTTGACCCTGCCTTTGCGCCAGGTGTATCACATCACGAACCGGGCGGATTGACTACCCGACAACTTTTACATATTATTCAGCAGATAAAGGCACCGTTAATAGCAGCGGACATTGTAGAGTATAATCCGTCACGAGACATCAACCATATGACCGCCATGGTCAGCGCAAAATTATTGAAGGAAATCGTAGCAAAAATGATGAAAGGACTTTAAATTCAACGGGGCATGAGCATAAGCAATCTATATGGAGCGGAATTGGCTAAAGTCTTTGATACCATGTATCAGGGATTTATCGCATACGATGAGGAATTTCAATTTTATACAACTAAGGCCGAAAAAATCGGTGTAGATAGTATTCTTGAGATTGGTTGCGGTACGGGTAATTTGGCCCGTTACCTTGCTGCACATTTTAAGCATTATCTCGGCATTGACCTAAGCGAGCACATGCTACAACTCGCCCGAGAAAAGAATCCTGAGGTACCATTTATGCAAGCCGATATGCGCAACTTTTCGACCGAAAAGCGTTTTGACTTAGCCTTGATTACGGGCAGATCGTCAAGCTATCTCGTATCGCATACCGATTTGACCGACACCTTCGATGCTATCGCTCAGGCTTTACGGCCCAAAGCACATCTGATATTTGACTGCATCGATGCTGATCGCTTCATACCCTACATCGAGAAAAACCCTAGAGTGGTCCATAACGCTAAGGTAGGTGAACTCAAGTTTAGAAGAAATTCATATTGGCATATCGAAAATAAGGCTGAGAATTTGGTCAACTGGACTGCAGACTATTACAAACTTGAGGGGATTCATCAAGTCAAACTTGGTCAAGACCAAGTTATTTTCAAAGCTTTTACCCAAAATGAAATGGAGGCATTACTGACCCAAACGGGATACGAAGTAATCCATATGGAAGACCGACCATCTTACGCCTTTGACACTTTTGTCGTGCATGCGCAGAAAAAACGATAAGCGTTTTAGTCTTCCGGGTGCATAAAGGCCTGCTTTTGCAACAGTACCTCCTCCGATTCTACTCGGTCTTCGTCGGGTACGCAGCAATCTACGGGACATACCGCCGCACACTGTGGCTCCTCATGAAAGCCCATGCATTCGGTACATTTATCAGGAGAAATATAATAGATTTCATCGCTTATCGGCTCTTGCACTTCATCCGCATTGACTGCTTTGCCATCCGGAAGAACTACATCACCATTTAACGAGGTTCCATCGCTGTATCGCCATTCATCGGCACCCTCATAAATCGCTGTATTCGGACATTCAGGCTCACATGCACCACAATTGATACATTCGTCTGTTATAATTATCGCCATGGTTTTTCTTCTACGAAACCCAATGCCATCCTCATCCTAAAGACATATTGGAAAACATCAAGTTCTATTCCTAATTCATTTTGCAATTTTCGTGTTGATTTTAATCATCAACGGTCTAGTTCTACTAAAAGTATCCCTAATTTTGTGTAAAGGTACTTCCTAAGCTAATTTTTCACAAATATAATGACGCAGTATAATTCAATCTTAGAAGCTTTTGTTAAACTTGGTCGTTTTCTTGGCGACTATGTGGAAACCAAACAAAGCGGTCGTGAATTGACTTCTGCATGGTCGACGGAGCTGGATCGACTAGTTTCCCAAGCCAAACATCACAACGGATGGTTCACAGAAGAAAACCTTCTTTTCGCACTGCACGGTTGGTCTGAACAGCTTACCCAAGATACACTTGAAGCGTGGTTGTCCGGATACCAAATTTCAGACCTGCGACCGATGCGGGTTGCCATAATCATGGCCGGTAATATTCCGCTTGTTGGGTTTCATGATTTTCTAGCCGCGCTAATGACCGGAAATGCTATCCTGGCCAAACTGTCCAGTAATGATGCACAGCTATTACCGTTTTTAACGCGATACTTGATCCACCAAGAACCACTGTTTGAGCAGAAAATACAGTTTACCGATACGAAATTGGAAAACTTCGATGCCGTCATCGCTACCGGTAGCACCAATACCTCTCGCTATTTTGAACACTACTTCGGAAAATACCCCAATATCATTAGACGGAACCGCAATTCGGTGGCCGTTTTGACGGGAAAGGAATCCCAAGCTCAACTGACCGCCTTAGGAGAGGATATTTTCAGATATTACGGTTTAGGCTGCCGAAGCGTATCGAAAATATTCGTGCCAGAGGGGTACGACTTCAATCGTCTTTTCGAAGCGATCTATACGTACCGAAATGTTATTGACAGTGCCAAATATGCCAACAATTACGACTACAACAAGGCAGTTTATCTCATGAGCGAATTCAAAATTCTCGATAATGGTTTTCTGATCCTTAAGGAAGATGAAAACTATGCCTCGCCCATCGCCTCGCTTTTCTACGAGACCTATAGCGCAATTGAAAGTATTAAACAACGCCTGTTCAACGATTCAGACAAGCTACAATGTGTGGTTTCCGAGGGGGTCTTATCCTCAGAAGTTGCATTTGGGGCCACCCAATCACCCAACTTAAGCGATTATGCCGATGGTGTCGACACTGTTGAGTTCCTGTTGAAAACATCACAGATTTAGTTGGTTTTGTGTAGGGTAAATTCTCTAAAATTTTGAGACCTTTAGAAGCTTAAAATAAAAACACCCGACTTTACGTATTTCAAAAGAATTATGAAAAAACACAATTTTAGTGCCGGACCATGTATCCTGCCACAGGAAGTTTTTCTACAGGCCTCTGAAGCCGTCATGGACTTTAACGGTTCGGGACTCTCCCTCATAGAGATCTCACACCGCAGCAAGGATTTCGTTGAGGTCATGGAAACAGCCAGAACCCTTGCACTTGAATTACTGGGTTTGGAGAATCAAGGTTATGAAGCCCTTTTTTTACAAGGAGGCGCAAGTATGGAGTTTTTGATGATCGCGTACAACTTGCTGGAAACCAAGGCGGGTTATCTGAATACGGGTACTTGGAGCGATAAGTCCATCAAAGAGGCGAAACTTTTCGGTGAAGTCATTGAAGTAGGTTCCTCACAAGATGAGAACTTTAAGTACATCCCAAAGGGATACGCGATTCCTTCTGGTTTAGATTACCTTCATCTGACTTCGAACAATACGATTTTCGGTACGCAGATCAAGAAGTTCCCAACGGCTAATGTGCCTTTGGTATGTGATATGAGTTCCGATATCTTTTCAAGACAACTCGATTTCACTCAATTCGATCTGATTTATGCCGGGGCGCAAAAAAATATGGGGCCGGCAGGAACCACTTTGGTCATCGTTAAAAAAGATATTCTCGGAAAGGTGTCTAGACAAATTCCATCTATGCTCGACTATCAGGTGCATATAGGAAAGGGCAGCATGTTCAATACTCCCTCGGTCTTTGCGGTATACGTTTCCATGTTGACGCTACAATGGCTTAAAGATCTGGGCGGCATTCCTGCCATTGAAGAAATCAATGAAAAGAAAGCCCGACTGTTATATTCTGAAATCGATTTGAGTCCGGTATTCGATGGCTACGCCAAAAAAGAAGATCGATCCATTATGAATGCAACCTTCAATCTCACCGATAACAAGTTGAAAGACACATTCGATGGATTATTGAAAGAAGCGGGAATCAATGGGCTGAATGGTCATCGTTCTGTTGGTGGCTATCGGGCTTCGATGTATAATGCGCTATCCTTGGAAAGTGTTGGCGTTTTGGTCGATGTTATGAGCGAAATGGAACGGAAAGGATAAAATCGGTCCGAACTACAATTTCAGGAGTTGTAGCGTAACATGATTTGAAATTTTCGTTACGCG
The DNA here is from genome assembly GCF_047345415.1 of Maribacter corallii. Taxonomy (NCBI): domain Bacteria; kingdom Pseudomonadati; phylum Bacteroidota; class Flavobacteriia; order Flavobacteriales; family Flavobacteriaceae; genus Maribacter; species Maribacter corallii. The sequence goes on from NZ_JBLFEP010000003.1 coordinate 877,950, forward strand.
ACGGAGGAGATGATGAGCTAGCCTATGAACTAGTTCTAACCGCTTCGCAACACTTGAATTCTGACAACATATAATCATACACGAATCATTTAATTTTCTTCCTATGAAGATTTTAGCAAACGACGGTATTTCACAATCCGGTATTACCGCATTACAGGAAGCGGGCTTTCAAGTACTCACCACTACCGTTGCCCAAGAACAGTTAGTTAATTTCATTAATGAAAATAACATTGTAGGTCTCTTGGTACGCAGTGCCACAAAGGTGAGAACCGACATTATCGATAATTGCCCTACTCTAAAACTTATTGGAAGAGGTGGTGTCGGTATGGACAATATCGATGTGGCCTATGCAAAAGAAAAGGGACTGCACGTAATCAATACACCCGCAGCCTCTTCGGCCTCGGTGGCCGAATTGGTGTTCGCCCATCTGTTTGGCGGTGTACGGTTTCTATATGATGCCAACCGAAATATGCCTTTAGATGGCGATACCAAATTCAAGGAACTTAAAAAATCCTATGCTAAAGGTATTGAACTTCGCGGAAAGACCTTAGGGGTCATCGGTTTCGGTAGAATCGGTCAGGCAACAGCGAAAATAGCCTTGGGCGTAGGAATGAAAGTGATCTATTCCGATCCTTATATCGATAGTGCTACAGTTGAAGTACCCTTCTTTGATGGGCAATCGGTCTCTTTTGAGTTCAAAAGCACGGACAAACAAGCCTTGCTGGGCGAAGCTGATTTCGTAACGGTACACGTGCCTGCTCAAAAAGAGTATGTCGTCGGCAAATCGGAAATCGCCTTGATGAAAGAGGGCGCAGCAATAGTCAACGCTGCTCGTGGCGGAGTAATCGATGAGGTGGCTTTGGTAGACGCTTTGGAAAACAAAAAACTTTCTTTTGCCGGGCTTGATGTCTTTGAATCGGAACCTAATCCTGAAGTCAAAATTCTGATGAATCCCAATATTTCCTTGACTCCCCATATCGGTGCAGCGACCGGAGAAGCGCAAGATCGAATTGGCATGGAACTTGCTACGCAGATAATGGCGTTGCTAAAATAATTTTGGTGGGTACCTTTAAGATGTGTTGACTCTTTTTTGTACATTACGCTTTCACTTTAAACACTAATTAAAATGTCAGGATTACTAGACTTAATGAACAGCCCTATGGGCAAACAACTCATTCAAGGCGTTGCCGGCCAAACAGGGCAATCGACCGATCAAACCGGAAGTGTGCTCAGTATGGCGCTACCCGTATTAATGGGTGCCATGAAAAAGAATGCCGCTACACCAGAAGGTGCACAAGGCTTGATGAATGCACTCTCTAACAAACATGATGGAAGTATATTGGATAATTTAGGTGGCCTTTTCGGAGGTGGAGTCGATTCTTCGGTAATGGACGACGGTGCCGGAATTCTAGGCCACGTTTTGGGAAACAGACAGCCACAAGTAGAAAACGCCCTGAGTTCAAAATCAGGAATGGATGCGGGAACTATCGGTACTATTTTGAAAGTAGCCGCTCCTATTTTGATGGGGTATTTGGGCAAGCAGACACGACAGAACAATGTAAACGACTCCAACGGAATCGGAGACCTTTTAGGTGGCTTGATGGGCGGTGGCCAAACCGCGCAAAAGCAGCAATCACTGATTGAGACTTTTCTTGACTCCGATGGTGACGGCAGTATTCTTGATGATGTGGCCTCTATGGCTCTCGGTGGTAAAAAAGGCGGACTAGGCGGACTTCTAGGAGGCCTTTTCGGAAAATAATACCCATAATTCATTTTGAAAAAACCGTTCACTCTTTGTGGACGGTTTTTTTGTACCTTAAAAGAATGAAAAAGATATATCCCATACTTATACTCATAGTAGTGGTTATTTTTGCCTTCAGTTGTGGTAATTCGAAAAAAGCCGTGACCATAACAGATGCGGAAAAAGAGGCTTTTAAACAAGTGGAAGGCGATACGATTGAAATCGTCAATGCCGAAGTCGAGTATGAAATTATCATCATTGAACCCGGCTTTAATATCTGGTTACAGAGCGTAGCCCGACCTGAGGGATATTACTCCCAATCCTTTATGGAGAATCGTAATCAGCTCATGGTAATGGAGTGGAATCGCAGGGTTTTACAATCCGATTTCTTCGACCCCAATCTATATGAACTGCAGATAGATTACCGACAAGGTATAGATTATGGTTATGAGGTCAATTACAAATTGTACAACTACTTCATTTATTTTCAACGAAAATATCGCCAAAGATTGGGGCCTTTCTTTCCAAGAATTTGATATGACAAGGTATATTTGCAGTCTGAAACGAAATCCATGCAAAAATTCAAGGCGTATTGGCAAATCACCAAAACTTGGCACTTCCTATTTCCTTTTTTAGGAATTATCGGCCTCTTGTACAGCTCGTACAAGTTGGCAAAACTAGCGCTCGGCGACACTTCGTTGATTCTCGTCGCTTCGGTCTCCCTGTTTCTCACCTATCTGCTTACGAGATTGTGCCTAGTGATCTTCAAAAAATTGGAAAACAAATGGGTCGTCGAACAACGCTGGGAACTCATACGCATCTTTATCGTCTTTGCGATAACCGGTAGCTCTAGTGTTTTGGTCGGTCGACCTATCATCAAGTTATTAGGAATTACAAAGGAAAATCTCAATCCGGTACTCTACTACATTTTGTTCGTGGTCATCAGTCTTATTTTTTATCAAATACTTTTAGTAGCCTTCGGATGGCTTTTCGGACAGTTCAGTTTCTTTTGGCAATTCGAAAAGAAAATGCTCCGTCGGTTCGGCCTGGGGTTTCTTTTTGGTAAAAACAGTTAAGTTTTCTTTAACACCATATTCTGATTCTTTTCTTAATTTCGTCCCGTGTACAAGAAAAAGGCTCCATACCTGATATCACTTCTTCTGCTAATCTTGATGTTTTTCAAGGTTTCGGCGGTTCACGTTTACACTCATGAGGATACTTCGACAGATCAAATTGAAAATTGTAAGATTTGTGATTCGGCTATTGAAAATCAGGATATCGAGCATTTGTCAACTGCGAGCGTTACCATTGACGCCAACCCACAACTGTTTAGTACTCCACCAAAAATAGCATATGTGCCACTGTCTATTACGACATCGTTGGCACATCTTCGCCTCTTTAGTAGGCCTCCGCCTGCACTTGGTTCGTAGTTTCCCAAACCGCGCCCTCATTGGCCTCGAATTGTCAATGTAACAAACCCAGTGTAATAATACCCAGTAATGAGACTGTTTTTAATACTAGTACTGACTAGTTTATACGGCAACTTTTCAATAAGTCAAGAGTGCGACGCGATTCTGTTGGGACAGGTCGTGGACTTTCATGACAATACCGCATTAGAAAATGCGACGATCAGTGTGACGGGCAAAGACTTACAAACGACTTCCGATCAAGACGGAAAGTTCAATTTTACCACCTTATGTGATGGGGTTATCGAGTTGGAGATATCACACCCCGATTGTAAATCGCAATTTGTTACGATTACTATAGATGGAGACACCTACCAAAAAATAAGTCTAGAGCACCATTTAGAAGAATTGGACGAAGTAAAAGTGGTTGGAGGGACTCAGAAGACCACCAATTCCAGTCAAGAAGAAACCTTAGAGCTGAAACAATTGGAGCAGTATAGCGGTAATAGTTTGGGCGATGCCCTGAAGACCATAACCGGAGTTTCTTCGCTCAACACGGGCGCCAATATTGTTAAACCTGTGATTCAGGGACTCAATGGAAGCCGAGTTCTTATTTTGAACAACAACGTTCGTATGCAGGATATGGAATGGGGCGAAGAACATGCGCCCAATGTAGATATCAATGCCAATCAGAAAATAAGTGTCATCAAGGGCGCGGCCGCTTTGGAATATGGAGGTGATGCGATTGGAGGTGTTATCGTTCTCGACCCACTACCCATAGCCCGCTCAGATTCTCTTTTCGGTAAGACCCAAATGAATCTTTTTTCAAATGGACGCGGGGGCAATATCACCTCTACCCTGACCAAGTCCTTTGATTCAGGGCTATACATGAAACTACAAGGTTCATTGAAACGTTTGGGTGATTTGGAAACGCCTGATTATCTACTCTCAAATACGGGGATTCAGGAAAACAGTATTTCGGTGAACTTAGGAAAACGTGATTTTCTTCAGGGATGGGAAGCCTACTATTCCTTTTTCGATTCCGACATCGGTATCCTAAGAGCTTCACATATCGGTAATGTCGATGATTTGATTACCGCAATCAATAGTCAACAACCAAATATCATCAATGATTTTTCATACAATATTATCAGACCGAATCAAGAGGTAACCCATCATCTGGCCAAGTTAAATTACTACAGAAGGTTCAAGGGAACCGGAAAATTAGATCTCCAATATGATTTTCAGAGCAATCGACGGTTTGAATTCGATATCCGGGTGGGTGATGATGCTGAGAAACCATCACTTGACTTACAATTGACGACCCATACCCTATCTTCAACCTTGCAAATAGACTCGCAGAATGATCTAGAAATCAAACTAGGAGTTCTGGGTAGGTATCAGTCGAACTTTGCCGATCCAGCTACAGGTGTACGAAGACTGATTCCTGATTACGACAAATATGATGTTGGGGGATTTGCTATTTGCGAATACAAGCTGGGCACCCGTTGGAATTTGGATATGGGCGTTCGTTATGATTTTACCCGGTTGGACGCCAAAAAATTCTATCGTACCACGCGTTGGGAAGAACGCAATTACGACCAAGACTTCAGTGACCTTGTCATTGACGATTTGGGAACACAATTGTTGGTCAATCCCGTTTTTGACTATCACAATGTTTCGGCCATGGCGGGCTTTCGATATGAATTCAATACGCAAGAGTTGTTACGGTTCAATTATGCCTTTGCCCGAAGGGCTCCCAATCCATCGGAATTGTTCAGCGATGGACTCCACCATTCCGCGGCTCGAATCGAATTGGGAGACTTGCGGATCAAGAGCGAGGGCTCTTCTAAGGTTTCGGCATCTTATGAACGTAACGCCCTCAACTGGGGATTCACCATAGCGCCCTACTTTAACGCCATAAAAGATTTCATTCTTTTAGAACCGAACGGGGTTGAATTCACCATTCGAGGAGCGTTTCCTGTATGGGCGTATCGCCAAACCAATGTACAACTAGTGGGAGTCGATTTGTCAGTGTACAACAATTGGACCCAAAAAATTCGTTCCGATCATCGATTTTCGTGGGTGCGCGGTACGGATACCTCTTCTGACTTGCCTCTTATCAATATACCGGCGGCCAATATGAGCAATAGCCTTTCGTATTCGAATGAGGCCTTACACGGTCTTACCATTTCTTTGGAAAGTCAGTATGTTTTCGAGCAGCAACGCTTTCCTCCGAACATTATGGTTTTCTCTCCCCAAGCGGCGCAAGAGGTGGTTCTTGATATCAATACCCCTCCACCGGCCTATCATTTATTGGCTCTGGATATTGCTACGGCCTTTTCGCTAAAAAACAAGCATGACCTGACCGTAGGGCTACGCGCCACTAATCTGTTGAACACTCAATATCGCGATTACCTTAATCGTCTACGCTATTTCGTAGATGACCTAGGAAGAAATATAAGTCTACGTTTAATCTATAATTATTAATCCTAAATTAAGTACAATGAAAAAGAAGTTGAATCCATTTTACAAATCCAATGTCAAGTTAATGGCAATCGCACTATGCATCGCCTTTTTGGGTTTTTCCTGTTCAGATGATGATGAGAATCCGGTTCCCGTTGATGAAGAAGAAGTGATTACTACAATGAACGTTACCCTTACGGCAAGTGGTGTTGCCAGTGTTAGCTTACAATCTCAAGATTTGGATGGCGACGGACCAAATGCTCCTGACGTGACCGTTTCGGGAAATCTCGTGGCCAACACCATCTATTCAGGAACTATTGAGTTACTCAATGAAACCGAAACGCCAGCTGAAGATGTTACTGTTGAAGTTGCTGAAGAGGATGATGAACACCAATTCTTTTTTGGCATTACCGGGGCCTTGACGAGCGTAGCCTACAGTGATCAAGATGGGGATGGAAACCCTGTAGGTATCGATTTTGAGCTGACTACTGGAGACGCTGGAAACGGAACCCTTGAAATCACCTTGCGTCACGAACCCAAAAAACCGAATGATGGTACGTTGGGCGATGCAGGTGGGGAAACCGATATCGCGGAGAGTTTCCCTATCGTGGTTGAATAAACCATACGGGGTTAGGGCGCTGCAAAAAGGTAAATGGCTATAATAGCACCGATAACAACAACGGCGCTTATGATGATGATAATACGATAGAGACGGCGAATACGCTGGGCCCTTAGTTTATCATCCATGCTATACTACTTTCAAAATGAAGACCATAGGGATTATACCTCTATGGTCTTTTTTGTATCTTCTTTCTTAATTACATGGGTGTACAACCACATGATCGTAAAGGTGGGAATAACATCTAGACCAGGGATAATCTCCTCGATAAAGGATACGGCACCCGCCGCTTGCCCTGCCCTACCTTTGTACATGCGTATCATAAGCCAAGCTGAAAGCGGAGCCCAAATCACATCTGAAAAATCACCGATAAACGGAATGGCGAAAGACAACATTCCGATGGCATCGAATAGTAATCCTAAAAAAAGATTTTTGTATTTGGCGTCTTTAGTTTTTGACATAATTAAAATTAAGTATTCACTCAAAGCGAATCAATTCTAATGCCAAAAATAACAGTCCTGTTTGAATGTTAATTTTTTATGGTCACACTTTTACCACTATTAAATGAACTTACCATAGTCTGGGCCGACTTATACAATACCTGTTTCGCATGGTCGGAAGTTGTGATCAGGGTCTGAAAATCGATATTCGACAAATCAACTATCGACTCATCTTCTACCGAGACCACTAGTGTAGGAATACGCGAGAAAGCATCGTCCATGGTTGTAACTCCTCCATTTGACATGGCAATGGTTTGAATTTTAGGAGCATAAACGGTTATACTAATATTGGAGTAATCTAAACCGGATTTTCCTGCCCTGATTTCCAAGGCCGACCGATCTACTTCAAAATCAACATAAGGCAAAACCTTGGTATCACCCGTAACCATTATCTTATGCTTTTGAGACTTCACGATATGAATAGAAGCCCCGATGTTGCTACTTACGGCTTCGAAAGCGTCTAGCGCTTGTGATTTTTGACCGAAGGAGAGAAATGTTGTAAAAAGAAAAAGAGTGCATACTAGTTGTCGCATTGTGAATAATCTTTGGTTCATATGTCTTAGGGACACCAAAAAGGACCAAAGGTTACATGCGAAACGAAAAACTTTTCTAAGTGACCTACGAAAGGTCTGAGCCAATCAGTTTGAGAAACTCGTTTCGTGTTTCTATTTTTTCAAATTGCCCACGAAAACCGGAAGTCGTGGTGACGGAATTTTGCTTCTGTACGCCACGCATCATCATACACATGTGCGAGGCTTCAATAACTACAGCAACACCTTTGGGTTTCAAGGTTGAGTTGATACACTCTAAAATATCATGGGTCAAACGCTCTTGCACTTGCAAACGTCTAGCAAAAACATCGACAATTCTCGGTATTTTACTCAAACCTACGATATGTCCGTTTGGAATATATGCAATATGTGCCTTACCAAAAAAGGGCAACATATGATGCTCACACAACGAATACAGTTCTATATTCTTGATGATGACCATATCATCATAATCCTCCTTGAACATAGCTCCTTCCAAAATTTCCTTGGCATCTTGTTGATAACCCTGTGTCAAAAACAACATGGCCTTTGCAGCACGTTCAGGGGTCTTCACTAATCCCTCACGGGAAATGTCCTCCCCGATTTCGTCAATTATCGATGAGTAACGTTCTTTTACTTCATCTGTAATCTCTAGGTTATATTCTTCTAAGTTTCGGTATGGAGACATGTATTGATTATGTTTATTCTTTTTTCAAAAATATTAAACAATTTTAAAAACCCGTAGGCTTTCACGCTTTATTTATGATATTATTAGCATAAGCGAGGCACTAGAGGAACCTGTAGCACCCTTGGTCTTCAAAAATAGCCAAAACTATCAATGTATATGGGATATTTACGAAGTTTGAATATTTTGACATCTCCCCCCTATTGATTACTTTCAACCCCTAAAGAAACTGAAATGATTAAGGCCTCAAATATCCAAAAATTTTATGGGGAACTCCAGGTACTAAAAGGTGTGGACCTACATATCAAAAAAGGTGAAGTGGTCTCCATCGTCGGTGCCTCCGGAGCGGGTAAGACTACCCTGTTACAGATACTCGGTACGCTTGACGTTCAGAGCAATAAAAAGGAAAGTAGCTTGATTATCAATGATGTGGACGTCACCCATTTATCGGCAAAAGAACTAGCTCGATTTCGTAATGAACATATCGGATTTATTTTTCAGTTCCATCAACTGCTTCCAGAATTTACGGCATTGGAAAATGTATGTATTCCGGCTTTTATCAAAAATACCCCGAAGGCCGAAGCTGAAAAAAGGGCAAAAGAATTACTCCGGTTTCTCGGATTGGAAAAGCGACAGACCCACAAGCCAACTGAACTTTCTGGAGGAGAACAGCAGCGTGTAGCGGTAGCCAGGGCATTGATCAATAATCCATCGATAATTTTTGCGGATGAACCCAGTGGCAATCTTGATTCTGAAAGTGCCGATAGACTGCACAAATTGTTCTTCGAACTCCGAGATAAATTTGGGCAGACCTTTGTCATCGTAACCCACAATGAACATCTTGCCGACATGGCCGATAGAAAGTTGGTCATGGTCGATGGCTTGATTACCACCTCTAAAAAAGAAGTGGTCTAAGGTATGAACAAGTCCGAGTTAAAGGAATTTCTTGATGCCAAGGTCGCACAATACAATCACCCGAAGTTTCTAGAAAGCGATCCGATACAAATTCCACATCGATTTACAAGCTCCCAAGACATTGAAATCAGTGCGTTTTTAACAGCGACCATAGCTTGGGGCAATCGAAAAAGTATCATCAACAACGCAAACAGCATGATGCAATTAATGGATCATGCCCCTCATGACTTCATTCTAAATTATGAGGAGTCTGATCTAGAACGCTTTTCGGGGTTCGTCCATCGTACGTTCAATACAACCGATTTGTGCTACTTCATCAAAAGTTTGCGCAATATTTACTTGGAACATCATGGGCTTGAAGCCGTATTTTCCTCCGCAATCACCACAGATTCCGTTCAGCCGGCCATTGCCCATTTTAAAACCGTATTCTTTGAACTCCCCCATGAAAAGCGCACCACGAAACATGTCAGCGACCCTTTGAAGGGCTCTGCGGCCAAGCGCATCAATATGTTCCTGCGCTGGATGGTACGCAGTAATTCTACCGGAGTGGATTTCGGTATTTGGAAATCGATTCCGCCTGCCGTGCTATCCTGTCCTCTTGATGTACATTCCGGAAATGTGGCCAGGAAACTCAAATTACTAAAACGCAAACAAAACGATGCAAAAGCATTGGCCGAGCTTGACAAAAGTCTCCGGCAACTCGATTCCATCGATCCTGTTAAATACGACTTTGCTCTATTTGGATTGGGGGTTTTCGAAAAATTTTAAAGCGTAAAAAACGCTAAGGTGCACATTCACACCCTAGCGTTTCACTGTTTTCTTCCGGATAACGTCTTAGTCTTAATTGTGCATTTCGGTCACTAAATTGTCATAAGGAAAGCTCCATTATGATTTCCTGCGGTAGCAATATTTTGTCTACCACGTGAATATAGCCGTTCAGGATATCTTGATCAGATAGAATTACCTTTGAAGGTGCACCTGTTTTATCCAACACATAGACCCCTTGATCCACCTGTATCTGAAGTGTTTCTCCCTGAAATGTATCCAAGGATTGCCCATTGGTAAAATCCATCGCCTTAAGCGCTACATTTTCGACGCAATGATACGACAGGATGACCTTTAATAGTTCGAGGCCCTCTTGGCTATTGAACTCCTCTATTCGATCCATACCGATTTGGTTGAACAAATCGATAAAGGCTTGATCGGAAGGAAAAAAGAAGGTAAACTCCTTTTCGGCCAAGGCCTCTAAATTCATTCGATCCTGTATTCTCTTGAAAAACTCCAAGGCTGTGTTCAAGTCCCCTGTATTCAACATCGCTCGCTCAAAAGCCAGATAGACCGTATTTTCAACCAGGCTTACAATCGATTCTGGAATCAAAATTCTATCAATAGTATGTATAGTACCATTTTTTGCAGGAATATCGGTAGTGGTAAATTTGGCCTCCAATTGAAGGGCATCGACCAATACAAAATCATCCTCCTCCCCGACCAAGTCCAACGTATTATTGCCGGACAAGGTATTCAACTGACCCTCAAAAAAGTTATTCGAACCTAAGTTTTCCCCTAAAACGTGATACAACAAAATGTCCCTAAGCAGGGCGATTTCATCGGGTCCAGAGAAGTCTTCAAGCCCTGTGAATTCATCACCTAATAATCCTAAAAGACCTAAGAGGGCATCATTACGCGGTGCAAATACCGTAAATGGTCCATCTTCCCCTAAGGTATCCAACAAACCGGTCAATGTCAGCGCTTCTTTTAAAAAGGTGAAATCCTCCGTTTCTAGTATAAGTTCTTTGATGGTTTTTTCATCTGTATTCGTTGGATCGGGATTACCCAAAAATTGAATGACATCTTGGGGCACCAGAATTTTGTCAATGATATGCAAGACACCATTTGTGGCCATATCATCTACTGCGATTGGTTTTGCATCAACCTCCGAAGCATCTCCTATGATAAAAGAATCGCCAGAGATGATTATTTCCAATGAATTGCCTTCGTATAACGTAGGTATTTCACCGGCAGCAATACTAGTAGACAAGATTTGCCCTTCTACCATATGATAGGTCAAGATTCTACTAAGAATCTCTAACTCAACAAAAGTGTCGAAATCGTCAAAGCCATCATAGTTCGATCCTAATAAATTAAAAAGTCCTTCCACAGCGGCATTGGTGGGCGCAAAAACGGTGAATGAACCATCACCTTCCAGTACTGTTTCAAGGTCAGCCTTGGCAACGGCCGATTTCAATAGTGATAATTCTTCGGTTTCCGAAATGAGTTGAGCGAGCGATCCAGTCGTTTTGTTCGATTCTTCCTCTTCTTGTTGTGATTCATCGTCAACCGTTACCTTGCTTATCACTTCTTCATAAGTAGTGTTCTCTATCTTCTCACAGGAAAAAATAACAAGCCCTGCGAACAGGGCAAGAGTGACTTTTTTAAAGAATACAACAAATTTGTTTTTTTTCATTTTGTGGGTTTTATGTTCTCGTAATCGTAGGCGAAAATTAGGTTTTTACGAGACCAAAAGCTTAAACCCATTCTTAATTCTGGGTAACCTGAACTTTAAATAAACCAATGGTATGTTAATTTATCTGAGGTTTGACGTCTTTGAAAAAGTTGACTTATCGAAAGGATAAAAATCTTGAAACGGCCTAAAAAGCGATACAGAACGCTTTGTTTATAAGCAAAATCCCTAAAACAAGAATAGTTAAAGAAAGGTAAATAAAACGCTACTGCGCTATTAAGTTCATTTTTCAAAAATCGCTTGACGTGGCTAAAAAAAATCAGATAACCTTTTGATTTATAAAGCTTTAAAGACTATTAGGAATTGTTCTAGATAATAACAATATCATAATATTTCAGGTCCTCTTTCCTCACAAAACAAAATATTCAGTTAAGACTAGCATAAACATCGGCCTCTAATTTTACCATCATAATAGTATAACCTAAAAACACTTTTTAAAATGAAGAAGATTACAAAAGTACTCCTGCTTGCAGGCCTTGTTTCTTTTACCTCGTGCGATCAATTGGATGATTTCCTAGGTGGTGAAGATGAAGGAGGCGAGGAGGAAGCAAAAGGAGTGGTTCTTAAGAACCATTCAGAAACACCGGCTTTCTTTAAGATGGCTCCCGAGTTTAGCAATGTTCAAGTATACTCCTTATTGAGCTCTGGCGACGAATTACCTGAATCACCTGATTTCGTCTACGGATCAATGGCCGATGGTGCGGGATTGATTAAAGAGGCCGATGGCACCTTTACTCTTATCAATAATATTGAAGCGGATTATTCAGTGGCACGAATCAAATTCGATGAAAGTTTCATGCCCGTAAAAGGAGATCATATTTTAAATGCCAAAGCTACGGCCAATACGGCACAGTGTTCAGGTTCACTTATTACTCCTGAAGAGCACGGATTCGGACCTATCTATCTTTCCGGAGGTGAATGGGGCGGTTCTTCGAAGGGCGTTTTCGCGACAGATCCTTATAAAAGTGCCTCTAGTGCTTCAGTTGCCGCAATGCTACCGGCTTTTGGGCAGTGGTCTACAGAAAATGCAGTTGTTATCGGTAAGGATGCCTTTCCTGGTAAAACCGTAGCTTTTATCGGAGACGACGATTCCGACAATGAAGTACCACAAGGACAATTAGGTATGTACGTCGGAAATCAAGGAGACCTAAACAATGGTAAACTCTATACGCTTAAAGTGATGACCGAAGGCATTACTTATGAAATGGATATGGTAGAAGGTGAAACCTATGAAGCAGAATTCATTGAAATGGAAGAAAGAGAAATCGATTTATTGAACGCCGAAGCTATGGCAAAAGGATCGATGGGCTTTTCAAGATTAGAGGATATCGACTGGAGAAGAGGTGTAGCAGGAAACCAAAGAGAAGTTTATATGGCCGTTACCGGTCGAAAAAGAGACGCTTTGGTAGGCAAAGGAACGTTGTATGGAAGAATATATAAGGTAGTTCTTTCTGAAGATGACCCAACGAAAGCGACGATCACCTGCGTATTGGACGGAGATAAGTTAGACGGAATAGCAAAAGCATTCCATAGTCCTGATAATATCGTGGTGACCAAAAACTATGCATATATACAAGAAGATCCCAATGGATATCCAGATACACCGGACAAAACGCACTTTGCACAACTCTATCAGTACAACCTAAATACAGGTGAACTTAAAACGGTATTGGAATGTGACCAAGAAGCGGCTGCGAGCAATGGCATAGGAAGCATTGATCGAAATTGGGAAATTACCGGTATGATCGACGTGTCCAAAACCATTGGCGTTGAAGACTCATTTATCATGATTACACAAAATCACGGATGGGAACCCGCTGACGGCTCTGCCTTTACGGACCCTCTCGCCAATTCAGATGCGAATAGCCGTAAAGAAGGTAGCCAAATGTTCTTGGTCAAAGGCTTGCCGAACTAAATCGCAATGATAAATATTAGTTATAATTTACAAAGTAACAGAGGGGTCTATATGCTTATAGGCCTCTTTGTATTGTGTATGTCTTGCAAACAAGCAGATAGGGAAATAGCCGCACTTCAAACCTCTTCCTTGGGAGAACGTATATCCTTGAAGTACCATGCCGATCTGTACGAGTGTAAAATCTATTTGGACAGTCTTTTGTTGACCACAGAACATGATGATTTGGAGCGGTACTACCAGCTATCACGGAGCTACTTCAAACGATTGGAGCCTATCATGGCTTTTTATGACGCCGAGAACTATAAATTTCTGAATGCACCGAACATCTTAAAAGTAGAAGAAGAGGATGCCACCAGTATAAAAATTGCAGCACCCAAGAGTTTTCAAGTGCTCGAAGAGTCAATATTTGTTGAACATCCAGATTTTGACGCTATACACAAAGCGGCAGATTTGATTCGAAGCCGGTTGGCATTATTAGAACAAAACAGCGATTTTTCGCATGCAAAACACTATCATATCGTTTGGATGCTTCGCGATGCCATTATGCGGGTGTCACAAACAGGTATTACGGGATTCGATTCCCCCGTTCTCGAACAGTCCCAATTAGAAGGGGTGTTCGTCTATCAAAGTATCAAAGAACTTCTTGAATCGGTTCATACCGAGTTTGAAGACGAAGCACTCTACCAAAAATGGATGGAGGAAATCGACAGCACCATCAGCAGTCTGCAGCAGGCAGACTTTGAGAGCTTCGATCGATATGCCTTTATCAAAGAGCATACCCATCCACAAATGCAGTTGTGCAATGATTTGGTGTCGGACTGGAATATCGATTTTCCGTTTACCATGGCCATCGAGAACAATGCAACTTCCCTATTCTCAGAAAACACCTTCAACATCCATTATTTCAGTGACTATAGAAATAGGGACATTTCCCAAGACCGTATCGAACTAGGCAAAGACCTGTTCAATGATGCCAATCTTTCCAAAAGCAAAGCGATAAGCTGCGCGACATGTCACATTGAATCCAAGGCCTTTACAGATGGGTTCGCCAAATCAAAAGGACAATCCCGAAATAGCCCCACCTTGGCCTATGTCTCGCTTCAACAGGCCTATTTTTATGACAATCGAGCAGGAAGCCTGGAAGGTCAAATCGTTTCCGTTGTCAATAGCGATACCGAGTTTCATACCGATTTGAATACCCTGATGAGTGCTGTCAATAAAAATAAAGCCTACAGGCGAAGATTCGACAGTCTTTACAACGGTAAGGCGAACGATTATAACATACGAAACGCAATTGCGAGTTACATTCGGAGTTTAAACAAGTTCAATTCAAAATTCGACAACAACATCAATGGAGTGGAAAACTCATTGACACAAAACGAGATCAACGGATTTAACTTATTTATGGGCAAGGCAAAGTGTGCCACCTGCCATTTTGCTCCGGTCTTCAATGGTACAGTGCCTACTCGATACAAGGATACCGAATTAGAACTTTTGGGCGTACCTGAGCATAATGATACGATTAACGCAAGCGTAGATCCTGACTTAGGACGATTTTACATGTACGAAACGGAAGAACGGAAGTTCTTCTTCAAGACCCCAACCGTTCGGAACATTGCGTTGACAGCCCCTTATATGCACAATGGAGTATACGAAACCTTAGAGGAGGTCGTCGACTTTTACAATCGAGGTGGTGGAGCAGGAATCGGAATCGATTTGGAATATCAAACACTTCCGCCGGATCCACTTGAGCTCACTGAGGAGGAGCAAGGGGATTTGGTACTATTTTTAAAAACCTTAACCGATACAACACCCGAAGAAAAAATCGAAAGTAAGGTGGCCGTTTTGCCCTGATCATTCTGTTTTGCTTCGAAAGCCCTTTTCCCGTTCACTGACGGAAGAGGGTTTTTTCTATACCCAAAGACGTATTTACGAAACGATTCCCATGGTTCCTAAATCAAGGGGAATCGTTTTTCCGCCTTCCTTGATCGAACGATAAATCGCTTCTACGATAATCATATCACGTTTGCCCATTTCTCCTGGGGCAAAATTGGTACTTCCCGTTTTGATATGCTTGGCAAAATCATCCATCTGCAGCATTTGTTGGCTTTTATGGGGAAATGAGATCTCTTTTCCATCCGATGTTCGACCTTTCAAGGGGCCATAATTATGACAAGGATTTAATTCGGCCCAACCCCGTTCAAAACTGCAGAAAAGGCGATTTGCATTGGCATTGTGACTAGTGAACATATGCCCCACTACCCCATTCGGAAACTCCATCTGCGCCGTAATGCTCTCATCAGTATCCTTAAAATAGTCAGGTCGCGTGCTAAATTCCTGAGCAGAAACCGATATCGGATTCATTCCTGTGCCATAAATATTACTCTGTATGGAATATACCCCCATATTCATCAAGGCACCACCTCCGGAAAGCGCGTAATTCAAACGCCATTGACCCGGATTCCCCCGTGATATGTACCCTGCATCCGACGAGACATACTGTATACTTCCATAAACCTTGTCTTTGACCAAACGCTTGATCTCATTCGTATAAGGGTCCGATTGCATACGGTAACCTACACTCAACTTTACGCCAGCTTCCTCACAGGCCTCAATAATGGCATCACATTCTGCCACACTTACCGCCATGGGTTTTTCGCAAATGACATGTTTTCCAGCCTTTGCGGCACGGATACAGAATTCAGCATGCATACTATTCGGTAAAACAACATAGACGATATCTATGGCATCGTTGGTAGCAATCGTATCGAAATTTTCATAATTGTACACGTTCTCCTTGGGAATATTGTATTGTTTCATCCACTGGGAGGCTTTCGAAGGAGTTCCCGTAACAATACCGGCCAAGTAACAATGTTCGGCATCGACCAGACCAGGAGCTAATTGACCTGAACTATAACTGCCTAATCCTACAAGGGCGATCCCCAATTTTTTATCGGATTGTTCGGCTCCCATTCCACAGGCTAAGGGCATTCCTGACAACAAAGCCGTCCCGGCCATCCCCTGCGTCAATTTTTTATTAAAAGTTCTTCTGCTGATTTTCGACATGATCTCGTTTTTTAAATTTCCTTTTTAAAACTACGGATTTTTTGATCGAAATGGGGTACCGCTATCCCGTAAGAACGAATAAATAGTTGTTCTTGAAAGAATGTCATTTCCATCGTATTCCAAGGTTGTTTCCAAATTTCCTTTTCCCTACTTTTAGAGGGACTAATTTAAAAGCTACAATGAGAAAATCAACAGTATTAGGGTTGCTGTGCATCGGTCTGATGCACTGCGCCCTTGCCCAAGAAAGAAAACTACCGATTGATACAACGGTAACCACTCAGCACAATGTAACCATCAACGGCACGGCCATTAACTATACGGCTACAGTCGGGACCCAACCCGTATGGGATGAAATGGGCAAACCCATTGCCTCATTGCATTACACGTATTATACCCGAAACAATGTTAAGGACAGGGCTTCAAGACCCTTATTGATTTCCTTTAATGGTGGACCCGGTTCAGGTTCCGTTTGGATGCACTTGGCCTATACCGGGCCGCGTGTATTAAAAATAGATGATGAAGGTTACCCGGTACAGCCCTATGGCGTTAAGCAAAACCCCTATTCGGTTTTAGATGTTACCGATATTGTTTATGTGAATCCTGCGAACACGGGGTATAGTCGTACCATTCCTGAAACGGGCAAAGAGGTCGACCGCGACAAGTTCTTCGGTATCAATGCCGATATCAAGTATCTGGCCGAATGGCTCAATACCTTCGTCACGCGTAACAACCGCTGGCGTTCACCAAAGTATATTGTGGGTGAAAGCTATGGGGGCACTCGCGTCATGGGGCTCTCCTTGGCCTTACAAAATCAGCAGTGGATGTATTTGAATGGTGTAATCATGGTTTCGCCTGCGGATTATAAGATCATCCGAACTGGTGGGCCCGTATCTGATGGCATTAAGTTGCCTTATTTTACTGCGGCGGCTTGGCATCATAAGGCCTTACCACCTGCCCTTCAGAACAAAGACCTACTGGAAATATTACCGGAATCCGAAGAATATGCGGTCAACACGGTTGTGCCGGCCCTGGCTAAAGGTGGATTCATCACCGATGCGGAAAGGGAAACAGTTGCCGAGAAAATGGCCTACTACTCCGGACTATCTAAAAAAGAAATCCTCGATTTGAATTTAGTAGTTCCCACCCGGTACTTTTGGAAAAACCTGTTGAAAGATAAGGGAGGGTACACCATCGGTCGTTTAGACAGTCGGTATTTGGGAATAGATAAGGAATTATCTGGTACTTCTCCCGATTACAATGCGGAGATAACTTCGTGGTTACACAGTTTTACACCGGCTATCAATTATTACTTGCAGGAAGAGCTTAAATTCAAGACCGATATCAAGTACAATATGTTCGGCCCGGTTCGGCCCTGGAACAATGAGAAGGACAATACACGCGACGACCTACGTCAGGCCATGGCCCAGAATCCGTATTTGAATGTGTTGGTGCAATCCGGTTATTATGACGGGGCTACCACCTATTTTAATGCCAAGTACACGATGTGGCAGGTAGATCCCAGTGGTCGAATGAAAGATCGTTTTGATTTTAAAGGATATCGATCAGGCCATATGATGTATTTACGTCGGGAAGACCTCCAAAATGCCAATGATGATATTCGCGATTTCATCAAACGGACCATGGCCAATGGGAAAAGCGCTAAGTATTAAAGATGGAGTAGAAACTGAACTCTTTAATTGCCCTGAACCACCAATTTAAGCGGTTCAGGGCAAATTTAATATCTAAAACAACGTAATGCCTGTAACAAAAACCAAAACTTGACTACCCATATTACAAAGACTGAATTATGGGATTTGGATTTGGTGCAACAAGCGTTATGCGAGAGAATAGAGCACTGCTGAAGAAAAGGAAATTCAAAGACATCAAAGAACTTCTCCTAGAGACTTCCGGAAAAACGGAAGTAGATTTCAAACAAACATCGGCAACAGAGTTGGCCCAGATCAAATCTGAGATACGTAGAAAAGCACATCGCAAAGCGCAGAGGGAAATTGTGATTTACGGGCTATGCGCTATCATTCTGTTAGTGCCCTTCGGTTTTTTGTTCATTTATCTTTTCTTTATCGATTGAGTGATTTCCCTAAACAGAAACCAATGGGCAATATTTTGTTTCAACTACCACTCCCCTTAAATGGCATATCATGCCTAGTAAAAAGTAGCTAAAAACAAGTATCTTAGAACGCTACTAAAAAATACTATGAAAGTCAAAGTTGCCGTCATTCAAGAATCTCCTGTATTTTTTGACAAATCAGGAACTTTGGATAAAATCGAAGGGCTCATAGCAACCTATAGCGCTCAAGGTTGTGAGCTTCTGGTTTTTCCCGAATCTTTTATTCCCGGTTATCCCAGAGGGTTTTCTTTCGGAGCTACGATCGGTAGCCGAACCGAAGAAGGTCGAAAGCTCTATGCCGAATTTGCGGACAACAGCCTCGATTTGGAAAGTGAGGATTTAAAACGTCTTGAGAAACTTGCGAAACGTCACAATACGTATTTGGTTATTGGCGTCACCGAAAGTCAAAACACCAGCGGAACCCTGTATTGTTCCATGCTCTATATTTCACCGACCAAGGGCCTCCTAGGCGTTCATCGAAAGATCAAGCCTACGGGAACCGAGCGTTTGGTATGGGGGGAAGCCGCAGGCGAATCATTGGGCACTTTCCAGACCAAAATCGGAAAACTCGGCGGACTCATTTGTTGGGAAAACTACATGCCCCTAGCGCGCATGAGTATGTATCAAAAAGGCGTTGAAATCTATATCGCGCCCACGGCAGACTCCAGAGAGGAATGGACGTCGACCATGAAGCATATTGCCCTAGAAGGTAGATGCTATGTTTTGGGCTGTAATCAATACTATACCAAATCAATGTATCCTGCAAAATACCAGCATCTGGTGGAAAACGAACCGGAAAATTGTTGCCCAGGCGGCAGTATCATCGTTTCGCCCTTGGGCAAAGTAATCGAAGGTCCCTTATGGAATGAAGCGGGCGTTTTAATCGCTGAACTTGATTTGGACGCGGTACAACAAAGTAAGCTCGACTTTGACGTTATCGGACATTATGCGCGCGAGGATATTTTTGAATTAAAAATCAAGGGACAACCAGAAATCAAAAAAGAGTAAACACCGTCCATCATGCAACCAAAAACTTTTCTTCGAACTCTTTCCGTAATTCATTCCGCCTTATGTGCGGGATTGTTGCTATTCACTGCACTGGCCTACTGGCAGAACAGCGGCTTCAAGGTAGCTGCAACATCTGGAGACATTTTTGTATATATTGTCCCTACAGTGGCGATGCTAGGTTATTTTGGTAGCAAGTTCATACATCAAAAGCTTATTGGAAACCTGCCTAAAGAGGAAAAACTGCCTCACAAGCTAGCGCGCTATCAAGCCGCCTCGCTCATTAAATACGCCTTGATCGAAGGACCGGCGCTAATCGCACTGTTTGCCTACTTTCAAAGTGGCACCGCCCTATATTTGGTAATCGCACTGGCGCTATTGATGTATCTATATGCACAGCGCCCCACACAAAAACGGTTACTTCAGGAAATACCTTTAAACTTTGAAGAGAAAAAACTATTTGATACCTTCAGGTCTTGAGCAAGTTAATGCTTAATGAGCCAACAAGGAATCTGAAAGAAAATTAGACAAGCAGACTACTGCCGAAAGGGTAAACACGCATCCAAGCAATTTGCCTGAAGGCAGGCAGGTATGAATCTCGATTATCAAGTAAAAAACGAAAAATGAAAAAATTCAAAATCTTTATGTTCGCTACCCTCCTATCTACCTTTGCCGCAAACTACGGATTTGCCCAAGATTGGCCCAACCTCGCAGAATTTCAAGAGGCGAATGCGGCGCTTGAAGCACCCAAACAGGGTGAAGACCGAGTGGTTTTCATGGGCAATTCCATCACAATCGGCTGGATCAACTCCCGTCCCGAATTCTTTGAGGGTAAGCCATGGGTCAATAGAGGCATCAGTGGACAGACGACACCTCAAATGCTGGTGCGCTTTCGTCAAGATGTTATTGATTTACACCCTAAAGTAGTGGTGCTGTTAGCCGGAACAAATGATATTGCGGGTAACACCGGCCCTTCTACAATACCCATGATCATGGATAACATCAAGGGAATGGCTGAAATGGCCCATGCCAATGGTATCAAAGTGATTCTCTCTTCTACCCTACCTGCGTACGACTATCCGTGGAGAACCGGTCTTGAACCGGCACCGAAGATCATTGAGCTGAACAAGATGATCAAGACCTATTGTGAGGAAAAAGGACATACCTACCTCGACTATTTCAGTGCCATGGTCGATGACCGAAACGGACTGCCAAAAAAGTATGCGGAAGATGAAGTACACCCGACCGTAGCAGGCTATAAAGTCATGGAACCCCTCGTGGAGGCTGCCATTGCAAAATCATTGAACAAATGAAAATTTCCGTCTGTATCCTCCTATTGATCTTACCCGTTTTCGTAGGGAAGGCACAGGAATCCGAACCTCAAAAAAAACCTTTAAAAATCGGAGTGGTCGGAATGACACATGGCCACGTACATCAAATTCTTCGACGCGGAAAGACTGGAGGAGATATTGAAATCGTTGGTTTTGCAGAGCCAAACCGTGACTTGGCCGAGCGATTGACCAAACAATACGGGTATTCATCCGAGTTGGTCTATCCCTCTTTAGAGGCGATGGTGCAAGCCACGAATCCTGAAGCAGTTTCCGCTTTTAACAGCACCTATGAACATTTGGAAACCGTAAAATATTGTGCCCCAAAGGGAATCCATATTATGGTGGAAAAACCGCTGGCTGTAAACTGGATCCATGCCAAAGAGATGATTTCCCTGGCGCAGAAACACCAGATAGAGCTTCTTACGAATTATGAAACTTCGTGGTACGGCAGTAATGCCAAGGCCTATGCGCTCGTACATACTGATCAAAAAATCGGCCCGATAAAGCGGGTGGTCTTTCATACCGGACACCCAGGGCCCATCGAAATCGGTTGCAATGTAGAGTTTTTAGACTGGCTCACCGATCCCGTTCGTAATGGTGGTGGGGCATTGACCGATTTTGGATGCTATGGCGCCAATCTGACAACCTGGTTGATGAAAGGTCAGGTG
This sequence comes from Maribacter corallii, assembly GCF_047345415.1. Classification (NCBI taxonomy): domain Bacteria; kingdom Pseudomonadati; phylum Bacteroidota; class Flavobacteriia; order Flavobacteriales; family Flavobacteriaceae; genus Maribacter; species Maribacter corallii. The sequence continues at coordinate 899,446 of NZ_JBLFEP010000003.1, forward strand.
CCAGAATCGATTACATGTATTACACAACAACTGAAACCGAATAAATATCCTAATGTAGATGATGATGCCACAATTATTTTAAACTATCCTCAGGCCGAGGTCATCATTCAAGCCTCATGGAACTGGCCGCACAATGTCAAGGATATGGAGGTCTATGGATCTACGGGGTACGTCTTTTGTAAAGACGGTACAAAAATGGACGTCATGGAGCATGAAAAAGAGGGGCCGAAGACGATAGAAGCTGATCCCCTGCCTGCGGAGGCAGCTGGGCCTTTCACGCTTTTAAAACGAATCGTTCATGAAAACCACACCCTCGCACCCTTTGATGTGACCACTTTGGAAAACAATCGGATCGTGATGCAGATTTTAGATGCCGCACGTCAGTCGGCCGAGCAAAACCGAACAATTTTTTGGAATGAGCTCTATTCCTCCGAATAAGTATAGGTAGCACTTCCTTTATTCTCTTTATCTTCGATATCGAAAAAAGAACCCAATGCCCAAACAGACAACCTCATCCGACTACGATACCATTATCATTGGCTCCGGTGCTGGCGGGTTGGCGGCGGCTATTTGTCTATCAAGAGCTGGACAAAAGGTATTGGTTCTAGAACAACACGATGTTCCAGGAGGTTGGTGCCATAGTTTTTATCTGAACGGACACCGTTTTACGCCTGGTGTACACTATGTGGGTCTATGTGGTGAAGGAGAGGCGACCAATGACCTTTATAGGGGCTTGGGTATCGCCAATGATCTTGTTTTCTTTCGAATGAATCCGGATGCTTATGAGCATGTTCACATCGGGGAACATCGTTTTGACATTCCAGCTAACCCTGAGGAGTTTGCCGCACGGTTGGGCGAACGCTTTCCGAAAGAGGCCAAGCGCATCAAAAAATATCTGGGACTTATCCGAAAGATCAGTGAACAGTTGTATTCACTCCCCTACTTCAAAGGTTTTTGGCAAAAACTGACCATACCCTATAAAACAAGGCATTTCGGCAAGTACGGACTTTTCAGCCTGCGACGGGTCATTAATTGGCACATCAAAGATCCTTTGGTAAAAAATATCTTGAACATACAGTGTGGAGATCATGGCGTACAACCCAGAAAAGCAGCGTTCATTTTACATGCGGCACTGATGTTTCATTATTTTTATGGAGGGTACTATCCTATGGGTGGCGGCGGAGCACTGATCAAGGCCATGACCAATGCGATAAAAAGACACGATGGGGATATCTGGACAAGTCAGGGTGTTCGAAAAATACTCATCGCGGGTGAAGAACATAAAAAGGCAGTCGGAGTAGAATTGGAGAATGGAGAACAATTATATGCCAAGCGTATCATTTCAAATGCCGATGTCGGTATCACTTATAACCAATTGATCGGTAGAGAGCAGCTGAGCCAAAAACTTCAAAAGAAGCTGGAAAAAACAATTTACTCCTGTACCTCCTTGATGCTTTTTTTGACGGTAGACATGGACGTTCGCCAAGCAGGAATGGATTCCGGGAATATCTGGATGATGCCCGACAAAGATCAAGATAACTACTACGATGAGGCCATGAATTCCGACTTACAATCGGATGCCCCTTTTGAGGGAATGTTCATCAGTTGTACTACCTTAAAAGACCCGATCAGCTTCGATGGCAAACATCATACACTAGAAGTAATCACCTTTATCGACTATAAATGCTTTGAAAAGTATACAGATGAAGATGCGCAACGTTCTTCAGAATATATAGCCTTTAAAGACCATCTGACAAAAAAGATGCTCGGGGGCTTGGAAAAGGCGGTACCCGGAATCGGAAATCACATCGTACATCAAGAACTGGGTACGCCCATCACCAATGAATACTATATCAATACTACAGAGGGTAATGTTTATGGTACTGAAAAAAGTTTGAAGCATATTGGCCCGTTCGCTTTTAAGGCAAAAAGTGAAATCGAAAATCTATACCTGTGCGGGGCAAGTATACTATCGCACGGTGTTGCGGGGGCCAGCCACTCGGGAGTTGCGACGGCCGCTGAAATCCTAGGATGTCACCCCGATGAACTGAAAGCCCCACAAGACGGTCAAGAACTACGCATTTATGAAGCTGAGGATGCCACGAACTACCCAGATTGGATGTTGAAAAAAATAGAAGTAAAAAAAGCGCGGTTAGCGTCAAAAGAAGGTACTGCGACAGCGCGCTAATATCCTTTTACGGAAAATCGATTTTATCTATTCCAATTACTTCTGTATTTGCCACATCGAACTGAAATTGGAGTCTCTATAAAAAATCCAATCATGAAATCCGTTCTCTACACCGTGTTCTTCTTTCTAGTGGGTTGCAACACCTTCAGCTCTAAAGGTGATTCATCACCAGCTAAAACACCGGAAGAGCCCTATTTGATTGAAGATGTCCTCATCAAAACAAGGGATGGTGCGAAAATTTCCGCTATCGTCGTTCGGAATACGAACATCGTGACCCCAAAACCGGTGGTGTTACAAAGTACCATTTACGTTCGTGACAACGGTCGTGACCTCCAAAGCTTAAAGGAATCTGTGGATGAAGGCTATATTGGGGTAATGGCCTATACAAGAGGGAAACGGTATAGTACCGAAGAAATTTGGCCCTACGAGTATGATGCGAACGACACTTACGATGTTATTGATTGGATAAGCAAACAAAACTGGTGTGACGGTAGAATAGGAATGTTCGGGGGCAGTTACAACGGATTCACCCAATGGGCCGCTACAAAAACGCTTCATCCTGCACTGAAGACTATTGTTCCCTACGTGGCGAATAGACCTGGTATGGGACTACCCATGGAGAATAATGTTTTTATCAACCCCAATTACGAATGGGCATTTTACGTTGGAAACAATCGTTATTTGGATACCATTGCCGGCAATGACAGACAGCGCTCCAGAGACCTACAGTTTAAATGGTGGGAAAGCGGTACGGCTTACAAAACAATGGACAGCATCGATAAAAGACCTAATAAGTGGTTTCAAAAATGGATAAGTCACCCTTCGTTCGATAGATATTGGCAAACAATGGCCCCTTATCAGAAGGAATTTTCCCAAATCGATATCCCCGTACTATCCATTGACGGGTATTACAATGATTCGCAAAACTCCGGTTTGTACTACTTGCGTGAACATTATAAATATAATCCAAAGGCCGAACATTATTTGATTATTGGCCCTTACAGTCATTTTGGCGCGCAAAGGGGCGGGTTTCCTGAAGTGAACGGGTATAAAGTAGACCCTAACGCCTTGATAGATACCAAGGAAATTACCTATCAGTGGTTTGACTACATCTTTAACAACGGCAAAAAGCCCAAAATTCTAAAAGACAGAATCAACTATCAGGTGATGGGTACGGACGAATGGAGAAGTGCTGCAACCCTTGACGGACTTCATAACGAATCGCTGAAATTGTATCTCAGCAAAGAACCGGTTGAGGATATTTACCTCCTACACCCTCAAAAACCATTGAAACCTACATTTCATTATCAGGAAGTCGATTTCAGTGACAGGGCCATTTGGAACAACGACTATTATCCAGCCCCTATTGAACGTGACTACAGAGATATGCGAAATGGGTTCAACTTTATCAGTGAACCTTTGACCGAATCGATAATCGTCAACGGTTCTTTTTTAGGTGAACTTCAGGTCAGTATCAATAAAAAGGACTTTGACTATGGTGTCACGCTTTACGAAGTACTACCCGACGATACGTATTTCAGTCTCTCCTATATTGTTGGAAGGGCCAGTTATGCAAAGGATATTACCAAGCGTTCCTTGTTACGACCTAACGAGAAAGAGACGCTGCCTTTCACAAATACCCATTTGGTCAGCAAAAAAGTACATCAAGGCAGTCGTCTTATGGTGTACGTCAATGTGAATAAAAATCCCTTTTCGGAGTTGAACTATGGTACGGGAAAATTGGTGAGCGAGGAGACGATCAAAGATGCGAAAACCCCATTAACGGTGAAGTGGCACACTGACAGTTTTGTGGAAATCCCCATTTGGAGGGATACTATCCCTAAAAAACAATAGATTACCCTCCAACCACATTGGTAAGGGTACCGATATGCGCTATGGTAATCCGAGTGGTATCGCCCACCTGCAAGGTAAACTCGTCAGGAGGAATGATGCCCGTTCCTGTCATTAGAAAACACCCCTGCGGAAAATTACACTCCCTAAACAGATAGGCGACCAAATCTTTGTGTTTGCGTTTCATGGTATTGATGGACACCGCACTGGAAAAAACCTCTTGACCATCACGCACAATCTCCAAGGAAATCATGGTATTCTTATCGATGGGTCCTTCAGGTACATAAATGCACGGGCCCAAAGCGGCGCACCCCTCATAGGTCTTGGCTTGCGGAAGGTATAGCGGGTTCTCTCCTTCTATGCTTCGGGAGCTCATATCATTACCAATGGTATAGCCTTCTATGGTACCCTCTGAACTGATCAATAACGTCAATTCAGGTTCAGGAACATCCCATCCCGAATCTTTTCGTATGCGCACGGTACCCTTATGCGGAACAGTACGCTGGGCAGTAGCCTTAAAAAAGAGTTCAGGTCGGTCAGCATCATACACTCGGTCATAGAAGGTGCCACCTCCAGCCTTTTTCGATTCTTCCATCCGCGCTTCCTTACTGCGCATATAGGTCACGCCAGAAGCCCATATTTCTTGAGTCCCCATAGGGGTTTTCAAATCATCTAAGAGATTCTTATCCTCACTAAATGATAGGCCGTTGAGTTCCTCTAATAGGGCCTTGTGCAGATTGACCCGGTTTAGAAAAAGGTCCCAGTCATCCACTTTTTTTAAATGAAAGTGATTTTGATGTTCGATTACCGCGCCAGAAGCGGTTTTATAAATTTTCATGATTTTCCGTATTATCGAAATTCTTTGGTCAACATATCCTGCATTACTTCTGACCCTTCATCCAAGTCATTATACCTTTTTCGCTCCTCAAGTAGCTGTCGCTTCATCTCTTCTATGATAGCGGTATAGCTTTTATCCGAAATAGCATTGTACAATTCTTTCGGGTCTTGCTGTAAGTCGAAAAACTCCCAGGCAGGTTCGGTGACTTCGGCGTTCGTTCCTTTTTTCCCCAAGGGTTGCCCATAAAAATAAGCTAGCTTGTAACGTTCATTGCGGATGCCAAAATGTGCGGGCCGTTCAGGATGGTGCAACCAATACCGATAATAGAGTTGTTTACGCCAATCGACAGGGGTGCCGCTTTCCAAGTTTTGTCGAAAGCTTCTTCCTTGAATATAATCGGGTTGTTCAATTCCGGCATAGTCCGCCAGCAAGGCGGCGAAATCAATGTTCAAAATGATATCATCGATACGTTGTCCTCCTTTGATTTCCTTTGGGTAGCGTATGACGAAAGGCATGCGCAGCGATTCTTCGTAGATCATACGCTTGTCAAAAAAGCCGTGTTCGCCTAAAAAATAGCCTTGGTCGGCGGTATAGATCACAATTGTATTATCAGCGATACCCTCTTTCTTCAAATAATCAAGGAGCTTTCCGATATTATCGTCAATGGCCGCTCCGGAACGCATAAAGTCCTTCACGAGTTTTTGATAGATTTTCTTTCGTTTTTGAATGGAGTCCAGTCCTTCCAAGGGGTAAGGTAACCCGGGATAGGTCGTCCACCAGTTCTCGGGATCTTTGGTCGCATTGTCCCAACGTTGTCCCAGTTTTTCAAGTTTTTGCCCGATAAAGGTGCGCCCAGTAGTTTCTGGATTAAAATCGAATAGGGATTCCGGTTCGGGAATGCTTACATCGGTATACAGATCCTTGAAGCGTTCCGGGTAATCGAAAGGTTCGTGAGTGGCCTTGAAATTACAGAACATCAAAAAAGGTTCTTCCCGATTGCGCTCTTTTAGATGCGCAATGGTCAAATCGGCAATAACGTCGGTCGAAAAACCTTCATACTCCTTTCCCGCCGAAGCATCGTACCCATCGGCCCAGTTTTCTTTGGTCTTTAAAATCGGATTCCAATAGCGACCTTGTCCCGGTAGCACATTAAAATAATCGAAACCCTCAGGTTCGCCGACCAAATGCCATTTGCCGATGATCGCAGTCTGATACCCATTTTTTGAAAACGTCTTAGCAATATTCGGATGTCCTTTTGGCAAAGGTTCACTTAAGGTATACACTTGATTGACATGACTGTATTGCCCGGTGAGGATGCTTCCGCGACTGGGAGTACAAATACTGTTCGTACAAAAGGCATTATTCAAAACGGTACCTTCGGCGGCCAATCGCTCGATGTTCTTATTCTGCACATAGGGTGCCAGTACACCTCCGTATATTCCCCAAGCCTGAGAGGTATGGTCATCGGAAAGAATAAAAAGAATGTTAGGTCTTTCATTGCGCTCCGGCATCTGCTGCGCGAATGCGTTCGTCGCGATAATTAGGCATATACCACATAGTATCAGTTGTACGGACCTGAGTGCTTTCCTTTTCATCATCGTGGTTTCTCAAAGCAAACAAGATACTAAAGAAATCCCGTAAAAGGCAATTGCGCATTTCCTAAAACGAAAAAATAAGCGCTTCGTCCAAATTTTACAATTTAATAGGATATTTCCGCGTTTTTGTGCCAATGTAAAACCCTAAACTTGATTTAAATATGGAAAATCACCCCGTATCTCAATCCCCAATGGTCAGTCAACTTCATGATGAAGCCAGAGTCACCTTCTACAAAAAGACTTACGCACACCTTGCGGGAGCCGTCCTTTTGTTCATATTGGTAGAAACCTTGTTTTTTCAAATAGACGCCATCGTAAATTTCGCGTTGTCCCTGACTGGTGGATTTAGTTGGTTATTGCTTTTGGGCGGATTTATGTTAGTCACGAACTACGCCGAAAAAATGGCTATTGGCAGCAATAATACCAACATGCACTACGCAGGGTTGATACTCTACGTCGTTGCCGAGGCCTTTATTTTCATACCCCTCATTTTTATCGCTATTATGATTGCCGAAGATGGCGCATTCGATATTCTAAATCAGGCCGCTATTTTGACCCTGTGTTTGTTCACTGGCCTTTCAGCTATTGTTTTCTTGACGAAAAAAGACTTTTCGTTCTTGAAATCGGCTTTGACCCTTGGTGGTTTTATCGCTATTGGCTTGATCGTAGCAGGCACCTTGTTCGGTTTTAATCTCGGTCTATGGTTCAGTGTCGGAATGGTGGTACTGGCCTCCGGTTCCATTCTTTACCAAACATCGAATATGATTCATAAATATCAGGAAAATCAATACGTGGCGGCATCTTTAGGTTTGTTCGCTTCCTTAATGTTATTGTTTTGGTACATTTTGAGCATTCTGTCAAATGACTAAGCCGTAGTATCGCATATAGTTAAAAAGCCCTGATACTGATCAGGGCTTTTTTGGTGATTGGATTTCGTATCTTGAAGTTTCAAAAACCATTTTTATGAAAGTTCTATGTACTGCCTTATTCCTATTTCTAGTGTTCTCTTGTAGCACCACAAAACCCACCGTCAATGAAGACCTAGCGGCCATTCGATCCATTCTTGACCAACAGCAAAAGGCCTGGTCCGCAAATGATATCGAAGGTTTTATGGCCGGTTATTGGAAATCGGATGAACTGACCTATTTCAGTCGTGGCAAGATTACCAAGGGATGGAATACCACCTTGACCAATTACAAACGCAACTATCCTACCGCAAAGGAAACCGGAAACTTACAATTTGAAATTGCCAACATTACGCAAATCAATCCTGATGCGTATTGGGTTATGGGAAGTTACTTCTTGACACGGGATGTCGGAGATGCCAATGGCACGTTCATGATTATCTTTAAACGTATCAACGGTGAATGGAAGATCATAGGTGATTCCTCTTGTTAAGAGAACTACTTTTAGATGAGATAAGGAAACCAAACGAGCTCCTTTAACTGAATCGACGTTCGGGATGAAAGGCTGAGACATCCATCGATGTTTTTTTATCGGCGACAATCTCCGAAACCAATTTTCCCGTGGCCGGTCCTAGGCTCCAGCCCATCATGGCGTGGCCCGTAGCAAAAGTCAAATTCTTTATTTTTCGCGATTTTCCGATATAGGGCAATCCATCTGGTGTTACGGGCCGCATTCCGGCTTGTGCTTCTGCTTTTTCCTCCGCAGTAATCTCCAATTCGGGGTAGAATTTTTGGGCTCCGGCCGCAATAGCTTCAACACGTTCGCGCCGTATATGATCATTGATACCGGAAAACTCCATCGTACCGGCAAAGCGGGTAAACCCTTTCATAGGTGTGACCGCCATGCTCGATTCCATTAAAACGGCTGGCATCGTAATCCCTAGAGGGCGAGCCACATTGATGCGGTATCCTTTCCCTGCTTGTAGAGGCAAATCGATCTTCATTTGTTTTGACAACCTGCCACTCCAAGAACCGGCTGCCAAAATAATCTCATCAGCCCGATAATCACCTTTTGAAGTTGTAATGGTATCGATTGTGCCGCTTTTCAAGGCTAAATCAAGCACTTCTTCATTCGTACGGATATCGACTCCCACATCTTTCAAATGCTGAAGCATTTTGGGCATGATCTCGGTCGGAGTGGTATGTCCATCACATTCATAGTGAATAGCGCCCTGCGCATCTATTTTGATATTCGGTTCTATTTCGGACAATTGTGACTTGTCGAGTTCACGGACTTCCAATCCTAAAAAACTCGCTTTTTGGGCCACTTCCATTTCATGATCATAGGTCTTTTGTGTCTTATAGAACATCAACAGGCCTTTTCGCTCTAGTTGAAAATCACCTAAATCTCCTGATGCCTTAATGCCCTCGAAGAGATCGCGACTTAATAAATTGATATCCTTTATAACTGGAATGGCTTTTTCGACCTTCGCATGGGTAGAAGACTTTTTAAAATACCAAGACCATTTCAAAAAGTCTAGGTCCATTCTGGGCTTCATATAAAAAGGACTTGCCGAATTGAACATCCACTTGAGTCCCTGGGTGATTTTACCGGGCGATGCCATGGGAATGATATGACTTGGCGTCAGGTATCCCGCATTTACGAACGAAGCTCCTGAAGTGATATCCGATTTATCTATTACGGTAACCTGATGTCCGTCTTTTTGAAGGTAATAGGCTGCACTCAACCCTACAATACCCCCACCAATGATTACTATGTTCTTCAAAATAATACTGTTTCAAAGCGAAGTCCGCCAAAGCTAACTCCTTCATTCTAGATACAAAATACCACTTTATTACGACGGCCGCAATGTCTTAAATAACCTGAAACCCATGGGCGTAAGGATCATCATCATCAATGCTAATCGTATTGTGTCCATAAATTTTAGCCCAACCCTGAATACTTGGTACAATGGCCTGTAATTCACCCAAGCTGGTTTCTTCCTCTATTCTACCGATAAACTTCGAACCGATAAAGCTTTCATGTACGAACGCTTGCCCAACTTTTAATTTCCCTTTGGCATGCCATTGCGCCATACGCGCCGAGGTACCCGTTCCGCAGGGAGATCGGTCAATTGCCTTATCTCCATAAAAAACTGCATTTCGAGCCGTTGCTTCTTGAGAAATCGTATCTCCGGTCCATAACATATGGCTTACATCGCGAATAGTGTCATCTTCTGGGTGCACAAACCTATCCGGGTATTTTTTGTTGATCTTTTCTCGAATTTCTTGGCTATACTGTATCAGTTTACTGGCCGTAAAATTTTGGATTCCACTAAAATTTTGTTGAGGGTCGATGATGGCATAGTAATTACCCCCATAGGAAACATCGAACACCAGTTCACCTAGTTCGTCACAATCAATGGTCAAGTCCGCCGCCGCCAAATAGGCCTTTACGTTGGTCAATCGGACCCAATCGACCTTACCCTCGGTTTGTTGATATGCTATTTCCACCAAACCGGCAGGGGTTTCCATGCGAACTTTACCAGGAATCTTTGGGTGTATCAATCCCTCTTCTATACCTATGGTAATAGCCCCGATGGTACCATGACCGCACATGGGCAAGCAACCACTGGTTTCTATAAAAAGGATTCCCAAGTCATTTTCAGGGTTCGCCGGTGGATAAAAGATACTACCGCTCATCATATCATGCCCCCTCGGTTCGAACATTAAACCCTTACGGATCCAATCATAGGCTTGGATGAAATGCTGTCGCTTTTCGCTCATGGATGTGCCCTTTAACTCAGGACCACCCTCTTTCACAACCCGAACGGGATTTCCGCAGGTATGTCCGTCAATACAAGTGAATATGCTACGTGCCATGCTGTGTTCGCTCAATGTAGTTTGTAATTCTGTTTTCCAATATGGATAGCGTTACCGTACCATGGCCCAAAATGACTTCGTGGAACTCACGAATATCGAATCGATCTCCCAATTCGGTTTCCGCTTTTTTTCGAAGTTCCCTAATTTTTAATTCCCCCATTTTGTATGAAAGCGCCTGACCGGGCCAGGAGATATAGCGATCTGTTTCCGTATTGATTTCGTGTAAGGCCAAGGCCGTATTAGACGACATGAAATCGACCACCTGTTGTCGTGTCCATCCTTTGGCATGAATTCCGGTATCAACAACCAAACGACAGGCACGCCACATTTCATAAGTCAACTTGCCAAAATGTTCGTAAGGTGTGGTGTACATGCCCATTTCTTCGGCCAAAAATTCAGTGTATAAGCCCCATCCTTCGCCATAAGCGGATAGGTACATGTCTTTTCGAAATTGAGGGATGCTATCGCCCAACTCCTTGTTCAAAGCTCCTTGTAAATGATGTCCTGGTACCGCTTCATGAACCGTAAGTGATGGTAGGGTATACAAGGTGCGACTAGGCAGGTCATAGGTATTTACCCAGTAATAGCCAGGTTCTGTACTATTCTTATCCGTACCTACATAGCGCCCTCCCGTATATTTTGGGGCGATGGCATCAGGCACCGGTGCTACGCCATAGGGTTTTCGAGGAAGGGTCTTGAAGAACCGAGGCAACTGCTCATCGGCTCTTTTTGCCATATCACGAGCAATCATCAGTAATTGCTTAGGGGTCTTGGCATAAAACCGTTCATCGGTTCTCAGGAAGGTCAAGAAATCCTGAAAGCTACCTTTGAAATTCAATTCCGAAATGATCCGTTCCATCTGTGCCTTTATCCTAGCGACCTCTTTAAGGCCGATTTGATGGATATCATCGGCCGTATAGTCCGTACTTGTGGTATAAAAATCTATTCGATTCTGGTAGTATTCCGCGCCTTTTGGAGTTTCCGATATACCCAAGGAAGTGCGGGTATTGGGCAGGTATTCTTCCTCAAAAAATCGCTTGATCTTCTTGAATTGCGGGACTACCTTGGTTTCAATAGCTGCTTTTGCTGCGCCAAGTATAGAATCACGCCGCTGTTGCCCCAAGCCCTCTGGAAGCTTTTTAAACGGCGAATAGAAATAACTGTCCCGGTAATCGGTTACGATATGGTCGTCATACGTACTTTCATATCCCTTGAAAATTACCCGCGGTTGGGAAACTCCTTTTTCAAGACCTACCCTGATATTTCCCATTTGCTGATCGACAACCGCAGGAATGGCATTCAGCTTCTCCAAGTACCCTAGCACCTGCTCGTAATTGGTCAGTGTGCGTACACTGTAATTTAAGTTCAGATGGAAACCGGAGTCTGATAAAATGGGATTCAGGTACCGCTCAAAAGCGTAAAAGTCAATGATGTCTTGCAATTTAAATCGCAAGAGCTCATGTGAAATCCTATCGTTTTCAGAGAGTTTCGAGACAGCTATAGCATTCAATTGCTCAAGTAGCTTTGATGCGAAGTCCGCCTCCTCTCGATACCGCTCCTCTGTATACAAACCTAAAGGGTGGGCATCTTCATCATAACTTTCAAAATCCTCGAAGGAAGCGATGCTATCGGCCAAGGCGCTTTTTGGATTGTTAGTATTCTCTTCTACACATCCAACCCACAACAGAATGACCACCAAAAAAAGGACACGAGCTAAACTCATTGGCTACTCAATTTAGATGGCCGCCTTGGTCGGCTCGTTGTTGATCGTTCTCAAAATTCCGAGGGGATTTGAATTCTTCAATTCGTTCGGTAGTAATCCATCTGGCCAATCCTGATAACTAAATGGGCGTACCCAACGTTTGATCGATTGTGTACCTACCGCCGTAAAACGGCTATCGGTAGATGCCGGATAGGGTCCGCCATGCTGCATCGCCGGGCACACCTCTACCCCAGTGGGTACCCCATTAAAAATGATTCGGCCTACCCTATTTTGTAAAGCCGCAATGACCATGGGGTAGTTCATGATTTCATTCTGGTCGGAAATGACCGTACCGGTCAGTTGTCCTTCCAGATTGGCAATAACCTCTTCTAACTCATCAGCATCGGCACATTGAACCACCATTGAAAACGGACCAAAGACCTCTTGGTGTAATCTTGAATTCCCTAAAAAAGTCTGGCCTTCAACAGTGACGACCGTTTGTCGGGCATGGTTCACCGCAACCGCTTCACCATAATCGGCGGCAATCGTGAGACCGGACTGATCGATGGCATTTTGCTTGTTCTTTTCGTAAGCCCCAATGATATTCGGATGCAACATACATGATGGCTCCATGGTAACGATTTCGGCTGAGAGTGCCTGAATGAAATTGGTCAATGCCTCTCCTTTAATTCCCAACAAAAGACCGGGATTGGTACAAAACTGCCCTGAGGCCAAAGTGATGGATCCGGCATAGGTCTTCGCCAACTGGTCTTTACGATTCCCCAAGGCTTCTGGAAGTAGTACAACCGGATTGATACTGCCCATCTCGGCAAAAACGGGAATTGGCTCCTCTCGTTGGGCCGCCAAATCAAATAGGGCACGCCCGCCTATGATACTTCCCGTAAAGCCGACCGCCTTGACCTGCGGATGTTGCACCAATTGTACACCAACTTCAATCCCACTACTATTGAGATTGGAGAATACCCCGTTGGGCATTCCTGTTTTTTCAGCAGCGCGAATTACCGCGGCAGCCACTAGTTCGCCCGTACCCGAATGCATCGGATGCGACTTAACGATAACCGGACAACCCGCCGCCAAAGCGGCAGCTGTGTCACCTCCGGCGGTAGAAAAAGCCAAAGGAAAATTACTCGCCCCGAAAACCACTACAGGTCCTAAGGGAACCATCATTTTGCGTAAATCGGGCTTGGGAACTGGTGCCCTATCGGGAATGGCAGTATCAATCGTGGCTTCTACCCAAGAACCCTCTTCGACCAAGGCGGCAAATGCACGCAGTTGCCCCATGGTTCTGCCTCGTTCCCCTTTTGCCCTACCCTCTGGTAAGCCCGATTCGGAACAATACATCTGAATCAAGGTATCATCCAAGGCTAAAATCTCGTCGGCAATAGCATTTAGAAAGGTCGCTTTTTCCTTACCGGATTTTTGATTATAAGTGATATACGCATCGGCAGCTAAAAACACCGCCTCGTTGATTTCCTCGGTACTCGCCTCAAAAAACTCGTGCTCGTTTTCAATATTCAATAACGGATTAAATGTTCTATAGGTCTTTGTTCCGCCGCCAGAGCGTCTATTTCCAATCTGATTTTTTCCTGTCATCATGTTCTTTGTATTCTTTTTAAATGAGCTGTTACATCTACTGGTTGGTGTACCACTTTCGTAGCAACAGGGTATTTCGCCAAAAGTGTCGCGGGGCGAATGGGACGTTTTGAAAAATCGCCCCCACAGTTCGGACAGACCCCCTGCAAAATCGAGTCTACACAATCCGCACAAAAGGTACACTCAAAAGTACAAATCATTGCCTCTTTAGAATCAAAAGGCAATGATTTATTACAGTGCTCACAAGTGGGCCGTATTTCTAACATGTTTCCAATGACTTGTATTCGGGTAAAACAGGTCTTGTTTGTAATCCTTCTGCAATGATTTGCTGTACGCGTTTCCGTTCGCTACCCTGAAGGGGCAATCGCGGCTCCCTAACATATTCGGTACCCAGACCCGTAGCCATTTCGGCTAATTTGATGTTCTGCACGAGTTGTGGACTGATATCGAGCTCCAAAAGCGGCATGAACCATCGATAGATCTCCAATGCCTCTTTCATACGCCCTGCCTTCACCAAATTACAAATAGCTACTGTTTCCGCCGGAAAGGCACATACAAGACCAGCGACCCAACCGTCTGCCCCGGCCGCTATACTCTCTAAGGCCAAGGTATCTACTCCGCATAAAATATTCAGGCGCTTGCCGAATCGGTTACGAATGCGAGTGACATTAGAGATATCACGTGTTGACTCCTTTACGGCTTCAATATTGTCGTGTGCTAAAAGTTCTTCGAACATATCTAAGGTAACCTCGATTTTATAGTCTATCGGGTTGTTGTAAATCATAATAGGCAGGTCTGTGCTACTCGCTATTGTCTTAAAATACCGCACTGTCTCATAGTCCGTTGATTTATAACGCATTGGAGGTAACATCATCAGCCCGTGTGCACCGTATTTTTCTGCTTTGTGCGCAGCATCAACAGCTCCTTTGGTAGTCTGTTCCGCAATATTGATCACCACCGGTACCTTTTGGTCCACAATTCCTACCGTTTCTTGAATCAGAATCCGTTTTTCATCATCGGTGAGCGTACTCGCTTCACCAAGGGTACCTCCCAAAATAATGCCGTTCACGCCGGCTTCTAGTTGTGCTTTGATATTGTGGGCGAACATGTCCATATCCAATTCATCATTTGAAGTGAATTTCGTGGTAACCGCGGGCATAACACCTGTCCAATCTACTTTCATCTTATCTAATTAAAAGGTTTGTCCAAAAATAGAACGAAAAACAAGCAGGACGTTACTTTCTTTTTATCCATATTTGAGCTTATTTTATCCTTTAATCCGTATATCTAAACAAAAAAAGTATAATATTTGCATAGTAATGAAAGTTAGACCTTTTCAAATACTAAAACCACGCGACGAGAATCTGATTGTTCAGGTAGACCGGTCAAAAGGGTTTTACAATCACCTACATCAACATGCTGAAATACAGCTGAGCCTCATCGTTCAGGGCCAAGGTAAATTACTTATCGGAGATAGCATCCACCGATTCAGTGATGGCGATTTTTTTGCTATTGGGCCCAATTGTCCACATCTTTTTCGTAGCGACCGTCTCGGGAAAAATACACATATGATCTCTCTTTTCTTTACCGAGAGAACCTTGGGCGAGGGTTTCTTCGAGCTTTCGGACTTAAAGGAGGTGAGACCATTTTTCGAAATGATTCCCGACGGTTTTCGTCCTTTGGACAATCAAACTGAAATAGCTGAACTGATGCACCAGTTTCCCAAGATCTCAAAACTGTCTCGAATCATTCTATTCTTGAGGTTATTGAAATTATGCTGCCAGGTCGATAAAAAACCCTTGACCCAATTTAAGTACCACAAACAAACCGGACTGCTAGCAGGCGAACGTTTACAAGTTGTTTTCGATTACGTACTGCACAACTTTCAAAATGAAGTAAAACTAGAGTCGGTAGCCCTTCTTGTGCATATGACGCCTAACGCCTTTTGCAAGTTCTTCAAACAACGGACAAATAAAACGCTCTTTCAGTTTCTCATAGAATTACGAGTAGAACACGCCGGACAACTGCTTAAAAAGCACTCGGATTTTTCCATAGCCGAAATAGCGGAGCAGTCAGGCTTTCAAAGCATCTCTAATTTCAATAGAAAATTCAAGGCGATTAAAGGCATTAGCCCATCACAATATGCAACTCAAGACGAATTATTCGTTCTGTGAAAGTTATTCCTTGCCCTGCACTCCGAACTTATATACTGTAGTCGTTTCATATACTTCCCCAGGGTTCAGAAGTGTACTTGGGAATTCAGGTTTATTCGGGGAATCGGGATAATGCTGTGTTTCAAAACAAAACGAACCTCTAAAGGGGTATGGCTTTCCCGTCTTTCCGATATCGGAGCCATTCATGAAATTACCGGTATAGAATTGTACTCCGGGCTCACTGGTGTATACTTCCATGGTACGTCCGCTATTTGGTTCGAGCACCATAGCTGCCAATTTTAACCCCTCACCGTTTTGAGGCATTTCATTAACAACGTAATTGTGATCATACCCCCTTCCGATTTTTAATTGCTCGAAATCAGCATCAATATCACGGCCTATAGTCTTGGGGCTTCTGAAATCAAAAGGAGTATTCTCCACAGTTTCAATGGCACCTGTTGGAATCAGACCGTCATCTACGGGCGTATAGGTATCCGCGTTGATCGTAACCACATGATCCATGATATCACCATTCCCTTCTCCCTTTAGATTGAAGAAAGAGTGATTGGTCAAGTTGACCACAGTGGCCTTATCCGAAGTAGCTTTGTAATTGATTTTCAATGCGTTGGAGTCATCTAGTATATATTGCACTTGAACATTTAAGTTGCCAGGGTATCCCTCCTCCATGTCTGGGGAAACCCTTGAAAAGGTAATCGTATTACTTGAATGATCGTCTACTTTCCAGACAACACTCTCAAACCCCTTAGTGCCTCCATGAAGATGATTTTCACCATTATTTTTAACCAGGTCATATGCCGTACCATCAATACTAAAGGTGCCTTTTCCAATTCGGTTTCCGTACCTTCCTATAATAGCACCATAATAGTTTCGGTTTTCGACGAACTCGGTCAAGGTGGCATAGCCCAAAACCACGTCCTCGAATTCCCCGTTTTTGTCGGGCGTGTGAAGTGATAGTAGCCGCTGTCCGTAATTGGTGAACGTTACCTCAATACCATTCGCATTTCTCAAGGTGTAAAAGCGTACCGAATCTTCTTCAATAAGACCGATGAAGCTCTCTGGGTCAATTGTCTTCTTTAACGGTGCTGGTAAGGCTTCTTTTTCTTCAGTGTTATTCTTCATTTTTTCTTTGCAGGATAAGGCTAAAATCAAAACGGCCATGAAAAATATCGGGGCCTTTAAAATTGTCATAATAGGTGCTATTGTTAGTTACTGCTTTCTCGCAATTCACAAGGTAAGGAAAAATGTGAAATACCGTATCCCTTATAACCTTGCTTAGGAAATAAAAGCTCCTTTTAGAAATTCACTTTAGAGCAATCTCTATTCTCTTATATTTCATTATTTTTGGTCGACTTTAATTCAAGAAAACCATAATGAAAAAGACACTTTTCACATTAATCGTGCTCGTTGCTGCCTGTAACTCTTCCCAAAAGACAGTTAACGATTCTGCAGAACAGCAGGCCACAAAAAGCGATGTTACTGAATATGCCGCTACGATAACAGAAGAAGAGTTAGAGGAACACCTTGTCATATACGCCTCAGATGAATTCGAAGGAAGGGAAACCGGTAGTCCTGGACAAAAAAAGGCGATCGCATACATCAAAAAGGAATACGAGAAAATCGCTATTCCCGCTGCCAAAAGCGATGGGGATTATTTTCAAAAAGTTCCCTTGGAGATTAAAAAGGTTCCTGTCGGATCCATAACGATCAATGGCAAGACACACCCGATCGGTGAAGGTTTTTTAACCTTTTCCGCCGCCCAAGGTTCATTCGATGAGGTCGTATACGCGGGTTATGGCGTCGAGGAAGGTGAGTACTCGGACTTTTCCGATATGGATGTCAAGGGAAAGATAGTTTTGGTAAAAGCCGGTGAGCCGAAAAACGCCGATGGCACATTTGCAGTATCCGGTACTAGTGAAAGTTCGAAATGGAGCGACCCAAATGAATCGATTACCATGAAAGACAAGCTATTGCAATCGAAGGGTGCGAAGGGGATGCTGTATTATGACTTGGACAATTACCAACGCTTTAAAAGGTACTTTGAATATATGAATAACAACAACAGTGGTCAGATGTCAATAAAATCGGACGATGACGAGGCGGGCTTTGCCATCTATATCGACACAAACATCGCCAAAGAACTATTATCCGATATCGATTCAAACCATACCCCTTCCGTTGTTGAAAGTTCATTCGCAGTATCCACTTCTTCTGAAAATGGTGCAATTGATTCGGAGAACGTCGTGGCCATTTTAAAAGGTAGCGAAAAACCGGAAGAATATGTGGTCATATCATCGCATTTGGATCATATTGGGGTAACTGCAGATGGACAAATCAATAATGGCGCGGATGATGATGGATCTGGTACCGTAGCCCTTTTAGAAATTGCGGAAGCTTTTAAAAAGGCCGCTGACGAAGGTAATGGTCCTAAGCGATCCATTGTTTTCTTGCATGTTACGGGTGAAGAGAAAGGGCTTTTAGGATCGCAGTATTATACCGATGTGGATCCGATTTTACCCTTAGAACAGACTGTAGCCAATCTTAATATCGATATGATCGGCCGCATCGACCCTAAAAGAGAAGGAGATAGAAATTACATTTATTTAATAGGATCGGATAAATTAAGTACCGAGCTTCACGAACTATCGGAGGAAGTGAACCAAAAGTTTATGAATATAGAGCTCGATTATACCTACAATGACGAAAATGATCCGAACCGTTTTTACTACCGCAGTGACCACTACAACTTCGCCAAGAACAATATTCCGATTATCTTTTACTTTAACGGTACTCATGACGACTACCATAGGCCAAGTGATACCGTTGATAAGATCAACTATGACCTTTTAGAAAATAGATCACGTCTTGTCTTCCATACCGCTTGGGAAATTGCCAATCGCGAGGCAAGGATCATAGTCGACAAAGCGAGCGAATAAAAGCTTGTTCCGGGGTGGTAAAAAGTAGCGAAGCCATTCCCGCAAAATTTTGACTAACATCTTGCACAAAAAAAGCCTTATCGCATGCGATAAGGCTTTAATTTTGGGTGGAAGACCGGGTTCGAACCGGCGACTTCTGGTACCACAAACCAGCGCTCTAACCAGCTGAGCTACAACCACCATTTGTAAGCGAAGGCAAAGGTAATTTTTTTTGAGTGTTCTTTCAAAATAAAATACAGTATTTTCTAGAAATAAACCGTTTAGGGCTTCTCTACATATGTCTTCGAGCGTGTAAGAAAAATACAGAAAAAAGCCGTTTTTATCGATAAACTACACACTTTCAAGGTTGAAACACACAATTTTAGGCATTTCACAACATAAATTATAGTGACTTGGGTAGTCATGTTACCTTTATCAAGCCATATTTACCATTATGCCCCATATCGATATCAAACATATAACAAGACAACTAATGGTCAAGGGATTCCCATACCTTTTACCTGTGTTGTTTCTTTTCGCTAATGGTTTGCATAGTCAGGAAACCTTGAGGGATAGTTTGAAGAATGAACTTAAACGGACGAAACCCCTTTTGCTAAACGCGTTACAAGATTCCACACATATCAATATGCTGAATGATTTGGCGACAACCATGCGTTTTTATAAGCGGGATAGTCTAATGCTTTTGTCAAAAGAGGCATTGACCCTAAGTAAAGCCATCGGATATCGCAAGGGTGAAATCGCCGCACAGATAGGTATTGGTGATTATTATTCGGATCAAGGGATCCATGAAAAGGGAATCCTCTACTTCGGTAAGGCCCTGAAAACCGCTCAAGACTTGGGGAACGATAATCTGCTCCTCTTAGCCGAAAATCGATTGGCCGGTGAATATGAGTATCAGGGCGACTATGCAATGGCCCTACGCGAAATGCTTAAAGGAATCGAAATCGCCAAAAGGCTTGACGATAAGGAAATGCTATCGGTATTCCATGAAAATATCGCCCTCCTCTACTCCAACCAAAAAGATTATGAAGAGGCCATCTATTATCTCAAAATTTCGAAGAAGCTCAACGAGGAAATCGGAGATGAGGTTTTCTCAGCCTATACCCATGCGAACATGGCTTCAGTTTATGCGGAGGACCACCAATATGATTATGCGATGTTCAATGTGAATATCAGTATTTCGATTTTTGAGAAGCACCAAATAATGGACTGGCTCGCCTATGCCTATGAGACCAAAGGAAAGACCTACCTCAGGCAAGAAAAATACAAGTGGGCCCTGTACTGGTACAACCAAAGCGAAATGCTACACAATAAAAGTGTAGATGACGCACGCGCGAAAATCGATTTACTTCAGGGGCTGTCCGAAACGAATTTGGGATTACAAAAAGACAGTATAGCGGAGACCTATGCATTAGGCGCCTATAAATCGTCGAAAAGGCTGAAGGTCAAAAAGGGTATGAAGGATGCTTCAAAAACGCTGTACGAACTGTACAAGAAGAAAAATGACTATACCAAGGCCTTAGGATACCATGAGCTCTTTCAGAAATTTTCCGATACCTTATCGCGCAACGAAAGTAAAAAGAGTCTTCTCATGCTGAAAACCCGTGTCAGTCATGAAAAACAAAAACAAGATCTCATCGACAAAAGTGAAAAGGCACTGGCCGAGCAAAAAAAGTATGTTACCGGTGTTCTTGGAGTGGTTCTGGTCATGGTCATCATCACGTTCTTGGTAAAACGCAGTGAACGTATACAAAAGAACCTGAACAAAGAGTTGACTTCAAAAACGACTCAGCTTGAAAATAACGAGCAAGAGCTGTTGGAAATCAATGAGACGAAAGACAAGCTTTTTTCGATTATAGGGCACGATTTAAGAGGTCCGATCGGAGCCTTCCAAGGTCTATTGGGTCTTTTCAAAAAAGGAGAGGTAGACCAGGATGAATTCTTATCCTTTATTCCCAAATTAAAAGCCGATATTGACCATATTTCCTTTACACTCAACAACTTACTATCTTGGGGACAGACCCAAATGAACGGAACCATTACCAAACCTTCGGTAGTCGATTTAGAGAATATCGTTTCGGTAAATATCAGCCTTCTTTCAGAAATCGCCTTTGGAAAATCGATTCGTATGGTAAATAAAGTCGATGAGGGTACCTTGATTTGGTCCGACCCAGATCAGATCGATATTGTGGTCAGGAACCTGATAAGCAATGCCCTAAAATTCACTCCTAAAAATGGATCTGTGACGGTTAGTGCATTTGAAAGGGAGGAACATTGGGAAGTTTCCGTTCAAGATACAGGAGTAGGAATCGACGAAGAAACCCAAAAGCGCCTATTCGCCAAGAATTCGAATGTCACTACTTATGGTACCAATAATGAAAAAGGAACCGGCCTTGGCCTCACGCTCTGTCGCGAAATGGTCGAGAACAACGAGGGTTCCATATGGGTAAGTAGTATACTTGGTGAAGGCACCTGTTTTAAGTTCACCCTTCCCAAATCAAAGGAAACCTTTGTGAAGGCTAGTTAGATCAAGTCATCTAATGAATCTACCGCAACAAAGCGCTCAACCGTAAATCCCTCAGCGTATTCCACGCCTACCATTCTTCCTAAATCCCTCGCCCGATAGTTCACGCTATCTATAAAATTCTTGCTACTGATCGGTGTTTCAGGTTCTTCGCTTTTCGGATCGAAAAATTGAGAAGAATAGGCTAAAATAGCCTCCGTCTTCTTATCGATAAAATTACTGACGTCGACTACAAAGTCCGGGTTGAGATTTTTCCATTGTATGTAGTGATACACCGATTTAGGTCGCCAAGGTTCTTGCCAGATATCATCACCATCCAATTTCGTATCTATTTTAACAAGTCCACTTAAAAAACAGGCATGGCTTACCAGATCACTTCCCTTTCCATGATCGATATGACGATCATCTACAGCATTGCACAGCACGATTTCCGGTTTGTATTTTCGGATCATTTGTATGATTCCTAATTGATGGGCCTTATCGTTGACAAAAAAGCCGTCCGCATATTCCAGATTCTCACGTACCGAAACGCCGAGTATTTCAGCGGCCGCAGCAGCTTCCTTATCACGGATTTCGGCTGTGCCCCTCGTACCAAGCTCCCCTCGGGTCAGATCAACAATGCCTACTTTCTTGCCATTGGCAATCTCTTTTGCCAGGGTCGCACCCGCTCCTAATTCTACATCGTCAGGGTGCGCCCCGAAGGCCAATATATCTAATTTCATCTAGTTTTGATTTCAATTTAATGCGTCGAAACGGCTTGTTTTGACCGTACGGTTTGCAGTGCTTGTTCGATATCGGAGATTAAATCCTCAGGCTCTTCGATGCCCACGGAAAAACGGATCAGACCATCTTTAATGCCTTGACGCTCCCTTTCTTCAGGCTCCATCAAAGCGTGTGAAGTTTGGGTAGGCGAAAGTACCGTACTTTCAACTCCTGCAAGGCTCATCGATGATTTGATCAATTTTAAGGATTTTTGAAAAATAGCAGCATCCAACTCCTCGTTCAATTCGAATGAAAGCATTCCCCCGAACCCATGCATTTGGGTTTTCGCCAATTGGTGGTCCGGATGCGACGGTAATCCAGGATAATACACCGCTGAGATATCCGAATGGCCATCAAGATATTCGGCCATATGCTGAGCGTTCTCATTCTGAGCTTTTACACGTAACCCCATGGTCTTCATACTTCGTTCGAGAAGCCAGACCGTCTGATCGCTTAAACTGCCACCAAAATTCTTTGCCAAGTGGAAAATACGTTCGATATTCTCCGATGTAGAAGCTACAGCTCCCGCACAAATATCCGAATGACCTCCCATATATTTTGTAGCGCTATGAATCACGATATCGATTCCGAAATCAATGGGATTTTGATTTACCGGACTAGCGAAGGTATTATCGATCATTGATACTAACCCGTGGTCCTTTGCAATTTCCGCAACGGCCCTCAAATCGGTGATTTTCAATAAGGGATTTGAAGGCGTTTCAATATAGACCACCTTCGTATTCGGTCTAATTTTCGCTTCGAAATCAGAAGGGAGCAGTCCTTCCGTGAAGGAATAGTCGATTCCGTATTTATCGAACTCCTCGTTTACCAAATTATAGGTGCCTCCGTAAAGTGCGTTTTGTAAGACCACATGGTCACCTGCTTTTAAGAAGGCCATCAGCGTCGTGCTGACCGCGGCCATACCGCTACCAAAAATCAGGCCTGCCTCGGCATGTTCCAAAGCGGCGACCTTCTTGCTCAATGCCTCTTGGTTCGGCGTGTTGAAATACCTTGGATATCGCTTGACATCCACATCTTCAAATGCATAGGAAGAACTCATGTACAAAGGCGAAACAGCCCCTTTGAACTGTTTGTCCTCCACCTCGCCTACATGCGTACAAATGGTATTCAATCCCTTTTTTTTCTGATTCATTCGCTTGGGTTTTGATGTGCGTTAAAGTTACTAAAATCGATTATACTTGTACTCTTTTCCAATTTCCTTTTTTGAACCAAACAATCGAAACAATGGCCAAGAGAACTTCGGCGGCCGTGATAGCCATAAAGACGCCCATGGCCCCCAATTCGAAAGTTATGGCGGCCAAATAGGCAAAAGGCAACTGGAACATCCAAAAAGCCATTAAATTGATCTTGGTGGGCGTGCCAGTATCCCCTGCTCCATTGAACGCTTGGGTCACTACCATACCATAGGCATAGAAAATATAGCCAATAGCGATGATTTGGAGACAGAGTCCACCATTTTCGATCACAACGGGATTATCATTGAACCAGCCTACAAGATCGTGGGCGAAAAACAGGTAGATAATGGAAACCAACCCCATAAAATACGCATTGTATTTTCCTGTTTTCCATACGGATGTTTCAGCGCGATCTGGTTTTTGGGCTCCTAGATTCTGACCTACCAAAGTTGCCGCCGCGTTACTCATGCCCCATGACGGCATTAACGTAAATAGCATTATGCGAATCGCGATGGTATAGCCGGCGAGCACTTCACTACCGAATTCGGCCACCATACGCATCAAGAAAACCCAACTGGAGGTACCGATCAGAAATTGTGCGATGCCCCCTAAGGAAACCTTGATAAGGTTCAGCATGACCTTGACGCGAATAA
Source organism: Maribacter corallii (assembly GCF_047345415.1). Taxonomy (NCBI): domain Bacteria; kingdom Pseudomonadati; phylum Bacteroidota; class Flavobacteriia; order Flavobacteriales; family Flavobacteriaceae; genus Maribacter; species Maribacter corallii. The sequence continues at coordinate 923,264 of NZ_JBLFEP010000003.1, forward strand.
CCATATCCTGCAGCTTGATGTGGATCGCGCTCCATCCGAAAAACAAAATAGCCAATTGAAAAAGCACCGCGGTCCCTCTGCCGATATTGGTTGCGATTGCTGCACCCATTACCCCGTATTCAGGAATAGGGCCCCAGCCGAAGATGAAAATAGGGTCTAAAATAATATTCAATCCGTTCGATAAGACCAAAGTCCACATGGCAACGGAAGCATTGCCGGCACCACGAAATATGGCATTGATCAAAAAGAGCAAAAGGATGGTAATATTGCCTCCGATCAACAGCTGTGTATATCCGTATCCCTCGGCGATTAAATCGGGTTCTGCCCCCATTAGGGCCAAAATCTCCTTGGCGAACATAAAGCCCACCACCCCTACTATCAGCGCTACTACAACACCCAAGGCTATTGCCTGAACTGCCGCTTCTTTAGCCCCCTGAACATCCTTTTCGCCAATTCTTCTGGCAACTACGGCTGTAGCGGCCATACTAAGACCTATGGCTACAGCATATACCAAGGTGATCACCGATTCGGTCAGGCCAATTGTAGCTACGGCATTGACACTGACTTGTGAGACATAGGCGATATCGACAATCGCAAAAATAGATTCCATCATCATTTCCAAGATCATGGGAATCGAAAGCATAAAAATGGCCTTGCGAATACTGCCTGAGGTGAATTCGTTTTCTTTACCGGTTACGGCCTGAATAAAGTATTGGAATAGTTTTTTTATTGTAAGTGTACTTGATGGTGTCATTATGAAGTAGAATTATGTGAAAAAAAGAGGAGAAATAATAGCGTCAAAAAAGCAGTCGGTATACCGATTACTTCTGGGTGAGATTCCCTATGACATCTATTGAAAACATAATTCTTATAACTTCATGATGTTGCAAAGATGCAGAATTTATTTTAAATCGTAAAAAACCAAGTGACTTTTTAACATTGGTTACCATTATCACATTGTCAAGCGTCTATGGCTGTAAACTAGACCCCTATTCAAATGGCTTCAGTAAATACCTTATATTTAAGTGCTAAACTCTCGAAATGAAAAAATTTGTTATCCTTCTTTTTTTCACCGCCACTTTCCTTTCTTTTTCGCAGTCGAAACAGACCTACACTATCGGAATACTCGTCGATTTTCAAAATGACGAGACCAAAGGGCTCTTGGATAAGCTTAAAATTGAAGTACGTAGTGTGGTTGGAGAAGACGCCATCCTCGATTTTTCTGACGAGAATATTTTAGTCAATGGCTATAACGAGCAGCTGGCCCAAATGCATTATGAACAGCTACTTGCCAATGAAACAGACATCATTTTGGCTTTTGGTCCTACTAATAATCAGATTATCGGAAAACAAAAATCACATGCCAAACCCACAATTCTTTTTGGCGCGGTCAACCGCGACTTAAGCGACATTGACTTTGATAAAAACACGAGTGACACGGAGAATTTTACATATCTGATAGAATCGGAATCGTACAATGACGACCTCAAAAAATTCAAGGAACTTACCAATTTCAAAAAAATAGGCATAGCCATTGAAGCTGGGCTTGATCAAATCCTTCCACTGAATGAGACCTTTGAAAAAGAAGTGACGGCATTGGACGCGGAGTACAAATTGATACCATTTACGACGGTCAGTGATATTACTTCAAATCTAGAGGGGCTAGATGCCTTGTACATGGCAGGAGGTTTTTTTTTGAAGGAAGCGCAAGTCGAGCAATTGGCTCAGTCTTTTATCAAGGCTAGACTTCCCTCCTTCACCGTCAACGGTCCAGATCACGTACGGGAAGGTATCATGGCCACCAATCAATCCGATGAGAATCTAGATCAATTTTTTCGGCGAATTGCGCTCACTATTGAAGCTTATATCAATGGTACCCCACTTGCCGAACTACCGGTCTACATTGACTATACACCAAGACTTACGATCAACTACAATACTGCGGAGGTTGTCGGGGTTCCAATCAAGTACAGTCTAATCGCACAAACCGATTTTGTCGGAGATTTTAAAAATGCCATCTCGGAAAGGGAGTATACCTTATTGACGGCTATTGACCAAGCGTTACAGAAAAACCTTAATTTCAAGGCAAGCGAAAAGGACGTTGCACTCAGTTCACAAGATGTTAAAACAGCAAAAAGCAACTATCTACCCTCATTGACGGCCTCGACGACAGGCACTTACATCGACCCTGATTTGGCCGCAGTAAGCAACGGTCAAAATCCAGAGTTCTCAACCGCAGGGAATATTACACTACAGCAAACTCTATTTTCGGAAGCGGCCAACGCCAATATTGTCATCCAAAAGAATTTACAGAAAGCCCAAGAAGAGGTATTCAATGCCGCGGAGTTAGATTTGATTTTTGATGTGTCAAACGCTTTTTTCAACGCCTTGATCTTAAAGGCGAATGCTCAAATTCAGATTCAAAATTTAGATTTGACAAAAAGGAACCTTCAAATAGCGCAACAAAACTATGAGGCCGGGGCGGCCGGAAAATCCGACTTGTTGCGTTTTCGAAGTCAACTGGCTCAAAACACACAAGCCATGGTAGAAGCCATTAACCAATTGGAACAGGGGTTTGTCAACCTTAATCAAGTCTTAAACAACCCGGTCAACATGGAGGTCGATTTAGAGGATACTCAATTGAACGAAGGAATTTTTAAAAGGTACAACTACGACGAATTGACCAAAAGGTTGGACGACCCTTCACTGCGGGAGCCATTTATTGATTTTTTGGTGGAGGAGGCCTATAGAAATTCTCCTGAATTAAAGTCTCTTGGATATAACCTCAATGCCACAGAGCGGAACATACGCTTGAATAGTTTTGGTCGCTTGCTGCCTACCTTGGGCTTGCAGGGGCAGTACAATCATACGTTTAATAGATCCGGCGCCGGAAGTATAGCTCCCCAAGAGTTCCCCATATTGGACAACAACTACAATGTCGGTGTGAGTTTGTCCATTCCGATCATCAATCAAAATCAAACCAACATCAATCGACAAACGGCCATTATACAAAGAGAACAACTGCAAATCAATCAGGAAAATACCGAACTCGCTATCTCTTCTAACATAAGAAGTGCAGTACTCAGTCTCGTGAATCAAGTTTCGAATATTCAGCTTTCCAAGATTTCCGAAGAAACAGCCGCAGAAGCACTTGAACTCACTCAGGCCTCTTATGCCAATGGAGCCGTGAACATTGTTCAACTGTTAGATGCGCAGAACAACTATCTAAATGCCCAGCTGGCCAGTACTACGGCTAACTACAACTTTCTGATCAGTGGGTTGCAGTTAGAACGATTTATGGGCTATTACTTTTTGCTCAACTCAGAAGAAAAAAATGAGGAATTCAGACAACGCTTTTTTGAATTCCTTGACAATAGAAATTAACACTACCTAAATACACGTTAAAATGAAACATAATATTAAAACCATTCTATCGGCCCTACTACTGATAATCGCCTGGTCTTGTGGTGAAGAAAAAAAGCAGGTCGAAAAGTTCGTCCGGCCCGTTAAGTACCAAGTAGTAGGTTTCTTAGGCGGTGAAAAAGTACGCACTTTCAGTGGTACGGCTCAAACCGAAAAAATCATCAAACTAAGTTTTCGAAACAATGGAATCATCACCGAGTTCAATATCAAGTTGGGGCAAAAGGTCAGCAAGGGAGATCTTATGGCCAAATTGGATAATGTGCAAGCACGACTGGCCTATGAACAATCATTGACCGATTTGAACAGTGCGGCTTCGCAAATGAATACCGCCAAACTCAGTTTAAACCGTGTTCGCTCCCTTTATGAAAAAGGAAGTTCAGCACTCAGTGACTTTGAGGCGGCCAAAAATTCCTATAAAACAGCCCAAGAAAGTTATGAATCCGCAAAGCGAGGCGTGGCCATCAGGCAAGACCAAATTCGCTACGGATACTTGTATGCTCCTGAAGACGGTATCATTGCGGCCATCAATACAGAAATTGATGAAAACGTAAGTTCAGGTCAGACCGTCGCAACGCTCAATGCCGGTACCGATATGGAGATTGCCCTAGGTATACCTGAAAGTGTCATCAATGCCGTGAAGGTCGGTATGCAAGTGAATGTTGCCTTTGCCTCTCTCCCCGATAAAACATTTAAAGCGACCGTTACCGAAGCAGCCCCAGCGGTAGATGCGAACACCGCAACCTATCCCGTAACAGTTGCCGTCATAAGTCCGTCAGAAGAGATAAAAAGTGGAATGGCCGCTGGTGTGACGTTTGATTTTGGTGACAACAAAACCACTAAAAAAGAACTCGTTGTTCCGGCACATGCAGTTGGCGAAGATAGTGAAGGACGTTTTGTTTACGTTATTAATGAAGCGGAAAACCAGACCAACGTAAGCAAACAAAAAATAACTATCGGAGTGCTCACTTCAGAAGGGTTTGAAATCAAATCGGGTTTGTCAGTAGGACAAAAAATCGCCACAGCAGGACTACAGACACTGCTCGACGGTCAAGAAGTGCGGCTGCAGTGATTCCATTTCCCATGAGATTTCATAAAATTTGAATGCTAAATAACGACAACCAACAACATGAACCTAGCGAAATTTTCCATTGAAAAGAACAGAATAACATTCATGGTATTGGCTACCATTATCTTGCTGGGGCTCGCAACCTACTCTTCCCTGTCACGAGATAGCATGCCTCCATATACCGTTAGGGTGGCCAGCGTGGTTTCCAGTTTTCCAGGTGCCAGTCCCGAGCGCGTCGAGCAGTTGGTATCGGACAAAATCGAGAAAGTTGCTCAAGAATTGCCAGAGCTCAAAGAAGTGACCAGTACTTCCAGAACAGGGCTGTCAATAGTTATGGTCACTTTGAAAGATGAGGTTCGAAAAGAAAAAATGCAAGCCGTTTGGGATCGACTAAGAAGAAAATTGAACGGTATTCAAGGGCTTCCCCAAGGAGTGAAGCCGAATCTCAACGATGATGGTGTCGGTGATGTTTATGGCATTGTGGTAGGGCTTATATCAGACGGGTTTTCATATGCCGAAATGAAGGAATACGCTGATGATATTAAAGATGATCTAATAAAACTACCCGATGCCGCCAAAGTAGAAATCGGTGGTGAACAGGAAGAACGAGTTTTCGTAGAATTCGACAATGCCCGGTTAAGGGAATATGGGCTATCGGCTTCCAAACTTCAACAAAGTATTTCAGCGACCAATATACTAAATTCAGGAGGACAGGTGAATGTTGGGGACGAACGCATTATTCTGGAGCCAACGGGCAACTTCAATAGTGTGGATGATATTCGCGAAATGCTTATTTCAGTAGGTAGTAATCAGAGTACGCAATTGGTTAAACTAGGTGATATTACTACCGTCAAGAAAGGGTATATCGATCCCCCGACACAGAAGGTTCGAGTGAATGGCATGGATGCCATTTCATTACATGTGAACCTTAAGGAAAATGCTAACGTCATTGCGTTGGGCGAATCGGTAAATCAGGTACTCGCGAAATGGCGTGAACGACTTCCCATAGGTCTAGAATTAATCCGGATTTCTTCCTTGGATACTTACATTGATGTTAAAGTACAGGATTTCATCGGCAATTTATTGCAATCTATTGGAATCGTATTGTTGGTCATGCTCATCTTTTTGGGTTTCCGAACAGGTTTTGTCATTGCCAGTTTGATTCCAATCGTGACCATTATGACCCTAATGATCATGGGCATGATGAATATTGGTCTGAATCAGGTCACCTTAGCCGCCCTCATCATGGCATTGGGGATGCTGGTTGATAACGCAATCGTTGTTGCCGAAACGATTATGGTAAAAATGGAGCAGGGTACTAAGTCAAAAACGGCAGCTATCGAAGCCTTTTCCGAACTATGGATGCCGTTACTCATTTCTACCCTAACTACCTCAGCCGCCTTTCTCGCCTTTTATCTATCTCCAACCACCATGGGAGATATTGTAGGTCCCATCTTTGTCGTGATTACGATCGCCCTTATGTCCTCGTGGGTTATCGCCCTCACGGTCATTACCATGTTTTGCTACCTTTTCTTGAGAGTAAAGCCAAAGGAAGAACGGAAACCGAGCTTTATCGATAGAACTATCTCAATATTAAAAGGCTATTACAAGAATTTGATTTTGATAGCTTTAAGGAACAAATGGAAAGTTATTATCGGAATTTTTGCGGCATTTTTTGCTTCCATTTTTGGATTCGGATATATTCCTTTCATCTTCTTTCCTGATAGTGATCGCAATATGATTACCGTAGATATCAATCTACCCCAGGGGAACAAAATAGAACGTACCACCTCAGTAGTCAAAGGTCTCGAACAATATATGACCGATTCGTTAAAAACCAATGAAGCACGTACCATGGGTATTGTCGATTGGTCATCTTACATTGGTGAAGGACCTGAATCCTACGATTTGGGGTATTCTCCCGATGAGGCCAATTCAAACTATGCCCATATTTTAGTCAACACCTCATCCTTTAATGAAAATAATGCAATGATTTCCAAATTGGATAAATTCGCATTCAATAACTTTCCAAATGCCGATATTAAGGTAGGTCCCCTTGGTGCAGGTGGCGGTGGGGTACCCATAGAAATAAAGGTTTCAGGAAGTAGCCCCGATGAACTTTCCAAAATTGCGGAAAAGATAAAATTGCGTTTGTCTCAAATCAATGGCACAAAGAACGTCAAGGATGATTGGGGACCAAAGAGCAAGAAATTCTTAATAGAAATCGATCAAAATCGAGCGCAGACTGCCGGTATCACAAGTCAAGATATTGCTACCTCATTGGAGACCGTGCTCGATGGTTTTCAAACAGGGGAATATCGGGAGGACGATAAATCGATACCGATAGTAATGCGCAGTGATACCAATCAGCAACAATCTCTTGGTGCCTTGGAGACCTTGAACATTTACGCACAGGCCTCAGGACGAAGTGTTCCTTTGTTGCAGGTCGCTTCTATACTACCCCAATGGCAGTATTCCAAAATCAAGCGCCTCGATTTACGTCGTACCATCAATGTTAAAAGTGAACTTCGTGAAGGTGCCAATGCCTCTGCAATCACATCTGAAATTACGCCATGGTTGAACGAGCAATTACAAACGTGGCCCCAAGGATATTTTTACGAATTCGGCGGAGATGCCAAAAGTTCCGAGGAAAGTATGGGATCTGTTATCGGCTACTTACCAATTTCAGCCTTCATCATTGTGTTATTATTGATTATTCAATTCAACTCCGTAAGGAAAATGGCCATGGTAGTATTAACCATTCCGTTAGGGATAATCGGAGTTGTCGTGGGGTTGTTGACTTTTCAAGAAGCATTCGGGTTCATGCCCTTTCTTGGAGTCATATCACTGGCCGGTATCGTAATCAATAACGCCATTGTATTGATCGATCGTATGGAAGTAGAACAAAAGGATTTGGGGCGTGCAGAGAACGATGCGGTCATTTCCGCTTGCCTCCAACGCTTTCGCCCGATTTTATTAGCCACGTTCACTACCGTGTTAGGGCTGATTCCACTTTATTTAAGTGGCGGTGAAATGTGGGAAGGTATGGCGGTAAGTATTATGGTCGGCCTACTTTTTGGAACTGTTATCACATTACTTTTCATTCCAGCACTTTATAGTGTGCTCTACAAGCTGAACTATAAAGATTATACCTTTAACGAGGCCTTACTGGAAGACTGATTTTTAGTCTATGAAACAAGGACCTAAACAATTCTTGACGGTACGCTGGCCATTAATGTCTTTTTGGTCAAATGCATTAGGTATTTTTAGGCAATACGCCTTGGGGCCAATGAAGATATTCAAGTGTAACTCATACGATGTACGCATAATACCATCGAAAGGACGGTTTAAGAACTTGGTTGGGGGATTCACCATCATCCAAATCGTTTGGTATTGTGAGCTTATAGGGAAGGAGCAAGAAATCAATATATATACTTTGACAGTAGCATGATCCAAAATTTGTACCATATACGATTTGAGCTTTTTTTAGCGACACAGGTGTTCATACTTTTTGGCTCTTTGTTTGTTCCCTATGACATTCACGAAAATGTGCTTTTGCCCATTCTATTCCTACTTAATATTTCTGCAGGCATACTATTGATTTCAAAGCGGAAAAAATTGAGCTGGCTTTTTGTCGCTCTTTTTCTTGTATCCCTGTTTATCTTTGGCAGCAGTATGTTCTCTAGGTCCGGCGAAGGGCAGATTTTAATGCGGTTGTCCGTTTATTTTCTGTTTCATGTCATCGTTGCTTGGAATATCATCCAACAGGTTTGGAAAGCGGAAAAAGTAGGTAAAAACGTGATTATCGGATTGATTAGCGGCTACATTTCATTGGGATTTCTGGCGTTCTTTCTCTTTCTATCCATAGAACTGTTGGAACCTGGTTCTTTTCAAGGTCCCTTATTAGATGAGAATGACTTTAATATTCGTGCGGATGGTATTATGTATTATGCCTATATCACCTTATTGACCATTGGTTATGGAGAGATAGTTCCGGCAACTCCAGTTGCACAGAAAGCGGCAATATTAGTGGGTTTGGTTGGGCAGTTCTATCTGGTCATTTTGACCGCAATTGTGGTAGGGAAATTTATTAATCAGTCAACCACAGCCGGCCAGCGAAAGAAACCTTAAGTTCGCCCAACTTCAAAAATTCATCCGCACCTGTTCAAGTTCCCATACTAGGGTATCTAAAAATGAAGTCCCATTTTAGGATTTAGCATAATTTACCCTATATCGCCATAGACTTATACCGCCTAAAACGAGGGCTCCTAAAGCGATATACCATACATAATCCGGTGTGATGGCAGCCGCGCCACTTTGACCGTAGCTATGTAGGCCTACCAAATAGTAATTGACACCGAAATAGGTCATCATAATGCTGAAGTAGGCAATCATACTTAAGAAATTGAATGTCCATCGACTACGTAGACCAGGTACCAATCGCGCATGCAACACAAAGGCATAGACCATAATGGAAATCAGGGCCCACGTTTCCTTGGGGTCCCAACCCCAATAGCGTCCCCAACTTTCATTGGCCCATTGTCCCCCTAAAAAATTCCCGATAGTTAACATAATTAAGCCGACGGTCAAAGAGAGTTCATTGATTATGGTGAGTTCCTTTAAATTTATTTCAACGCGTTTTTTATTTTTCTTAGTAGTCATGATGATCAACAGAAGCGATACCATACCTAAAATCATACCGATGGTCAATGGTCCATAACTTCCAACGATTACCGAGGTGTGAACCATTAACCAATAGCTATCCAATACGGGCACTAAATTGGCAATGGCCGGATCTACCCAGTTCTGATGGGCAAAGAACAAGAACATTGAGGTCACAAATGCGGCGGAAGCCAAAGTCATCGCACTCTTTCTAATGAATAACATTCCAACCCCCATTGCCGCCCACGATACAAAAAGAATACTCTCGTAAGCATCACTCCAAGGGGCATGCCCCGAAATGTACCAACGTAAAATCAAACCGGCCGTATGCCAGAGAAAGAATACAACAATAGTTCCTTTGAAAAAATACGTGGCTATTTGCCATATTTTTCTATTCTTCAGTATCTGAAAAATTAAAATAAAAAATAGTAGTAGCCCTGATACCGCATACAACTGGTAAAGCCACTTGAAAATTTTCAACTTATTATAGACTACCTCGGTTTTTATTTTACTATCCGTTGGAAGAACCTCGCTGCCATGATTCTTTTGATTTTGTTTGAAAGCGGCCAATAATTTATCCGCCTCGGTATAGTCACCCGTGGCGTTTGCCTTGTTCAGTGTCATCAAGTAATAGGGAATCGCATTCTTGACAAAATTTGCGTACAGGGAGTCCGCTACTTGGTACTGCCCCCCGCGATATTCCACGGCCGAAATCCATTTGTTGTTTTCATCGTTAAGCAAAGGGAAAATCTTTACTATTTCACCGCTCAATGCCCTATCTAATAGGCTAAGACGAAAATAGGAGTCCTTAAAATCCCGCTGAAATTTGTTTGGGGCAAGTGCAGAAAAAGCATCTTCTAAAAAGGGTTCCAATTTATTACGCCCCTTTTCATCAAAATAGTCAATCGCCTTTACATATTCTTTATCCTTAGAGACTCCGATAACCGATCGCAGACTATCATTCCCTCCTTTTTTGTCCAAGGCAATAAACTCCGTATTATACCATGCGGCAGGGTTGAGCATCATGCTCAGGAACACCTGATTGGCGTTCATATTCTCATACTTGTCTTTGAAACTCAACTTCCGTAAAAGTTCAGAGGAAAACGTATGTACGGGCTTCATTCGGCCTCCATCATCCTGAATGACCAATTCACCAAACTTTTCGGCATGTGCTTCGTCAACCAAGGTGGTCTGCAGAATAGAATCCACCTGCGCAGCGGTGGGCATCCCTTGAACATGGTCATGACCATCATCCGGGGAATGTTCTTGAGCTTGCAACGTACCTAAACCGAGCAATACCAAAACCAAGGTCGTTGCTGTTTTTTTAGATACTATTTTGTCCAACGACTTTACCAAATCCTTAAATCTGGTTTTTCCGAAGAACATAATGCCCATCAAACCGGCATATAAAAGAAAATAGCCCAAGTAGGTAATCCGTGTGCCCCATTGGTCATGATTGACCGACAGGTTCGTCCCTTTTTCGTCAGGATCAAAACCGGATTGAAAAAAGCGGTACCCTCTATGGTCGAGTATATTGTTCATGAAAATGTCGTAATCAAAAGGTCGTTCGTCTTGTACTGTAACCTTACTCATGAAAGAGGCATAACCCTTTTCCGTACCTGGATATTTTTCTGCAATAAAATCGTTCAATTTGATACTAAAAGGGAGTTCCAATGGCTTTGGGCCGTAGCGCAATGCGAAATTTAGTCCTCCCAACTCAAATTTATCCGTAAACCGGGAAATCATTCCTTTTTTCCCGAGTAATTTCTTCTGAACGGTCTCACCATTGGTACCAATCTCGACGACAAGGGCCGATTGTGTCGCCTCGGTTAGTTCCTTTTCGGGCACCTCCACTACTCCGAATGAGCCCTTGACTACCGGTTCAGGAATGACGAACTGCATACCGGCCATAGTATAGAGCGAACGCAACTGAAACTCCTGAAGGCTGTCTTTTTCGGCTTTTCCACGAAATTGATCCGCCATCCGCATAAAAGTGCCTTCAAATGCGGATTTGATCTGATAGACGCTATCGGTCGTGAACAAATTGATGGCACCGTCGGTTGGCTTGTTGACCGCGAACAGTACATTATGGACGTTTGTGACCTTCCCGCTTTCCAGGTAGTGTTCCTCACGTTGTCCTGTACCTGCCTCGACAATTTTCAAGTATTCATTTCCACTCTCATCGGGAATCAGCCCTTCCTTTGCGCCCTTGATAAAATCAACATAGGCTATGGTCACGGGCTGGCCGTTGTAGTCCGAAGTCCAAGGAAGGTTTGATTTTAGACCCTCGGGAGTGGCGATAAGGTCTTCTTCGAGAATTTTTCGTTTGGGCTCCCCATTGATTTCTCCATCGATAAAGGCAGTCAGGTAGGTCTTATCGGAATAGAATATACGTTCCGTGGCCCCCTCCCGTATGGGCATCATGCCCTCAAAACTGATATATCGGGTTACAAAGGCGCCAATTATGATGAGAATCCAGGAGAGGTGCAACATCAATACCGGCCACTTTTCCCACCGGAATAAACGGTAGCGAAACATGTTACCCGTAAAGTTAATAACAAAGAACACCATAATGGCCTCAAACCACCAGGCATTGTAAATCCAAATCCGGGCCGTTTCCGTACTATACTTACTTTCCACAAAGGTACCTATGCCCATAGCCACACCGAAAACTATGAAAAGTAATGCCATTAAACGTGTGGAAAAGAGGGTTTTCTTTAGCATTTCTGTCATCGCATAACGGATTGGATTTCAGCATGCAAAAATACCACCTTTTTGCGAGTATCAAAGCCGACATCCGATTTAAAAAGTTAAACAGATTTGTTAATCTTATCCAAACCGATTCCTATCTTCAACGAAGCTCTTTGAAGCGGTTCGTATTCGTTAAAAAGCTATTTATAAACATCTTCAACTTAAAAAGTGAATTTTAACTTCTAAAAACCACTATGAAAATGAATAGAAAGACATTTATCAAATGAACTGTTGGGGCTGTGATGATCGCCGTTCCCACATATGGACTTGTCGGTTGCTCAGGTGACGACAGTACGGACGTGAGCCTTGCTAAAGCCCCAGAAAATACGGATTGTTTGGCCAACGGTGCCAAGGCTACAGCGATTAGCAGCAACCACGGTCATACGTTACCGGTTGCGAAAGCCGATATCGTCGCTGGGTTTGAGAAAACCTATTCCATTCAAGGTAGCTCCAAACACAACCACCCTATTGTAGTGACTTCGGCAAATCTTGAAACCGTGAAGAGTGCTAAAACGATACGCATCTAATCTTCACAAGATACTAGTCACAGGACTTGTGCTTAGCAGATCGCGTCATTACGTGCATAAAATGATTACATACCTACGCATACCTATTTTCTATAGGTTTTGTTCTCTATGGAATTATTCCATCGGGCGACAATTTTTATTGTTAATTTTGACACATGTTAAAGGTCATCATTGTCGGAACCGGAAACGTATCCCATCATTTGGAGCGCGCCTTTTCGGAAGCGGAAGACATTCTCCTAGTGGGTGTTTTGGAGAGTCGATCGCTTACCTCCGATTCGCTCTTGGGCGAACCTCCATCGACTCTTCAGGAACCCGATGTCTACCTGTTGGCTGTGAGTGACGATGCCATTCCAACTGTTGCGTCACATTTTAAAACAACCAAAAAGCTTGTCGTACATACTTCAGGAAGTGTGCCCCTAGCCGTATTGGCTGCGATTGAACGGAGCGGTGTATTTTATCCGTTGCAGACATTTTCAAAAGCGCAAGCGGTCAATTTCAAGTCTGTTCCCATAGGTTTGGAAGCCGGTAACGATTTTGACTTGAATATCCTTAAGAAATTAGCCCAAACGATATCGGATACGATTGTAGAAATCGATTCGGAACAGCGAAAAACACTGCACCTTGCCGCTGTTTTTGTGAATAACTTTACCAATCACCTGTACCATATCGGCCACGAACTATGTCGTGGGCAAGATATTCCCTTCGATTTGCTGAAACCCCTGATACGGGAAACAGCCCGTAAAATCGAACAGTTTTCGCCCGAGGCTTCACAGACAGGCCCTGCGAAGCGAAATGATGCAAAAACAATCGAAAGACATTTGGAAGCATTACAATCCGGTACACAAAGAGAAATCTATACCATACTAACTAAATCGATTCAAGAAGTTCATGGAGAAAAGTTATAAGGAATACCTCAAGCATATTACTACTTTCATATTCGATGTCGATGGCGTTTTTACCGACGGCACCTTGCTCGTCACCACAGATGGGGAAATGCTCCGCAAAATGAGCGTTAAAGATGGTTATGCCCTAAAGACCGCCATTAAAAGAGGCTATCATGTCTGTATTATTACGGGTGGTACGAACGAAGGGGTTGAAAAAAGGCTTCGGGGTCTGGGTGTTGAACATATCTATTTAGGAGCGCACTTGAAGGAAAAACCGCTACTGGAGTATTTGGAACAAAGTGGAATCGAGGCGAAAAATGCCCTTTATATGGGAGACGATATGCCGGACATTCCGCCCATGAAGCTTGTGGGGCTCCCCACCTGCCCACAAGATGCCATACCCGAAATCAAGGAAGTAGCACAGTATGTTTCACATAAAAATGGGGGGCATGGCTGTGTTCGTGATGTGATTGAGCAAGTGCTTAAGGTTAGGGGCGACTGGGAAGGTAACTTTAGCGCTGCCAATGACTGATCCTTTACAAAAAAGCTTGGTAGGATACCGAATCGTTCTGGCCTCCGCTTCTCCGAGAAGACAGCAATTTTTTAAAGAAATGGGCTGTGAATTCGAGGTACGCATCCAAGCGGTGGAGGAAATTCATCCTCCAGCACTTCAGGGGAGCGAAATTGCCTGTTTTTTGTCAAAATTGAAGGCTACCCCCTTCGAAGGCACCTTAAACCCTAACGAAATTTTGGTCACCTCTGATACGGTAGTTTGGCATAAGGATAATTCTCTGGCAAAGGCGGATAACGAAGAGGAGGCCTATGAAATGCTCACGACTCTTTCCGGTGAATGGCATGAGGTGATTACCGCGGTCACGTTCACCACTACGATTGCGCAAAAGACCGTTTATGATACTACTCGAGTACGGTTCAAAAAACTTTCCGAGGCTGAGATACGCTATTATATCAAGACCTTCAAGCCATTTGACAAGGCAGGGGCTTACGGAATACAAGAATGGATCGGACTCATCGGAATCGAAGAGATCCACGGTTCATATACCAATGTTGTCGGCCTACCGACCCGTCTCGTTTATGAAACGTTAATGTCTATGCCGAGCTGAGGTATTTTCGGTAATTTTGCATAAAATTAACGCGTTATGAAAAAATGGCTCAGATTTGAATTATCCGTAGTTGTCTTCGCATTGGCAATCATTGGCATGCAATCGTGCAAGCAAAGTACGCAAGACCCTTCTCCAGAGGTTGCTTTGAACAGTGAACCTGCTAGTGCAGGGATGGTGACGCCCAAGAAACCCCTTTCAGCGGATTTCAAGAAATACTGGTATGCAGGTGAGGCGGAAATCACCTCATACAAATTAGAGCAGGCAAGGTATGGAGAACTGCGGGAAGGCAATGCGGTGCTCGTATTTGTCACAGAGCCCTTTTTAAAGGAAAAGCAAGTAAAGGCCGATGGCAATAATCCGGATAATATTCCGGTGCTTAAATTGAACAGTACCAAAAATTACCTGACGGGTATCTACCCCTATTCGATTATGACGAGTAGTTTTTATCCTGTACACGATAACCAACATGCCTTAAAGGTGTCATTCTCTTCTCAAGAATGGTGTGGACAAGTATATGCGCAGCTCAATAACCGCGAAAAATTCGACATTAGCTCTCACTCCTATTTCGAATCCGAGGCAGATCAAGAGGTCCGTTTGAACAAAACCATTCTAGAAAACGAACTTTGGAACAAGATCAGGGTGAATCCTGACGCGCTTCCTGTTGGTGAGGTTTCGGTAATTCCTTCCATGGAATACATTAGATTATCTCACAAAGAACTAAAGGCGTATACTGCAAGTGTTACTTTAAATGAAAAAGAAGGTGTCAATACCTATCGAATCGATTATCCTGAGCTAGACAGGGTCTTGGAAATCAATTTTACCGCTACCTTTCCGCATACTATTGAAAGTTGGTCTGATTCATTCAAGAGTGGCTATGGCCCTAAGGCCAAAACCATGGTGTCCAAAGCGACCAAGATCAAAACCTTGAAGACCCCTTATTGGCGACAGAACAGTAATAGTTTTCTACCTTTGCGGGATACGTTAGGATTATAGGTTATGGAACATTTTTTCAGTACGTACCATTCCGAATTGTTATGGACTTCTATAACAATGGCAGTGGCTTTCCTTCTCAAATACGGTTTCAGCAAGGCGGCTCGGAGAGTGGCCAAACTAAGGGATTTCAATCCTATTCGCACCGACCTCATTCTTAAATACATTTCCATTGCATTGACACTGACGGTTTTTGCTCTTCTTACATTGATTTGGGGGGTTGATTTTCGTGATTTGGGCATCCTCTTGTCTTCTGTTTTTGCAGTACTGGGGGTAGCCTTGTTCGCGCAATGGTCCATTCTGAGTAATATTACCGCAGGTGTCATTATATTTTTCTCCTATCCCTTCAAAATTGGCAATACCGTACGCATTATGGACAAAGAAATCGGGGATGCGGAGAATGATGAGGACAACACATTCGTAATAGAGGACATTAAGGCTTTTCATTTGTACCTGCGCAAACGAAACGGCGAGATGCTGACCTATCCCAACAATATGGTATTACAGAAGGGGGTTGCACTGGTTTCAGTGTACAACCAACAATCGAACGATTCCTCCCCGGTAGAGCTTATCGAAAAAGAATAGACTACTCGGAAAAACATCCCGTTTGTTAAAGAAGTTCTAAAAAACAATACAGGGGTTTTTATCTTCCTATCTTTGAATACCAACAAAAATCAACACTATGGGCAAATTCACGGTATTCTATACCGCTCTGCTACTTGGCGTACAGCTATCTTTTGCACAGGCGCCGAAAAAGAACTCCTCTTCCGATATCTACCATTCGTTACAAAAACTTAATTTTTTAGGTTCTGCATTATATATTGCCGCGCATCCCGATGATGAAAATACACGGCTAATTTCTTATTTGTCGAACCATGATAAGGCCCGTACGGCCTATTTGTCGCTGACCAGGGGTGATGGGGGCCAAAACCTTATCGGTCCGGAGCTTCGCGAACTTCTTGGAGTATTACGTACCCAAGAACTTTTGGCTGCCCGAAGAGTTGATGGGGGCCAACAATTCTTTAGTAGGGCCAATGATTTTGGTTACTCCAAGCATCCAGATGAAACCTTGGACATCTGGAACAAGAAGGAAGTTTTGGGTGATGTGGTCCGCATTATCCGTAAATTCAGACCAGACGTGATCATCAATCGATTCGACCATCGTTCACCGGGCACGACACATGGTCACCACACTTCCTCCGCCATGTTAAGCGTAGAAGCCTTTGATTTGGTCAACGATGCCAAAGCATACCCAAATCAATTGACTTCCCTCAAACCTTGGCAACCCAAACGCCTCTTTTTTAATACTTCCTGGTGGTTTTATGGGAGTCAAGAAAAATTTGAAAAGGCCGATAAGTCCAAAATGTTGAATTTCGATGTTGGGGTCTACTACCCTACTTTGGGTGTATCTAATAACGAGATAGCGGCTCTTGCGAGCAGCCAGCATTTATGTCAGGGGTTTGGACGGTTGGCGACGAGAGGTTCACAAAACGAGTATATCGAGCTTTTAAAGGGTGATATGCCTGATAGTAAAAGCGACATTTTCGCTGGCATAAACACCAAATGGTCAAGAGTAGATGGTGGCGAAGCCATTGGCCAAATTCTATATGCCATAGAAAAAGACTTCGATTTTGCCAACCCTTCTGCACATCTTCCGCAATTGCTACAAGCACATCAACTCATTTCAACATTAGAGGATGCACATTGGAAAGAAATCAAACTGAAGGAAATCGAAGATATCATTCTGTCGGTATCGGGTATTTACCTGGAAGCCTCTGCCGTTGAAGCTTCCTCAAATCCTGGGGAAAAAGTCGGTCTGAATATCGAAGTCCTCAATCGCAAAGCGACCGCAGTGGCCATTGATCGCTTAGAACTATCCACTGGCATGGTTCTCGATAGTACGATCGCATTGCAGGAAAACCAACGCATTCAACTCGAAAAAGAGATTGAAATACCTGCCACTACCGACTATACAAGCGCTTATTGGCTTAATTCAAAAGGTACCCTGGGCATGTACCAGGTCGAAAAAGCGGAATGGATCGGCAAACCCGAAACTCCAAGAGCCGTTCACGCCAATTTTGTTTTGAATTTCGATGGTTACCCCCTTGACATCAAACGTCCTGTAGTGTATCGCTATGCCAGGCCCGATAAGGGAGAGTTGTATCAACCTTTTGAAATTTTGCCCCCGGCCACAGCGAGTTTTGATGATAAGGTCCTCATTTTTGCCGATGGAAAGGCAAAACGTATTCCGGTCACTATCAAGGCGCACAAAGACAATCTCAAAGGAGAAGTGCAATTGGACTACTCCCAAGGATGGGTCGTCGATGCTGAAACCAAACCTTTTGAGATCGCTAAAAAAGGAGACGAACAGGTAGTCGTATTTTCGTTGACGCCTCCAGAAAACCAAGATGAAAGTCGCATTTCGCCAATTATCAAGGTGAACGGCAAGGAAATTCGCAAAGAATTGGTGACCATAGCCTATGACCATGTACCCACTCAATCGATCTTGCTTCCCTCGGAGGCCAAGGTGGTTCGCTTGAATATCGAGAGACTCGGAGAGAACATTGGGTATATTATGGGTGCTGGTGACGACGTTCCAACAAGCTTAGAGCAAATAGGGTACAATGTGATTACGGTCGATCCGGCAGCTATTCAAAAAGGAAGTTTGGATAAGTTCGATGCCGTTGTTGTTGGTATTCGAGCCTATAATGTGGTGAACGAACTAAAGTTCAAACAGCGGTACTTGCTAGATTATGTCAATGAAGGTGGCAATCTTATTGTACAATACAATACCGCGGGAAGATGGAACAAGCAATTCGAGAATATCGCCCCCTACCCTTTAAAATTATCGCGGGATCGAGTAACGGACGAAAATTCAACGGTTTCTATCATCGCAAAAAAACACGCGCTGGTGAATTTCCCTAATCCTATTGAAGAAAAAGATTTTGAAGGTTGGGTGCAGGAGCGCGGACTATATTTTCCGAATGAATGGAATTCGGAGTTCACCCCTATTCTGTCAATGAACGATAAAGGTGAATCGGCCAAGAAAGGAAGTCTTCTTGTGGCACCCTATGGCAAAGGTCATTACATCTATACTGGCCTTAGTTTCTTTCGAGAATTGCCTGCAGGCGTTTCAGGGGCGTACAAACTCTTTGCGAATATGTTATCTTTAGGAAAAGAAAAAGTGGAGAATCCAAACGATGTAAAAGGATAACGATGGAAGATCAAATCATTTGGAAAAAGGAGTATTCATTCGTATTAATTCTCAATATTCTTTACATTTTAGTCTTTTCATACATCATGTCTTCTTTTACATAAAATGGGTACACTCGACTGGATTATTCTTTCAGGAACACTTCTATTCATCGTTGTATATGGCGTCTGGAAAACCAAGGGCAGCAAAAATGTTCAAGATTATGTTCGTGGTGGAAATGATGCCAAATGGTGGACCATAGGGCTTTCCGTAATGGCGACCCAAGCAAGTGCCATTACTTTTCTGTCTACCCCAGGCCAAGCCTTTCATGATGGTATGGGCTTTGTTCAGTTCTATTTTGGACTCCCCCTTGCCATGGTCGTTATCTGCCTCGTTTTCGTACCAATTTACCATAGATTAAAAGTATATACGGCCTATGAGTTCTTGGAAAACAGGTTCGACCTCAAAACCAGATCTCTTGCTGCGGTACTCTTCCTCATACAGCGCGGACTTGCAGCCGGAATAACCATATATGCCCCATCGATTATTCTGTCCGCGGTCTTAGGTTGGGATCTTAGAACGCTCAATATCATTATCGGAGCCCTCGTTATTATTTATACGGTTTCCGGGGGAACGAAAGCGGTAAGTGTCACCCAAAAGCAGCAAATGTTCATCATTATGGGGGGCATGTTCATTACCTTTTTCTTTATTCTCGGATATCTTCCTGCCGATATTACCTTTAGTAAGGCGATGAAAATTGCCGGTGCCAGCGACAAACTTGAAATCTTGAATTTCGATTTTGATGCCAAGAGCCGATACACCTTTTGGAGTGGTATTACAGGAGGGTTCTTTTTAGCACTCTCATATTTCGGCACCGATCAAAGTCAAGTGCAGCGTTACCTTTCTGGAAAATCGATTAGGGAAAGCCAATTAGGCCTCGTATTTAATGGTATTTTTAAAATACCCATGCAATTCTTTATTCTACTGGTCGGCGTTATGGTTTTTGTGTTCTACCAATACAATCCTTCACCCCTTAATTTTAATCCCGCTGCGACGAAAACGGTAATGGATTCGCCTTATGCAGAAGATTATAAGCTCTTGCAGGAAGGACATATAGAACTTGAAACACAGAAAAAAATAGCCCAAAACAAATTTTCGGTCGCTCTGGAACTCAAAGAATATGCAGCCATAGAAGATGCCAAGATTCAAGTCATGAATTTGAACAAAAAAGACAGTACGAATCGTGCTGCTGCCAAAGCATTGATCAAGCAGGCCGATGAAGACACCGAAACCAATGATAAAGACTACGTGTTCATACACTTCATTTTGAACAACCTTCCAAAGGGCCTTATCGGTCTTCTACTCGCTGTAATATTATCAGCGGCCATGTCATCGACCGCATCGGAACTTAATGCATTGGGTACGATAAGCGCGTTGGACCTATATAAGCGGAATAAAAAAGGACCCACAAGTGAAAGGCACAATGTCAATGCTTCTAAGGTTTTTACCCTTATTTGGGGACTTCTAGCCATTTTGATCGCTTGTACCGCCAGCTTGTTCGACAATCTCATTCAACTAGTGAATATTATTGGAAGTATTTTTTATGGGAACGTTCTGGGAATTTTTCTTTTGGCCTTCTTTTTCAAGTTCGTCAAAGGTAACGCCGTTTTCTTTTCGGCCCTATTGACCCAAGCGCTCATTTGCGTTATTTATTACTTTCTGATTCATATTCATCCATCCGGGGAAGAAAAATTGGGATACCTATGGCTCAACTTTATCGGGGCGGCCTTGGTCATTCTTATCTCGTTGGTTTTTGAAGGCTTTGATCGCCTATTGAAAAACCCGGATATTAAAAGTACATAATCACCCCACCGGTCGCCTATTTCTATCTGAATGCCATTTCTCTTTAACAGATTATTAAGATAAATCATATCTTTAAGGGCTTTTTCAATAATAAACTACTGCTTTGGTGAACTTAAAACCCTTAAAATGGATAAGAAGTATACGATAAAAGACATCGCTAAACTTGCTGGGGTTTCCAAAGGAACCGTTGATCGTGTGCTGCATGGGCGCGGAAAGGTCTCGCAACAGGCCAATGAAAAAATAAAAGAAGTACTCAAGGAGATAGATTACCGTCCGAACCCCATTGCTCGAAGTTTGAAGAACAGCAAGGTATATAGGATTTTTGTACTATTGCCAGATCCCAAGGAAGACCCTTATTGGATTCCCGCTAATCAAGGAATCAAGGATGCTATCAAAGAGTTCAAACCCTTCGGAGTAGTCGTAGAAAAGTTTTTTTATGATCCCAAAAACCGTGCTTCCTTCCTTGAAAAATCAAAAGAAGCTTTGGCCTTATCTCCTGATGTGCTGCTGATGGCTCCTGTTTTTCATAAAGAATCGCTGGAAGTGTTTGAGAATTGCCAACAACAAAATGTTTTGGTCGCCTTATTCAATAACTATATAGATATCTTCAATAACGAGAACTTCATCGGTCAAGACCTTCATCAGAGTGGTCGTGTTGCGGCAAGCCTCATAGACAAGATGCAGCCTCATACCGACACTATGGCGATCGTTCACATCAATGAAGAAGCGCACATGCGCCAAAAAGAAAACGGATTCAAAGAATATTTCGAAGATCTAAAGACCACCTCTCCTACCATTATCACCTATAGCCTAAATACTAAAGACTTGTCACAATTTAGGACCAGTGTCTTTGATTTTTTTAAAAAGCATCCAAAAATATCGGCTGTTTTCATCACCAATTCCAAAGCCTATCATTTGGTAGCGGCCCTAGAAACCCTCAAAAGAGAGATTTCCATTGTGGGTTATGATCTTCTGGAAGAAAACATTACCTTATTATTAGAAGGTAAAATAGATTTTTTAATTCATCAAAAACCGAAACAACAAGCGTACCTGAGTGTAGTGAATTTAGCGGAACATTTTCTTTTCGACAAGCCCATCCCTGCACAAAACCTGTTGCCCATTGATGTGATTACTTCTGAAAACGTGTCCTATTATCTTAATTAATGCGTAAAAAGTAGTTCACCCTATTTTTTTGGAAGCAATGGACTACAACGTTTTAGCAACTGTCCTAAATAAATGTGCTCGAACACATTTTTGCACATAAATCACTTGCGTACTTATAAAAAAAGGTTAATTTCATAATTCGTTAACAAAATGTTGAACTAACTCACATTATCAAAAAACCTAATTATGATGAAAAAAATGCTATTATTTTTAGTGTTGGTACTTGGGGCATACCCACTACTTGCGCAATCAAAAACCCTTTCGGGAACGGTAACCGATGCAACAGATGGGTCACCATTGCCCGGGGTAAACGTTTTGGTACAAGGTACCACAAACGGAACACAAACCGATTTTGATGGAAATTATACGATCAATGCCGAGGAAGGCGGGGTGTTGGTTTTCTCCTATTTGGGAATGTCAACGCAAAGTATCACTATCGGTTCTTCCAATACCATAGATGTTTCTATGGTTGAAGACGCTAGTCAACTTGATGAGGTGGTCGTTACCGCCTTAGGTGTGAAACGACAAAAGAAATCGCTGACCTACGCCACTCAAGGTGTTGACCCTGAAGGCATCGATGAAGCAAGGCCACAGCAAAACCTGGTCAATAGTTTACAGGGGAAAGTTGCCGGTCTGTCCATTCAGACTTCCGGTAGTGGTGTCAGTGGTGCTTCAAAGGTGGTTCTTCGAGGAAACAGATCGATTGCCGGTAGTAGTCAGGTACTATATATTGTAGATGGCGTGCCATTAGGTGGTGACATTTCCGATATCAGTCCGGATGATGTGGCTTCGATCAACGTATTGAAAGGAGCGAATGCTGCGGCCCTTTATGGTGCTAGAGCAAATAACGGTGCGATTATCATAACGACCAAAGCGGGTACCACCGATAGAATGAGTGTAGACATCAGTTCAACGATCACTGCTCAAACCGGTAATATTCTTTTTGATTACCAAAATCAATTTGGTCAAGGTAGTGGAGGCATATACAATCCTGAATCAACAGGGTCATGGGGCGCCGCTTTAGATGGTGGAACTGCTGCTGGTTGGCAGCCGGGCAATCCCATTTCATACGCCCAGACACCCCAAGAAGACAATGTCAACGATTTTATGCAAACCGGATTCAATTTAGCGAACAACCTCTCGATCAGAGGGGGTACCGAAAAGATGAGAACGTTCTTCGGATATACCCATGAGCTAAGAAACGGTATTGTTCCGGACAACGATTTAAAAAGACATAATGTCAATTTAAAAATCGACAATACATTGCTTGATGGCAAATTGGAGCTAAGTACCAAAGTGAATTATATTAGATCAGACCTCAATAACTTATTGGATACGGGGGAGTCTTTTAGCAATCCTTGGAGGCACGCCTATCGTCTACCCAGAAACATCAGAACTCAAGATGCCGAGGTGTATCAATATAGGGACGCTTCAGGAAACCTTCGTCAAAACTACTGGAAGCCGGGAGATAACGGTGGAGCAAACCCCTATTGGACAATCAATAGAAACCTAAAGGAAATTATTACCAACAGGATAATAGGATACATGTCTCTGAAGTACAATTTCACGGATAATTTGAGCCTATTGATTCGAACGGCCTTGGATCAAAGTAATGAAAGTAGAGAGGATCGATTATTTAACGACTCCTATATCATTGCGGATAATGGTAATTATGTTACTCGTAATGCCAGTTCATTGGAATGGAATAGTGATTTCTTACTGAGTTACAACAAGCAATTGAGCGATGATCTTTCGTTTAATCTGAACTTTGGTGGAAACAACCGCCAGGCTAACAGTAAATTTGTAAGAACAAATAATGGAGGGTTGAATGCAGCGAATATTTTTGCTATCAGCAACGCCCAAGTCTTAACGGCTAGTCAAGACATCGCTCAAAGGGAAGTAAATTCCCTGTACGGTTTTGGTCAGCTTGGTTATAAAGATGCGATTTTCCTTGATCTTACTTATCGTAGTGATTGGAGTTCCACCTTACCTCCAGAAAATAGAAGGTTTGACTACTACTCCGCCGGTTTGAGTGCAGTGGTTTCAGACTTGATCACCATGCCCGACTTTTTATCATTTTTAAAGTTAAGAGGTTCTTACGCTGAAGTGGGTAACGACACCGCACCTTTTCAGTTAACTCAGGTTGCGGACTTAAGGGCTGGCGGATTTATTCAATTAGGCACCGTATTACCAAATCCGGATTTAAAACCAGAACGTACAAAGTCTTTGGAGTTTGGTTTTGACGCTCGTTTCTTAGATAGCCGTTTAGGGCTTGATTTCACGTATTACAAAACAAACAGTATCGATCAGTTGTTTAGGCAACAAGTACCACAAGCTTCGGGAATAGTGGAGCGATTTATCAATGGTGCCGATATTGAAAACAAAGGTATTGAAGTCATTTTGACAGGTACGCCTATCAATACACCTGATTTCAATTGGAATGTTACCGTTAACTTTTCAAGAAACCGAGGAAAGGTTTTATCCTTGGCCGAAGGTCTTGAAACCTTGAGCTACGGCGGAGACTTCTTTAGGAGGTTTGAATTGAATGTAGGTGACCAATGGGGTAATGTCTACTCTAGAGGATTTGTACGAAATGATGCAGGTCAAGTAGTGGTTCAAGCGGATGGACTGCCTGCGGTTACCACGGGTCAAGATCGTTTGGTTGCGAACTACAACCCAGATTGGTTAGGCGGAATTAGCAATAGTTTCAACTACAAAAACTTGAGTTTCAGTTTCCTAATCGACATGCGGAAAGGTGGTTCTGTCGGTTCATTCACCAATGCTATTTTAGCATCGGATGGTGCACTTGAACGCACTCTACCCGGTAGAGATGGTAGCTTGGTTTTCGGAACCAACGTTTTCCCTGAATTGGATGTCGTAAATGAGGATGGCTCACCCAATACCACAGCGGTGACCGCAGAAGCGTTCTGGGGACAAATTGGTGGACGAAACTCTCCCGTTGGAGAAGCCTTTGTAGAGGACGCCACTAATATCAGATTACGTGAAATGACCTTGGGTTACAGTCTTCCCTCCTCAGTATTGGGTAATGGTCCTTTCAAGAGTGCTAAAATCTCATTGGTCGGTAGAAATTTGTTTTTCTTTAAGAACAATGCCTCTTTTGACCCGGAAGTTATTGGAAGTGCGGGAGCAGCTCTTGGTGATACCAGTCAAAACGGTCAGAATGCGGTTATCAGTTCTGACGGCTTTGAATCCTTTAATCCTCCTACGACCAGAAGTTTAGGTTTGAATGTTAAATTTGGATTTTAAAAAAAATTGTACCTTTAAAAGAAAAAATTATGAAAAAAGTTTTAAGTAAAATCGGGCTCGGAATGGCCTGTGTGATGGCCTTTTCAGGCTGTACCGAAAATTTCGATGAGCTAAATACCGATCCCTTGGCATTGGATATCAATGCGCTGGAGGATAGTCAGGTATTACAAGGGCAAGCTTTTGCCCAAGCACAGTATGTTTCGGTCAATGGCTTGCATTGGCGCTTTCAAATTTCCCAAAATCTCTTTTCGGATATTTGGGCGCAGTATTATGCGACTACCGCGGCGGGATTTGATTCAGACCGCTACGTACAAGTAGGACGTTGGGCCGATTTGGCTTGGGGTTCCTTTTACGGACAGGCGGCACCTCAAATCAAACTGGTTGAGGATTTAACGGAGTCTACCGGAAATACCGTGGGTAATGGTATGGCGAAAGTCCTTCGGGTTCATGCCTACCATAGAATTACTGATTATTGGGGTGCAATCCCCTATTCGCAATTCGGTAATGCTGAACTGTCCGTCGCTTATGATTCCCAACAGTCGATTTATGAGGATTTCTTCACTACACTTGATGAAGCGACTGCCCAGCTTTCAGGAGGAGGAAGTTCATTTGGTGGTGGAGATCGTATTTACGCCGGAAATGCTTCGCAATGGTTGAAATTCGCCAACAGTTTGCGTTTGCGACTCGCCATGCGCATTCGATATGTAGATCCCGGACGTGCGCAGACGGAAGCTGAAAAAGCAGTTGCTGGCGGAGTGATTACGGATAATGCGGATAATGCCTTCGTTTCTACAGACGAGCAAAACAGAAATCCTTTAGAGACGATCACCGATTGGGGCGAATTCAGAATGAGTGCTACCATGGAAAGTATTTTGGAGGGTTATGAAGATCCACGAATGCCAGAATATTTTGCTCCTGCAGTTGATGGAGATACGGACGGAGATGGAAGCCCATACGAAGGTCTTCTAAACGGACAACCACGAGTAAATTTGGAAACAAGCAAAAATGCCGGACATTCCGATTTGGCTACCAAATTTATCGATGTGGCTAAAGGAGGAATCAACCCCCCGATCGAACTCATGAACGCTGCCGAGATGTATTTCTTGAGAGCAGAAGGTGCCTTGTTCAATTGGAATATGGGAGGTACGGCTCAAAGCCTCTATGAGGATGGCATCCGAGCTTCCATGATGCAAAAAACGGGGGCCGATGGTGCCTCTATTGACGCGTATATCGCGAGTACGAATACGCCTATTCCTTTCGAAGCAGGAGCTGCCGCTGTTACTGATATTCCCGTAGCCTTTGGTGGTGACACTGAAACGCAATTGGAGCAGATCATTACACAAAAATGGCTAGCGATATATCCAAATGGCTGGGAAGCATGGGCAGAACTCCGTAGAACGGGATACCCAAGACAATACGCCCGATTGGAGTCGCAGAATCCTGATGTTGGCGTTGATGAAATCATGAGAAGAATGGTTTATGTTCAAAGTGAATTTGATACCAATGGTGAAGCCGTTCAGGCTGGTATCGGTTTGCTCTCAGGAGGAGACAAAAACAATACCAAGTTATGGTGGGATAAGAAATAAGATTCCTACTTAACAAAGATAAAAGCACCAATACTTTCTTATTGGTGCTTTTTTATTTCCTTAATATGATCGTTCAGAAATTAAAGTGAACCGCTTTTATGAAATTAGCTATTCCCAAAATTTTTACCTTTTTGTTGCTATTGTCCGTTGCGTTCTCGTGTACCAAGGATGATAAGAAAACCTTGTTTACGCTGCTCCCCTCCAACCAAACCGGAATACAATTCAAAAACATTCTCAAAGAAACCAAAGAATTCAACGTGTTGGAATATGGATATCTCTACAACGGTGGAGGCGTTTCTGTAGGTGACATCAATAATGATGGTTTACCCGATATCTACTTTACCGGTAATATGGTCGGAAGTCATTTGTACCTGAACCAAGGTAATCTAGAGTTCGATGAAATTGCAAAAGAAGCCGGCGTATTTGCCGAAGGACTGTGGAATACCGGTACTACTATGGCCGATGTCAATGCTGATGGCTTTTTGGATATCTATGTTTGCCGTTCAGCGGCGAAAGACCCGAACAAACGAAAAAATCTCCTCTTCATCAATAATGGCCTTTCAGCGGACACAGGTCAAATATCCTTTACTGAAAAAGCCCAGGAATATGGGATCGCCGACTCCGGCTATTCGACTCAAAGTGCCTTTTTCGATTATGATAAGGATGGGGACCTCGATTTGTATGTCCTCAATCATTCTACACAAGAATATGCAGGTTTCGGACAGATCACTGCATCCTTAAAAAATAAAAAGAACGCGGCTTATTCGGACAAACTCTATCGCAATGATAATGGAAAATTCAAAGAAGTCAGTGAAGAAGCAGGATTGGTGTCCAACGTTCTCGGTTTCGGGCTGGGAATCGCCATTTCCGATCTAAATCAAGATGGTTGGCCAGATATCTACGTATCCAACGACTACAATGAACAAGACTACCTCTATATCAATAAGGGAGATGGTAGCTTTAAGGAAAGCCTCGAACAATTTATAGGCCACACTTCCCTTTTTTCCATGGGGTCAGATATTGCCGATATCAATAATGACGGCTTTACCGACATCATGACACTGGATATGCTCCCAGAGGGAAACCAACGTCAAAAAATGGTCTCCGGACCCGACAACTATGACAAATACCAACTTTTGGTCAATTCAGGCTTTTATAACCAGACCATGCGGAATATGCTCCATCTCAACAACGGGGGCGAATCGTTTTCCGAAATAGGTCAATTTGCCGGTATTTCAAATACGGATTGGAGTTGGAGCTCCCTACTCGCCGATTTTGATAACGATGGGAACAAAGACCTTTTTATCACCAACGGCTACAAACGGGATTATACCAATATGGATTTCATCAATTATGCAGTTCAGGCAAAATTGGAGGAAAACAAAACAGGAAAACGAACCGCCATCATGGAACTTCTCGAAGAAATTCCTTCGACCGTTGAGGAGAATTATATGTACCATAATACAGGGGCATTACACTTCAAAAAAGTGAATTCTGAATGGGGTATCGATCAAAAATCGCTATCCAATGGAGCTGCCTATGCCGATCTGGATAATGATGGGGATTTAGATCTTGTAGTAAATAACATCGCAGAGGAAGCCTTTATCTATAGAAATAACAGTGAGACATTTTTTAACAACAACTATCTGAAAATCAAGCTTAAAGGCAAAGGTCTTAATTCCTTTGGTATTGGTGTTCGGGTCGAAGTCAAAATCGGTGATACCCTTCAAGTTCAAGAAGTGCAGCCTACCAGAGGGTATCAATCCTCAGTCGATGTTAATCTTCTTTTTGGCCTGGGGCAATCGCAACGGGTAGATGAGCTCAAAATAATCTGGCCGAGCTCGGCCATACAACGATTGACGGATGTCGCTGCCAATCAAGTCATCGTGGCAGAAGAAACAAACGCCGAACTCCCGACAACCAATCCAAACACAAATCAAATTAAAAATCCCTTTTTTGA
Source organism: Maribacter corallii (assembly GCF_047345415.1). Classification (NCBI taxonomy): domain Bacteria; kingdom Pseudomonadati; phylum Bacteroidota; class Flavobacteriia; order Flavobacteriales; family Flavobacteriaceae; genus Maribacter; species Maribacter corallii. The sequence goes on from NZ_JBLFEP010000003.1 coordinate 951,721, forward strand.
ATCGATTCCCAAAGACTCGCTAATCAGCTACCTACATCAAGAAAACAACTTTATAGACTTTAAACGCGAACAGCTCTTGCCGCACAAATTATCGACCCAAGGTCCAAAAATAGCCAAAGGCGATATCAATACTGATGGTCTGGAGGACGTATTCATAGGAGGAGCCAAAAACTCGACCGGAAGTCTATTCCTTCAAAACAGTCACGGTGAGTTCTTGGAAAACCGTACTTTTTTGGACGAGGATGGTTTATCGGAAGATATGGATGCCCTCTTTTTCGATGCGGACGGGGATCAAGATCTAGATCTCTATGTCGTTAGTGGTGGTGCCGACTTCGAAAAAGGTGCTCTCGAATTACAAGACCGGCTATATTTTAACCAACGAGGAAAGTTTTCAAAAAAAGAAGGGGCACTTCCCGAGATGTTGACCAGTGGCTCATGTGTCACAGCATCCGATTTCGATAATGACGGAGATCTCGACCTTTTTGTGGGCGGTCGACTAGTACCCGGCAGCTATCCGAATGCGCCGAGAAGTTATATACTCGAAAATGATGGGCAAGGGAACTTTAGTGACGTCACGGCAACCGTTAGTGAAGCACTTGTACATCCGGGTATGGTTACGGATGCCCTGTGGACCGATTTCGATGGTGATGACACGGATGACCTTATACTTGTTGGCGAATGGATGCCCATTCGATTCTTTAAAAATTCGGAGGGTTCCCTTACGGAGGTTACCCAAGACACCGGCACGACCGATTCCCAGGGTTGGTGGAATGCCATTACATCAGGTGATTTTGATAATGATGGAGATATGGATTATATCTTGGGCAATTTTGGACTGAATTCCCAATTAAAGGCTTCGGCAGAGCAACCTGTAGAATTATATGTCAAGGATTTCGATGCCAACGGCTCCCTAGATCCCATTTTATGCGCTTATATCATGGGAGAAAGCTATCCTGTATTTTCGAAGGATGACCTTGTTGGGCAATTGAACGGACTGAAAGCAAGGTACACCAGTTACGCGAACTATGCAGATGAAAAAATCACCGATATTCTTACTCCCGCACAACTATCCGATGCCACTGTATTTAAAGCCTCACAGTTTTCAAGTAGTTATTTGGAAAACATGGGGAATGCTACTTTCAAACTTACCCCGCTGCCAAAGCAAGCACAGTTCTCCCCTATTTTTGGCATTTTAGCTGAAGACATCAATACCGATGGTCATCTAGATGTACTACTCGGCGGTAATTTTTTCGGTACCCGAGTGAAATATGGTAGATATGATGCCAATAAGGGCACCCTACTCTTAGGTGATGGTAAAGGTGGGTTTCAAACCGTGGAAAATAGTAACAGCGGTTTACATGTAGCTGGAGAAGTTCGGGATATTACGATCGTCAAAAACAAGAACAACGATAAAATCATCTTATTCGTGAAAAATAATGGGCCTGTAGAATCGTACAGCGTAAACCCAAGATAAAATCCAAACCATGAACACTATACGACTTATCGTCAGCTTTGCATTACTAGTTGTTTGCAAAGCTTATGGGCAAAACAATGCTAGTATTGTAGCGGAAACCGTGTCACTTGACACCTATGATTTCCATACCCCCAACCCCGTTCCTATTGTGGCGGAAAACCCAAAAATCCCACCGTATTTTAAATATGAGGGATACGCCCACTCCCCCATCAAAAAAGACTGGAAGGTAGTTACCCTCGAGAACGATTATATCAAACTTTGGGTACTTCCCGAAATCGGAGGTAAGGTTTGGGGGGCAATAGACAAGAGCACGGGAGAAGAGTTTTTGTATAAGAACAAGGTGATCAAGTTTCGCAATATCGCTATGCGCGGCCCCTGGACCTCGGGAGGTATCGAGTTCAATTTCGGAATCATCGGGCATCACCCCTCTACGGCAACTCCCGTTGATTATGAGGTACGAACAAATGGCGATGGCAGTGTAAGCTGCTTTGTAGGGAACGATGACCTGCCCTCAAATACGAAGTGGATGGTGGAAATCCGTTTGGAAAAAGACAAAGCGTACTTTGAGACCAATGCTTCTTGGTACAATGCCTCTCCCCTAACGGAATCATACTACAATTGGATGACCGCTGCGGCTGTGGCCACGAATGATCTTGAATTCTTTATCCCGGGCAATGCCTATGTAGAACACAACGGTGATCCGCATCCATGGCCTATCGATGACAAAGGACGGAATTTGGCGCTGTACAAGAACAATACCTTCGGTCCTGCCAAATCATATCATATCGTCGGCGAATACAATGACTTTTTCGGAGGCTATTATCACGACAGAAATTTTGGTTATGGTCAATGGGCACCCTATGAGGAAATGCCCGGTCAGAAGCTCTGGCTCTGGGCGCTTTCGCGTTCCGGGGGTATTTGGGAAGACCTTTTAACCGATACCGATGGGCAGTATATCGAATTTCAAGCCGGACGACTTTTTGACCAGTATTTCCCGGGTGCGGTAAATCCGATCAGTCAAGTGGGCTTCGATCCCTACGTTATGGACACTTGGTCTGAAATATGGTTTCCATACAAAGAAATCGGGGGTATGGAGGATGCCTCAACCCATGGTGTGCTCAATGTGGAGTATGAAAACGAATCGGTATACATCGGACTAAATGCCCTGCAACAATTGAATCAAGAATTACAGGTCACCGTAAATGGTAAAAACAGCTTTTCGGAAAAACTTGATCTACACCCTATGGAGGTCTTTTCTACGAAAGTTACGGCCGCACCTTCCGATAAAATAGTGATTTCCGTTTCTGGCACTGAACTAGAATACTCGAACGATCCGGAGGACAAACAAATCAAAAGGCCGTTTTACCCCGATAAAGATCTTCAGGTCTCTAAAACGGAAGAACATTATCAATCCGGGATGGAAGCTTTGGAATATAGAGAATACGACCTCGCTCACAATGAACTATCAAAGCTGGTGAAATTGGATCCCTCACACCGTTCGGGAATTTTAGGATTGGCTGAACTGGAATATCGACGTACCAATTATGACGGTGCTTTGGAGCTCATTAATACCGTCTTGAAAATGGACACCTACAATTCCAAAGCGAACTATCTCGCCGGAATCACCTATCGCGCACTAAACGATTCATTAAATGCATTGGAATCATTCGGTTGGGCCGCCCGTGATATCAAATATCGCTCTGTTTCCTATGCGCAAATGGCAGAAATTCATCTTAAAACCAAAAACTACGCCAAAGCAAAGACCTATGCGGCCAAGGCCTTGACGTTCAATTTGAACAATCTAAATGCCAGGGAAGTACTCTTACTGACCGCAAAAAGTCAGGGCGATACAGACGCGGTGAAGGAGTACGCGGAAGGAATACTCAACATCAATCCCTTGCAGTTTCTGGCCAAACATGAATTGAATCACGCCACCAACCTAGGTGCCGATAACACATCTGACCTGCCCGCAATCGAAAATGAATTGCCCGCAGAGACGGTCTTAAACCTCGCCCTTCGTTATAGTGAACTGGGCTTTGAAGATCGTGCGCTGGTGACCTTACTCGAAGGTCCAAAAGCCGTGAAGAATGGATTGTGGATCGCCTATTTACAAAGAGATTCGAATACGGAAAAAAGTAAAGAGATACTGAACAGAATGGTCAACGAAAACATAGATTTGGTCTTTCCTTACCGCAGGGAAACGATTCCTATGTTGACATGGGCATTGACACAAAACGACCATTGGAAGTTGAAGTACTACCTAGCCCAAAATTATTTGGTGGTCAACAACAAGGAAGAAGCCAAAAAACTTTTGGCGAACTGCGCCAACGAACCTGATTCGGACATTTTTTATCGTTTTCGAGCCCAAGTAGAAAAAAAAGCTCCGGTCGAACAACGACTTGCGGATTATAAAAAAGCATTTGAATTGAATCCCTCGGATTGGAAAGTCAACGAGGAGTTCATTCAGTTCTATTTATCGCATGGGCACTATGAGGAAGCTGTGAAATTGAGTTCAAAAGCCTTCCGCAAATTTCCGGATAACTATAATATCGGTTTGGCACACGCCAAATCGCTACTATATACCGGCAGTTATCAAAAAGTGGTGCAGATCCTTCGAAAAATACAAGTGCTTCCGTTTGAACATGCAAGTGAGAGCAGGGAAATCTATGAACGCGCCCATGAGGCAGTGGCCTTGTCCTACTTGCAAAAAAATAAAAACGCAAAAGCACTCGAAGTACTCAAGAAAAGTAAGGAATGGCCCGAAAATATCGGTGTAGGGAAACCCTATGATCCCGATGAACGTTCGCAGGACTACCTGATGGCCCTAGCGATGGAAAAAATAGGAAACTTGGACGATAGCAAAACGCTTTTGACCGCCATAGTAAACCGAACGGAGAAAGACCTAGACAAAAACAGTATGGATCACCTCTTTGGAATTTTGGCCGCCAAAAAGCTCGAGAACGGTTCCTTGAACAAATTGATCAACGCGCTTAAAACCACTGAAAATGAAAAGAGTGCGACCGCAATTGCTTTATTCAGCGCAAGGCCGGAAGACCTCATCGATCTACAAACCAAAAGCGGTCTACCTACCGATGTATGGGAGGCAGTACTCTGGGTAATTCAAAACTAAAGCGACGGTGATGGGTCGACATGTGAACGTACAGGACGAATGACGTAGCTGTAACTCAAGTTGCCCGGTTGAATTTGATACTTTTCTAGCGGAAGGTTACCCCAACTATTGTCGCCCCCTACACCCATTTGCCGGTAATCGATATTGATATTGACCAAATCACGCTTTACGATATCAAAGGTATGCCGTTGTTGTTTTTCGGTTCCCGGATCGAAATCTGCATTGTATTGATGATGGGCGCTAAAGTTCAACAACTCAGGGCCGAAAATTTCAATTCCCGAACCGGCTCCATTAACAAACCTCAGGTTTCGGATGTCAGTTCGATTGCCGTTTTCCTGAGGGCGAATATAGGGGTAGTATAATTCGGAAACAGTAGCGGTATAATTGCCAACCAAAGTCGCCGTTTTTCTATCCCAATAGTTCTCGTAAGGACCTCTACCGTACCACGTCACTTGCTGGTATTCATCCTTGACGATAAAATTAGTTCCAAATCGCGGTAGAATCGGAACATCATCGCCTAAGTCCGTAAGATTAACGGTCACGCGTACCTCGCCCTTGTCATTGACCTCATAGCGGATTGCAAGGTTTCCTTCTACTGACGGCAGTCTAAAATTGCTCGTCACCATTAGTTTCCCACTGTTTTCCGCAAATGGATTCTCAGCCAGTTGCAATACATCGATTACTTCTTCCGTATCGGCGCCACTGACCGTCATGCCCATAAATTTCTGTGTATCGGTCGCTTCTTTCCACAGGGCCAGTAGTTTGGGCATATTGTAGCCGAAGTCATTGTCGTTCGTGGCGCGCCAAAAATTGGCCTTGAGCCCATTGAGCAACATATTTCCATTCCCATAATCAAGCCCGATCATTTCACCTGTGGCCGTATTGAATTGGACTTCAAAATCAGTACCCGAAATAATAACCTTATCATCTGAAGGGGTTATGGTAAGACCTGCGCCAGAATCCTCCAAAGAAAACACATCAGGCCGATAATCCGTTAATTCAAATTGTTCATAGGCCAACAGATGGTCTTTTGGAATTAGCGGGGTCCCGCTTCGCAGTTTGGCATATACATTTAAAAGATACTCTTTGTTCTCATCGGTCAATTCAGGCAAATCAAGTAGTACATTCCTTGATGTTCTCGGAGCTACATTTAGTACTGGTAAAACTCCGGAGGCCACTTCCTTGCCATCCTCTAGAAGTCTCCAACTGAAATCGAATTCTTCCAAATTGGTGAAATCATATCCATTGGAAATGGTAATTCCACCGACACTAAGGTCATGGCCCTTGAATTTGATGTGCTGGTACACTTTTTTGACTTCATGTAAGGAGGGATGTGCCGTTCGATCAGGATTTACCAATCCGTTTAGACAGAAGTTGGCGTCATTTTGAAAATCAGCCCCACCAAGGTCTCCCCCATAAGCCCAATATGCCTCACCTTCTTCTGTTTGGGCCAATAGTCCTTGATCCACCCAATCCCAGATAAAGCCTCCTTGTAACACGTCATACTTCTCGATAACATCCCAGTAATCCTGTAAATTCCCTACACTGTTTCCCATTGCGTGTGCGTACTCACATTGGATCAGCGGCCTTTTGGGCTTGTTTTTGGCGTAGGCCTCCATTTCAGGAATACGCATATACATAGGCGCATGTATGTCTGTATTCTCATAGGCGATCGCACCTTCATATTGTACGGGTCGAGTGGTGTCTTGTGACTTTAGCCAATCATATGTCGCATAAAAATTCTCACCGTTTCCGGCTTCGTTCCCAAGCGACCAGGTGACAATGGATGTGAAGTTCTTATCCCGTTCGAACATCCGTATCGTACGGTCTAAATGCATGGCCTTCCATTCAGGACGATAGGCGGGGTGTACCGCAATGGCTTCCTCGTCGCCATCTAGGCCCTGGTTGGTAGCTCCCATTCCATGGATTTCAATATTCGCCTCGTCCACTACATAGAACCCGTAGGTATCGCACATCCGATAAAAATGCGGGTCCTTAGGGTAGTGACTTGCCCTGATGGCATTAAGATTATTTTGCTTCATAAGCTTCATATCCTTCAAAGTCAATTCTTCTGATACAACATGCCCTGTTTTATCATCGTGATCGTGAAGATTCGCACCTTTGATCGTAACTGCCTTTCCGTTGACCAAGAATTGATTATTCTTGATTTCCACTTTTCGAAATCCAGTCTTGACACTGGTCGCCTCTAGGGTCTTGCCATTGGCGTCTTTCAAACTCAAAACAAGGCTATAGAGTTGTGGTTTTTCGGCATTCCAGGTCTTGACCTTTGGAATGTTATGATTGAAATTGATTACGCCTTCACTATTGGAAACGGATAATTTTTTCGTTTCGTTCAAAATTTCCTTACGGCCATCGAGAAGTTGCATATGCACTCGAAGATCAGCTTTGGAGGCATCCGCATTGGCAACTTCCACATCTAAATTAAAAATACCGTCGGTATAATCGTTTTCCAAATCAGCGGTAACCCTAAAATCCCGTATCGTTGTACTATTGGTAGCATAGAGGTAGACATCCCGTTCGATTCCGCTCAGCCTCCAAAAATCTTGGTCTTCAAGATAGCTAGCATCGGACCACCGCAGCACCTGCACCGAAATCTTATTTTTACCGATATTGACCTGATCGGTGATATTAAAGGCGGCGGGAGTTTTGCTACCTTCATTGTATCCCACTAGCTCTTCATTGATCCAGATGTACATCGCACCACTCACCCCTTCAAAGTGTACATAAATTTCTTTTCCATCCCAATCCTCGGCAATATCGAATTCGCGCTGATAGCTGCCTACGTTGTTCATTTCATGAGGAATATAGGGCGGATTTGGAGGAAACATATAAATCACATTGGTGTAAAAGGGAATACCATGTCCTTCGATTTCCCAATTGGACGGTACTGGAATTTTGTCCCATCCCCTGGTATCAAATCCCTCGTAGTAGAAATCCGCAGGGCGTTCTTCAGGATTCTCGGCAAAGTAAAAGTCCCATGTACCATTTAGGGACTGATACAAGGTTGAGTTCTCCCAGCTTTCATTTTTCAAGGCATTTTCCTCGCTTCGATATCTGTAAAAAGAGGCAGTTGGTTCTTCCCTATTGATTTGAAAAATCTCAGGATTCTCCCATTCTGGATTCATCCATTTTTCCGCACTGTATATGGGTCGTTCGTGTTCCATATTACAGGACATTAAAAGTAGTGTAAGCAGTACAAGGAAAGTCGACTTCTGAAGCATGGGGATTATTTTGAGATTTCTTCAAATATAACATAAACAAAAAAGCCCGCCATAGGGGCGGACTTTCATTTTACGACATTATTGGTAATTCGATTACATCGCTCCCCATTCTTTCAACGAATCGGTGTTCATTTTGACGTAATCATCATTGCCTGCCTCTTTTGAAGCTGCCAAGGACTTTTTGGCGGTTTCTATAGCCCCTTTTTTATCTCCTGCCTTTGCTTGAATCAATGATTGCTGACGCAACTGCCAGAAAGCCGGTTTTTCGGTCATGGCCATTGCCTTGTTCATCCACTCCTTTGCCTTGTTGATATCCTTTCCTTCGCTTGAATAATACACTGCAGCTGCATAATAATCGCCTGCAGAAGGTCCTCCCAAAGCTCTTTCGATATTCTTTTCTACCGCTGCATCCGTAGGTACTTCAAAAGGAACGGCCACATATACATTTTCCCATAGCAGTCCAAGATTCGCCGAATTGGATGTCAAATCATCTATGGTAATCGTAAAGGTTTCCACGGCCATTTCCATAGGCATGGTAATTACAGGAGCATCGACTTTGGCAACCACTTTGCTTTCATCCCAATCCCTTGGTGTTCCACCACCTTGGGTATCGGTATAGAAGAAAACCTCCCAAGACTTTTCTCCAGGTTTCGTGAAAACAGAATACGTACCGGCCTTGACCTCTTTTCCGCCGATGTTTACATCATTACTAAAACCTACTAAGGTATAGCCATTTGCACCGGTTCTCCAAAGTTTCCCATAAGGAACCAAATCGCCAAAAATAGTTCTTCCACGCATCGAAGGTCTTGAATAGTCAACGGTAACATCCGTCAGCCCTACCGTTTGCATCAATTTTGATGAAGGACTCGGAGCCGGTGTATTGATCTGTGCTTGTAGCGCTACTGAAGCAAATAGAGCCACTACTAAAAGTTTAATTTTTTTCATTTCAAAAGTGTTTAATGTTTTAACAAAACTAGAGATAAACCCTTGCTTGATTCGTTAAGGAATTCTTAAAATAAAAAGTAGAAATCCATTATTTGGCAAAGGCCTTCACCAGTACACCATTGTCAAGATAAAAGGCAAGGTAATACACTGAACTACTCAATGATGCTATGTCGATACGATTGTTTTCGATCTCCGCTGCCCTAATATATTGCAGGCGTTTTCCACCAGAGTCAAACAGGCCTCTTCCGTATAACGCACGGTCGGTAATGAGTTCATATTCCAAGAAATCGGAATCAAGGGGACGATACAGTACTAAACTGTTTTCTTGGGGCTCTGGATTCAGGATCTCCTCCTCCTTTTCCTCTTCTTCCTCCTCCTCTTCTTCATTACCATTTGGCGTATCGGTGGTCGTAAAGGAAAACAATTTGGAATCTAATGTAATGGCGGGGCTCGCATTCGTAAAAAACTCGGATGAGACAAAATAAGTGTCCACATCCACATAGGTAATACCCTCTATTTGTGCTAGCCCGCCGCCAAACGGGATCTTTGTCGGAGCAGTACCGAAAATAGACCCGATATTCGGAGCATCGACCCGAAGGGTGAAGGGCCCTAGTATGGACGAATATCCGATTAAAAAGAGAACATCGGAAATAGGGTTGTAGGTTGCTCCGGTTACCAAACCATTCGAGTCAAATTCCGCTAACCGTTCCGCAATATGTACTCCGGGCGTTTTGGGTATGGAGTAGGCCACTGTGCCGTTGCTTACCCACTGCTTGGTAAAGACAACTAGCCGATCATCAAGAACAATGAACGCCTCCGCATCCCAATCGCTGTTGCCGGTATTTGAAAAATCTACCTGGTCCGGATAGCGAAAATTTATGCGTTCGGCTTGCACAGTATTCGCTGCTTCGTACATTTCTTTAGTAATGCGATAGATGACGAGATTTTCTCGGGTACCTACGTTATTTCCAAAATCGCCTACATAAATAGCTTCATTGTCTTGAGCCAAATCTTCCCAATCGACATTTTCCGCATTGGTCAGTGTAATCGTTCTTGTGATCTCTAGGGTAAGGGTATCTATTTCAAATAGTTGCGGAGTATTTCCCGAATCATTATGCGTAATCAATCGCCCGTTGTGAAACAGTAGTCCGGAAGTCTCGGAAACGGTAGTAGGAAGATTTCCAAGCTCCTGTACATTCGCTTGAGCGGATAGCCCATTGGAGAATGACACCAAAAATAACAGCAGTATGATATGAAATCCTTTCATTGTAACGGAAAATTACAAAAATGTAAGCTATTCGTTTGAATTATTGGATGAACGGTACCTTTCAATCTCCTCAGTTCAAATCAAAACCAGAAATGTACAGGTAAATTATAAATTGTTTAACCACAAATGGTTTTTATTAAACAAAAATGCACTTATCTTTGTTCAAATCGATACTATGAAGTTATATCAACTGCATTCGAAGCAACGGCTTCCCATTTCACTAGAAGAGGCGTGGGATTTTCTTTCTAGCCCGGCCAATCTCAAACGTATTACTCCTGAACATATGGGTTTTCATATTCTTTCCGGTGCGGATCGACCTATGTTTCCTGGCCAAATCATTCAATACAAGGTATCGCCTTTCCCTGGGTATGCTACCAAATGGGTAACCGAAATCACTCACGTGAAGGAGGGAGAATATTTTGTGGACGAACAGCGTTTCGGACCCTACGCGCTCTGGCACCACAAACACTTTTTAAAAAGTGTAGACCAGGGAGTGGAAATGGAGGATATTATCGACTATAAAATTCCCTTTGGGATTCTGGGCCAATTGGCACATCCGATTCTGGTGAAAAAGCAGTTAAAACAAATATTTGCGTACCGCGAAAAGAAATTGATCGAACTTTTTGGGAAGGTCGAAGGGTCACGGAACTTTTTAGAATTAAAATCCATATAAACAGCATGAAAAATATACTCTTAATAGGAGGTTCGCATGGTATAGGGCGTTCCATTGCCAAGACGCTTAGTCAAGAATACCAGGTTACCGTAGCTTCAAGAACCAATGATGATCTGGAAGGGCTAAGTGTTACACACCTACCTTTCGATGTATTGGCCGATGATTTAGAGCTGTCACAGCTCCCGGAGGAGATTCATGGCTTTGCCTACTGTCCGGGAAGTATCAACCTCAAACCTTTTAAAATGTTAAGTCTTGAAACCTTTCATGAAGATATGCAACTCAACTTCTTCAGCATGGTCAAAATAGTAAAGTTGATCATGCCCCGAATGGCCGAAGGGGCGAGCATGGTTTTCTTCAGCACGGTGGCCGTGGGGTCCGGTATGCCCTTTCACACCAGTGTGGCCGCAGCAAAAGGAGCCATTGAAGGTTTCGCCAAGGCGCTCGCTGCTGAATATGCCCCAAAAATCAGGATCAACACAATTGCTCCCTCATTGGTCGATACCCCTCTGGCAAAACGACTGTTGAGCAACGACCGTAAGCGTGAGATGATGTCGGAACGCCATCCACTGAAACGTGTCGGTGAAGCTGGTGACATTGCAAATATCGCCGTATTTTTATTGAGCGATAAGAGCACATGGATGACCGGGCAGGTAGTAGGCGTAGATGGAGGAATCTCTACTCTAAATATCAATTAAATGGCAAAAAAAGTTTCGGTTTTCTGGTTCCGTCGTGACCTGCGTTTGGAAGATAATGTCGGATTTCGAAAGGCCCTTGAAGGGGAACATCCTGTACTACCGATCTTCATTTTCGATAAAGAGATTTTAGACGAACTGCCCAAAGACGATGCCAGGGTAAGTTTTATTTTTGAGACCCTTCAACAAATGCGTGGGTTACTTCAAGAAAAATACGGTGCCGACTTGGCCCTTTTTCACGGAACACCACAAGCGGTATGGGAAAATCTTTTCGAAAATTATGAAATTCAGGAAGTGTATACCAATCACGATTACGAACCTTATGCCAAGCAACGCGATGAACAGATCGAAGCATTGCTGAACAAAAAGCGATGCCTGTTTCATACGTTTAAAGACCAAGTGATTTTTGAAAAAAGCGAGGTAGTTAAAGACGATGGTTCTCCGTATGTGGTCTATACCCCTTATAAAAACAAATGGAAAGAACGCTTCAACGCATCACTACTCGAAGCGCATAAGACCGCTCCCCTATTTTCCAATCTGCTGGATGAAAAGGAGTTACCCCAGGTGTCGTTGGAAGAAATGGGGTTTAAAAAATCGTCGATTACAGTTCCGGAATACAATGCGTCTCCCTCTTTAATCTCCAATTATGAGGATACCCGTAACTTTCCGGCAAAGGAAAATGGCACCTCCCGTTTGGGGCCCCATTTGCGGTTCGGCACCGTTTCGGTACGTCAGCTGATGAAAAAAGCGATTGCCGAAAAGAACGAAGTTTTCTGGAACGAGCTGATCTGGCGTGAATTTTTTATGCAGATTCTCTGGCATTTCCCTCACACCGCGCAGCGATCGTTTCGACCAAAATACGACCGCATCGCATGGCGCAATAGCGAAACGGAATTCGAAAAATGGAAAAAAGGCGAAACCGGGTATGCCTTGGTCGATGCCGGAATGCGAGAGCTCAATGCCACAGGGTATATGCATAACCGTGTGCGCATGCTCGTAGCAAGTTTTCTATGCAAGCATCTGCTGATCGATTGGCGTTGGGGCGAAGCCTATTTTGCGAAAAAACTGCTGGACTACGACATGAGTGCCAATGTAGGTAATTGGCAATGGGCAGCCGGTAGCGGAGTGGATGCCGCCCCGTATTTCAGGATTTTCAATCCCATGACCCAAGTAGATAAATTCGACAAACAAAGGGCGTATATCAACAAATGGGTTCCCGATTTACAGGAACTCACCTACCCACAAAAAATGGTAGATCACAAAATGGCCCGAGAGCGCTGTCTAAAAATTTATAAGGAGGCGGTAGCCTAATCCCTTTTTAGTATATTTAGGATCGTCAGACGAGAATATCATGGCATCCGAGAACAAAACAAGACCTACTTCGACTTCCGTACAGGAATTTATCGATACAGTTACTAACGAGACCAGGCGTTCCGATAGCATGGTCTTATTGGGGCTTTATAAAAAGATAACAGGGCACCCCCCTATACTCTGGGGCAATTCACTGATTGGATTCGGAAGTTACCACTACAAATACGACTCGGGTCGTGAGGGTGATATGCTCTTAGCTGGTTTTTCACCAAGGAAGCAAAATATTGCCCTTTACAATACCGGGCATGTGCGTTATCCTGAGCTTTTAGCAAAACTCGGGAAGTACAAAACCGGGAAGTCATGTCTTTACATTACTCGATTATCGAATGTGGATATGGCCGTGCTGACCCAATTGATCGAATCGGGTTACAACCATATGAAATCGAAATACAATAGCTAATTCAAATACACGACAATGAAAAAATGTTTACTCCCAATAGTACTCCTTCTTGCCTTTTCGGTATCGGCGCAGAAAATGTCAAAAAACAAAAAAGCGATTACGGCATCGGTCGAAAAGCACAAGGCCGAACTTATTAAGATAAGCGACGCCATTTGGGCGGCGGCCGAGACGGCTTTCGAAGAATCCGAATCTTCAAAAATACTAGCCGATTATGCTGAAAAGAATGGACTCACCGTCGAACGTGGAGTGGCCAATATACCGACCGCTTTTACGGCTACCTATGGCTCTGGAAAACCGGTCATTAGTATTTTAGGGGAGTTTGATGCCCTGCCCGGTATTTCGCAAAAGGCGTCACCGGTGAAAGAGCCCTATGAGGAGGGAGCTGCAGGACACGGATGTGGTCATAATATGTTCGGAACCTCAAGTTTGGCAGCGGCCATTGCGGTCAAAGAACTCATGGAGGCCGGAAAACTCAAGGGAACCATTAAATTCTTAGGTACCCCGGCGGAAGAAAAGTTTTTTGCCAAGGTATGGATGGTAGAAGCAGGACTTTGGGACGATGTGGATGTGAATCTAAGCTGGCATCCTTCAGCAGGTATCGAAGCGGATGTACAAACGGGATTATCCCTAATCGATTTCATTGTCGAATTTCACGGTCAAACGGCCCATGCCTCAGCAGATCCATGGAACGGACGCAGTGCTTCCGATGCCTTGGAACTATACACGTCAGGAATCAATTACTACCGTGAACATATTTTGCCAAGCTCACGGATACACTACCATATTCAAGACGGCGGTCAAGTGGTCAATGTGGTACCCGACTATGCCAAATTATGGGTGCGTGTACGAGACCCGAAACGTTCGAAAATGTTACCCACATATGAGCGGGTAAAGGCTATGGCCGAAGGTGCTGCTATCATGGCCAACGTAGATTACGAAATCTCTTTGGTATCGGGCATTTACGAAACTTTGGTCAATCGTTCAGGTGGCGAAATCATGCAAAACAACCTCGAACTCTTAGGGCCAATAAGCTATACAGAAGAAGAAACCGCTTTTGGTAAAGCCATTCAAAAGGCTACCGGAAAACCAGAAGTTGGCATGGACAGCCAAATCTACCCGCTTAAAGAAACGGAAGAAAACCCTGGAGGGGGGTCTACCGATGTGGGCGATGTCAGCTGGAATGTACCCAATATCAATCTCGGAGTTACGGTAGCACCCAAGGACACACCTTGGCACTCTTGGGCCGTAGTGGCCTGCGGGGGAATGTCCATAGGGCACAAGGGTATGATCTATGCCTCGAAGGCCTTAGGAATGACCGCGGTAGACCTTTTCGAGAATCCTAAGATGGTCACTGAGGTAAAAGAGGAATTTAAGATGAGAAAAGGAGACGAGGTATACAAGCCCATGATCGACGGCCCACCACCAATTCCTGTTTCCAAAAACTAGTTGATATGGACATTATCGATAATCAAGAGGCGAAGCAATATGAAATGCATGTTGATGGCGAAATCGTGCGCATTGAGTATATTCGGGCACTGAACAAAATCTATTTGACCCATACAGAAGTTCCGCGATCATTGGAGGGAAGAGGCCTGGGGTCGCAAATCGTCAAAAGCGTACTAGAGGACATCGACGAAAAAGAATTGATCCTGATACCCATGTGTCCTTTTGTAGCGGGGTATATCAAAAAGCACCCTGAATGGAAAAAACTAGTCTTACGGGGCATTAACATTGCATAACTATGGCAGAACGCGAAATCATCAAAAAATACAAGAACGGAGGTTTAAATGTGGTTTGGAAGCCAAAATTGTGTATTCATTCCGAAATTTGCGTGAAGACACTTCCCGAAGTGTATAATCCGAATGAAAAACCATGGATCAAGGCAGAGCAAGCGAGCATTGAGGACTTGAAAGCACAAATCGCCAAGTGCCCTTCCGCGGCGTTGACCTATGAAATCGATGGTGAGAACGAACAAGTCGATACCACTACGGAGACCAAGGTTCAGGTGATGGCCAATGGTCCTTTATTGGTACATGGTGACCTAGAGGTCGCAGGCACGGATGGTTCCCTTGCTAAGAAAACCCGCACCACGGCCTTTTGCCGGTGCGGCGCATCCCAAAACAAACCCTATTGTGACGGAACACACAATTCAGTGAATTTTGTCGGGTAATTCAATTCGTTTGTTACGTGGTGTTAAAGGGTAAATTGTACCGTAAATCCCCTAGATATTTCAAGTATGTCTTTTTCGGTATTGTCTTAAGTGATATCGTTTTAGGGCATTTGGGTCTTACAGAATTTCGGGTGATTTCTAAACCCCTAATTCTAATTTCCCTACTGGTTTATTTTCTACGCTTGGGTACGCACCTTGAAAAGCGTACGTACGTTCTTAGCGGTTGTGCTTTGATCCTGTCGTTATTCGGAGATGTATTTTTGCTCTTTGAGGCCTATTCGAGCCTCTATTTTGTTTTAGGGCTTACTTCTTTTTTACTGGCCCACCTACTTTATGGTTTCATCTTTTCTAAAAAAAGGAACAAGAGACCGCCCATCATCCTTTATGTCATAGCCCTACTGCTCTTCATATATGGAACCCTATTATTTCTTTACCTAAAGCCTTCATTAGGCACATTGGCCTATCCGGTTTTGGCGTATGTTCTTGCCATCTTATTTATGGCCATCAGCGCTTTGGCGCGCTTTCGTAATGTGAACGCCCACAGTTTTTTATGGGTCGGCATGGGAGCCTTGTGCTTCGTATGCTCCGATAGTATACTGGCCATAGATATGTTCAAAAAGCAAATACCATTCGCAAGCCTTTGGATTATGGGTTGTTACGCCCTAGCCCAATATTTGATCGTGGAAGGACTGTTAAAGCAAAGCACCGTTCTCAAAATTTGAGTACATTGCTTGAAGCAAACTATTGAACCGATGAAAAAAATAATTTCCCTTGTGGCATTCCTGGTAGCGTACCAATTTAACGCACAATCGTTTGATTACCAGTTTGACCATCAATCCATAGTAGTGAAAGACGTCAATGTAAGTGCGGACTTTTACGGTTCTATTCTAGGGCTTAAAGAAACGCCACACCCTGACAATCCTCCAACGATTCGATGGTTTGTGGTGAGCGGCAATTCACATGTGCACCTGATCCAGCGTGATTTTGTTCCTTTTGAAAAAAACAAATCCATGCACTTATGCCTCTCCACACAAGACCTGGACGGCGTCATCGCACATTTGGAAGCGAACCATATTACTTATTGGGATTGGCCAGGGAAGAAGAATGCGGTCACCACACGAACCGATAAGGTACGTCAAATATATATCCAAGATCCAGACGGCTATTGGATCGAAATCAATACGGCCGAACATTAACGCAATTGAGGCGAACAGCGGCTTTCATTAAATACGATACCACAGACGAATAACCGATACTGTAATGAGCAAAACCATAAAATCCATTTTTCCATTAGGGTTTCCGTGGCAAACGGAGGATCCCTTTTTATTTAGCGTTTACCATTTAGACCACTATCCGAAAGGAAATGATCAAATGGGGCCGGAGGCAAGTTTAGAAGGCCGTAACCTAGGGAATGACTTCATCGTTAAAGACGGATGGCGTATGTATCACGGACAGACCATTCCCGGTTTTCCCTATCACCCACATAGAGGGTTCGAGACCATTACGATTGTCAATAAGGGTTTTTGTGATCATTCAGACTCCTTAGGAGCAGCGGGAAGATTCGGGCAAGGTGATGTACAGTGGATGACCGCCGGACGGGGCGTACAGCATTCCGAAATGTTTCCCTTGTTGTACAAGGATCAAGAAAATCCTTTAGAGTTGTTTCAAATATGGCTCAACCTTCCCAGTACATCAAAGTTCGTAGACCCTCATTTCAAGATGTTATGGCATGAAGACATTCCCATCGTAAGGGAAAACCAGGTACGGATAAAAGTGATTGCCGGTGATTACAGGGGTACGGCAGCTCCAACCCCAGCTCCTGATTCTTGGGCAGCAGATCCGAAAAATGAGGTTGCGATCTGGAATATCCATATGGATGCCCATAGTGCTTTTACACTACCGAAAGCCCTCACCGAAGTATCTCGTAACCTTTACTTTTATGAGGGCGCTGAACTAACCATTCAAGATGAAAAGATAAAAGCCAACCATGGTATTGGTTTAGCCTCTCGCGAAGATGTCACTATTCAAGCGGGTGATACCACCGTACATTTTATCATATTGCAGGGAAAACCGATTGACGAACCTGTAGTACAACATGGGCCTTTTGTCATGAACACCCAAGAGGAAATCAGCGCAACAATACAAGACTACCAGCTCACTCAATTTGGTGGATGGCCCTGGCCTTATGCCGATAACGTACATGATCGGGAACAGGGAAGGTTCGCAAAATATCCTGATGGAAGTCTGGAAACGAAGTAGTTACTTGATATCTCGATAATAGCGGAAGTCTACATCCGGTTTTTGGCTTGACCTTAAACTCTTTCGATTTTCGCACCGATCGCCCTAAGACGCGTATCGATATCTTCGTACCCACGATCGATCTGTTCGATATTATGAATAGTCGAAGTACCTTTGGCGGAAAGTGCGGCAATCAATAACGAGACCCCCGCACGAATATCAGGCGAGGTCATCGTAGTGGCCTTTAAGGTCGACTTGAAATCATGACCGATAACGGTGGCCCTATGGGGGTCGCACAAGATGATCTTGGCACCCATATCTAAAAGTTTGTCTACAAAGAACAACCGACTTTCGAACATTTTTTGATGAATGACCACTTCTCCCCTGGCCTGTGTTGCCATCACCAAAATAATACTCAACAAATCAGGAGTCATACCGGGCCATGGGGCATCGGCAATAGTCAGGATAGAACCATCGATATAATTCTGTATTTCATATCCGTCGGTATGGGCAGGAATGTAAATATCATCGCCCCGTCGCTCTAATTGTATGCCGAGCTTTTGAAACACCGATGGAATCTGGCCCAAATCGTTCCAACTAACGTTCTTGATGGTCAACTCGCTACGGGTCATTGCCGCAAGACCGATCCAACTGCCAATTTCGATCATATCAGGAAGCATGGTGTGTTCGGTACCTCCCAAGCCATCTACACCTTCTATGGTCAATAAATTTGATCCTACACCTGAAATCTTAGCGCCCATACGGTTCAACATCTTGCATAACTGCTGGAGGTAGGGCTCACATGCGGCATTATAAATAGTGGTCGTACCCTCCGCAAGTACTGCGGCCATAACGATATTGGCAGTTCCGGTTACGGATGCCTCATCTAAAAGCATATAGGTACCCGTCAGGGTATCGGCCTCGACTCCATAGAAATATTCTTCACGATTGTACCTGAATTTTGCACCGAGCTTGATAAAACCTTCGAAATGGGTGTCCAATCGGCGTCGACCGATTTTATCTCCTCCAGGTTTGGGAATATAGCCTTTGCCAAAACGTGACAATAAAGGTCCGACCAACATAATCGATCCTCGAAGTCCGCTCCCATCTTTTTTGAATTGAGCCGATTGTAAATACTCTAAATCAACATCGTCGGCTTGGAACGCGTACGTACCCCTGCCTCCTTTTTCAACCTTTACGCCCAAATCTTTCAAAAGCGCAATAAGTTTGTTGACGTCAACAATATCAGGAATATTGCTTATGGTTACTTTTTCTGGGGTCAATAGTACTGCACAAAGAATTTGCAGTGCTTCGTTTTTAGCACCTTGAGGAGTGATTTCACCTGAAAGTTGGTGCCCTCCCTCTATTTTAAATGTTCCCATGTAGGCTGGAGCAGGTTAGTATCGCTTCTTACCGCGATTGTTTCGTTGATTTTTTTTGCCCGAATTGCTACGTACATTTTTAGCAACCCGGTTTTTAAGGAACTGACCACTTTCGGTTAGAATTTCATCTTCGGCGTTCAAGTTTATCTGACCATCGCTCAATTCATACAAATGTGCAAAAATCGCCTTATCGTCGACGGTGTCCTTGTTCCAGTTCAGGTAGCACTTTTTCATGTGATTGGCAATGGCGTATTCCAATCCATCGCGCATATCGCCTTTTTCCCATTTTACCGCAACATCGATCATACGTTTGATGTTATTCCCATAAAAACGGTACTTGGGATGATTCTGAGGATAAGGCAGTGGTTCAGGACGTTGGCGCAGTACTTCTTCCGAAGTGATCGGAAATGGTGAATCGACATCCAATTTAAAATTGGACATGATGAACAATTGATCCCACAGTTTATGTTGAAAATCAGGCACATCCCTCAAATGGGGCTGCATATTGCCCATCACACTTATAATGGCCTGAGCGACTCGATTTCTTTCCTCTCTATCCGCAATGGAAACCGCAAAGTCTACCATTTTCTGAAAATGACGTCCGTATTCCGGAATGATCAAATGCGCGCGTTCCGTATTGTATTGTAAATTCTCTACTAAATTCAAATTGAAAAGTTTTTCGTAAATAAAAAGTATAAGGAAGTATTCTTATAACGCATGCAAATTAGCAAAATTATGCAAGAATAGCTATTTTATAGTGAGATAACGCCCTCAACGGTACCGACTTGCTTATATTTTTCGATTACCGCGTCGGGATCTTTCAAATGCACCGTCACCGATAGGCTCGTGTAGGTGCCCTTCTTTGATTGCTTTGATTCGATTACCGCACCTGTATTGTCAAATATTTTCTCTATTTGTTTGATTTTCAACTCATCGGATGGTACGATGAATTTATAAAGATAATTTGAGGGCCATTTGGTGTTCTCGGCTAGTTGTACTTTCAGTCTCTTATAGAATTCTTCTGACTTTTGGCTATCCATACCGTAACTTTTAAACAAAGATAGCGCTTCGGCCCGATTTTATTATCCTAGGGGTTTGATTACTTTTGTAGGGATAAAATTTTTCGTTTGAGCACAAAGAAAATAGTCATCACCGGTGGCCCGAGTACAGGTAAAACATCTGTTATCGAATATCTGGAAAACTTGGGTTACCCTTGTCTTCACGAGGTCATTCGGCTGATGACCTTAGCTCAAAAAGAGGAAAAGAACGACCTAGTTTTCAAGACGAACCCTATCGTATCCGTTGCGGACCCCAAAGAATTCAACGAACGTATTTTGAATGCCCGTGTGTCACAATATCATTCCTTAAAAGGTGTCGCTACGGACGAGGTGGTGTTTTTTGATCGCGGTATTCCTGATGTCTTGGCTTATATGGACTGTTTCGGACAGGCATACGGAACCGATTTTGAAAAAGCATGTACCGATCATCCCTATGATCATGTGTTTATCATGCCCCCTTGGAAGGAAATCCACGTTTCGGACAATGAGCGCTTTGAAAACTATGAAGAAAGCCTTCAAGTGCACCGTTGCCTGACCCATTCGTATACGCAATTGGGTTATGAGGTTGAAATGGTGCCCAAAATGGCCGTTGCCGAGCGCGCGGCTTATATTCTAGATGCCATAAAGAACAAAACGTGAACAAAGACCCAAAAGAAATTTTACAGCAGTTTTGGGGCTACACCACGTTCAGGGGATCTCAGGAAAGAATTATCAATGCGGTGCTGGCGCGGCAAGATGTACTTGCCCTTTTACCGACAGGTGGAGGAAAATCAGTCTGCTTTCAAATTCCAGCGCTGGCTACCGACGGAATCTGCATAGTGGTCTCTCCTTTGATAGCGCTCATACAAAATCAGGTAGCACATCTTAAGACCATCGGAATCAAGGCAATTGCGTTGACCGGTGGGATTTCATTTGACGAAGTCGGCGCCTTATTGGATAACTGTATTTTCGGTAACTATAAATTTCTCTATCTCTCTCCAGAACGACTGCAACAAGATATGGTACAGTCACGTATCCGTCAGATGAACGTCAATCTGATCGCTATTGATGAAGCCCATTGTATTTCGCAATGGGGCCATGATTTCCGTCCCGCATACCTGGAATGCGAAAAATTACGTGCCCTTGTTCCTGAAGCACCGCTCATTGCCCTCACCGCAACGGCCACCAAGCAAGTAGCCCAAGACATCCTCGATAGTTTGAAACTTACGTCACCGTTGAAGGTCACGGATTCTTTTTTACGTAATAACATTGCCTTTAAAGTACTTTGGGAAGAAGATAAGCGATACCGTTTGAAGGTATTGTGTACCCGTCTTGAAAAGAGCGCCATTGTCTATGTGCGCACTAGAAGATTAGCGCAAGAAATCGCGGTATACCTCACTTCAAATGGCTGTAACGCCACCTATTTTCATGGAGGAATTCCCAGAAAGGAAAAGGAAAAACGTTTGAATGGCTGGTTAAACGACCACACCAAGATCATGGTAGCGACCAATGCATTCGGCATGGGCATTGACAAACCCGATGTGGAACTTGTGGTTCACTATCAGCTTCCGGACTGTTTGGAAAACTACTTTCAGGAAGCCGGAAGGGCCGGAAGGGATGGTCAACGGGCCAAAGCCATTCTCATTACCAATGCCACTGATATCAAGCGAGCGGAACAACAATTTTTAGGCACCTTACCCGATACCGTTCATCTTCGACAAGTATACCGTAAATTGAATTCCTATTTTCAAATTCCGTACGGCGAAGGTCATGATCAGACCTTTCAATTGGACTTTAACACCTTTTGTTCCCTATACCAGCTAAAACCACTACTGACCTATAACGTACTCCGGATCTTAGACCAATACTCCGTAATAGCTTTGAGCGAATCATTTTCCAAGAAGACCACTGTGCGCTTTTTGGCGTCTAAAGATGTATTATCCACCTATTTCGAAAACAACAGGCACCTCGTGGCCATAGCTCAGACCCTATTGAGAACCTATGGTGGAATCTTCGATTTTGACACCAAAATCAATACACGCCTCATTGCGACCAAAGCCGCCTGTACAGAAGAGCTGGTCACACAAGTACTAGGCCAACTTCAAAAGGACGAGATCATCGATTACACCGCCCAGCACAGTGATATCGAAATCACTTTTTTGGTCCCGCGGGAAGATGAGCGCACCATCAATGTTTTCGCCAAGAAGGTCAAAGAACGGCAAGCGATCAAAGTGAGTAACCTCAGACATATGTTACGGTACGCATCTGATCAGAAAGCCTGCAGGAGCAAACAGTTATTGCGGTATTTTGGGGAACATAGTGAAGTAGATTGCGGTATATGCGATATTTGTTTGCGAAATAAAGGGGAAGACCTACCTAAAGAGATGATCAAGACGGCCGTACTCTCCCTTTTGGAAGAACACCGACATAGTTCAAGGGAACTGATTGAAAAATTACAATTAAGCGAGGCTGCTCTATTGGCCTCCATTAGCGAATTATTGGAGGAGGGTCGTATAAAGATCAACCCAATGAACCAATATGAATTAACATAGCATGAAAGACTTACGAATCCTATTTATGGGAACGCCTGATTTTGCAGTTGCAACATTAGAAAAACTAGTGGAATGTGACCATACCATTGTAGGAGTGATTACGGCCCCGGATCGGCCTGCGGGCAGGGGAAGAAAGCTACAGCAATCCGCAGTCAAAACATACGCATTGAAAAAAGGGTTGCCCGTTTTACAACCGACCAACTTGAAAAATGAGGATTTTCTAACCGCTCTGGCCGAACTGCGTGCCAATTTGCAGATCGTAGTAGCGTTTAGGATGCTTCCGAAGGTGGTATGGAACATGCCCGAATACGGCACTTTTAACCTACACGCCTCCCTTTTGCCCAACTACCGCGGCGCAGCACCCATTAATTGGGTACTCATCAACGGAGAAAAAGAAACCGGGGTCACCACTTTTTTTATCGATGACAAAATAGATACCGGTGAGATCATACTGCAAGATCGTACCCCTATTGCGGAACATGATACGGCCGGTACCCTTCACGACCGGTTAATGGTGATGGGCTCAAATTTGGTTGCGCAAACGGTTAGGCAGATTACTGACGGAACCGTTACAACAGTAAGGCAGACCGATACCGAGGGCTTGAAGACGGCCTATAAGATCCATAAGGAAACCTGTGCAATCGATTGGTCAAAGTCAATCGACGCCATTTACGATCATATTAGGGGCCTAAGCCCCTACCCTGCTGCCTGGAGCACCTTGACTACGGGCGATACGCAACTTTCGGTCAAAATTTATGCCGTTACCAAAGAGCGGGAGACGCATCAACATGTAATCGGCACAGTGGTTTTCGATAAAAAAGAACTCAAGGTAGCGGTCAAAGAGGGTTTCATCTCCATCTTGGAAATGCAGCTTCCGGGTAAAAGAAGGATGAAAACCAGCGATATCTTAAATGGGCTTAAATTGGAAAAAAAGGCGTTTCTTAGCTGAAGTCCCATTCTCATTGGGCTGCGAGAACCCTAAAAAACACCCTACTTTATCAACAAACGCCCTGAGTTATCAACAAAATGGGGTATTTCCCCCGATTTCACTTGTGTTCAACGCAAATCCGTATAAATTTGTTAGACGTTTAAAACTATTTTAACAACAATTAATTTAATCACATTATGAACAAAACAGAATTAATCGACGCAATGGCAGCCGACGCTGGCATCACAAAAGCAGCAGCAAAGAAGTCTTTAGAGTCTTTCTTGGGAAATGTTGAAGGTGCTCTTAAAAAAGGTGGCCGTGTTTCTTTAGTAGGTTTCGGATCTTGGTCTGTATCTAAAAGAAACGCTAGAGAAGGAAGAAATCCATCAACTGGAAAAACAATCCAGATTGCAGCTAAAAACGTAGTGAAGTTTAAGGCAGGTGCTGATTTAGGCAAAGCGGTAAACTAGTTCATAGCGATATTATATGATAAAGCATCTCACGCAAGTGAGGTGCTTTATTGATTTAAGGCTTTTTGGTTTTTATAGGAATTATCTTATTTTAGAGAAGTGAAGTATTCGATACATGATCAAGCTTAAACCAAAAAAAGGAAAATTGCTAATTGCAGAACCGGCGCTCACCGGCGACGTTGCGTTCAATAGATCGGTAGTACTTATTGCCGAGCATAATGACGAGGGCTCTGTGGGTTTTATACTGAATAAACCATTGGAGTATCATATCAACGACCTTGTCACGGAAATCTTCGTTCCCTTTCGGGTGTACAATGGTGGGCCAGTAGAACAAGACAATCTTTATTTCATACATACGGTACCGCATCTGATCAGCGATAGCATTGAAATTTCGGATGGTATTTTTTGGGGAGGGGATTTTGAAAAGACCATTGAACTGATCAATAGAAAAGAAATCTCGGAAGAAGATATCCGTTTCTTTTTGGGCTACTCGGGCTGGGCCTCGCTTCAACTGGATGAAGAGCTTTCCTCCAACTCGTGGATCGTGGTCAAAAACGAATACCAAAGTGAGATTATTAGAAAGTCGACAGCCGCATTTTGGAAAGAAAAAATGCTTCAACTCGGTGGCGATTATCTTTTATGGTCCAATGCCCCTGAAAACCCTAGTCTGAATTAAGTAAGTCTAGAAAGAGCGTTCAGTTTACCCAGCAGATCCGTGGCGACCTTGCGCTCGAAGTCCTTCTTTCTATATTTTGTGATGGATCGAATACCCGATATGGAATTGGTCATAAACAGCTCATCGGCCTTTTGAAGATCAAAAGGCGAAATGGAATATTCTTTTAAGGTATACCCCTCTAGTTTCCCTAGAATTTCGATGATCTTTTTACGTATGATGCCGTTTAGGCAGCCATCTTCTATCGGCGGGGTAGTTACTACGGTACCGTTCACCATAAAGATATTTCCGTTTAAGGTCTCGGTAATCTGTTTGTTGGTATTCAAGAGAAGGCAATTTTGATAGCCGTTTTCCCGTGCATAAATACTTCCTACCACATTGATGACCTTATTATTGGTCTTGAGGGTCGCCGTGAGATCATCGTTGACATAAAAATCCTTGAAAAGCTCGATTTCGTAGGGTCCTTCCGCCATGGTGTAGAAAGGCGCCTTTAAAGGGTTACATTCAATACAATAAGAAACCTGGTTCGAATCAGGCAAATAAAAACCGCCTCCATTCCGAAAGATCGTTAAGCGGACCCGTGCTGGCGAACCGTTCAGGGTATTGGCCGTTATGGTCTTGATGATCTCCTCCTGCAAAAATTCCATAGTGAACTCCATCGGAATCGCCATTCGCAGTATGCGCATAGAAGCCATCAAGCGCAAATAGTGATCTTCCCAAAAAATAACTTTGCCATCGACTACGCGTAGGGTCTCAAACAGCGAATCGCCATAGCGGAGGCCTCTATTTTCGTGGTTTAGAAAAGTAGTGGTGGCGGGTAGCAACTGCCCATTGTAATTTACCATTCCGGTCGATTTATAAAGGGGTGGAAAAGTGTCATAAAAAAACCTTGACATATTCAAGGTTCGAACATAGCGTGTTCGCTTGTATTATTTAGATCCCAGAACCTGCTTTAAATCACTTACTTGGTTCTCCCATAGCATCTTGGCTTCATCGATCTCATCTTCGTCGGCAAAATCAGTAATAAAAAGGGAAACGTCCTTGGTGATTTCATCAACGATGATCTTCATTTCGAAGTAGGTATCGTCATCACTTTCTTCCCAAGCAAATTTGACGAACTCATCACTTTTTCTTTTGAGCATCTTGGCCTCTTCTTCCGACCCGTCCCAAATAAAACTGAAAATCTCGCCCCGCGAGTTCACATTGTCCGCGAACCACTCAGAGAGGCCCGAAGGTGTCGCCAGATATTGGTACAACATCTGGGGAGATGATTGTATAACGAACTCCAGTTCAAATTTGGTTTTATCGCTCATGCTTTCATTCGATTTAGTATAAGCAATATATATATTTAAATAAGATTAAAAAATAAAAGTATGAGAATAATTTTTTGATTGGTGAATGTTGACGGAGCGAAAATTAAACTTTATATTTGCAGCCGTTTAAAAAACCGTTACGGTTGAAAACAAGGCGAGGTAGCTCAGCTGGTTAGAGCGTCGGATTCATAACCCGGAGGCCGCGGGTTCAAGTCCCGCTCTCGCTACTAGTATTTAAAGGGAAACCCAAGATTCAAGTCTTGGGTTTTTTGTTTCTGTACAACATATGTACAACATTTTTAATTTTTATCCAATTATTTTAAACTATTCTATTTGACATCAAATTTTGGACACATCTCTTATATAGGGTTCAATTCTAACTATTAAATCAATTCGGAACAACCAAAACTCAAATTGGGTTTTGATAGAAATGTTAATTTGAATGATTAAAAAAAAGGGCTCAACTTTAACTCTTTACAAAAGGTGTAGTTTGTAAAGGTTGCCCTTTAGAACTAACTTTACGCTAAATCATTCTCGACCATTATTATTACGAAAAAACTCATTATTAAACCAAAGGAAACGATAAAAACCTATCCATAGGTTCTATTTTTATGGTGACTCAAACAGCAAAACTTTTTTGCTGAAGTTAAATTTTTCACTTTTATCCTCAAGCATAATATGAAGCCATGTCTAAATTCCCACCTAACCTTTCTTTAACATATAATGTTATTTAGAATCACCACCGACCGGGTTTGAGAGCTGCAAGGCCTCATGGAGTATAGTAGGCCTTATTTACTAGAGTATGACGGCCTCGAGTTCCAGCATCCACCATCAAGTCCAACTGGCTTACGATTTAAGACATAATATGAACAGGTTTACTTAATGGACTTTGTTATTTTAAAGCACTTGGACTTAGTAGTTCATTAAAATGAAAGATAGTTTAAATAGCAATCAAGATTTAATGATTGTAATTATCAAAGTTAAATTCAGTTGGTGAAACTTACGCTAGATAACGTCATAAATTTAAAAGCTCTACTTAATTTAAACCTCGATAACAGGGAATTTGTGACCATTTTGTTCTTGTATTCAAAAAATTCGCTTTGGATGAAAAGAAAGAAGTCGTTGTAGAACTGGATGAGGAATCCGGTAATCGAAACCTTTCCTTGAAGGTTGGTCATGAAATCATTAACAATCCAATACACTTCTAAACCATGAAAATAAAGATACTGTTAATAGCACTTTTCATTATGCCTTTTGCCTTTTCCCAAGGTAGCAACTATGCTTCTTCTATAGGCATAAGCGGCGGTTATGCTGAGGACGGGTTTGGGGTCATGGGCACCTACAATTATCATTTGAACCGAAATCGATATGCTCAATTAAGTGTATTCGCAGCTATAGCAGAGGAAAAAGGCTCCTTCAATATTCCTTACAATATTTTTACTGTGCAACCGGGCTATTTTATAAGGGTTTGGGAACAAAAGAATTTTAAAAAGTATGCACTCAACCTCGGAGGTGGGGCCATCTTCGGGTACGAGGTCATAAACAATGGAAATAGTCTATTGGAAACTGGAGCTGTAATCAACGCCAAAAGCCAATTCATATATGGAGGTTTCGTTGGGTTGGAAGGGGAAATAACGCTTAGCAATGATTTTTCATTGTTGATAAAAGCGAATGAATATTACCATGTGAATAGTGACGTCGGAAACTTCTATCCCTACGCGGGTATAGGATTACGCTATTTTTTGTTTTAAACCAATTGAAAATGAAAAATCAATATACACCTACCAAAATCATAATGGGTCTTTTAACCCTAGTTTCCATTCTTGTATTTGCTTGCAGCAAGAATTTTGAGGATGTCATTTTGGACGATTTTGATTTTAGCTTTTCGGGAGAACATCCAGAAGAAAGCTTTCTTTTCGAAAGTAGCAGAACATCTTTTTCCTTGGTTCCTGAAAAAGAAATCTCCACGGTCGATTATTACTTAAAGTACACCAGTTTTAATGCAAGGGGGTACTTTTTGAATATGGAAGGTGATACCCTTAGGCAAAATGATACTCTAAATATCAAAAACCGTAACTGGGCATATAATTATGTTGCCATCGATACAGGTGCCCATAGGGTAAAGTTTACAGCATGGGATTCGAACTTGAGAACAAAGGAGATTGAACTTCTATATAATGCCAAATTCGCAAGCTTTAGTTTTTTACTAAATAAAGGAGTCAACGTATTTATAATCAATTCTAAAAACCCCGTAAATATTACCCTTTTAAGAGATAAAGAAACCGAGAATCCTGAAAATAAAAGTGACTTTGAAGTAACGTATCAGATTGAAAATGGGACTGGAAAACTCTATTCTGGAAATGAAATTTTTGACGCAGGAAAGCCATTTAACTTACCAAAAGGAATTTCGGAATTAAGCTACCTACCGGAAACTTTAGGCGAACACAAATTGATTGTAACGGCCAAAGCTCCTGATGGTGCCTCTTTGACCGAGCAACTACTTTTGAATGTCTTAAATCTCGATTTCACAATCAATACGACCGCTGCATCCACTCAAGTGGAGTTGGATACAAATCTGGCCATTGCAATAGACCTTAAAACCCAAGATGAAGAATCGGATGTAGCATACGAAATAACTCATTCGTTTGCCACGACAAGTAAAGGGAGTGGAACTGTTCGAGACCACAATGGCGGTGTTATGGAACCAGGCCAATTTCGAAACGTTGTACCCAACTCCTACAATTACACATTTACTAGTACTGAATTGGGTAAAAGAAAAATATACTTTGATATAAGGGATTCCAACGGACAGACCAAACGTGATAGTGTTGAAATTGAGGTTGCCAGTATACCTTTTACCTTCTCAGGAAACTCGGAAAGTAATTCCGTTTTTGTGAACGAACGGTCGCAGTTCAATTTTAATATTAAATCTAACGGGAATACAGAAAATATAGAATACAATCTTACCTATGAAATCTTGGAAGGGAATGGTAAGCTTACTGGAATCAATGGAAACAACATCCAAAATTCGACGGATTATCCCGTTGAGTTAGGAAATTTTTCATTGTTCTATTACCCCAAAAGCATCGGCTCCCATCAGGTTTCATTTTTGATCACGGATAATTACGGCCAAGTAGTAGGCCCTGTAATCATCGATTTGGAAACAAAACAGAATGATTTTCAAGTAAATATTACACCATTGAAAACATCTGAGTTTGCAAACATTCCTGTAAATGTGATTATCGATATAGACGAGGTTCCCGATGGAGCAAATGCGAACTATGAGGCCTTCTATTCGTCAGGTAGGAATAGTGCTATTTGGGTAAATGGGACGGAATATGGTCCTGGGGAGAAATTTCAGTTGAACCCCAACGAGAATAATGTGGTCTATACGGGAACGGAAGCAGGTCGGCATGATATCGTGCTAAGTGTGGAATCGGATGCTGGTGTAACCCATACTGCAAGCACAACGATAAACTACAATCAGGTCGATTTCTTGTTTACGGCGGGAAGTCAAAAATCTGATATCTCAATTGGGGAGACCACTTCCTTGAACTTCAACATTTCCGAGAGCATCGGTTCTTCGGACTATACAATGCGCTTCAGTTTAAATGGTAACGCTTTGATTCGAAACGAAAGTGGGATGGAAGTAAGTGCTGGAAATATTTATGATATGCCAAAAGGCAATTTCAACTGGACTTTAGAAGGTACAGACGAGAGCAATATCAATTTGATTTTCTATGTGCAGAACGATACTGGTCTTGAAAAAACGGTTACAGTATCCATTTCGGTAAGTCCAAAGAACTACAATTTTACTGCTAATGCCACCGAATCAGAAGCATTCACAAATGAAGAAGTGGATATTAATTTTAATATATCCGAGTTGGATATTGGTGGTGATACCTATGTGATGTACTACTCTTCAGGAAGTAGCAATGGTGGTTTTGAGTATCTGGGAACCACTTATGCGGCTGGAGAAAGTTTTACCGTGCCCATTGGTTCGTTTCAAGGAAAATATATTGGAATTTCAGAATCCAATCACAATATCGAGTTTACTGTTCGATCCTCTTCAGAAGTAGAAAAAACAGCAAATATCAATATTGATTATGAGAAATATGAAGAATTATTTGATTTAACGGTAACACAACCGTCAGTCGACTTATTTCAAGATCAGCCATTTCCGTTTTCATTTGTAGTAAATGGAACAGCTGGGCACAACCCTGAGGTGACCTATGAAATGACGTTTGATTTTGACGGTATAAATGCAGGTTATATAGTTCATAATGGGCAAACTTACAGGGCTGGTGAAATAATTCCTTTAGAATATGGTTCATCAAGATTAAACTTTACACCCTTGACCGATGAAAGCTTCATTATTAATTTCAGTGTTGAAAATTCTACTGGCATTTCACAGACTGCAAGCGAGTCCGTTATCATTCTAAAAAGACCAAAGGTAGCAGTAAAGGGAGAAAAGCACAATGTAAGTTGTGGAGGTCTTAATGGATGTGACTATCAAGTAAGAATCTACACTTGTTTTGACACCAATTGCTCGGAAGCATATAATGGCGCTACGTTACAACAAGTAGAAATTCGAATATACAATCGTTCCGATAGAAGATGGGATACAAAACTATTTAACTACGATGATGCTCAGGGTTCAGGTGTTGAACGTTTTTTTCTCTTAGAGGAAGAACCGAGTGAGGGCAAACTTAAATATTTAGATCAGCGATATGAAGTTCGGGTATTCGACACAAATGGACAATGGAGTGAAAAAGCAACTGGCAACATCATCAGGGTATAACCTGCTAGGAAGTAATTCTTAGTTTTTACTGTAGCTAATTGTGACTATGACATCTGTATCTCCTAAGTTATCATTGGTTTCAATAACGAGCTTGGTTTTGGTCAGTTCTTGGATTCGCATTTCATTTCTAGTATCGAACCGTATCAAGGTATTGTCAATAAGCTCGTACCTAGCTTCTTCAATATTCGAAAATTCCGTGTCTTCTTCACAAGGAAGACCATTGTCATTAATACTATAATCTCCTTTTTCTCCATCAGCTCGTGCCGTAAAAAATGTGAGGTTGTCTTTGATGCATTGCCGAATTTCTTGGGTGTTGAAAAGGTCTATATTTACGGTTCCATCGCCATTGATGTCAACTGCCTTATTTGTAGTAATTGATGTATATTCCCATTGGCCTAATAAGGCTTCACTCCTATCAGATTCTGAGACACTATCATCGTTTTTTTTACAGGATGAAAGAATCATAAATATCAAGACAAGAAGCGAAAAAAAAATCGTTTTCATAGAAATACATTATAGGTGAACTATATAAAGATAACGATTTGACATGGCCTATCGTACGCCTCCAAACTCCTGCTATTAGACAGCAAGCGCAAATAGACAAAGAAAAAAATGCCTGCTTGCCTTTGTTAATAGATATTAGTGTTCTAAATAGCTAAAACCAAAAGAATCCGCATAAGTGACTTATCTTAAAGACCTAGCCCTGCGACCATCAATATAAAAACTGCAAGAACATGGAAATGGTAGTAATAAAACCACCAACATATTGAAATTAATTTTGTATGGTACTTATTATTTTTTCAAGCTTAACAAAGGTGAAATTTGAAAATTAAAACCTTCAGTTCTACTCCTTTTATGAAAACTTCCAAAATGTAATTTAGTCCAAGAATATAAATAAGCACACTTAAATTCTTTAAATTCAAAACCTAAAAGCAATCGTTAAAGACTAATTCTTTAACTTGGCATGAATTACTTTTCCAATCCAAACATCCACGAACAGCTATGTGACAGATATAGCTTTTGTCCACAATTAACTGTTTTAATGAATATATCTCGGCATTCAATACACTTTGATTTGCTACTACTTCAAAAGATTTAAGTGGTAAGTGAAAACCCATACCATTAGCCTTAATCACAGCTTCTTTTTGTGTCCAATACGTATAAAAAGCATTTTCACTATTATTCAAATCATCCAACAAGCCCCATTCATTTTGCGTCATTTGATGTTTGAAATCATTAATGTTTACAGGTTTAATAAACTCAATATCAACTCCAATTTCTCCAGAAGTTGTTATTGCACAGATAGCAATTTCTTTAGAATGTGAAATACTGAATTGAATCATTTCATCATCAATATAAGGTTTTTTATAAATGGTATAGTTAATCGGTAAACAACTATTTTTTTTGTAGCAATGTTCTAATCCATACTGCAGTAATAATCTTCCTAAAAGTGATAATTGCGAATCTTGCCAACGTCTGAAACTTAACACCTTCCTTTGAAAGTCATCCGGGAATCTTGATAAATAATTTTTAAAGAGGGTATGGTGGAATTCGTAACTTATATAAGAATAAAAAACATGTATTTTCATATTAATGGTGAACTACGTACAAATAGAATAAAACTGAAGTTATAAGGAAATCTGTTAATATTCTATTAAAACTAAATTTGTTGAAAACCGTCAGTAAACAATCACCTTTATTGTTAATCGCTTTTACTACAAATTAATGATAATTAAAGTGATTTTAGAGCGATGTAACAACAGAAGACTGATAAAAAAGCGATAGTTTTTTGGAAAGTGAAATCAATAAAAAATGATACAGATTCAAAATTTGGAAAAGAGCTTTAGAACTAAGGATATGGAAACCATAGCTTTGAACAATGTGAATTTGAAAGTAGAATCAGGGGAATTCGTAGTCATTATGAGACCTTCTGGTTGTGGAAAATCAACTTTATTGAATATTATAGGCCTTTTAGATAATTTCACGGAAGGGAGCTATCAATTTGCCGGGAATGAGGTGGCCAACCTTAAGGAAGGGCAACGGACTGAATTACGAAAGGGTAATATGGGATTTGTTTTTCAGAGCTTTAATCTTATTGAAGATATCACCGTTTTTGAAAACGTTGAGCTTCCTTTAATTTATTTAAAAGAGAACAAAGTCAGCCGAAAGAAAAAAGTTATGAAAATCTTAAGACATTTGAAAATTGATGATAGGACAAAGCATTTTCCAAACCAACTTTCTGGAGGTCAACAACAGCGTGTGGCAATTGCCCGGGCACTCGTGACCAACCCAAAACTTATCTTGGCGGATGAACCTACTGGTAACTTAGATTCAAAAAACGGTCGTGAAGTCATGGCTCTTCTGACCCAAATGAGTCAAGAGGGAACAACAATAATAATGGTAACTCACTCAGTTCTCAATTCTCAATATGGACATCGAGTAGTAAACCTGTTTGATGGACAAATTGTCGCACAGAGGCGAAATAAGGCCATGGATTCTAGATAAAAATAAGGTTTATCAAACCTAATGTCTCGACAATCAAACAAATCAATTTTAAAAATTAGTTAGAATAAAAAGAAACTTTAAAAAAATCTGTTTTAGTTGTTTTGTCTTGAGTTTTTATTGTTTTTTCCAGTCTAAAAATTTTAGACTCATTTACGATTGGAAAAACATAATTTAAAAAAATTAGAACAACTTTTTTACCAGTTTGACTTGCTACTTGGCTTAACTTAAAAAATAAATCATTAAATACTTTTGACGAAAATGGCTCCCAAAAATACAATATCAAACGTTTGTCCGTTGGGATATCAAATTGTTTTACATCTTTGCATAAGGAGTTAATATTTTGACACATTTGGTTTTCAGTCTTATAAATTTTAATATTATTTACTGCTATTGCATGAAGATGTTTTGAGATTTCAATTCCAACAATTCTATGGAAAGGATACTCGGATGCAATTAACAAATTCCTTCCCATTCCAGATCCAATATCTATAAATACGTATTTATTATATTCAACACCAAGGTTTTTTAGATAATCTAGGGCCGAATATACTGATTTTACCGGGCTAGGATGATATCTTATCGAATTCATATACCTATCTATTGAAATGGATTCATTTAGAAAAAACTGTTCTCTCACTTCACTAGTCCTAGTGCCAAATTTTTCATCAAATTTATCTTCGGCTTCTCTTTTAAAAGTTTGAGTATCAAATGAAGAATTCACTATCCCATGCAAACGGGCAATAATATTCTTAATGTCAATTTTTTCTTCAAACAGATAAAACTTAATTAGTTGGGCAATATTATGTAAAATCATTTCATTGCATTCCTGAAATGAATTCTCAAAAAGAAGCGAGGTTAACTCATATTCATCTTCTATAATTTTAATTTCTCTTATTTTTTCCTGATTTGCCTCAATAGTCTGAATAAGTCTGGATAACATTTCTTTTTGCTTCATATTAATCTCAAATTAGCTTGAGGTTTTTATAAATGTTTGAATTTCTAGTTATTTTTCCACTTTTAAAAGGTTCCGTTTTACTGGATTCTTACATTATTTAAGAGCAAGTTGAATCAGATAGAAAATGTTTGAATGTTAGGGTTTCTGAAGAAAATTAGAACCTAGAGAAGGCTTAAAAAATGGTTAGGTAAAAAATTTACTTGTATACCAAATGTTACATGAAGCACTTATTAGATTTGTAGTTGATTATTATCTATACTAGGATAAAATTTTCACTTCGTTTATTTTCCCGAATTTATCTAATTCAACCCCCCAAATAATTCTTATGTCTTCGAAAACCGAAACAACACCGTAAGTATTGAAATCATCTTTATGATTTTTTTCAACCTTTTCATAAAGGACTGAATATCCTTTTTATCGGCTTTCCAATCTTTTATTTCAATTTCTGAATAGTATTCAGCTGTAAATTCGTCTTTTTTACCATCAGTTCATATTTTTTCAATTAAAGTAGTAACTTTAGAGTAGTTTTCAATCTCTATTGGGTATTCAAATAATATCGGACGATCCATTGATGGAATTAAAGGCTTAATTGATTCTTGAATCTGTTTTGCTAACTTAGTCATTTCATAGTAATGTGCACCTTACTCTAGTTCAAGAGATAAATTAATTGTTATACTTTTTTGAATTAGTTTTAAAATTGAAAAATATCATATCTCCATCTATTAAGTTGTAGGAATTGGAATATTAAGTTCCTCAGTTAGAACCTTCTTCCTCAGGGAGCAAACATTTTTCCAAAATTTCTCCACCACTTCTTAAATCAATTGTGGTTTCATCATTGTACAATTTATTAAATTTTAGAGATGACCATCTTAATACTCTGCTCTCTTCTGTTTGTTCAAAATAAAATTACCCATTTCTTGCTCTAATGATTACTGATGCGCCAGTTTTATCAGCTATTGCAATTGTTACCCAGCAAAACTTTGTTCACAGTAAGTTTATGGAACCCTATTGCTTAGACTACGTTAGAGCAAAATTCTAACATTTCGGTAAAGGCGATTCTGCTTACCGGGTACGGAAAAGTCAAGCGGATGTATACTACGCGGATCGAAGATTTCTCGGCACGATCCCCATAATACATTTTTGTTAACAGTATAAGAAGAGAAGTCAAAGTGACTTTCGATAAATAGAAGAGGTATAGACCAATTTCAAGGGTTTATGATATTACCCAGATAAAAGCAATAACGGACCTATCTTCATAGCTCTACATACCATAATCCATCAAATCTTGGATTAGAACAATTTCTTCATGGGTAAGTGATTTCAATATTAATAGATATATCAACGAGTTTTGCTATAGAACGAATAAAGTGGCAATACTTAACAACCTGATTACAAGAATGGTCAATAGGGATAAAATCTATCAGAATAATTTAATATGTGCCGAACTACTAACCTCTATAACATTTTTTGCACAATATTTCGATATGATAAACTTTCCAAAAGGTAATAACTTTAAAAAAGCTCTGAATTAAATCTAAATAGGATTATCATAATCAAAATTCTTATAAACAATTCCTCTGCCAATTTCCATATTTAAATTGACGACCGGGGTGTTCGCTGCACTGTTTTTTCTCAATTTTATTCTATTTTTAGCGTACGAGTATTCTTTTATAACAAGTTCAATAAAATTTTTATCTTTGATTTCACGGTAATTATAAATGTTACCCTTCTTATCTAATTGAAAATTTTTTCCATTTTTTACAAATCCGAAAATGTCCTTCTCCTTGGTGATTAGCTCAAATTTTTTGTTATTTTCACTAACGTGCCAGTCTCCAGAGTATCCTTCTTCCTCGTCAATATTAATATAATAATCATCGAGAGGGTTTAGACAATTATTGTAGCTATATGAGTTTAACGAAGGACTATTCAAAAAAACTATATTTTGGAACTTTTGATTATTTAATAAAATTAAAACATGCGAAATAGAAGGAGTCCAATGACATAAGTAAATTTCTTTTAAAAATTTCAAAAGATATTCATTTGCCAATCGATCTTCATGACCGTGACTAATCGCATTTAAAAAATGACCGCCTTGAATATGTTTTTTTTCCAATCCCGCAAGGGCTAATCTATTTTTAATATCATCATCATCATGGCCCCAACAATCCATCGTTTCATCATAACCTCCTATCTTAAAAAAATCATCACTTCTTGAACAAACCCTACCGCAGACATCTGAAGAATAAATATTTAAATCAACCGCTAAAAAAATAGATTCAAATCTATTAAACATCATGTTAATATAAGAAGCAAATCCTTTACCAGTATAATTATCAGCATCTATAGTGCAAACTATATCACCAGTAGACAGTTTAAAAGCAGTATTAAGCGAATGACCTCTATGAAAGTAAGTAGGCGTTAGGGTCTTGTAATAGATTAGTTTTCCATTATCAATATATTTTTTTAACTGAGTTTTCACGAATTCTTCTAGACCATCTGAAGAATTGTAATCTAATAGTATAAACTCACAATTTGAATAGTCTTCGTTGTCTAAAATATTTTGGGGAAGAGTTTTCTCAATATGGTGAGCTCTATTCATAGAAACTGTACAAAAGGATATTTTATTTTCCATAATAAAGTAGGATTTATTCAATTTTGTTAAATGAAGTATAAAACTCAATAGTCATTTTTAATTCAAATAGCTTTAACTTAAATTATTACAGAATAAAATCGCCAAATTGACACCTCTTTAACGAGGTTATCTTTCTTATCTAACTTATAATACTGGTCATTTATGCGATTCCCTTGTAAGGCCAAATCATTGGTTTCCTTCAATTTTAGATTATCCTATAACTCTAATCTCTAGGAAAATAGCCAGCACTTCAGGCTTATGGCCTCTTTCTCATACCGATAGATACCAGGCAGGGGCGCACAACAAAAAGGTTCAGTAATAATAGGTGGTTGCTATTTTGAATTTAAAGTCATCTTATAACATAAATATAAGGGGGCAAACCATTCAAGATTATTTAAATTTAAGTGTTCACTTAATACCCTAGATATTGTAAAACTATAGTCTTTAAAAGAAGATGATTTAATTGTTAGCTGTTTACAAATATCTACCCAATCCTTAGAATAGGGTAAAGCAGTATAGTCGCTCCGCCAAATATTTTTGAAAAGAGCCAGATATGTTCTTTTATTTTTCTCAAATCTAGAATCCAAAACCGGCACAATCCCTAAATACAAATTATTGAAATCCGTTTTGACTAAAATTTCCTCGAATAACGAATTTGCTTTGCGAATATTTATAGTAAAAGATCGTATCATTAAAATATGCAACGAGATAGAAAATTCAAAGATACTTTCGTAACTAGAAAATCTGTTATATTTCTTTTCTAAAAGAATTCGAGAGAAAAAATAACCAAAACTTTCAAATTCTTTGGGGTAATTCTGTGAAAAATTTACAAGAGAAGGATCATATACATTATACTGAATTGAATCATTTGGAAAGTTTTTAAAAAGATTTAAAGGTTCTGTGGAGGTTTCGTGTTTAACATTAGACAAAGAAGGATTATTTATTAAATAATCTTTAAAATAATGATCAAAATAACTTAAAAATTTTTCTTTTTTATCAAACAGCACCTCAAATGAAATTCTGATATTATCCCCTCTCTTTTGATTAAGATAAATTGTAAATTTATTTAGATATTTAGTTTCCTTCGCACTAATTAAAAAAGGTCTAATTCCATTCATTAACAGACTTTCCCAATCGTTCATATCATAAAATAAAGAAGTCCTTAGCCATATGTAAAAATCATTGTTCATAATTTTTTGTTTTTGTGGGGGTAACTTATTTATAGTGCCCCTTTGATGTTTCCCATTTCCCATGCGTACTAAAAGTTTCCCTTAATTAAGCAATTGAAGTAATAATCAACTTTGCTCCTTTTTAATTCCCAAAATAATAAGCAACGTGCATTTCGATCAAGGACACGGTGTTGGTAATGACTAATGCTTACTCTCTCCTTTTCTTTATAAACTATGGCACCGCTACCTCCTAAATTTCCGATAAAAATCAATATACGATTTGTCTCTGCACAACAAGCCTATCCCGCAATTTTTGGTAAATTTTTAGCTGCCTTCAGGTGTAATAATGACCAAACACCATTTAATAATACTATGTGATATTGTATATTAGTAAAGTGTTATAACCCTGTACGATCTGATATTACCGCCTTATCTAAGAGCCTCCCTAGGAAATACCTTCTGTAGAGTTTGTATATGAATTCATCCAAATAGAACTGGAGATACTTCCCTTTTATTTTGGTATTGCTTATTAGTATGTGCACCCATTTAAATATATCCACGGTAGTCTCGTCATTGTTCTTTTCGGTGGATGATGTACACTTCCTAATAATCAACAAGGTCCACATATGAGTTGCTTTTGTTCGTAAATATGACAGTCCTTTCCTGCAATGATTCCGTGATCTCCCGATTTATTTCATCGGATTCGAACCCATCCAACACTCTTTTAATGTATAATTATCAAGTTTAAAGGACATGTCTAACCAAGACACCATTGCAGAACTGCCTTCGCACTATGTACTTTATTCTTTGCCTGTTCAAAAACAATACTCTTTTCACCATCAATTACGGATGCCTCTACCTCTTCTCCCCTATGAGCAGGTAAATCATGCATAAAAATCGCTTTTGGATATTGGGCCATTAATCTTTCGGTAACCGAAAATGGTTCAAACTCTTTTCTCCAATTTATATCGTCTTTAATAGTCCCAGTTGTTTCCCACCTTGTCGTATAGATTATATCTACATCCAAAGGAAGTGACTTTACGCGGTGAACCTCTTGTATATGGCTATTCATTTTTTTACCTTCTTTTTGTGCATAACATAGAACCGATTTATCAAGCCCATAGTTTGGAGGGGTACAAAAGTAAACAGTTACATTTCGGAATTTTGTAAGGGAAAGAGCAAGAGCAATTGCAGTATTATTTCCTTCCCCAAAATAAATGATTCTGATTCCAGACAATTCTCCAAAGTGCAACTTAATTGTTGTAAGGTCAGCCAATGCCTGTGTCGGATGTTCATCATCTGTCATAGCATTGATTAGAGACATACTTTCCATATTTTTCAGAGTTCTAAGTTCGGTTAAAGGACCAGATGTCCTGACAACTAATCCGTCCAACATTTGAGAAAGTACTTGTAGCGTATCATGGATATTTTCACCTGTATTTATTTGTAAATCATTAGGTCCATAAGAAATAATTTGTGCCCCAAGTCTTAATGCCGCTGATGAAAATGAAGTTCTCGTCCTCGTAGAGGTTTTTGTAAAATAAATACCTATTACCTTACCTTTAAGCTGCTCTCCAAGTTCAATCTTGCCGCGCGCGTAATCGACACCACTATTAATAATATCTAAAGTGTCTTGATTCGACAAATCTCTTAGAGATAAAACGTGTTTTCTTTTTTTTTTCAAAATGTATTTTTTCTTTAAAAAATGATTAAAATTCACTAACAAAAATTAGCTGCTCGAATGATCTGAAAGTCTAAAGCAATTAAGCCCTATTAATACTATCTCTCCCTCATATTAAATTGCTACTATATATTAATTTGGATATTTAAAAAAACAACTTTTAGGGTTACATTATAGTTTAAAAATCAGCTTAATTATTGATTAAGAAATACTGTCCAAGAGTTCACTTTCAATTAGCCTTGACAACACTTAGAATATAGAAAAAGATTTGTCCGTAATATTAATTGAGACATTCAAATAGTGCTAATTATATATTCAAATCAAGGTTATGATTATTGTCTTCTCGTAATTGGTCAAGAATCTGCTCTACACGGGCTACATCAACATCTTCAACCTTAAGTACCTTTAGAGTAGCATCCCTTGTTATATGTTCAAAACGTACTTCTCACGCAGTAGGGATTGCATAATTATGATACCCACGATTTTTGAAATGCATATAAATTCCAACAGAGTTAATCATGCAATTTGTAGAACCTAAACCCACATTTTCCGGAATCTTCCAAAAAGGTAATTTTTGCGTGAGAGGCCCAATAATTTGGCTTTTTTCAATTTTATCATACCGAATATAATCGATGTGCAAACTATAATTAAAGTGATTCTCTTCTGATTTTGGATTGTCATCGATTATATAAAAGGTTGATTTTTAGTTGAATTGTAGTTCTCCCTCAACGCCTTCGAATAAAACTCTATCAGCCCTTGGTCCTGAGTACCTTGTTTTACTAGATTATGAGCCCCTAACTGAAAAATTTGACCACGACTAAGTCCATTAATTATAATGTTGATTATGAAATAACATTTCTACAAATTATTTATCCTAGAAACAAAATCATACCTTCTTCAAAATCTTGGACCAAATTCTAGTTACCTTTTCCAAAAAGCGCAACTTTGAACAGGTACTTGCCAAGAAAAAAGGGTCAAACGAAAAGTTTCAAGATTAATGATATTTTCAGCTTTGTCACAGAGTGTATGACCAAAATTTTGTTTTAATAAAATTTTGTAATAGTAATGATGTATACTCCGAACATGGAAGATAGTCATGAACATTTGGATTTATCCACACAATTTCTTTTTGAAAATCGTTTACATATTTCACAACACAACATTTAGCTTCTTCGTCATCACCCCACCAAATAGATTTATGGTCATTTTCATACGAATCTGTTCCTGCATATACCATAATATCAGGTTGTCCCCTTGCGTTTCCATATTTTGACACAAAGTGATTATGAATTGCCGAAGCACAATGCATTATACCTGTGCAAGGACCAAAAATGAATCTTATATAATCACTAGATAACAGCATTAGTTCGTGTCTAAATTTTAGTTTTTGAGCAAAAATGAATCTATGTTCAAATTTATTATCAAACCATTCGTTATAAAAAAGTGATTTTCCATTACCAAATTTATCAAGAACCAATATTTTATGCTTATCATTTTCAAGAAAAAAGAGGATGATTTTAAAATGTACTTCTAATGGCAACAACTTTTCTCTTAAAGATGAACTATCAATAATAATTATGACTTTCTCATTGGACTTCACACCGTTTAGTTGTAACCATTGATTTGCCCACTCTATTTCACTATTTTGAATAAATATTTCTTTTTTTAGTTTAAATTTATTTTTCTTTTGTACTATAAATTCATACAATTCCTGATAGGGTGGTAAAATATTGTGGTTGTTTTCTTCAACTTTTAAATATCTGGTAAGAGAAAAAATACTTGTCTCAAAGGTTCCCATATCTAATTCCCTGACCCATCGATTTACTATTTCCTTATATAAAGCCTCATCATCTCCTATTATGATAATTACATCATATTCAAAAATGTTCTGTGAACCAAGATCTTTGGAAATCAATTGATCTACATATGGATTATATTGTAGCATAGCTACATCTATTCGATGATGAAGGTTGACGCTTATTTTGGCTTTTAAAAAAAAATCACGAATTAGTTTAAAATGTCTTAGTCTTAATAAAGAGTCACCAATAAGATAATCCTTGATTTTATAATTAATAAGCACTTTTAAAACCTCCCTATTTATGCCCTTGTTATTCTTTTTAATTTGTTCTAAGGCTAAGCTAGATGCAATCTTTGAATCTTTCTTTTTCATTAGGTGAAAGGTAAAACAGGATTACATGTAATAACCCCTGAGTGAGTTACTTTTTATTTTTGACAGTGAAAAATCATGCGTTACAATCTCAATGTTTCGTTGATGATATTAACAATTTTATCCATTTCAGTATGGATAAAAAAATGACCGCCATTAAAATATATTATCTTACATATTTCTGAAGTGTATTCATTCCATCCTTGACATTGTTCAGCTGTCTGTTGATCATCTTTTCCCAAGAAAACAGTAATATCCCCATCATATCTCTTTGAAGCTCCCGTAAAATTATAAGTTTCGGCCATTTTGAAATCATTCTTTAAAA
Organism: Maribacter corallii; assembly: GCF_047345415.1. NCBI lineage: Bacteria > Pseudomonadati > Bacteroidota > Flavobacteriia > Flavobacteriales > Flavobacteriaceae > Maribacter > Maribacter corallii. Next base: position 993,913 of record NZ_JBLFEP010000003.1, read on the forward strand.
GGGGAAGAAATAGTTCTTCAAGTTCGGGGTGCATAAAGAACTCAGGGGGGGTCCCTCCCAGCTTTATTACTTCCCTCTTAAAATCTATTGAATCTAATAAGTGATAAACCACCTTCTCATTAGTCTCAACATGGGGTACACTTTTCCCAGAATAGAAAACATGTTTTGGATTTGGAAAATTATTTTTTCTTAGTAATTGAATAAGTTCATAAGCTATTAATGCTCCAAGACTATGCCCAAAAAATGCAAATGGTGTTTGGTGAAGATTACCACGAACCTGTTGAAAGACATCATTGATTAGTTCTTTAAAGCTTTTGTACAAAGGCTCATTCATTCTTTTCCCTCTACCTGATAGCTCAATTGGTATTAATTCGATTTTTGGGTTTAAATCAGGCTTCCATTTATTATATATTTGACTGGATCCACCAGCATAGGGAAAACAAAATAATTTGGTTTTGCTCATTTAAGTAAAGCTTTATTTGAATTTTTCAAGGTAAATGCCACATTTAAGTAAGGTTACTAGTCAGTTTGTATCGAGCAATTCATATGCAACTTATACCGTTCTTAAGGGCAATACGATTCATCTCGATATTATAAAGTTGGCATTAATCTATTTGTTTGATACTCCAATAAATAAATATATTCGTCACATACTTTTCTCACTTCGATTTTTTGAATTAATTCTTCCATGTACTTGCAGGAGACCTTAAACCCATTTTTGAACATATTAATTTGAAATTCAAAATCGAAAATGATACTTTCGGAAGAATAGTGAAATGGATGAAATAGTGTTGTGTGAGATTCTAAATCATCAATTATATTTACCTGACAAGATGTGAAGGATTCGTGTTTTTCTAAAATACCCAAATGGGCAAAATATTTCTGATAAAATCTATGATCGAATGCTTCATATACAATATCCCTACATTCTAAAATTAGAGAATCAAAACTTAAATCTCTTATATTGATTCTGACTAACAAAGCACTATCTAGCCAACCAACTAATTCCTTAAACATTTCCTCATTCCTTAATGAAATGGGTACATCTATTATTAAATCGTTTTGATAATTAACTTTCTTCATCAAAAAACAGAAACTTGCCAATATAAAAATGGAAGGGGGAATATTCATCTTTCTTGAAATACTCAATACTTTATCTGAAATTTCACTTGGAATAAGGAAACAATAACCATTGTAGTTTTTACTAACAACATCTTTGCTCATGTCCAAACTAGTCAAAGATTTCATCGCTGTTTTCCTGTCTAATCTATTATGTTTGTTGCTCTCTATATTATCAGGTTTTTGTAGATATATATCTTTCATTTTCAACCGATGAGGCACTAAGGGAGAATTATTAAATACTTTTTTGAAATATTCAGTATGATATTTTAATTGATTGCCCTGATAATGCTGATAGTAATGATTGACAAAATCACTAAATCGAACTTTCGACGTTTTTAACGACTTTGTGCTTCCAGTTATTTGGGCCTCATAAAGAAAAAATATTTCTTTTTCAATAATTTTAATAGACTCAGTGTCGTAAATAATATGATCAAGAACCATAGAAAAAACATATTTTTTTTTCCCATTTTTAGTTAATATACATTTGAATGCCGGCTCTGTCTCTAAATCGAACATATAATTTGTAAATCTTTCAAACAATCTTTCCCTTGTTTTTTTGTTTTTCCCAGATATGTCTTTGAACTTCACTCTTGACTTGAATTTGGCCTTATTATACACCCTTTGGAGAACTTCGCCATTTCGGTAGCAAAATATAGTCCTAAGAAGTTCATGTCTGTCCATAAGTTTATTCACAACGGTATTGACAATTTCTAATTCAGGATGTTGACTTATTTCTATAACAATCGATGTATTGTAACTTATATTCTTGCCAAACTTATACCTCAAGAATCGTGACCTTTGATTTGGTAATGTTCTACACTCTTTTTCAAATTTCATTTTAGAAAATCTTTAATGAATTCATTAGCTGTTATGATTTAACTATGTTTTCGGAAGTAGTCATTTAGAGTTTTTTATGGAATAGGTGGTTTAATATTCAATCTTCGAAGAATCGATTCCACTATTAATATTAATCGACGCAAGAAGTAATTGAAGAAATTGTTCTCGCCTTTCGCTCAATAATCACTAATGAATCCCTTTGAAAAACTTCTGTATTTGCAGGTTTGAAGTTTCAATTTGTGATATTTGGTAATCATGAAATTGAAACCTGAATTCTACATAAAAACTTGGAAATACTAACTCCGTATCTACTTGAAAACGCACCGATTTATTTAAAACAATAAATACTAGTCCGCTAGTATGGGAAATATTGAAATCTAAGCAATCGTGTGTAAATGGAGGGTCGTAAAAAGTAGTTTCAATAATTCTTATACCATAGGAGAATTTAGAATTATGAAAGCTTTCGATAAAAGAAATTTTCCAAAAAGATAGCTGCTTACTTAACTTACTATTTACATGGATGGATGGTTGCTTTTTGATTAATACTTTTGGAGACTACTTTAGAAATCAAACTATAGATTACCTGAGGTAACTTGTTATGATTGAAAGTATGCAGAAATAAACCAATTATGATATTTCTAAGAAATACACCAATACCCCAAGAATTGTTTTCAAAATGAAGAACAACAACGAGGCCTTTAAAAAAAGGTAAGCTTTTACCAATACATATTGGTCAAAACTATTTAGGCATACTTTAATTTTTTCATTTTTAGCTAAAACTTTCTGAAAAAAGAACACGAGAGATTAAACACAATCTTTTTCAAAGTGATTTAACAACGGATATGGGACAATAGTACTTATTAAAAAGCAATGTATCCAATACTCTCGCTTTTTCAATTTGCTCAATAGCAAGTTCCGGACAATTCTCTCTTTTCATTGTCTCGGCAAGTTTTATATAAAATCGTATCGCCAACTCATTTCTTTTCTCTCTATTTATCTTTCCTTTGTTTAGTGCTATTTCAAGTGCTTTTAAAAACCCAGAGCAATCAACTCTACACTTATTTTTATAAAACTCGAGCCTTCCATGGACTGAACGTGTTGCCGAACCAGAACTAGTTTGGACTATTCTATATAATGTCTTTATTTCATCACTGTAGATAAATTTCTCACCTTTGACGGAATATAATAGCCACGTGTACGAGTCTTCGGAGACTCTTTCTGGTGGAAACGGACAGTTGAAAGCAAGCTCCGTCCTAACACTTGTTGCAGATGTCAAATTAATATATCCTTTGCGTGTACCAATTTCAATCCAAGCATCATATCCTTCAATCGGATTTTCATGTCCTTCTAAAATTTCTTGAATAGAACCCGTTAACTTTTCAAAGGGAACTTTGTCATCATTTTCATCAATTACTTCAAATGTAGAATAGACAACGCTTACCAAATCATCCTTTCCCATTATTTTTCTAACTACTTCAAGTCTTTTGTGATGAGATATATCATCGGCATCCAAAAAAAGGACTATTGGCGAGTTATTTCTATATGCCCATTCAATACCAACATTTCTAGCAATACCAGGGCCATCGTTCGAGTTTCTAATGATGTAATGAATTCTATCTGGTGCTTTTGATTTAATTTTGTCTAAATAATCAATTATCCCCTTTTTTGAAGACATATCATCTACTATTATCGCTCTCCAATTATCATCCGTCTGATTTATCAAACTTGTTATTGCCTTGTCTAGGTAATCATTCAAAGGTTTTTGATTGTCCGCAAAATGTGGTATAACAAAAGTTGCAGTGCCTCTAATTAAGTCCATAAAACATTCATTTTTAAATGTTGAAATTTTAGCAAGCATAGTATACTTACATCAGTAGGTGACCTGTTTCTAATCACTTCCCTAAAAAAAATTCATAAGTATAATCTGAAAATCAAAACTGCAAACATAAATCCGTGGGTATTGATAGGGACTAATAATAATTCGTTTTACCCAAAAACACTTTTCGCTTATTTGGTAATCTTTTCTCTCCAACTTTATTAAGCTTAAAACATTTATATGGTTATTCTTGGTTGTACTGTGATATTAGAAGGAACCGATAAAATTAAATACTTGGGAAGCTCATATTGCGCACTTTTTTTCTTATTCACTCTTGATTCACAACAGTTTTGCAGCTAGTTTTTCTCTATTTCCTTTATTAATGCTTTCGCGAATAATTCATTTGAGTTAAACAACAAAATATCTGTATGGTAGTAATTCTCGGGTATTAAAGCTAGTTCTGTACAACCAAGAATAACAGCATCTACTTTTTTATATTCAAAATAATTTAAGATTTTTTGTAATTGTTCTTCCACTTTTTTTGAGATAACACTTGATGAGTTCGCTTTTATTCCATAGTCAGAATTATAAATCACTTGGTTAATTATGTTATGTTGAAAATTGTAATCTGGTATTATTACTTCAAAGTTTAGATTTCTTAAAATATTGTGATAAACTCCAGAATGGTAGGTTCCATTTGTTGATATGACCCCTATTCGAGAAAGGTCTGGGTGTTCTTTTTTTATATATTGACAGGTCTCATATGGCATGTTAAGCAATTTTACTTTGCTGTTTTTTTTTTTAAGTTCAGCCAATATAACCTCATGTATTGAGGGGCTATACGAACTATTACATGCTATTCCTATCAAAGTTGCTCCGGCACGCTCAAGTTTTAGGATAATCTTGACGATGTTCAAGGCTGGATTAATTGATTTTTTTTTCATTATAAATGCAGTTCTATCTTCAAGATATTTTGGAAATGACATTAGTATCACCGACAAATGATCTTGATCAAGAAAAGCTTGAGTATTTTTATATATAGAACTAACAAGGTCGACACCTGCCTCTGGCCCCATACCTCCAACAATTCCAATTACCTTATCAACATTTATGTCGAAAGATTTATACGACATTTGAAATTAACTATTAGTTAAAAAAAGATTATCGCTCGAATAAGCTTCTAATTTTCCAAAATTCATTTTACAGACCTTGTCAGCAATATGAAAGTAATGATCATCGTGAGTGATAACTATAACAATTTTGCCATTATTTTTCATCTCTACAAGAAGAGTCTCGTAGAAAAATTTGCGATATTCTGGATCTTGATCTGCAGCCCACTCGTCAAATAAATATATTGGAGAGCCCTCTAAATAGCATTGGAGCAATGCCAGTCTTTTTCTTTGTCCTGCCGAGAGTTGAATTGTGCTATAAGTATTATCAACTATTTCCACTTTTTTTTCTAAATCTAGTATTTCTAGGTATTTATGAACTTCAGCTATATTATTTATTTCTATGTTATATAATTTATCAAATAGCTGTGGAGGATTAAAAACTGTTGAGAAATATTCGCCCAGCTGATAATTTTTCATGCTTTTATCATTAACTAGGAACTCCCCCTGATCGGGCTTATATAAACCAGTGATTAATTTTGCAAGGGTAGTTTTACCACTACCATTACCACCAATTAAGAACAGTATCTCGCCACTCTTAACTTTCAAGTCTATGGGACCAATACTAAAACCATCTTTTTCACCTTTGCTATTCTCAAATTGAAAAGTAACGCCTTTAGCCTCAAATTGACCTACATTTTCAAGTAAGGGTTCAGGAATATCATTTAGGTTTAGATTAGCGGGAATTTCTTTATTGAATTGAGCAACTCGATTCCAAGCTATCCGTAGACCGACAATGCTAGGCACTGAATTTAGAATGGCGTTTATTGGGCCAATTAAATACAGCAAAACTATTATAAAACTGAGAATGGTATAAAATGGGATACTAGGAAATAATTTTGACATCCCTATTGATACAACACCAAGCAAAATTACTAGCAAAGATTCGCCTACTAGGAATGCATTTACAAATCTAATTTCTGCTTTAGTGGTTTTATTTCGGAACTCATTGGCGCTATTGGCTATGTCGTCTTTATATTCAAGTTTTTTATTACGATGTAAGCTAAGTTCTTTAAATCCATCAATCATTCCATTTATTAGCCCCATAAAAACGTTTCTAGAAGTGCGAGCTTCTTCGAAATAAGTATTCGTACTTTGAACCGTAAAGTAATAGATTAATGATATTAAAACTATCAAGATAATTGTTAAAACCGTTGCCCAAAAAGCTAAGGACGCCAAATATAAAAATGCGCCAATAGCTGTTACAAAACTTGTAATCAACGTGACGAACATGTTAGTAGAATTACCAATAGTATTTACATCATCATTAAGAGCCGTATAAACTCTACCTCTGTCAATTTTTTCAAAACTCTGAAAAGAAGTTGAAAATACCTTTTCAATAAGTTCAACCGTAAGACTGAATACTAATTTCCTTGTAAGTTTAATAAGATTAATTTGGACATATTTTCTACCAAGTAAATATAAACTGCCTATTAGGGCGTAATAAAATACTAAATACTTCCATTCCACCTCTGAACCAATGGCAGAAGTAACCATAATTATGATTATCACATTAGCCAGACCGGCCAGTATACTAAGTAAAAGAACTTTGGGCAATTCTCTCTTATAAATATTTTTTTCAGGAAAAAATGTGCCAATTAGATAGGTCAAATAAGTAGTTATAAGAGCAACCGGAATTATTGTTACTAAAGCAATAAGACTAACGGGACTCCACACAAAGATTGCTTCCCACGAAAATCCTAATATAGCTCCGGGAAGAATGTAAATTCCAATCAAAAATGGCAGTATAAAAATTAGGGATTTAATAAAGCTGCCAAATCGTATCCAGGTAATATTTGAATATCTCCTTTTTTTCTTAACTATTGAAACAACAATAAAAACCAGGTATCCAACTACAATTAATATATATACAATAAGACCGATGAAAATTGCCGAATACATTTTATCATTCCCATCATTTAGTGATAGTTCCTCTAGCAGGTCTTCTCCACTTAATATTTTCATCATTTGCGCACCAATAAACCTGGAATAAGTGCTATTGGAATTGGTTAACACGACAACACCAATTTCTTTAGCAGGTCGAAAAGCAATATAGGAGCTAAAATTTGGGTTCTGCCCATCGTGATAGAGTTCCCCATTCCCTTCCAATGAAGTGTGCCATCCGCTGGAATAGAATGCCATACCGTGAGGAGGTACCGTCTCATCTCGTATATGGGTTATCTTGGCAAATTCATATAAATCTTCAAAACCAGATTTACCCATCTGAAATTCTAGCCATTTTGATAGATCCTCGCCATTTGATATAACATAACCGGCGGCATTATTCCCTCTATATTTCGGTGCAATATATTTTCTAGGTGATGAGAAGCCAATTTTATATCCAGTTGCCAATAGCTCACTATATTTAGCTTTTCCAATAGAAGTATGACTTAGCCCAAGTCTATCAATAATATTTGTCTGTAAGTATTCCTCAAATGGTTTCCCAGAAATAGTTTGAATAAGCAAAGCTAAAACGTCATATCCAATAGTAGCATATTGATACTCCTTTCCTGGTGGGTTGTCTAATTCTTGTCCGACCAGTTTCTTTACAGTTAATTCGAGGGCATCTGATTCGTCTGTTTGGGGGATTTTGGATATCGTATTCCATGGAATTCCACTTGTATGATGTAACAATTGCCTAGCAGTAATGGTCGCAATAGAATTTTTATAAATCACTTTGAACCATGGCAAATAAGTAGACACGTCTTTGTCTAAATCTATTTCACCCTGATCAACAAGTTCAAAAAGTGCTAATGCCGTAAATGATTTGCTTAAGGACCCGATTTCGAATAAGGTTTTGGAATTAACCTCGACTTGATTCTTCAAATCCGCATATCCATAGTTTTTAAAAATCTTTTGATTCCCTCTAAGAATAACTAAACTCAATCCAGGGATATCACCCCGATTCATAAGACGAGATACTTCTTTATCTATTTTCGCTTCGAGTTCACTTTCCTGGCAATAAGAATAACTACCGATAAATATTAATCCCCACAATAGGGGAGAAAATAATTTCTTTAAATATTTTTTCATAACTGTATCAAATTATTTAGTTATTTACTTCTTGGTGTTCATCTATTCTCTCTACTAGAGCTTTGACTACTGGATTCTTTAGCATAGAGAAATGATCTCCGTCTACCACCAGTGAAGTAATCTTTTGCTTAAAATACCTTTGAAAACCATTACTATCTGCGTTGCTTTTGGCTGCTTTCAAATAAATTAGTTGGGTTTCTAATTTTCCTTTTAGATTGTATTTAAAAATTGCCCTATTTAAAGTTCTAATGGTGTTGGTATAGATAATTAAAAACTTCAAATCAATTTGATTAAAATTTGGGATAATTGATTGTAAGTAACTTGGTATGAAATTCTTAATTATTTCCGTCTTCTGTTTATATAAAATATCTAGGGATTCAGCCCATAATTCTTCAACGGAATTTGCGTGATCGAACGTCAAATTAGTCGCCTTTACTAAACCTCTTAAAATCTTTTTTTCACTATTTAAGGAGAATGAAGTTGTTTTTAGCTCTTTGGAATAGTCAATCTGTGAATCTAACATAAATAACTTATCAACCACATCGCCTGTAGATTCAATTTGACGAGCAATTTCATATGCTAGAATCCCTCCAATGCTCCAACCTAAAATTGTATATGGTCCATTCGGTTGAATGGACTTTATTTTTCTTAAATGACTTGCTGCTAAATCCCTAATTACCATATTAACCGGGCCGAAGAATGAAATCGAATCACTTCTCAGGCCCCAACAATTATAGCCTTTGAGGCCACTGGCTAACTGAGTATAAGCTTGAATATCACCACTTCCGTCATGAACCATGAACATATTATTATTAGTGGAAATTCCACTAATCTGAACCACTAATCGATTTCTTCCTAAATCTATCATTTGGGTTAAAGAAGCAATCTCACTTGCGATACTCTTAATTGTAGGTCTAATAAAAATGTTCACCAAAGGAACTTCTACCTTAAAATGATTAAGAATTTTACTGGTTAAGACAGTTGCATTAAGTGAATGCCCCCCAAGTTCGAAAAAACTCCGGGTGACACCGATGGATCCCCTATCGAGCTTCAATACATCGCTCCATATACCCACAAGTTGTTCCTCTATCCCATTGGAAGGTGCAACATAATCAACACTCGCGGTGGATTCAGGATCAGGAAGGGCCTTGCGGTCGACCTTACCATTAGAGGTCAACGGTAATCGATCCATATGCACATAGTGTACAGGCAGCATATAATCGGGCAATCTTTCCTGCAAATAACTATGGAGTT
>NZ_JBLFEP010000030.1:0-1224 GCF_047345415.1 Maribacter corallii
TCCGATCGGCCATAGGAACGATTCAAGGCCTCGACCTCGATAGGGTCCCCCAACACGGTACCGGTACCATGGGCCTCCAAGTAACCGACGCTCTCAGCCGGTATCTTTGACATCTTTAGGGCTCTTGTAACAGCTTTGATCTGGCCGTCAATACTGGGGGCCGAAAACGACATTTTCCGTGAACCGTCATTGTTCAGGCCGCTTCCCCTTATAATCGCATGGATGGTATCCTTGTCAGCCAACGCGTCCTTCAAACGTTTTAGCACAACCACACCAGCTCCCTCGCCACTGACCGTTCCACTGGCTCCCGCATCAAAGGGGCGGCAATGGCCGTCCCTAGAATAGATCATCCCTTCCCGGTACGGATATCCTTTTTTTGAGAAATTATTCACCCTTACACCCCCCGCCAAGGCGATATCGCATTCTCTTAACAGCAGACTCGATGACGCTTCCTGAACAGCTACCAAAGATGTGGAACAGGCCGTATTCAAATAAACAGAAGGCCCCTGTAAATCCAAAGCATAGGATACTCTCGAACATAAAAACGAAATATTACTACCCTGAGAAGCTTCAAATGCATCGGCCCCTTCGGATGTCAATAACTGGGAGTAATTCATCCAATCGTTGTTCAGGGCCGCCCCAGCGAAAAGCCCGATTTTATCGTCCGCCTTTCTCCTGCCGTAACCGGAGTCCTCAAGGGCATGCCAGCACACCTGGTGGAACAAACGCATTTGGGGATCCATCAACCGCGCTTCTTTGGGTAGGTAATTGAAGAATCCAGAATCAAAGTAATGCTTGTCCTTAAGGTAGGCGTTAGCTTTAACGTAGGAATCGGAATCCAGTAATTCCTTCGATATCGATTCATTTGAAAGCTCTTCGGTTGTGAAAAATGAAACAGATTCCTTTCCCTCAATTATGTTGCCCCAGAATTCATCTAAATTCTTTGACCCCGGAAATTTGCCCGAAATACCGATTATCGCTATGTCAGTCGATTTATAATTGCTCATCTTTAAGACTATCGATTATACCATCCATTTCATAGATTTCATCTGCAGTTCTCTTTCTTAAAATTTCTTCATCTAATCTGCCCCCAGTAATGCTTTTCACAAAACTTTGTATCGTTGAATATCTAAACAAGTCTGCAACTGCTACATCCACATTCAGTCTTTCCTCGATTTTCTTGCTTAGGCTTAGTATCTTGATCGAATTGCCCCCCAGTTCGAA
>NZ_JBLFEP010000031.1:0-1185 GCF_047345415.1 Maribacter corallii
ATACTCCACGGATCTGTTCAAGAGGGAAACGATGGAGCGTTTTGTCACGTATTTCAAAAATATAGTAGGTAGTGTCATAGAAGATCCAACGGTACGGTTATCGGACATAGCCATGATCACCCCTGATGAGCGCGATGAGCTGTTGCACGCTTACAATGATACGGCGGTGGCCTATCCCTTGGACAGGACGGTCATCGACCTTTTCGAGGACCAGGTGGAGAAGACTCCTGATAAAGTGGCATTGTTTTATTGCGGGTTGGAACTTAGTTATAAGGATTTAAACCAGAAGGCGAATATTCTAGGTCATAGGTTAAAGGAAATGGGTATCGGCCCTAATGATATCATAGGCGTAATGACTCTTCAATCTATGGAGATGGTATTCGGAATATTAGGAATTCTTAAGTCTGGAGCAGCTTTTCTTCCTATAGACCCTAGCTACCCGAAAGAAAGAGTCGATTATATGTTGAAGGAGAGTGATAGTAGGCTAGTCCTTTCAACGAAAGAGGTTATGGATACTGTTGGGATAGAAAAAGATTTTATAAACCTAGGAGACATAGATTTACATGATGAGCTGATTCCCAACCCTTTATTGGTCAATGCAAATAGTGACCTTTGCTATATTATCTACACATCAGGTAGTACGGGAATTCCTAAAGGGGTAATGGTAGAGAATTGTTCATTAGTTAATTTATGTTATTGGCATAATAGTTACTATCAAGTAGTCTCCTCGGACAACAGTACGAAGTTTGCAAGCTTCGGTTTCGATGCATCCGTATGGGAATTATTTCCCTATTTATTAAAAGGAGCTTGTATACATATTATCCATGACGATATCCGAATGGATGTTAAAGCTCTCAACGATTATTTTACGTTGTATGATATTACAATTTCTTTTTTACCAACACAGGTGTGTGAACAGTTCGTAGGTCTTGGCAACAAAACATTACGCTACCTATTGACTGGGGGTGATAAACTAAGGACATTGTCAAAGGAGACGACTTATACGATAGTAAACAATTATGGTCCCACAGAGAACTGTGTAGTTGCAACGAGCTTTAAAATAATAGGAAAAGATTGTCGGGATCGTATTCCAATCGGTAGGCCCATAGGAAATACAAAGGCATATATTCTTGGTGTCAACAATCAGCTATTGCCCAAAGGAACAACGGGAGAACTTTGCATAGG